>NZ_JABUEK010000003.1:0-107238 GCF_019836205.1 Rhodococcus sp. BP-160
GGCCGGGACGGCCACCGCCACCGGGACGACCACGGAAGCCGCCACCGGCAGGTGCGCCGGCACCGCGCGGGCGTCCCGGCGGTGCCGGGGGCGGCGGCGGGGCTGTCGTCGTCGTCACAGGAGGTGTGGTGGTCGGAGCCGGGGCGACGGTCGTGGTGGTGGTCGAGGTGACCGGGGGCGCGGTTGTCGTAGTGGTCGGCGCGGCCGATGTGGTCGCGGTCGCTGACGATGCTGCGGTCGTGGTGTCGGGTGCCGCCGAGGTCGGTGCGACGCGGGCAGCGCCGAACGATGTGGCGGCCCCAGAGGAGGATGTTGCAACGCTCCCATTTGCCGCACACGTGAGACCGGACAGTAATGAGTAGTTGACGGTCTGACGTACGAAAGTCGGCGAAATCCACGAACCGAGAGTCGTTCTCACATCCACAGTTCTGCTGCCGACGGTCAAAAGACCCCCGAGAAATCCGCGGGTGAGTTCGTACACCACAGGATCCGTGGTGCTGGGCTGTAGCGCAGTCGGCGTCATCCCTGCGACCGAGAGCTGATAGTCGAAGACCGGCCCGGGGGACGAACGCTTGGGGAACGTCAACCTCACTGAGTTCGAGTTCACGTTGTCGCATCTGAGCGATGCGGGCGGAAGCAGCGTCGCCGCCGCTGGAACCGCGCTCGCCCGCGCAGTGTCCTGCAGTGCGGCCTCGGTTCGCTGAGTCGCAGCGAACCCGGGAATCACCACCACCGCGACCAGCACGGTCGCGACTCCGGAGTGGACTCGGTGTCGACCGGCAGGGGCGGGCAACTCCCGACCGGAACTTGTCTCCCGACGGAGGCTCGTCGGCCGTACAACGACGTACAGCAGAGCCGCCGCGGCGAGACCACCGACGACCCACGCGAACGGAGTGGACAACCAGGACGCCGCGTAGCCCGCGTACGGCACGTGCGCGACAACCCGATCGACCGTGGACAGGATGTACGGATCGGCGTCCGGTGTGGAGTTGGCGTCACCCTTCAGGATCAGGACGGCGGTCTCCCCCTCGGCGAAGTCGACGCGGTCCACGCGGTGAGTGATGCGGGATCCGTCGGATCGCAGCACGCTGACCACATCTCCGACCTGAACCTCCACCGCGGGAGTCTCCCGCGCGAGCGCCAGCGATCCGGTTGGAATCGACGGTTCCATCGAGCCCGATCGGAAGACCAAGGGTGTCAACGAGAACACGGAGGCGCAGACCGCGAACACGATGCAGAGGGCGCCGAGCACAGCGGCCACGGTGAGTGTGCGGTCGGCGAATCGTCGGCCTGCGTCCGATGTGTCGGGTGCGGACGTGTCGGACATGTCGGCGTTGTCAGCCACTTGCCACCCCCGTCGCGGCGAAGGTGAACGTGACGTTGCTACTGACACCCTGAAAGTTGTTGGGTGTGCCGCTCGCCAGGTCGAATTGAACACAGAAGGGCTCCGTCGCGCCTACGGCAATCGGGCGGGACGTGCCCAGGACCGACGAGTTCCCGCCAGTGCAGGTGAGGCCGCTCGTAGTGGAGGTGACCGTGGCTCCCGCGGTGGTTCCGGTAGTAGCTCCCGCTCTCACCGTGGTGGTCAGGTTGGCTCCGAGACCGCCCTCAGCCGTTGTCGCCGTCGGTATATAGGTGAACGGGAGGGTTCCAGCATTCCGGACGTTGACCAGCGCCGCAGTCGACCTGCCGGGCAGGATGTTTCCCGCGGGCAGGGTGATCGTGGCGGGCGTAGGTGCGCCCTCTGTTCCGTTGACGGTGATGTCGACCGACCCTGTGAGGAACTGGCCGGACGTCGTCGTCGAGGACGTCGACCACGCGGCGAGGGTCCCGACGGTGCCGAGGCCGAACACCAGGCCGGACGCCAGGATCGCTCGCAGACGTACGCTGGTGGCGGTGCTCACCGAGAACGTCACGACGCGTGCCTACCCGTACGTCGTCGGTCCCGCGCTGCCGAGACGAACTGTGCTGCGGCGTAGAGGAACAGCAGTGCAGCGCCGGCACCCACGACGAGGGTGCGCGTCTGACCGGTGAGCCAGTTGTTGACGTAGCCGAGGTACGGGATGGCATACCAGACTGCGCCGCGAATCTGGCCCGGCTGCACGACATCCGGGTCGGGCTGCGGATTGTTGTCGCCCTGAGTGGTGTAGACCCGAGCGCCGTCCTTGTCCAGACCGGTCGCGATGATGCGGTGTGTCACGACGTCGGGCTCGCCCGAGCGGATCTGGTACGTGATCGATGATCCGACGCTCAGTTGCTCGCTGGGCTTGACGACGACGAGGGTGCCTGGAGGGTAGGTGGGTTCCATCGACTGGGTGAGGATCGTGTACGGCTGCGCCCCGGCAAACTTCGGCACGACCACGGCGGCCAGAAGTACACCCACCACGCCGATCAGCAGCACCCAGGACAGAACGGTGCCGATCCACCACAACGGACCGGTGCGGCGCTCGGTCGCGTCCTCGTGTGTCGTCATCGTGTCTGCTCCACTGCGAAGGCGAAGCGGTGGGTGTAGGCCACCGCGCTGGTCGACGTGACCTGAGTGAGAGTCGTTCTGATACACCAGGTCTGACTCGCACCCTTGGCAAGGCTCTGCCACAACGGGGCAACCGCGGTGGTCGGAGCGGACGTCGTGAAGGTTCCGAAGGCCGTCCCCATCGGAGTGGTCGCGGAGCACGTGGCGCCAGACGACAGCACCGCGCCGGCGAGGGACACCGTCGCGGCGGCGTTCGCCGTGGAGACGGCCGGGCCCGCAGCGGACAACCGGAAGCGTAGCGGGGTGTCACCGGTGTTGGTGATCACCAGCGGCGCCTGCACCGCCTCGTTCAGAGCCACCGGGTTCTTGGTCAGTTCGCTGAACACGTAGTCCGACCCGGACGGCGATCCGGTGGCCAGTGACAACGTTCCGGTCCGAACGGTCGCACCGGCCACCGTCACGTCGTCACGCCAGAGCGCCCCGGTGCTCTGCACCGAGCCGAACACCAGGGCGGCGGCCCCCACGACCGCCGCCCCGAGCCACATTCTCCGCGGCACGTCAGTTCACCTCGCTGGATGGGTGTTCGGAATCAGGCAGATCGGCGCGTCAGGGAGCAGTCGTGCGGGCGGCCTGCTGCAGGTTGATCCGAAAGGCGGACAGGTTCACCGAGTCCTCGGTTCCCACCTGATTCGGCGTCGTCTCGACGAACGTGACGGTCACCGTGACATCGACGAGGCGGTTGTTGTCCGCCTCCGTGATCTGGTTGTTGACGAGGGGGGTGCCGTTGTACGTGCTGACCAACGACACCGGGGTGTTCGTCGGGGTCAGTTCGCCAGTGCGCTGGATGCTCTGAGCATCCGCGGCGATGGTCGCACGAAGATTCTCGCCGTCCGCGAGTACTCGGTACTGCGCCTTGTACTGGAGGACGTCGCCCGGAACCATCCGGAACGTGGTGATGTCGAGGGGGCCCGGCGTCTTGACCGGTCCCGGCGAGACGTCGGTCCATACACCTGCGGCGACCGGCGAGATGTCCAGGTTGCCCGCCGTGATGGTGCCGCCCTGGACGGTCTCGGCGTCACTCCACAGCGCGTAGCTTCCCGCGCCACCGAGCAGGAGGATACCGGCGGCACCCGCAGCGAGGGCACCCTTCGTGGTCTTGTTCATGGGGTTCACTTCCGTCGTGTCCTCCACGCCGGAGGTCGGCGCGGTTCAACCATTGCTTCGCTAGCTGATTACCCATTCGTTACATGTCCCAAAGCGGATGGGGGATCCGGGAAGCTCTTTGGGACGTATCTCAAAACCGTTCGCGCCCGGGAAGTTACACCATGCGCGGCCCGGCGAAATGGCCCCAGCCAGCCATTATCAGCCATTACTGCGCCATTGCGTAAGAGCGGTTCCAGTGGGCAATTTCGGCCAATCCCGGATGCCGATACTGGAATGGTGGGTCACACAAATCTTTCACCCTGTTTCTCGGATCGCGGTTTCGGGCACTCCACGGCCACCATCCACTCGCTCGAAGGACTCCCATGACCCATGACACGGCCACACCTCGGCAGCGCACCGAGCCCGCATCGTCGGGCCAGGTTCTCCTGGTCGTCGTCAGCGCGATCATCGCCGTCGTCGGTGGATTCCTGGGCTCGGGCGCCGTGGTCGGCACACCGATCGCCGAAGCAGCCGACGGCGCCCTCAGCGCAACCGCCACCCTGGTCGCACCGGCGGGGCCCGCATTCTCCATCTGGTCGGTCATCTACCTCGGACTGATCGCCTACGCGGTGTGGCAGGCTCTGCCCGCCCAGCGCCGGTCCGAGCGGCAACGAGCACTCCGCGTACCCATCGCCGTGACGATGCTGCTCAATGCCGCGTGGATCACCGTGGTGCAGTTCGGGCAGGTACTGCTGAGCGTCGTCGTGATCGTCGCGCTGCTCGCGAGCCTGGCGTTCGTGCTCGCGCGGCTGATCGCGGCTCCGCGGACCACCGCCGTCGACACGGTGATCACCGACGGGACGATGGGCCTCTACCTTGGATGGGTGGCTATCGCGACGGTCGCGAACGTCAGCGCATGGCTCGCGTCGACGGGCGTCGAGTCGGCGGCCACCCTGTGGGCCGTTCTCGTTCTCGTCGTCGCGGCGCTCGTCGGACTGTTCCTGGCCACCGTCTCCGCCGGACGGATCGCGCCCGCACTGTCTCTCGCGTGGGGACTCGGGTGGGTCGCGCAGGGGCGCCTGTCCGGCGAGGTCCTGAACACCACCGTCGGGTGGACTGCCGCGACGGCGGCAGTCGTCGTTCTCGTGGGCACGGTCGCCGTGCGAGTGCGCTCCCGCTGACGTTCCGTGTTCCCGCGGCCGCTGCAACCACCACGGGAACACACAACGCCCGCGGGAACCGAGGCGTCACCCCTGTCGATACCGACAGTGCATCGCTGCAGTGCAATTTTGACTTGGACTTGTATGACACGGCGCCTTAGCGTCGTGTGTACAACCACGCACTGCGAGAAGGGCTGATGCACTGATGACTGCAACGGTGACGACGACCGCTCCTCTGACCGGGGAGCTGATCATCGCCGGGTCCACCGTCCCCGGCACCGGCACGACCGTCCACGGCATCGATCCGTCCACCGGCGCGGATCTCGAGCCCGCCTACCGGCACGGCACGATGGCCGACGTCGACGCGGCCTGCGCGGCGGCGGACGAGGCCTTCGACGCCTACCGCTCCACCACGTCCGAGGCGCGCGCCGACTTCCTCGACGCCATCGCCGACAACATCGAGGCGCTGGGCGAGACGCTCATCGAGCGCGCGGTGGCCGAGTCCGGCCTGCCCGTCGGTCGGATCACCGGTGAGGTCGGCCGCACCAGCGGACAGCTCCGCCTGTTCGCCTCGGTGCTCCGCGAGGGCAGCTGGAACGGTGCCCGCATCGACCCCGCACAGCCGGATCGCGCACCCCTTCCCCGCGCCGACATCCGCCAGCGCACGGTCTCACTCGGACCGGTGGTCGTGTTCGGCGCCAGCAACTTCCCGCTCGCCTTCTCCGTCGGCGGCGGCGACACCGCATCGGCACTCGCCGCCGGATGCCCCGTCATCGTCAAGGCCCACGACGCCCACCCGGGTACGTCCGAATACGTCGGCCGCGCGATCACCGAGGCCGCCGCGTCGACCGGCATGCCGGCAGGAGTGTTCTCGCTCGTCTACGGCGACGGCCGCACCATCGGCACCGCTCTGGTCACCGACCCGCGCGTCAAGGCCGTCGGCTTCACCGGATCCCGTTCCGGCGGAACCGCTCTGGTACGCGCCGCAGCCGGTCGACCGGAACCGATCCCGGTGTACGCCGAGATGAGCTCCATCAACCCGGTGTTCCTGTTCCCGCACGCCCTCGAGACGCGGGCCGCAGATCTGGGCCGCGCCTTCGTCGCCTCCCTGACGCTCGGCTCCGGACAGTTCTGCACCAATCCCGGCCTCGTCATCGCGCAGGACGGACCGGAACTCGACGCCTTCGTCGCGGCCGCTGCGGACGCCGTCGCGGCCAGCACCCCGACCACCATGCTGACGCCGAACATCGCCGACAGCTACGGCAAGGGTGTCGACGCGCTGAGCGCCGCCGCAGACGAGGTCGCCCGCGGCACCGTCACCGACGCACCCAACGCCGGCCGCGCGGCACTCTTCAGCACCGACGCCGCGACGTTCCTCGACCGAGACGTGTTGCAGGCCGAAGTGTTCGGCGCATCCGCGCTCGTCGTCCGCTGCACCTCGGCCGAGCAGGTCGCCGCCGTGGCCCGCGCTCTCGAAGGTCAGCTCACCGCGACGATCCACGCCGACGCCGCCGATCACGCCGACGCCGGACGCCTGCTCCGCGTCCTCGAGCTGAAGGCCGGACGCATCCTCTTCGACGGGTGGCCCACGGGCGTCGAGGTGGGCCACGCGATGGTCCACGGCGGCCCTTACCCGGCGACGTCCGACTCACGCTCGACATCGGTCGGCTCGCTCGCCATCGAGCGGTTCCTGCGCCCTGTCGCGTACCAGGACGTTCCCGCCGCGCTGCTCCCCAGCGCCATCGCCGACGGCAACCCCGACGGCATCTGGCGGCGTGTCGACGGCCAACTCTCCCGCGACTGATTCCACCCTCCCGCACCACACCGGCCGGCCTCCGGCCTTCCCGCACCACACCCTCGTACACCAGGAGATCTCATGCTCGACGGCGTCCTCTTCTTCCCTGTCACCCCCTTCACCGACTCCGGCGAGGTGGACCACGCACTTCTCGCCGAGCACATCGCGAAGGGTGTCGACGCGGGCCCCGGCGGTGTCTTCATCGCCTGCGGCACCGGTGAGTTCCACGCTCTCGAAGCCGTCGAGTTCGGCGAGATCGTCGCCACCGCGGTGCGTACCGTCGCCGGCCGCGTCCCGGTCTACGCGGGCGCGGGTGGTTCGGTGGCCCAGGCGAAGATCTTCGCCCGATCCGCTCGTGACAACGGTGCCGACGGCATCCTGCTGCTCCCGCCCTACCTGGTGACCATGCCGCAGGCCGGCCTGGTCGAGTACACCCGCGAGGTCACCTCCGTCACCGACCTGCCGGTGATCGTCTACAACCGCGGCAACGCGCGCTACGACGAGGCGTCCGCCGTCGAGGTCGCCCACTTCCCCACTGTCGTCGGATTCAAGGACGGCACAGGCGATCTGGATCGCGTCTCGCGTATCGTGCGTGCGGTCGAGGACTCCCTGGCGCCCACCGGCAAGGCGTTCCAGTTCTTCAACGGACTGCCCACGGCCGAGGTCTCGCAGCAGGCCTACCGCGCCATCGGCGTCACGCTCTACTCGTCGGCCACGTTCGCCTTCGCCCCGGAGCTGGCCCTGGCGTTCTACACCTCGCTCGAGAACGACGACGTCACGCTCACCGACGCCCTGCTGCGCGAGTTCTTCCACCCACTCGTGCGTCTGCGCGACTCGGTACCCGGCTACGCCGTCTCCCTGATCAAGGCGGGCGTCACCCTCGAAGGTGTTGCCGCCGGCCCCGTTCGGGCACCGCTGATCGACGCCGCCCCCGCGGACGTGGAGGCCCTCACTGCGATCATCGCAGCCGGCCGCGCCGTGCTCGCCGACTCCCTCGCAGCCGACTCGGTCACCAAGGAGGCCGTGCACTCGTGAGCAGCCGCATCACCTCCGTCACCGTCACCCCCGTCGCCTTCGCCGACCCGCCGCTGCTCAACACCGTCGGAGTCCATCAGCCGTTCGCTCTGCGCGCGATCGTGCAGATCCGGACCGACGACGGCGCCGTGGGTCTGGGCGAGACCTACGCCGACACCGCGCATCTCGTTCGCCTGAACGCTGCTGCCGAGGCCATGGTCGGGGTGGACGTCTTCGCACTCCACGCGCTGCGCGCCGTCGTGGACGAGTGCCTGGGTGGCCTGACGGTGACGGGTGGTGACGGGGTGGCCGGCATGATCACGACGGCCAGCACCACCGATCGGGTGTACTCGCCGTTCGAGGTGGCGTGCCTCGACATCCAGGGCAAGAGACTCGGGCGGCCCGTCTCCGATCTTCTCGGTGGCCTGGTGCGCACGGCCGTACCGTTCAGTGCCTATCTCTTCTACAAGTGGGCCGGGCACCCCGGCTCCGCGGACGACGAGTGGGGTGCCGCGCTCGATCCCGAGGGCATCGTCGCGCAGGCCCGACGGATGATCGACCGGTACGGCTTCGGCGCGATCAAGCTCAAGGGCGGGGTGTTCCCACCCGAGCAGGAGATCGCCGCGATGCACGCGCTGCGCGAGGCGTTTCCCGATCTCCCACTGCGGCTGGATCCCAACGCGGCGTGGACCGTCGACACGTCCCTCGAGGTCGCGTCGGCCCTGACCGGTGTCGTCGAGTATCTCGAGGACCCCACACCGGGCCTGGACGGAATGTCGGAGGTGGCCCGCAAGGCCGCCATGCCGCTGGCGACCAACATGTGTGTCGTGGCGTTCGATCAGCTCGAGCCGTCGGTCCGACGCGACTCGGTCGGGGTCGTGCTGTCCGATCACCACTACTGGGGTGGACTGCAACGCTCACGGCTGCTCGCCGGCATCTGCGACACCTTCGGACTCGGCCTGTCGATGCACTCGAACTCCCATCTCGGCATCTCGCTCGCCGCGATGGTGCACCTCGCCGGCGCCACGCCGAATCTCACGTACGCCTGCGACACACACTGGCCGTGGAAGACCGAGGACGTCGTGGTCCCGGGCGTTCTGCGTATCGAGAACGGCGCCGTCGCGGTACCCACGGGACCGGGGCTGGGCGTCGAACTCGACGAGGACGCGCTGGCGAGGCTGCACCAGCAGTACCTCGACTGCGGGATCAGGGACCGTGACGACACCGGCTACCGCCAGAGTCTCGAACCCGACTTCGTCAACTCCTCGCCGCGATGGTGACCGGCCGTTCACACGGTCGGCTATCTTGAGCCGATGTTCTCGCTCTCGCGCCTGACGTGCTTCATCGCCGTCGCGGAGGAGCTGCACTTCGGCCGAGCCGCAGAGCGGCTCCACATGACCCAGCCCCCGCTCAGCAGGCAGATCCAACAGCTCGAGAGTGAACTGGGCGTGCAGCTGATCGACCGGACGTCACGCTCGGTGACCCTCACGGCCGCCGGCGTGGCGTTCCTGCCCGACGCCCGCCGGATAGTCCGCTTGGCCGAGAGCGCCGCACTGACCGTCAAGCGCGTCCCCGCCGGTGATCTGGGCACCGTCGTCATCGGCTTCACCGCGGCGTCCGCGCACGCCGTCCTGCCTCGGCTGCTCTCGGACGTGCGCGCGGCTCTCCCGGACGTCGAACTGGTGCTGCGGGAGATGGTGTCGTCGATTCAGATCGACGCCCTGGCGAGCGGGGAACTGGATCTCGGTCTGGTCCGTCCCACCGTCACGCGACCGGGAATCCTGACGCGGCCCATCCACCGCGAGGCACTCGTCGCTGCGCTTCCCGAGGGGCACGAACTCCTCGACGTGGAGCGTCTCAGCGTGACGCACTTCGACGATCAACCCGTGATCATGTACTCGCCGGTGGATGCCCGCTACTTCCACGAACTCCTCATCAGCACCTTCACCGTCGCCGGGGTCACGCCTCGATACGTGCAGTACGTGACGCAGGTGCACACCATGCTGATGCTCGTGAGCTCCGGCCTGGGCTGCGCACTGGTGCCGGCCTCGGCACGCACGATGCACACCGAGGGCGTCGTGTTCCGCGAGATCCGTTCCAGCACCGAGGAACCTGTGCGACTGAACGCCGCGTGGCGTCACGACGCCGCCAACCCCGCCCTGCACCGTGTGCTGACGGACGTGAAGGCCGTGACCTCACTGCAGTGAGATCACGGCCGGCGGTTGCTGCGTCCGCGAACTAGTGCGCGACCTCGACCGGCGGCTTGACGGCCACGACCGGGCAGTGTGCGTCGAGTAGGACACGCTGAGACAGGCTGCCGAGCAACAGCTTTCCGACGGGTGAGCGGCGACGCACGCCGATGACGAGGAGCTCGACATCCGGCTCGTAGGACATGTCGACGAGGTTGTCGGCGTGCGAGCGGCCGGGTACCGGCTCCGCCACCCGCGCCGCCACGCCGTCGGCGCCGGAGTCGGTGCGGGCAGCCATGATCAGCTCGTCGACCGCACTGCGATCACCGTCGACCACGACGGTGACGTCGGTACCGCGCATCTTGGCCTCGCGGAACGCGAACGACAGTGCGTTGCGATCCTCGACGGTGTCCGCGTATCCCACGACGACGCTCATCGGGTCTCCTTCTGATCGGGCTGGAAGACCGGCGTCACGAGCGTGCCGTCGGCGAGGAACGAGTTCAGGTTCTCGAGGGTGAGTGCTTCCATCGCGGCGCGAGTCTGCACCGTGGCACTCCCGACGTGGGGAAGCAGCACCACGGTGTCGAGGGCGCGAAGCGCGTCCGGCACCTCGGGTTCGTGGGCGAAGACGTCGAGCCCGGCGCCGGCCAACCGTCCGCTCTGCAGCGCCTCGACGAGGGCGTCCTCGTCCACGACGCTGCCGCGAGCCACGTTGATCAGGAAGCCGTCCGGCCCCAGTGCGTCCAGCGTCTCCCTGTCGACGAGCTGCTGCGTCTCCGGTCCGCCGGCTGCGGCCACGACCAGAACGTCCACTGCCGCAGCGAGTTCCCGCGGAGACGAGTGGTACCGGTACGGACTCGACTCGACGACGTTGCGGTTGTGGTAGCCGATGGTGCAGCCGAAGGCCTCGAGGCGGTGCGCGATGGCGCCGCCGATGCGCCCGAGACCGAGGATGCCGACCCGAGATCCGCTGACCTGCCGCGCCAACGGCGGCATGGGCTTGGTGGTCCACTCGCCCGCGCGCACGTAGCGGTCGGCGGCGGAGAAGCCGCGGAGGGTGTCGATGAGCAGCCCGAGGGCGGTGTCGGCGACGGCGTCGGTGAGGACGTCCGGAGTGTTGCTGACACCGATCCCGCGGCGGCGGGCCTCCTCGGCATCGGTGCCGTCGTACCCGACTCCGAAGTGGACGATCGCGCGCAGCGCGGGCAGGCGGTCCATGAGGTCCGCCTTGACGCCGACACGGCCGGACGTCACGACGGCGACGATCTCGTCGGCGTGCCGGCCGAGCACATCGTCGCGATCGTCGTCCGGCAGCACCAGCGCGCCGCCGGCCTCGAGTGTCTCCATGAGCGAAGGCTTGAGTCCGCCGACCCGGAGAACGCGCGAAAATCGCTGCGCCTCATCGGGACTCGATGCCGATCCGTTCGAGCTCGGCGTTCCACCGTCGGTCATGCCGCCTCCTTCACCGTGCGACGGCCACCGGGAGCGACGGCCATCCTCTGGGGTGATCGTATGTCGGCCGACGAATACCGGTCCAACACGCAATTAGCATGGATCCATACTCTTCCGGTATTGATATCGTGTCTTCTCGTGACGCAGCAGGTCAGAGCCTCGGCAGTGTGATGCGGACCGCTCGACGCCGTCACGGCGAGCCCGAAATCGGCCCCGAACTGCGATTTCCCGGCCGATCGCCTGTTGACGGTCACTCCCCCCACTCCTACCGTGTGTCTACCGTCACAGGCGGTCCATCGGCTCCACTCGGCGTGCGTCGTCAGCCCCGACACCTCGCACCCGGTGAAGCCCCCTCAGCTTGGAGGAATCCATGAGATCCACCCGCGCCACATCCCTGGTGTCGGTGATCGCCGCGTCCGCACTCCTCACCGGATGCACCGTCGCGAACTCGGACAGCGGAGACGCCGCGAGTCCCGACACCGTCCGGATCGTGCTGCCGCAGGAACCACCGACCCTGGAGCCGTGCGATGTCTCGCTGACGGCCATCGGCGTGGTCACGCGGTCCAACATCACCGAACCCATGATCGAGCGTGACCCCACCACGGGTGACCTCGAACCGAAGCTCGCCACGTCGTGGGAGCGCACGTCGGACACCGAGTGGACGATCCGCCTGCGCGACGACGTCACCTTCAGCGACGGCACACCGTTCGACGCCGAGGACGCCGCCGTGTCGGTCGATCGCGCCGTGAACTCCGATCTGGCCTGCAACGTCGAGGGATACGTCTTCGGCGACGACGACCTCACCGTCCGCGCCGTGGATCCGACGACGTTGACCGTCGCCTCGCCGACTCCCGATCCGATTCTGCCGCTTCGGCTCTCGTTCATCGAGATGGTCAAGAGCGAGGTCGGTAGCGCCGAGCGGACCCGCGAGCCGATCGGTACCGGCCCGTACCGCATCGACTCGTGGGACTACGGCCAGCGACTCTCCCTGGTGCGCAACGACACCTACTGGGGCGACGCACCGGAATTCACGCGGGCCGTCTACCAGTGGCGTACCGAGGGCAGCGTCCGCGCCGCCATGGTCACCAACGGCGAGGCGGACATCGCGACCGGCCTCGGCCCCGAGGACGGAGCCGGCGACCTCGGTGTCGCCTTCCCGAACAACGAGACCACCGCCTTGCGGATGCAGGCCACCACACCGCCACTCGACGATCAGCGCGTGCGCGAGGCGATCAACTACGCCATCAACCGTGCGGGCATCGTCAAGGCTCTGTTCCGCGGAATGGGAGCGCCCGCTGCGCAACTCATCGCGGACGGCGTCGTCGGCTACAACGACGAGCTCACCCCGTGGCCGTACGACATGGAGAAGGGCAAGGCCCTCATCGACGAGGCTCGCGCCGACGGTGTTCCCGTCGACACCGAGATCCGCCTCATCGGCCGCACCGGGCAGTTCCCGAAGATCAACGAGACCGTCGAGGTCATCCAGAACGCGCTGGCCGGCATCGGCCTGAACGTGAAGATCGAGATGAAGGACACGGCGGCCACCGCCGAGTTCCAGGAACGGCCGTTCCCGAACGTCGGGCCCTACCTGCTGGTGATCCAGCACGGCAATCAGGCCGGCGACGCCGCGTTCACGATGGATCAGTACATGCGCAGCGACGGCTTCCAGAGCTCCTACGGCACAACCGACTTCGACGAGGGGATCGACGAGGCCGAATCGCTGACCGACGAGGAGCGACAGACCGCGTTCGCCGATCTCTTCGCCCGTGAACCCGAGGAGATCACGCAGATGGCGTACATCGCGCACATGAACGGTGTGTTGGCCAAGGACCCGCGCATCGACTACACCCCCGATTCCGCCACCGTCGACGAGATGCGACTGGCCGAGATGACCCGGAGTTCCGATGCGACCGACTGATCACGACCCCGACCAGCAGCCCACCTCGATCGAGAGGCCGACCAGCCCCTCCTCCGGAAGGGAGTGACCGCCATGTTCGCCTTTCTGCGACGCCGCGTCTACACCAGCCTCGTCCCACTTCTGGTCGTCCTCATCGGCGTCTTCTTCCTCGCTCGTCTGACCGGTGATCCGACCAGCCTCTACCTTCCCGAGTCGGCGACACCCGCCCAGCGCGAGGCGTTCGCCGCCCAGAACGGCTTCGACCAGTCCGTGTGGACACAGATGGTCGACTACTTCGGCGGCGTGCTGCACCTCGACTTCGGTGAGTCGCTCCGGACGGGCGAAGCCGCGTCCACCATGGCGTTGCGCGCCTTCCCCGCCACCCTGCAGCTCGCGTTCGTCACGATGCTCCTCGCCGTGATCGGTTCGATCGTCATCGGCTGCTGGGCCGCGTACCGTCCCAACTCTCTCGCCGACCGGTTCTCGAGCCTGCTGTCCATGACGGCCGCGAGCATCCCCGACTTCTGGTTCGCCATCACCGGCGTCTGGATCTTCGCCGTGGTGCTCGGTGTCCTGCCGACCTCCGGCACCGGGGGCGCCGTCGCATGGGTGCTCCCCATCGCGACACTGCTCATCCGTCCGCTCGGCGTGCTCACCCAGGTGGTCCGCGGCGCGATGGTCTCCGCCCTCTCCGCCCCGTACGTCCGCCTCGCTCGCAGCAAGGGTGCCGGCGATCTGCGCGTCGTCACCCACCATGCGCTGCGCAACGCCGCGGCACCCGCGCTGACCGTCGCCGGCGACCTCACCGTCGGCCTGGTGAACGGCGCCGTCGTGGTCGAGGCCATCTTCGGGTGGCCCGGCATCGGCAAGTTGATGATCGACGCGATCCTGCAGCGCGACTTCGCCGTCCTCCAAGCAGCCGTCCTCCTGACGGCCGTGAGCATCTTCGTTCTGAACATCGTGATCGACGCGTGCTACGCGCTGCTCGACGCACGGGTTCGCGACAAGGCCAAGGTCTGAGAGGTACACCCATGACACTCGAAGCAAGCAAGGACAGCTCGGGCGTTCCGGTTCCCCCGGTGCTGCCGCCCACCCCGGACGCCGCGTCCGCGGCGCCCTCGCGCACGACCTCCATGCCGCTGTGGCGTCTGCTGCTGCGGGACCGCGTCGCCACCATCGCGGCGAGCATCCTGGTGCTCGTCTTCCTCACCGCGATCTTCGGTCCCATGCTGGTCGGCGACGCCGCCACCCGTCAGGACCTCGATCGATCCAACCTGGCACCGTTCTCCCTCGACACCGGCGTCATGAACATCCTCGGCACCGATCCGCTCGGCCGCAGCATGCTCGCCCGCCTGATCCTCGCCAGCCGGACCACGCTGTCGGTCGCGATCCCCGCAGTCATCCTGTCCGGCATCATCGGCTCGATCATCGGCATGTGGGCCGGTTACCACCGCGGCTGGCGCGAGACCGCCGCCATGCGCGTCGCCGACGTCATCATGAGCTTCCCGTCGTTGCTGATGGCCGTCGTCGTGCTGTACGTCTTCTCCCCCAGCGCCGCGAACATCGTGCTGATCCTGACCATCACCCGCATCCCGATCTACCTCCGCACGGCCCGCGCCGAGAGCGCGGAACTCCGATCGCGAGTCTTCGTCGACGCGGCCCGCACGTTCGGCGCCGGCAGCGGCGCGGTGATCCGTCGCCACGTGGTGCCGATTCTGCTGCCCACGTTGCTGACCGTCGCCACGCTCGACTTCTGCTTCGTCATGCTGGCCGAGTCGTCGCTCAGCTTCCTCGGCATCGGGATCCAGCCACCCGACATCAGCTGGGGCCTCATGGTGTCCCAGGGCCGCACCTACCTGCAGAGCGCCTGGTGGCTGTCGTTCTTCCCCGGACTCGCGATCGTCATCACCACCGTGTCCGCGACCGTGCTGGCCGCGTGGGCCCGCATCGCCACCGACCCGGCGCAGCGCTGGCGCCTCACCCTCCCGCGTTCGAAGAGAAAGGCACGTCGATGAGTGCTCCCGCTCTCGCCCGCACCGCGCTCGAGGTCGACGGTCTGACCGTCGAGATCCGCACCCCGTCGGGCACCGTGCGTGCCGTCGACGGAGTGTCGTTCAGCGCGAAGCGCGGCCGCACACTCGCACTGCTGGGCGAATCCGGCTGCGGCAAGTCCATGACGGCCCAGGCCCTCGTCGGGTTGCTCGAGCCGATCGCCGACATCGTCGACGGCACCGTCATGCTCGGCGACACCGATCTGGTGACGGCGAACTCCAGGACTCGACGCCGCATCGCCGCCACCGAGCTCGCCATCGTCTTCCAGGACGCGCTGACGGCACTGAACCCCGTCTACACCGTGGGCACACAGTTGGCGGAACCGTTCCGCATCCACCGCGGCATGTCGGCGAAAGCTGCACGTGTCGAAGCGATCTCGCTGATGGAGCGGGTGGGCATCCCGGAGCCCGAGTCGCGCGCAGACTCCTACCCGCACCAGTTCTCGGGCGGTATGCGTCAGCGCCTGCTCATCGCGATGGCCGTCGCCCTGGGGCCCACCGTGCTGCTGGCGGACGAGCCCACCACCGCTCTCGACGTCACCGTGCAGGCGCAGATCATGTCGTTGCTGCGCGACCTGCGCACCGAGCACGACATGGCCGTCATCCTCATCACGCACGACCTCGCGCTGGTCGCGGAGGAAGCCGACGACGTCGCCGTCATGTACGCCGGCACCGTCGTCGAGACGGGACCCGTCGCCGAGGTGTTCGGCTCACCGCAGCATCCGTACACGAAGGGACTGCTCGACTCGGTCCCCGTCGCCACCGTGCGCGGCGAGCACCTGAAGTCCATCGGCGGCACCCCGCCGGATCTGCACTCCATCCCGCCGGGATGCGTGTACCAGGCCCGATGCCCCATCGCGCGCGCCGTCTGCGTCGCGCAGCGCCCCGAACTCCGCAGTGTCGCCGGCACCAGCCGTGCGACCGCATGCCATTTCCCCGAGGAGGTGTCCGGTGTCCGTTACGACGACAGTGGCGAGTGAGGCCGCGGCCACGCAGGGCGCACCGTTGCTCCAGGTCCGTGGAGTCTCCAAGACGTTCGACGTCGCCGCCGGCAGCGGCGGCCACAAGAAACTGCGGGCACTCGACGGCATCGACCTCGAGCTGCGACGCGGCGAGACCCTCGGCCTCGTCGGTGAGTCCGGCTGCGGCAAGTCCACACTCGCGCGCACGCTGATGATGCTCGAACGACCCGACACGGGCACCGTGTCGTGGGACGGCGTCGATCCGTTCGGCCTGAAGGGCAAGGAACTGCTGGCGTGGCGTCGTCGGATCCAGATGGTCTTCCAGGACCCGTACGGATCGCTCAACTCGAGGATGTCGGCGGCGGAGATAATCTCGGAGCCGTGGCACACGCATCGCACGATGTACAAGACCAAGCGCGACCGCGCCGCCCGCGTCCGGGAGCTGCTGCACCTCGTCGGTCTGCGCCCCAGCGACGAGCACCGCTACCCGCAGGAGTTCTCCGGTGGTCAGCGCCAGCGTCTCGGCATCGCGCGGGCCCTGGCACTCGACCCGAGTGTCGTGGTGTGCGACGAGCCCGTCTCGGCTCTCGACCTGTCGGTCCAGGCGCAGGTGCTGAACCTGCTCTCGGATCTGCAGAAGGAGCTCGGCATCAGCTACGTCTTCATCTCGCACGATCTGTCGGTGGTGCGCCACGTCGCCGACCGGGTCGCCGTCATGTACCTCGGCCGGATCATCGAGACCGGTCCGACCGACGACGTCTTCGACCACCCCACGCACCCGTACACCGAGGCACTGATGTCGGCAGCCCCGACGCTGGATCCCTCGACCCGGCGTTCGCGCATCCTCCTGGAGGGAGAGGTCCCGTCGCCTCTGAACCCGCCGTCGGGCTGCCGTTTCCGCACGCGCTGCGCGCACGCGACGGACGTCTGCGCCACGGGTATCCCCCCGTCGGTCGGGCGTCTCGGGAACCTGCACATCGCCGAGTGCCACCACCCGAGATCGGACGCCGTGGCCGTATGACCGTGCTCGCGTGACGGGCCTCGAATGGCTGGTCGTGGGCGTCGCGATCTTCACGGCGTCGTGTCTCCAGTCGTCCATCGGCTTCGGGATGGGGATGGTCGCGGCGCCCGTCCTGGCCATCATCGATCCGCGGATGGTGCCCGGCACGATCATCCTGCTCGCCACCGCGCTCACCGCGCTGGTGGTGGTGCGGGAGCGCACGAGCATCGACGTGCGCGGGGCCGGCTGGGCACTGGTGGGACGGGTGCCCGGCGTGATCGCCGGCGCCGCGCTGCTCGTCGTGCTGCCCGAGCGGGGAGTCTCCATCATGCTCGGCGCAGTGGTGCTGTTCGGCGTCGTGGCCACGGCGATCGGCTGGTCGCCGACACCGCGACGCGGATCGCTCATGACCGCGGGCGCCGCGTCCGGACTGCTCGGCACCGCCACCTCCATCGGCGGGCCACCCATGGCGCTGATCTGGAGCGGCAGCAGCGGCGCCGCGTTGCGCAGCACCATGAGCGGCTTCTTCCTGATCGGCTCCCTGATGTCGCTCGCCGCGCTGGGGGTCACCGGCTCCCTCGACGCGCACTCCCTGGCGACCGGCGCCCTGCTCCTGCCCGTCGTCGCACTCGGGTACGTGGCCTCGCGCTGGGTGAACCGCGTACTCGACCGTCGTCGGCTGCGATGGGTGTCCATCGTCGTCTCGGCGGGTGGTGCGCTCGTGCTGCTGGTCGATGCGGTGGTGTGAGGTGTGCGGTTGCGGTGGGTGCAGCGCTGGCGCTTCCGGGAGCGCACACACCCTCTGGTGAGCGCACACCCGCTACAGCCGGCTGGACGGGGTGTGCGCTTCATGGCAGATGTGCGCACTCGGCGCCGGCGCACTCGGCGCCGGCGCACTCGATCGATACTCACCCTGCATAGCTGCATCCACAAATGGTGTTGGACGGGAATGAATCACCCGCCCTAGGCTCGTCGACGTGAGCACCGTCACCGAGGTCCGAACCTCCTATGCCACGCCCGTCGTCACCGCGATGCGCGTCGTTCCCGTCGCCGGCCACGACAGCATGCTGCTGAATCTCAGCGGCGCCCATGCACCGTTCTTCACCCGGAACCTGGTCGTGCTGACCGACTCCGACGGGCGCACCGGTGTGGGCGAGGTGCCGGGTGGCGAGCCCATCCGCCGCTGCCTGGAGGACGCCCGCGTCCTCGTCGAGAACGCCTCGGTCGGCAACTACCACGCCGTGCTCAACGCGATGCGCCGCGCGTTCGCGGACCGCGACTCCGGCGGACGCGGCGCCCAGACCTTCGATCTGCGGATCGCCGTACACGCCGTGACGGCCGTCGAGAGCGCACTGCTCGATCTGCTCGGCCAGCACCTGGGTGTGAGCGTCGCGGCCCTGCTCGGCGACGGCCGCCAGCGCGACCGAGTGCAGGCGCTCGGGTATCTCTTCTTCCTCGGCGACCGGAACAAGACGGATCTCGCGTACCGCGCACCCTCGGACGAGGGCAGTTCCGCCGACGCCTGGTCCCGTCTGCGCCACGAGGAGGCACTGACTCCCGACGCCGTGGTCGCACTCGCGGAAGCGGCGCACGCCAGGTACGGCTTCCAGGACTTCAAGCTCAAGGGCGGCGTACTCCCCGCAGCGCAGGAGGCCGACGCGGTCCGTGCGCTCGCGGAACGATTCCCCTCTGCGCGGATCACCCTGGATCCCAACGGCGGGTGGCTCCTGAAGGACGCGATCGAGACCTGCCGTGGTCTGCGCGACGTGCTCGCCTACGCGGAGGACCCGGTCGGACCCGAGGGCGGATTCTCCGGGCGCGAGGTGATGGCCGAGTTCAAGCGCGCGACCGGCCTGCCCACCGCCACCAACATGATCGCCACCGACTGGCGCGAGATGGGACACACCATTCGATCCGGCGCCGTCGACATCCCGCTCGCGGATCCCCATTTCTGGACGATGAACGGATCGGTCCGCGTCGCGCAGCTGTGCGACGCCTGGGGTCTTACGTGGGGATCGCACTCCAACAACCACTTCGACGTCTCGCTCGCCATGTTCACGCACGTCGCAGCTGCCGCTCCCGGTGAGATCACCGCCATCGACACGCACTGGATCTGGCAGGACGGGCAGCGCATCACGACGAATCCGTTCCCCATCGTGGACGGGTACCTCACCGTCCCCGACGTGCCGGGTCTCGGAGTGACCCTCGACATGGAGCGCGTCGAGGCCGCACACGAGCTGTACCAGCGCGAGGGCCTCGGGGCCCGCGACGATGCGGTCGGCATGCAGTACCTGGTGCCGAACTGGACCTTCGACAGCAAGCGCCCCTGCCTGCAGCGCGCATGAAGGTCGTCGTCGCGGACCGCAACCTCCTCCCGCATCGGGACGCCGTCGAGGCGGGGATGCCGGACGGCACCGTCGTGTCGTGGCACGAACGCTTCGACGAGGACGCGCTCGTCGCCGACCTCGCCGATGCGGACGTCCATGTCGGGGGCCGGGTCACCGAGGCCATGGCGCAGGCGGGCCGGGGCCTGCGACTCGTCCAGGTCGCGGGAGCCGGCGTCGACAACGTCGCCCGTGCGGCCCTTCCATCGACCACACTGCTGGCCAACACGTTCCACCACGAGGACTCCATCGCGGAGTACGTGCTCGCGTCTGCGGTGCTGTTGCGGCGTGGCTTCCTGACGCAGGATCACGCACTGCGACAGAGTGTCTGGTCGACCTCGGTGTACGACGACACGCTGCCCCAGCCGTCCGCGACAGCGGGCGCCCGCGTGGGCCTCGTCGGCTTCGGCCACATCGGGCAGCGCTCGTGGTCGCTGCTGCGCACCCTCGGCTGCCTCGGCGCCGCCGTGACCGGACGCGGAGCCGTCGACGTGGCCGCTCACGGCCTGGACTGGGCCGGCGATGCCACGGAACTTCCGCGGCTGATGGCGGAGTCGGACATCGTCGTCGTCTCGGCACCTCTCTCCGCGGCGACGACCGGCATGATCGGCGCGGACGAGCTCCGCGCGCTGGGGCCGGCGGGAGTCCTGATCAACGTCGGCCGCGGGCCGCTGGTGCAGGAGCGGCCGCTACACGACGCGCTGGCGACCGGCGAGCTCGGCGCCGCGGCCATCGACGTCTGGTACAGCTACCCCGGCCCGGACGGGCGAGGCGAGCCGAGTGCACTCCCGTTCGGAAGCCTGCCGAACGTGCTGATGACGCCGCACTCGTCCGGCATCACGCGCCGAACGTTCGAGGGCCGCTGCCGCGACATCGTCGCCAACATCCGGCATCTCGCCGACGGGACCCCGCTGATCAACCTGGTCGGCTGACCCCGAACAGGACGAAGGCCGGTCACCACGCGGGCGACCGGCCTTCGTCGAGGCGGTGCTAGGAGACGCCGAGCATCTCGTGATCCTTCAGCGACGACGTGATCACCCGGAGGTGATCGTCGACCCCGCCGAGCGTGTGCTCGATGGCCGTGAGACGCGAGAAGTAATGTCCCACAGGGTATTCGTCCGTCACACCGATTCCGCCGTGCAGCTGGATCGACTCCTGGCCGATCTGCCGGGCGGAGCGTCCGATCTGCAGCTTCGCTCGCGACGCGACCGTGGGATCCGGAGATCCGTCGGCCAGCGACATCGTCGCGTAGAGCGCCATGCTGCGTGCCAGTTCGAGCTGCACGTACATGTCCGCAGCGCGGAACGTCAGTGCCTGGAACTTGGCGAGCGGCACACCGAACTGCTTGCGCTGCTTCAGGTACTCCGTGGTGAGTCGCAGCGACTCCTCCATCGCACCGAGCGCCTCGGCAGCGAGAGCCGCCTGCGCACGGACGTTGGACGCCACGATGGCGGCACTGGCGTCGCCGCCGTCACCGAGCGGTTCGCCCGCGACGTCCGACAGCTCGAGCGACGCGCCGCGCAGTCCGTCGTGGGTGCGGTAGGTCTTGCGCGTGAGTCCCTCGGCATCGGCCGCGACCAGGAACAGGCCCACGCCGCCGCCGGGCAGCGCCGCGCTGATCACGAAGTGATCGGCGCAGTCACCGTGCAGCACAGGGTTCTTCACACCCGAGAGTGCCCACGAGCCACCCGATCCGGCCGGCCTCCGGCCTTCACGCAGGTCCTCGGTGGCCGACGTCGACACCTCGGCCGCCGGCCAGCGGGTGCCCGGCTCGGAATGCGCGAATGCGAGAAGGGTCTGCCCCTCCGCGACGCCCGGCAGGATGCGCTGACGCTGATCGGTCGATCCGACCTCGGTGATGAGACCACCCGGAATCAGCACGCAGTCCAGCAGCGGCTCGGGTGCGAGGCGGCGACCGATCTCGGTCATGACCGCGAAGGTCTCGACCGGTCCGGCGTCCATGCCGCCGTCGTCCTCGGCGAAACTGAGGCCGAGCAGGCCCAGCTCGGCGAACTGCTTCCAGACCGATTCGGTCCAGCCGCGCTCGCTCTCCACCGCTGCCTTGCGCTTCTCGTTGTCGTAACTGCGGGCGAGCACGTCACGCACCGTGTCGCGCAGCAGCTTCTGTTCTTCGTCCAGTTCGAACTGCATGTCGTGCGCTCCTAGAGACCGAGAATGCCGGACGCGATGATGGTGCGCTGCACCTCGTTCGAGCCGCCGTAGATGGATGTCTTGCGGAAGTTCAGGTAGGTCGGGGTCGCACGCTGCGCCCAGACCGGTGTCGGCGAGTCCTCTCCGGCCGCGAACGGGAGCGAGTCCGGTCCCGCCACGTCGGTGAGGATCTCGGTGGCCAGCTGCTGCAGCTCGCTGCCCCGGAGCTTGAGCACCGACGACGCCGGGTTCTCCTTGCCGGAGACGTAGCTGGAGACGATGCGCAGCTGGGTGAGCTCGAGTGCGAGCACCTGGTTCTCGAGCTCGGCGAACCGAGCGGCGAAGACCGGATCGTCGAGCAGCGTGCCGGTCCCGACCGTGGTCTCGGCCGCGAGCGCCTTGGCCTGCGCCAGCTTGGTCTTGGTGAAGCCGAGTCGCGTGATGCCGGTGCGCTCGTTGCTCAGCAGGAACTTGGCGTAGGTCCAGCCGGCGTTCTCCTCGCCGACGAGGTTCTCGACGGGGACGCGGACGTCCTCGAACCAGACCTCGTTGACCTCGTGGCCGCCGTCGATCAGCTTGATCGGGCGCACGGTGATGCCGGGGGTCTTCAGGTCGACCAGGATGAACGAGATACCGGCCTGCTTCTTCGGCGCGTCCGGGTTGGTGCGCGCCAGCACGAAGATCCAATCGGCGTACTGGCCGAGCGTGGTCCACGTCTTCTGACCGTTGATGACGTACTCGTCACCGTCGCGCAGAGCGACCGTGCGCAGCGACGCGAGGTCCGATCCCGCCTCGGGCTCGGAGAAGCCCTGGCACCACCAGATGTCGAGGTTCTGCGTGGGCGGGAGGAACTTCTGCTTCTGCTCCTCGCTGCCGAAGGTCGCGATGACGGGCCCCACCATCGAGATGTTGAAGGCCAGGGGCTCGGGCACCGACGCGAGCTGCAGCTCGTCCAACCAGATGTGGTGCTGCATCGGGGTCCAGTCCTTGCCACCCCATTCGACGGGCCAGTGCGGGCTCGCCATGCCGTGCTTGTTCAGGATCTGCAGCGTCGTGATCATGTCCTCGCGCTCGAGTTCCTCGCCTGCCGCGTTGCGCTCGCGGATATCGGCAGGGATCTCGGTACGGAAGAAAGTTCGCATCTCGTCGCGGAACGCAGCTTCCTCATCGGTGAGTGCCAGGTTCATCTGTGACCTTTCGAAGTCCTTCGCTGATCTCTAGCACCGTACTCTCCGGTAACCAGGCTCGGACAGGGGTGCCGTCGACCGATATTCTGGGCCCGACCATGACCGATCACCTCGACTCCCGGGCGCGGAGCACCTCTGTCCGAGTGGCCCTCGTGCGCCACGGCGAGACCGACTGGAACGTCGAGGGGCGTCTGCAGGGCTCCTCCGACATCCCGCTCAACGACATCGGGCGCAGCCAGGCCCGGACCGCGGCCGCCGCGCTGGCCGACGACTCGTGGGACACCCTCGTCAGCTCGCCGCTCTCGCGGGCGTCGGAGACCGCCGACATCATCGGCCACGTCATCGGGCTCACCCGCTCGGCCGACCACGAGGACCTGATGGAACGTCGCTTCGGACGTGCCGAGGGCATGACCGGCTACGAGGCGTGGGCGTACTGGCCCGACGGTGACTACCCGGGCGCCGAGTCGCACGAGGCGCTCGCCGAGCGGGGGCGTCGTCGACTCGACCTGCTGGCCGACGAGAACCCCGGCAGGTCCCTCGTCGCCGTGGCACACGGCGGCATCATCCGGGCCGTGCTGAGGTCCATCACCGGCCACCCTGCGCCGCGCATCGCGAACGCCGGCGTGAGCGTCGTCGTCCGCGACGACGACGGCTGGTCGGTCCGCACCGTCAACTCGATCCCGGTCCGCCACGGCCGACGGCTCCGCTGACGCGTCAGGAGAGGAACGTCTCCACGGGCGCGGGGCGCCCGTAGAGGTACCCCTGTGCGTACGTGCAGCCGAGTTCGGTGACGATGCGCTCCTGCTCCGTCGTCTCCACGCCCTCGGCGACGGTGCGCATGGTCAGCGCGGTGGCCATGGCCTCGATGGCCGTCACGATGGACACCGACGCGTCGTCGACCGGGACGCGGTCGATGAACGACTTGTCGATCTTGATGACGGTGATGGGCAGATCTCGTAGGCGACCGAGCGAGGAGTACCCCATCCCGAAGTCGTCGAGCACCAGCACGATGTCCTGCTCGGCGAGACGTGCGAGGACCCGATTGGCCACCACCGGATCGGCGATGAGGGCACTCTCGGTCACCTCGAGCCCGAGCACCGACCCGTCCAGACCGTGCGACGCCAGCAGGTCCGCGACGACGTCCGGGAGCCGCTCGTCACGCAGCTGCAGCACGGAGAGGTTCACCGACATCGACATGCGCGGCGCTCCCGCCGCCCGCAGTCGCACCAGATCGCCCAGAGCCGTGTCGAGTACCCAGGTCCCGATCTCGGAGATCATGTTGGTGGCCTCGGCGACCGGGATGAACTCGTCCGGCCCGACCCAGCGGCCGCGATGCTTCCACCGCACCAGGGCCTCGTAGACCAGCACGTCGTGGGTCCGCAGCGACACGATGGGTTGGTAGTGCACCGCCATCTCCCCGCGCGCGACCGCGCCGCGCAGCGCGCTGCCCAGCTCGACCGACCGGGTCGCCGCGGTGCGCAGGGACTCGTCGAAGAACGCGTAGGCCGCCGGCCCGCGGAACTTGGCGTCGTACATCGCCGTGTCGGCCTCGCGGACCAGATCGTCCGCGAGCCCGGCGGGACCGCAGGACGTCGCGATGCCGATGCTGACGCTCACGTACAGCGACGCCACACTCAACTCGAACGGTTCCGCGAACGCGGCCAGGAGCAGTTCCGCGAGTTCCTCGGCGCGGGCGCGATCACAGTGCGCCACCACCACGAACTCGTCGCCGGCGTACCGCACCACGTCCTCGTCGGCGGAGACCACGCGCCGGATGCGCTGCGCCGCCGCCTGGATGAGCTCGTCGCCCGCGCGGTGGCCGTACGAGTCGTTGACGACCTTGAAGTTGTCGAGGTCCGCGAACAGCACCGTGGTGGCCGACGCCGACGAGGACGGCCTCCGCGCGGCACGTTCCAGGATCGACTCGAGCATGGACCGATCGGGGAGACCGGTGAGCGAATCGTGAGTGGCGTCGTGGCGGGCCTTGTCCTCGCTGCGCTGCACCCGGCTCAGCGCCCGCTCGCCGCGGACGAACATTCCCACCAGGATCACGGCCAGGAAGGTCGAGCGGACCACCACGTCCGCGGTCCCCACCGCGTCGCCGACGAGCGGCAGCGCGGCGCAGGTGGCGACGAGCGCGACGGACACCGTCATCCGCTGCCGGGTGAGCGCGGCCGTCACACCTCCCGCGCGGCCCACCCACGCCATCGACGGGTGCAGCGACGCGGCGGCCAGCAGGACGAACGCGAGCAGATACATCGCGTCGAGGACGACCGCGGGCGGGGCGACCGAGCGGGCCGTCGCGATCGCGTAGCCGAGATCGCCGACGATGGTGACGAGCAGTGCGGCGACGAGGAGAACCAGGGACACGTTGAAGCGGCTCTTCGACAACAGCAGGAAGAACGCCATCGTGAACAGGCCGGCGTCGATCGCGGGGAACAGCCCGTTGAGCACCACGGACGGCACGTCGCGCGTGGTCGAGAGGACCGGAGCCACCAGCAGCACCCAGGACACGAACGTCATGCCCAGCGTGACCAGGACCGCGTCGATGATGGTCGGGGTGGGCCGCGAGTTTCCCCCTCGCCGCGACCAGCCCACGATGCCCAAAACGAGCAGCAGGTAGCCGAGCAACACCAGCACCTCCGGCAGCAGCCGGATCGCCGACGGCAGGTCCGCGCGCACGCTCCGCGCGGAGAGGCCCACCAGGAAGGACGTCGCCGCGCCGAGCATGCACCGCCAGGCGTACGTGTCGGTCGGGCTGTTGCGCCGCAGGCCGACCAGGACCACGACCATGCAGCCGATGGCGCCCACCGCGAAGACGCCGGTCCGGATCGATGCGGGCACGATCAGGTAGACGGCCAGTACCACGGCGGCCACCGTGAACGACGCCGCCAGGTAGCGCCCCGGCGACCGGACGGGCCCACCGAGGCGCGATCGGTCCAGCGCCGCAGCGGTCACTCGTGGGGGAACGGGCGTCGACACCATCGACTCGTCCTCCTCGACCACCGCGCGTGAGCGTGTCCCCCGAACCACGACCTGTCCGACCACAATCTATCCGTCCACAACCTAGCTGAGCAGTGGAAAGACGAGCAGCGCCGAGGCAGCAGTCATGCCTGCGCGGACGGCGCCGACGCTGCCAGCAGTGCCCGAGATCGGATGCCGCCGCTCCCGCGCCGCGACACCGACGACGACGGTCCGTGCGAGGGCCAGGTGAGAGGTGGTTTTCGGTGCCGAACGGCCACTGTCGCGGCGGCCCGGGCGCCGTAACGACTCGATAACGAAGAGACCGATCGCCCCTCTCGATGCTGAGGTTCGGCCACTACTTCGGTAGGTCTGGGTGAGTGAGTACTTCCGAATCAGGTTCTGTCGACAACCCGACACCGGCGCTGAAGGACGCTCCGCCCGGGGTTCTCCGGCGCGCGATCGGCGCCTCGGCGATGGGCAACGCGACCGAGTGGTTCGACTACGGCGTGTACGCCTACACGGCCACGTACATCTCCCGCGCGTTCTTCCCGGACGACCTCGAGTCCGCCACCCTGCTGACGCTGGGCATCTTCGCGGTGTCCTTCCTCGTGCGGCCGCTCGGCGGCCTCGTCTGGGGACCACTGGGGGACCGTCTCGGCCGCAAGCACGTCCTCGCACTGACCATCATCCTGATGGGCACCGCGACCTTCCTCATCGGTGTCATCCCGAGTTACGCCTCGATCGGCTTCTGGGCACCGGTTCTGCTGGTGATCCTGCGCATGATCCAGGGCTTCTCCACCGGCGGTGAGTACGGCGGCGCAGCCACCTTCATGGCCGAGTACTCCCCCGACCGCAAGCGCGGCTTCTACGGCAGCTTCCTCGAGTTCGGCACACTCGGCGGCTTCTCCCTCGGCGCCCTCGTGGTGCTGGCCGTCGACCTGCTCTCCACCGACGCGTTCATGGACACGTGGGGCTGGCGCTTGCCGTTCTTCGTCGCCGGGCCGCTGGCGCTCATCGGGCTCTACATGCGGTCCAAGCTCGAGGACACCCCGGTGTTCCGTGAACTCGAGAACGAGGACGCGGTGGAGCACAAGACGTCCACCCAGTTCCGCGAACTGATCGCCACCTACTGGCGACCGATCCTCACGCTGATGGGCCTCGTCGTCGCGCTCAACGTCTGCAACTACACCCTGCTGAGCTACATGCCGACCTATCTGGAGAGCCGGATCGGCCTGTCGAGCACGTCGTCGCTGTTCCTCGTCGTCATCGGGCAGTTCGCCATGATGCTCGTCATTCCGTTCGCCGGAGCACTGTCGGACAAGGTGGGCCGCAAGCCACTGTGGCTCGTCTCGATGGTCGGACTGCTGATCTTCGCGATCCCGATGTACATGCTGATGACGGTCAACTTCGGCTGGGCCATCGTCGCGTTCACCGTGCTGGGCCTGCTCTACGTCCTGCAGCTCTCGACCATCTCGGCGACGTTCCCGGCCATGTTCCCGACGCACGTCCGGTTCGCCGGCTTCGCCATCGCCTACAACGTGTCGACCTCGTTGTTCGGCGGGACGGCGCCGGCGGCCAACGAGTGGCTCGTCGAACGGACCGGCAACGATCTCGTCCCGGCGTTCTACATGATGGGCGCCTGCGTCGTCGGCCTCATCGCGCTGTTCTTCGTCGCCGAGACGGCGGGCGCGTCGATCCGCGGCCGCGGGGTTCCGGGCGTCGACACCGACGCGCATCCCTCGGCGTTGCAGAAGAGCTGACGCATCGCACCCCCGCGAGAATCTCGCGGGGGTGCGCTGCTGTCAGTGCTTGCCGCGCGGCGGTCCGCCGTCGCGCTGCAGCTGAATGAGCACGCCGCTGATCCTGGTGCGGCGCAACGCTTCCAACGTCTCGTCCGCGAGATCCGCCGGGAGCTCGACCAGGCTGTGATCCGGCCGGATGCTGATGTGCCCGAAGTCGCTGCGCCGCAGCCCGCCCTCGTTGGCGATGGCACCGACGATGGCACCGGGCGCCACCTTGTGCCGCTTGCCGACGCTGATCCGGTACACCGCCAGATCCTGATCGCCCTTGCGAGACTTGCGCAACGGCGGTGCGTCCCGATCGTCGAACTTGCGCTCGGGGCGCTCGCGCTTCTCCCGCGGCGGGGGCGGCGGCTCGGGCGACATGAGGAACGCGTCGCCGTCCCGCGACTGCGTCGCCAGCGCCGCGGCGATGTCCGCGAGCGGCACGTCGTGCTCGCGCTCGTAGTCCTCGATGAGTCGACGGAACAGCCCGAGCGACGTCGAGGACAGCGACTGGGTGATGGAGTCGGCGAACTTGGCCACGCGCTGCGCGTTGACGTCGTCGACGCTCGGCAGCTGCATCTCGGTGATCGGCTGCCGCGTCGCCTTCTCGATGGCCTTGAGCAGATGACGCTCCCGCGGCGCGACGAACAGCAGCGCTTCGCCCGCGCGCCCGGCGCGACCGGTCCGCCCGATGCGGTGCACGTACGACTCGGTGTCGTGCGGGATGTCGTAGTTGACGACGTGCGAGATCCGCTCGACGTCGAGACCGCGGGCCGCGACGTCGGTGGCGACGAGCACGTCGAGCGCACCGTTCTTGAGCTGACCGATGGTCCGCTCGCGCTGCGCCTGAACGATGTCACCGTTGATGGCGGCGGCCGAGTAGCCCCGCGCCCGCAACTTCTCGGCGAGCTCCTCCGTGGCCTGCTTGGTGCGGACGAAGATGATCATCGCCTCGAAGTCCTCGACCTCGAAGATCCGCGTCAACGCGTCGAGCTTGCGCTGATGCGCCACCTGCACGTACCGCTGCGTGATGTTGGGGGCGGTGGACGTCTTCGTCTTCACCGTGATCTCGACCGGATCGTGCAGGTACTGCTGCGAGATCTTGCGGATCGCCGACGGCATGGTGGCCGAGAACAGCGCCACCTGCTTGTACTCGGGGGTGTCCGCGAGGATGCGCTCGACGTCCTCCTGGAATCCCATCTTCAGCATCTCGTCGGCCTCGTCGAGCACGAGGTACTCGAGGTGCGACAGGTCCAGCGTGCCCTTCTCGAGGTGGTCGATGACGCGACCGGGCGTGCCGACGACGATGTGGGCGCCGCGCCGCAGACCGGAGAGCTGGATGCCGTACGCCTGCCCGCCGTAGATGGGCAGGATGTGCAGGCCCTCGATGTGGGTGGCGTACTTGCCGAACGCCTCGGCCACCTGGATGGCCAGCTCGCGGGTGGGCGCGAGAACCAGCGCCTGCGGCACCCGGTTGGCGACGTCGAGGCGCGAGAGGATCGGCACGGCGAACGCGGCGGTCTTGCCGGTGCCTGTCTGCGCGAGGCCGACGACGTCGTTCCCGGCCATCAACGGCGGGATGGTGGCTGCCTGAATGGGCGACGGCGTCTCGTACCCGACGTCCGCGAGGGCTTTCAGCACACGCTCGTCGATACCGAGATCGACGAACGAGGGGGTGTCGGTGGACACCGTTTCCGACTCGGAAGTGCTCATGTGCACCAGAGTCTAGTCCAGCGACCACCTGCAGAACGACAACTGTTCGAACAGGACAAAGCGGATACGGCACTACGATCACCGCAGCATCGCTTCATGTGATCCAATACACAACAAACCTGCTGCTACTGGAAGGTACAGACACCGTGCACGAATACTCGGTACCCGCGTCCTACACGATCCCGGACGACGTCTCGATGGCCGACACCGTGTTCCGCTACGCGAGCGAGACCCCGGAGTGGGTGGCGTTCCAACGGCGAGTCGGCGGCTCGTGGAAGGACGTCACGGCGCGCACGTTCGCCGACGAGGTCGCGGGCGTGGCCAAGGGCCTCATGGCCTCCGGCATCGAGTTCGGTGACCGCGTCGCCATCATGGCCGGCACCCGCTACGAGTGGGTCGTGCTCGACTACGCGATCTGGACCGCCGGTGGCTGCACCGTGTCCATCTACGAGACGTCCGCAGCCGATCAGGCGCAGTGGATCCTCGAGGACTCCGCGACCAAGCTCTTCGTGGTCGAGACCTCCGAACACCTCACCCGCATGAAGGACGTCACCGACAGCGCCGCGGATCTCCGCGAGACGCTGAGCTTCGACGGCGGTGCGATCGACGAGCTCACCACCCGCGGCGCCTCCGTGTCCGACGACGATCTGCACGCCCGTCGTCAGCAGGTGTCCGCGTCGTCGGCCGCCACGCTCATCTACACCTCGGGGACCACCGGCCGCCCGAAGGGTGTCCAGCTCACGCACTCGAACTTCTACGCCGAGACGACGGCCACCCAGGTGGCGCTGCACGACCAGATGACCGAGGGCAAGCGCACCCTGCTGTTCCTCCCGATGGCGCACGTGTTCGCTCGCGCGGTGTCGTTCGGCGCCTTCGAGGCCAAGGTCACGGTGGCGCACACGTCCGACACCACGACGCTCGTCGAGCAGTTCGCCGAGTTCCAGCCCGACTTCATCCTCTCGGTCCCCCGCGTGTTCGAGAAGGTCTACAACTCGGCCAAGCAGAAGGCGCACGACGGCGGCAAGGGCAAGATCTTCGATCAGGCTGCGGACGTCGCGATCGAGTGGAGCATCGCGCAGGACAAGGGCGGCGCCGGCCTGGTGCTCAAGGCGAAGCACACCCTGTTCGACAAGCTGGTCTACTCGAAGCTCCGCGCCGCGCTCGGTGGACGGTGCACCAGTGCGCTGTCCGGCGGCGGCCCCCTCGGCGCTCGACTGGGCCACTTCTTCCGCGGCATCGGCGTTCCGGTGCGTGAAGGCTACGGACTCACCGAGACCAGCGCCGCCGTCACGGTCAACACCACCGACAAGCAGCGCATCGGTTCCGTCGGCCGCCCGCTCGCGGGACACGCCGTGAAGATCGCGGAGGACGGCGAGATCCTGGTGAAGGGTCCCGTCGTGTTCTCGGGGTACTGGCACAACGAGAAGGCCACCGAGGAATCGATCCGCGACGGCTGGTTCCACACCGGTGACCTCGGCTCGCTCGACGACGAGGGCTTCCTCTCGATCACCGGTCGCAAGAAGGAGATCATCGTGACGGCAGGTGGCAAGAACGTCGCGCCCGCCGGCCTCGAGGACTCCATCCGGTCGCACCCGCTGGTCAGCCAATGCCTCGTCGTGGGCGACGCCAAGCCGTTCATCGGGGCGCTCATCACGCTGGATCCCGAGGCTCTGCCCGGCTGGCTCGAGCGTCACGGTCTCGACAAGAGCACGTCCGCGAGTGATCTGACGACCAACGCCGACCTGATCGCCGAGATCGACAAGGCCGTCGACACGGCCAACTCGAAGGTCTCCAAGGCCGAGCAGATCAAGAAGTACACGATCCTGCCCGGTGACTTCACGATCGAGTCGGGAGAACTGACGCCGACCATGAAGCTCAAGCGCAACGTCATCCTGGAGTCGCACGCCACCGAGGTGGCCGACATCTACGGCGGCTGACACTCGTCCGACCCACCCGAGGCGCGCCCGTGAGAACTCCTCACGGGCGCGCCTCGCTCGTTGTGGCTCGTCAACACGCCCACCGGAGCAAGCCGACACTGCCATCGTGACGAATAGCAGTCATGACCACGACGACCACCGAACGCCAGACCTCGGGTGACTCCGCGCGTACGCGCGTCCACCCCTTCGCACGCATGCTCAGCGGAGTGGTCGCCGCCGGCGTCGTGCTCGGCGTGGGCGAGATCCTCTCGCTCCTCTTCAGCTCGGCGTCGTCACCGTTCTTCGCCGTCGGCTCCACCACCGTGGACCGCACGCCCGCGTTCGCCCGCGAGTTCGCGATCGACACCTTCGGCACCAACGACAAGGCCGCCCTGTTCGTCGGCATGTCCATCGGCATCGCGATCATCGCCGCCATCGCCGGCCTGCTCGAGCGCCCGTCCCGTCCCATCGGATCGGTGATCCTGCTGGTGCTCGGTGCCGTCGGCGTCTACGCGGTGCTGCAGCGGCCGACGTCCTCGCTCAGTGATGTCATCCCCACCGTGGTGGGCGTCGTCCTGGGCATCGCGGTCCTGCAAGCCCTCACGCGAGCGCTCGAGGTGCCGGCGGGCACGGTCGACGGGTTCATGCCGCGTCGCAAGTTCCTCGTCCTGTTCGGCGCTGCCGCCGCGGTGGCCGTCGCAGCCGGCACGGTCGGCCGGTACCTCGGCGATCGTGTCGCCGGCGTCGCCGACGACATCAAGAACTTCCGCCTCCCCACGGTCGCGGCCGGCGAGAAAGCCGCTGCCATTCCGGCCGGTACCGACATCGGTGTCGAGGGCGCGACCACCTTCGTCACGCCGAACAACACCTTCTACCGCATCGACACCGCTCTGCAGGTCCCGCAGCTGACCACCGCCGAGTGGCAGCTCAAGATCCACGGCAAGGTCGACCGCGAGATGACGCTGAGCTGGGACGACCTCATGGCTCGCACTCCGATCGAGCGCGTCGTGACGCTGACGTGCGTGTCCAACGAGGTCGGCGGACCGCTCGCCGGCAACGCGACCTGGATCGGGTTCCCCATCAAGGACATCCTCGACGAGGTGGGTGTGCAGGCCGACGCGGACATGCTGCTGTCCACGAGCATCGACGGCATGACCATCGGTTCGCCGGTCGAGGCCCTCACCGACGGCCGCGACGCGATGCTCGCGGTGTCGATGAACGGCGAGCCGCTGCCCGTCGAGCACGGCTACCCGGTGCGTCAGGTCGTGCCCGGTCTGTACGGATTCGTCTCTGCCACCAAGTGGGTCGTCGACTGGGAACTCACGCGCTTCGACGAGGCGACGGCCTACTGGACCGACCGCGGCTGGGGCGACAAGGCACCGATCAAGACGGCGTCACGCATCGACGTGCCGGCCGCCTTCGCCCCCGTCACACCCGGTCCCGTCCGTGTCGCAGGTACCGCCTGGGCGCAGCAGCGTGGCATCGAGCGCGTCGAGGTCCGTGTCGACAACGGACCGTGGCAGGAGGCGACGCTCGCCGAGCAGTACACGATCGACACCTGGCGCCAGTGGTTCTGGGACTGGGACGCCACTGCGGGCAACCACAACATCCAGGTCCGCGCGACGGATCAGGACGGGAACACGCAGGTCGAGGAGCGCACCCCGCCGATCCCCGGTGGTTCGACCGGGTGGCACACCCGCACCATCATCGTCAGCTGACGTCAGGCGTTCGCGAGGACGTGGTCCGCGGCCGCGTCGGTCACGGTCCGGTGGATCTTCTCGTGCAGCAGGTCGTGTCCGGCGTCGGCGTACTCGCGCAGGGTGATCGTCGGGATGCCGCGCACGAGGTCTCGGACGCCGTCGATCGGCACCATGCGGTCGTCCACACCGTGCAGTGCCAGGGTGGGCGACCGGGTCGCTGCCGTCAGATCCTCGCGGGAGATCGCGCGCGGCGGCATCGCCACCAGCACGACGGCGGGCGCGCCCCCGCCGGTCGCGAGCATCCGCACCGCGGTCGCGGACCCCAGCGAGTGGCCCATCACCGCAGGTCGGTGGCCGGCCTCGACCACGACGTCGAGGAGATGACGTGCGTTCTCCGCCAGCGCGTCGAGGTAGGCGGCGTCGTCGGCCGCCTCTCCTTCGGACAAGCCGTGGCCGATGTGGTCGAGGCCCCAGGTGGCGATGCCGTGTGCTGACAGGGCAGCGCCGAACCGGTGGTACTGGCCGGTGTGCTGTCCCCGCCCGTGCAGGAACACGAGGGTCGCGGCAGGGTCCTCGGTGGGTCCCCACTGGCGGTAGTGGGCGCGACCTCGGGGTCCTTCGAAGAACGGCATGTGGCCATTGTGGCTGATGTGACTCAATAGTCACCGGTTCGACACAAAACCGAACCCCACGGTTCCCTCCGCCGTGCGAGCATCGGACCATGAGGTTGGTTTTCGTCATCGTCGTCGCCGTCGTCGCGGCTCTTCTCGGGGCGCCCGCCGCCACCGCTGCGGAGCGTGCCCGAGTGGTCGGGGTGCGGCAGCTCTCGCCGACACACTCGGTCGTCGACGTCTACTCCCCCGCCATGAACCGCGTCGTGCCGAACGACGTGCTCCGCCCGGCTCGCGGCGGGTCGCTCCCCACGCTCTACCTTCTCAACGGCGCCCTGGGCAACGAGGACGGAGTCGGCTGGATCAACAACTCCGGCGCCCCGGGATTCTTCGCCGACAAGAACGTCACCGTCGTGCTCCCCATCGGTGGGCGTCTGAGTTTCTACACGGATTGGCTCGCCGACGATCCGATCCTCGGATCCAACAAATGGCAGACCTATCTGACGCAGGAACTGCCCGGCGTCATGGACCAGCACTTCGGCAGTACGCGCCGCAACGCGGTGGCAGGGGTGTCGATGAGCGGCGGTCCGGCACTCGATCTCGCCGTGCAGGCGCCCGGCCTCTACCGTGCCGCGGCGTCCATCAGCGGGTGCCCCGCCTCGTCGAACCCGCTCGCCCAGGCCGCGATCTCGATCATGATCGGCGGCGCCCTGAACAACCCCTTCAACATGTGGGGCCCTCCCGGCGCTCCCGCATGGGCGCAGCACGACCCGTCCCTCCACGCCGACCGCCTCCGCGGAACGGCTGTCTACGCAGGATCCGCGAGCGGTGTTCCCGGCCCCGTCGACCGCATCCCGCCCGGCAGCATTCCCCCGTTCGGTGGAGCAGCCGTCGAAGCCATGGTGAACACGTGCACCGGCATCTTCGCCGACGCGGTGCGGAGGGCGGGCGTGCCTGCGACCATCTCGATGCGCGGCGAGGGCTCGCACAGCTGGGCACTGTTCGAGGATCAGCTGAAGGAAGCGTGGGGCACGACGATCGCACCGGCCCTCGCGACCCGCTGACCTGTCGGCCGGTCTCGTTAGGGTGGCGGCATGTTCGTCACCGGAGACACCCTCGTCCACAGCGCAGGGGACCTCGCGCTGGCGTCCCGGTGCGAGCACGCACTCCTGCGCACGCTCGACGCGAACCTCGGCCGCATCGAGACCGAGCAGGTCGACGACGCGATGTTCGCCCGGCTCGCGCGCCTCGGCAGTCAGCACGAGGCCCGCGAGCTGCTGAGACTCGAGCGCGAGCATCCGGGCGGCGTCGTGACCATCGAACGGCCGGCCGAGAGCATCCCGTCCGAGCTGGCCGCCGCCGCACAGGCCACCCTCGCCGCGGCGCAGCAGCGCGTCCCCGTCATCTACCAGGGCACGTTCTTCGACGGCGAGTTCCTCGGCTTCAGCGACTTCCTGATCCACGACCCGTCGACCGACACCTATGCGGTGCACGACACCAAGCTGTCGCGCACCGAGCGCGTCCCGTCGGTCCTGCAGATCGCGGCGTACGCCGACGCGCTCGAGGCTGTCGGAGTTCCCACGTCCGCCACGGGCCACCTCGTCCTCGGTGACGGCACCGACCATCTCGTGCACCTGCCGGACGTCCTCCCCGTCTACCGCCGCGCACGGCGCGAGATGGTGGCCCTGCTGTCCGGCCACCTGACGCAACTGCTCCCGGCATCCTGGGCCGACCTCGACATTCGCGCCTGCTTCCGGTGCGAGCACTGCACCCCCGAGGTCGAGGCACAGCGTGACCTGTTGCTGGTCGCCGGGATGCGCGTCTCCCAGCGGTCCACGTTGCACGCCGCGGGGATCACGACAATCGACGAGTTGGCCGCACACACCGGTTCCGTCGCGGACCTCTCGGAGCGGTCCCTCGGCACCCTGCGCGCGCAGGCCCTCGCCCAGGTTCAGCAGGAGCAGTCGGGGTCACCGGTGGTCGACGTGCACACCCCGAGCGCTCTCGGTGCACTGCCCGCTCCGGACGAGGGCGACATCTTCTTCGACTTCGAGGGCGACCCGCTGTACGCCGAACGCGGCTCCTCCGACTGGGGGCTCGAGTACCTCTTCGGCGTCATGGAGTCCGACGGCGCGTTCCGGCCGTTCTGGGCCCACGACCGGCACGAGGAGAGGGCCACCTTCGTCGCCTTCGTCGAGTACGTGCGCGCACGCCGCGAGGCGTTCCCCGGCATGCACGTGTATCACTATGCGGCATACGAGAAGTCGGCTCTGCTGCGTCTGGCCTCGCGGTACGGGGTGTACGAGAACGAGGTCGACGACCTTCTCCGGCAGCAGATCCTCGTCGACCTGTATCCCGTCGTGCGGTCCGCCCTGCGCATCGGCGCACCGAGCTACAGCATCAAGAAGCTCGAACCGCTGTACATGACCGATCACCGCGGCGACGTGGCAGACGCCGTCGCTTCCATCACCGAGTACGCGCGGTGGTGCGATCTGCGCGACCGTGGCGACCTCGACGAGGCGGCCGGCGTCCTCGCCGAGATCGCCGACTACAACGAGTACGACTGCCGCTCCACGCTGGAACTGCGCGACTGGTTGCTCGGTCACGCCGAGCGCGCGGGTGTGGTGCCCCGGGGTCCGCTCGGTGCGGCCGAACCGGTCGACGAGGACCGGGACGCGGTGCGAGACGCCCTGTGGGAGTTTGCCGGTGAATCAGTCTCACGCACGACCGACCAGCAGGCGATCGCCCTGCTCGCGGCCGCTGTCGGATATCACCAGCGCGAGGAGAAGCCCTACTGGTGGGCGCACTTCGACCGACTGGCCTCGCCGATGGACGAGTGGGCGGACACCCGCGACGTGTTCATGGTCGAGGTGGTGGAGTCCATGACCGAGTGGGCGACACCGCCCGGCAAGCGGGTCCAGCGGCGCACGAGCGTGGTGCGCGGTGAGTTCGGGCCCGGCAGTGGGCGCGTGGGGTCGAAGGTGACCGTGCTCTACGCGCCGCCTGCTCCGGACTGGATCGCGCCCGACAGACGCGCGAACCCGCAGTATCGCTGGACGATGCCCGGAACGATCGTCGAGGTGTCCGAGGACGGCGCCCACCTCACGCTCGAGGAGTCGCTGTCCAAGGGCGCCGAACCCCACGATGTCGCACCGGTCGCCACGACGCCCGATGCCTTCGTCAACACGACCACGCTGCGGGAGGCCATCGCCGCCACCGCGGCGGAGGCAGCGGATCGCCTTCCCGAAGTCCGCGCCTCGGCCGTGGTCGACCTCCTGCGTCGTGATCCTCCCCGGACCCGGTCCGGCGCACCGCTCGCCGAGGTCGTCGACGAGCAGGTCGCTGCGGCCATCACGGCGTCGCTCCTCGATCTCGACGATTCCTACATCGCGGTCCAAGGGCCGCCGGGAACGGGGAAGACCTACACCGGATCGCGAGTGATCGCCGCACTCGCACGCGATCACGGCTGGCGCATCGGGGTGGTCGGCCAGTCGCACTCGGTGATCGAGAACCTTCTCGACGGTGTCGTCGCCGCCGGGCTCGATCCCGAGAGCGTCGCCAAGAAGGGGTCGTCCGACAGCACGCACTCGTGGCTCGGCGTGGACTCGTACTCCGGCTACCTGGCCACACACACCGGCGGATGCGTCGTGGGTGCGACGGCCTGGCCGTTCACCAACCGCAAAGAGTTCGCAGAGCAGGAGCTGGACCTGCTGGTCGTCGACGAGGCGGGCCAGTTCTCGCTCGCCAACACCATTGCGGTGGCGCGGGTGGCACGCAACCTCCTGCTGCTCGGCGATCCGCAGCAGCTGCCGCAGGTGAGCCAGGGCAGCCACCCCGAACCGGTGGACACCTCTGCTCTGGGCTGGCTCGCGGACGGCTCCGACACGCTCCCGGCCGACCTCGGGTACTTCCTGGCCACCACTCGCCGCATGCACCCCGAGCTGTGTTCCGTGGTGTCCGACCTGTCCTACGACGGACGGCTCCGCTCGCACGACACAGTGCTGGGACGGCACCTGGACGGCGTCGACCCGGGAGTGCACACAGTTCTCGTCGACCACGAGGACAACGCGACGTCCTCGCGAGAGGAAGCGGTCGAGATCGTCCGACTCGCACGGTCACTGGTGGGATCGGCCTGGACGTGTGACGGGGAGACACGGCCGCTCGGCGCCTCGGACCTGCTCGTGGTGGCGGCCTACAACGCCCAGGTCGCCACCGTGCGCGCGGCGCTCGACGATGCCGGACTGCACGAGGCCTCGTGCGGCACCGTCGACAAGTTCCAGGGCCGGGAGGCCGCCGTGGTGATCGTGTCCATGGCCGCGTCGGCCCCCGAGGACGTGCCGCGCGGCATGCAGTTCCTGTTGTCGCGCAACCGCATCAACGTCGCCTTGTCGCGGGGGCAGTGGGCCGCATACGTCGTCCGCTCACCCGCGCTGACGCACTATCTGCCCTCGACACCGGCGGAGCTGTCGTTGGTCGGCGCCTTCATGCGGGTGAGCCCCGACGAGTGATGCCGGTCAGCCGAAGGCCCGGCCCTCACCGCGGTAGGTGGGCAGTGTCGTGCGAGAACCGTCCGCGGACACGAGGTGTGCCTCGGTGAAGCGCTCGCACACCTCACCGGCCTTGGCATGCCGGAACCACAGCCGATCCCCCACCGCCGCACCGGATCCCGCCACCGGCGTCTGGACCTCCCCGGCCCCCTCGGTGCGGATCAACGCCCCGCGTCCGATCAGTGACGGCACGCGAGAGGCCCCCGTCGGTCCCGAGGCGATGTACCCACCCGAGAACGCTGTCGCGATGGTCCGCGTCGGCGTGCGGACGACGGGGAGCGCGAAGAACAGCGCCGGTCGTGCAGTGAACGCGTCGTAGCGATCGAACAGCGTCGGCGCGAACAAGCCGGATCCCGCCGTCACCTCGGTCACCGCCGGATCCGCAGCCGACACCTCGATCGACCCGGTGCCGCCACTGTTCACGATCTCGAGCACGCCCACCTCGTCCTGCACGGCATCGACCACGGCGCGTCGCCGGAAGGCCAACTCGGACGCCGACTTCCGCTTCATCCACCGCACCGCTCGTCCGGAATCGGGCAGCCCCGCGATCTGCGCCTCGTAGAACATGACGCCGACGACGGACGCGCCGCGCCGGACCGCCTCCCGCGCCAGCGCGGCTACCTCGGCCGGACGACGTAGCGGCGACCGACGAACGCCGATGTGTGCGGGTCCGATGCGGAGCGACGCGTCGACGTCGAGACACACCCGCACCGGAGCTGCCCACGGACCGGCGGCGTCGATCACGTCGAGGTGTGCTCGCGAGTCGATCATGAGAGTGATGCGGCGGCACGCGTCGGCGTCCGCGGCCAGGGTGGCGAGCGCCTGTCGATCCACGGTCGGATAGCCGACGAGGATGTCCGGTACCTCGCTCAGCCACAAGGCCTCTCGCAGCGAGTAGGCCATGACGCCCGCGAACCCCCGCACGACCAGCGCACGCTCGAGGACACCGCGGATACGGACGGATTTCGACGCGAGACGGATGGGAGTACCGCCGGCCCGTCGCACCAGGTCCGCGAGGTTGGCCGCGAGCGACTCCTGGTCGATCGCGAGCAGCGGCGGGTCGAGCTCTGCCGTCGCGGCACCGAGCCGATCGAGCACGGTCACGACGGCACCGCCTTCGCCGCGATGCGCGCGGCCAGGTCGTCGAGTTCCGCGATGACGGCGAGAGTGTCCTGGTCGACGAGCCACCGGAGAACCACCCCGTCGATGGTCGCCAGTGCGGAACGCGTCAACGACGCCATCGGTTCGGTCCACCGCATCCGTGATGCCTCGGCCGCCGCCTCGAGGAAGCTCTCCGTCTCGGTGTCCATGACGCGGTACTGCAACGTGCCGATGCCGGGTCCGGCTCCCGCGGAGCGCACCGAGTAGGCGGTGATCTCGTAGGTGAGCAGCTGCCGGTCGGCCGTGCTCTCGATGACCGACCAGAGTGCGGCCACGCCGCGGTGCAGTATCTCGCGCAGCGCACGGGGGCCGGCGCAGTCCCGCCGACCGTCGGCGGCGGCAGCGTGCAGGGCCGTGCCGACGGCGGCGCCGAGCTCCTGGACCAACGCCTCGCCCATGGCCGTGACGAGCGCTTCCTTGTTCTCGAAGCAGTAGTGGACGACGCCGAGCGAGGCCTCCGCGTGTTCGGCGACGGCGCGCACGGTGACGGCGGCGATCCCGGCCTCCGCTGCCACGGTGAGCCCGGCCTCGATCAGCTGCGAACGCCGGAGATCGGCGGGGAGGCGCACGGTCATGGTCGAAGTCTAGGGGGTTGACCTGGACGGTTGTCCAGTACTTGTATCCATCCATGACCGAATGGACGAACTGGGCGGGAAACCAGCGCGCACGGCCCGTGTCGATCGTGAGACCACACAGCGCCGACGAGATCCCGGACGTCGTCGTGCGCGCGCAGGGCCGGGTCCACGCGGTCGGAGCAGGCCATTCGTTCACCGGCGCCGCGCTGACGGACGGCGTCCTGGTGGCGCTCGACCATCTGACGGGCATCGAGGGTGTGGCCGCGGGACCGGACGGCACCACCGACGTCACCGTGCGCGCCGGAACGCGGCTGCACACCCTGAACGATCTCCTGCATGCCCGCGGACTGGCGCTGACCAACATGGGCGACATCGACGTGCAGACACTCGCGGGTGCGATCTCGACCGGCACGCACGGCACCGGGGCGCGGTTCGCCGGGCTGTCCGCCCAAGTGGTCGGGGCGCGACTGGTGCTGGCCGACGGCACGGAGGTCACGGTGTCGGACGGGCCGCTGTTCGAGTGCGCGCGACTCGGCCTCGGGGCGTTCGGGATCCTGACCGCCGTGACGATGCGGTGCGTTCCGGCCTTCGCGCTGCACGCCGAGGAGACCCCGGGTCGCCTCGGCGAGGCACTCGAGCGTTTCCCCGACGACATGCGCGACGTCGACCATCCGGAGTTCTACTGGTTCCCGCACACGGATCGGGTGCTGACCAAGCGCAACACGCGGCTGCCCGCCGACACGCCACTGTCTCCCGTGGGCCGCGTGTCGTCCTGGATCGACGACGAACTGTTGTCCAACAGCGCCTTCGAGGTGATCAATCGCGTGACGACGCGAATCCCGTCCATCATCCCGAGGGTGAACACGGTGTCGGCGGCGGCCTGGTCGGGTCGTACGTTCACCGATCGCAGCTCGTCCGTGTTCGCGTCCTCCCGTCGGGTCCGCTTCCGCGAGATGGAGTACGCGGTGCCGCCCGAGTCCGTGCCGAGCGTGATCCGCGCGATCGAGGCCTGGATCGCGCGGACCGGTTACCGCGTGACCTTCCCGGTCGAGGTCCGCTGCGCCGCCGCCGACGACGTCTGGTTGTCCACCGCGCACGGCCGTGACACCGCCTACGTCGCGGTCCACCAGTACCACCGGCGGCCGGTGGGTGGGTACTTCGACGCGGTGGAGGCGATCGCTCGTGATGTCGGTGGACGACCGCACTGGGGCAAGCTGCACTCCCTCACCGCGGGCACACTTCGTTCGCTGTACCCGCGCTTCGACGACGTCGTGGCCGAACGCGAGCGAGTGGATCCCCACGGCACCTTCGGAAACGACTATTCGGACACGGTGCTCGCGCGACTAGAGTGACACAGTGAACGTGATGCGCAGGGCCCTGTCCGGAATCCTCTCGGCCGCCCTCGTGCTCGGTGTCGGTGAACTCCTCGCCGCCGTGGTCGGCCCGGACTCGTCACCGATCGTCGCTGTGGGGTCGGCCGCGGTGGACAACACCCCCGCAGGCGTCCGCGAGTGGGCCATCGACACGTTCGGCACCTCCGACAAGCTCGCCCTCTTCATCGGTATGGGTGTCGTCATCGCCCTCCTCGCCGCCGGAGCAGGCATCCTCGAACGTGCTCGGCGACCCATCGGATCGGCACTGTTCGTGGTTCTCGGCGTACTCGGGGTCCTGGCGGCGATCTCGCGCTCCGGCAGTGGATCGATCGCAGCCCTCCCCACCGTCGTCGGCGTCGCGGTCGGCATCCTCGTCCTACGGTCGCTCGTCGAGCGCGCGGACCCGGACGCGTCGGAGGGGTTCTCCCGTCGACGCTTCGTGATGCTCGCCGGGATCAGCGCTGCCGCGGCCGTCGCGACCGGCGCCGCGGGACGGGTGCTCGGCGCCTCCACGCGGGCGGTCACGCAGGACCGCAACGCCTTCACCGTCCCGGTGCCCGACAGCCCGGCGCCGCCCGTGCCCGCCGCCGCGGATCTCCGGCTTCCCGGCCTGTCCCCGTACGTCACGTCGAACGCCGAGTTCTACCGGATCGACACCGCTCTCGTGGTGCCGCGGGTGAACTCGCAGGACTGGAGTCTGCGCATCCACGGCATGGTGGACAACGAGATGACGCTGACGCTGGCCGATCTCGAACAGCGCGTGTCCATCGAACGGATGGTGACGCTCACCTGCGTGTCCAACCCCATCGGCGGCGACCTCGTCGGCAACGCCACCTGGACCGGCTACGCCCTGAAAGACATTCTGGCACAAGCACGTCCGCAGGCATCGGCCGACATGGTGCTGTCCTCGTCGCACGACGACTTCACGGCCGGCACCCCGCTGGACGTCCTCATGGACGGGCGCGACGCCATGCTCGCCGTCGCCATGAACGGGGAGCCGCTGCCGATCGAGCACGGCTATCCGGCGCGCCTCGTCGTCCCCGGCCTGTACGGCTACGTCTCGGCGACCAAGTGGGTCACCGACCTCGAGGTGACCAAGTTCAGCCAGGCTCGCGCGTACTGGACCGACCGCGGATGGTCCGAGCGCGGACCGATCAAGACAGCCTGCCGTATCGACACCCCCGTCGGCAGCAAGGACGTCCAGGCGGGCACGGTGATGATCGCCGGCGTCGCGTGGGCCCAGCATCGAGGCATCTCCCGTGTCGAGGTCCGCGTCGACGACGGCCCCTGGACCGAGACCACCCTCTCCGACGAGTACTCGCGCGACACCTGGCGCCAATGGTCGTACGCCTGGACGGCCACCTCCGGCCAGCACCGCATCGAGGCTCGGGCCACCGACGGCACCGGTGAGGTGCAGACGGACGTGCGCGTCGACACCGTTCCCGACGGTGCGAGCGGGTACGCGAGCATGCCCGTGACGGTGCAGTAGGTCGACTGGTCCAGCGTCTGGGCCGGAGCGCACACCCCTCTCGGTGTCCGCACACCCCGTGTAGCTGACTGAAAGGTGTGTGCAGTCACCACTGCCGGTGAACACACCCCCTGCAACGGCCGATGAGCGCTCGCGCACACAGGTTCCCGCGCCGCACACCCTCGTCCGCCGGATAGAAGGGGTGTGCACATCACGGAACCCGTGCATCCCACGCACGAGAGAGCGGACGCACCCGAATCGGGTGCGTCCGCTCTGTCGTCGTCGAACTAGTTGTGCGAGGCGTCGAATCGCGAGTGCACGTCCGGCACGTGGACGTCACCGAGAACGCGAGCGATCTGGTCCTCGCTGAGACCCAACCGGCGCAGTCGTTCGCACACGGCGTCGAAGCTCAGCATCTTGGAGTCGAGTTCCTGCTGGAGCTCGGCGACCTCGGCGCGCAGCACCTCGGCCTCCTCGAGTGCGTCGAGGGTCTCCGCGGGCTTGGGCAGCAGCAGCGACAGCAGCCGGTCGCGGGCATCGGTGCTCAGTCCGTCGAACGGTGCGGAGCCCTCCGCGGCCTCGTGCTTGCCGACGGGAGCGGTCACCGGTGCGATCTCCGTGGTGTCCGCGGTGTCGGTGCGAGCCTCGTCCTTCTGCATGTCCACGACAGTCTCGCCCTGCACGTCCGAGCCCTCGACGGGCACGGCCTGCTCACCCTGCGGCTTCAGGTCGATCGTGGTGCGCAGCGGGCGGTTCGGGATGAACAGCACCGCGAGCACGGTGACCAGTGCGACGAACCCGGCGATCAGGAAGATGCGTCCGGTGGCGTCACCGTAGGCGGTACGGATGACCGCGGCGATCGGGTCGGGCAGCGATCCGATGTCCAGGGTGCCGCCGCCGTTGGAGCCGGCGGGGACACCGAGGGCGGCGAGTCCGGAGGCCGAGTTGTCGGCGACGCGGGTGGCGAGAACCGAGCCCAGGACCGAGACGCCGATGGCTCCACCGAAGGTACGGAAGAAGGCGACGGTGGACGATGCGGCGCCGATGTTCTGCACGCTGACCGTGTTCTGGACGGCGAGGACGAGGTTCTGCATCAGCATGCCGGTGCCCAGGCCGACGATGGCGATGAAGACGCCCACGAGCCACAGGTTGGTGGCGTGATCGAGCGTGCCCAGCAGACCGAAGCCGACGACGAGCAGGAAGGAACCGGTGACGATGAAGGGCTTCCACTTGCCGAAGCGGGAGATCAGCTGACCGGAGCCGACCGACGAGACGAGCATGCCGGCGACGAGCGGGATGGAGAGCAGGCCTGCCGCGGTGGGCGAGTAGCCACGAGCGGTCTGGAAGTACTGACCCAGGAAGGTGGTGGCGCCGAACAGGCCGACACCCACGGCGACGGAGGCGATGATGGCGAGTCCGGTGGTGCGCTCGGTGACGATCTTGAGCGGGATGATCGGGCTCTTGACCTTCGCCTCGACGAGGACGGTGAGGATCAGCAGAGCGACACCGCCGCCGACGTACATCGCGGTCTCACGGGAGATCCAGTCGTAGTACCCGGCCTTGCCGGCGAACGAGACCCAGATGAGCAGCACGGACACACCGGCGGTGAGGAGAAGCGCGCCGAGCCAGTCGATGGAGACGTCGTCCTTGCGCTCGGTGGTGATGTGCAGCGTGCGCTGCAGCAGCAGCAGAGCGATGACGGCGAGCGGGATGCAGACGAAGAAGCACCAGCGCCACCCGAGGGGGCTGTCGACGATGACGCCGCCGAGGATCGGGCCGCCGGACATCGAGACGGCCATGACGGCGCCCATGTAGCCGGAGTAGCGACCGCGCTCACGAGGAGACACGATGCTGCCGATGATGGCGACGACGAGTGCGGTCAGACCACCCATGCCGATGCCCTGCACCACGCGAGCGGCGAGCAGGATCGGCACGTTGTGCGCGAGGCCGGCCATGACGGAGCCAATGACGAAGATGACGAGTGAGCTCTGGACCAGCAGCTTCTTGTTGAAGAGGTCGGCGAGCTTGCCCCAGATCGGCGTCGAGGCCGCGTTGGCGAGCAGTGCCGTCGTGATGACCCAGGCGTACGCGGTCTGCGAGCCCTTCAGGTCACCGATGATGGTGGGCAGGGCGGTCGAGACGATGGTCGTGCTGAGCAGGGCGGTGAAGAGCCCGGCGAGCAGACCGATCAGGGCCTCGAGGATCTGCCGGTGCGTCATCGGGGTCGAGTCCGCGGCGGCCTCGGCGGGAGCCGAGAGCTGATCGGTGTCACTCACCCGGGAGGGCGGAGTGTCGTGTGTGACGGTCATGTCTGTGGTTCTTCCTATTCTCAGTTATGCGAGAGGATGCGCTGGCCGGAGTGCCGGGCCTGCGCCTCGTCGGTGAAGGTGGACGTGAGTCGACGGATGGAGTCGAGGGCGGCATTCGCCTGGTCCTCGTCCCAGTCCCCCAACATGCGGGACAACCGTGCGACTCGGTGCTCCTTGATGCGGTCCAAGCAGGCGAGTCCGGCGTCGGACACCCGAACCCGGGTGGCACGTCCGTCGTCGGGATCGGGAGTACGCACGACGTGGCCCGCGTCCACCAGCTCGGCGAGCTGGCGGCTGAGCACGGACTGGCTGGTGCACATGGCGTTCGCCAGTTCGGACTGTCGGCACTCGCCGTGGGTGGCGAGCGTTCCCAGTACGCCGACCAGGGCGGCCGGCAACTCGGTGCGGTCGTCCCCCGTCGACACGGCCACGCGCAGTGCGCGGCCGAAGCGGAAGACTTCTTCCATCAGCAGCTCTGCTGTCTCGGTGTGGACGGCCACGGCGATCTCTCCTCGAACTCGTTTACTTGCTGTCTGCAACTATATAGATAGATACCTGAGGTAAACAACTATTAATGTGTCTCTCTTCCCGAGCCGTGGGGCGTGGCCCGGACCAGCAGTCGTCGCCGCCTCCTGTGAGTCCTCCAGAAGACGGCGAGCCCGACCGAACGGGCAATTCCCGCGGATAGGTTTCGTCCTGTGGGAGACGACCGGAACGAGGGGGCGGTCGTGTCCCCCGAACCGGACGGCGGCCCCGCCCGGGTTCCCCTGACGGGTGCGCAACGGCCGTTCTGGCTGGCCCAGCGCCTCGATCCCGACGCGGCTCTCACCGTCGCCCTGTACGTCGACATCTCCGCTCCGGTCGGCTCGGGTGTCGACCTCGCTCGGTTGGAACGGGCGATGTACGCCGCGGGCACCGAGTCCGGCCTGCGGCAGACCCGCCTCGCGCAGGGAGAGGACGACGAGCCGTGTCTGATCCACGTCGAGGACGCCGTCATGAACCTCGACGTGCTCGACCTGCGCGGCGACGCCGACCCCGAGGCGTCCGCTCACGCGTGGATGCGCGCCGAGTTCCGCGAGCCCGTCGATCTCCACGGAACCGTGCTGGTTCGATGCGTGTTCCTCCGACTCGACGATCACCGCACGTTCCTGTATCTGCGAGCCCACCACGTGGTGCTCGACGGCCAGGGCGCCTTCACCCTCCTCGGACGGATCGCCGGCCACTACTCGGGGACGTCGGCTCCGGGACCGGCGCCGACGCCCGACACCGCCGCCCGCATCCACGATGCGGAGGTCGCCTACGCCGCGTCACGTCGCCACGACACCGACCTCGCCCACTGGCGCGAGCACCTCGCCGACGTCGGCGGCCCCACGGCCCTGTCGGCGGCACCCCCGAGCGCACCCCGGCAACCCGTCGCGACGCGCCTGCCGTGGACCCAGCCGAGGGGAACCGCAGCCGACCCGCTCGCCGTCGTCGCCGCTCTCGCCGTGCATCAGTCGCGGGTGCTCGACACCGACGTCGTGGTCCTCGGCTTCCCCGTCACCGGACGCACCACCGCCGCTCTGCGGGCGACGGCCGGGATGATGGCCAATCTGGTGCCGCTGCGGCTGACGGTCGACGCGACCACGACGGTGCGAGAACTGCTCGTACAGGTACGGCGGGAGATCACCGGGGCGCTTCGGCACCAACGCTTCCGGGACTGGGATCAGCTTCTGGCACCGGAGGTGCGGCCGTTCGGCGTCTCCTTCGGCCCCGTCGTGAACATCATGCCGTTCGTCGCCCCGTTGCAGTTCGACGACATCTCGGCTCCCGTCGGCATCCTGTCGTCGGGGCCCGTCCACGACACCGCGATCAACATCTACACCGGCGACACACTGACGCTGGACATCCAGTGGAACCCGGAGCGCTACGACGCCTTCGACATCGACCGGCACGGCGTGCGGCTGACGCGACTCCTCGGCGGCATCGTCGCGGCGGACGACCACACCACCGTGGGCGATCTCGCGTTCCTGGACGACGGCGAGGCGTCCGATCTGCTCGACCGGTCGGGCGGGCCGGCACCGACGGCGACGACGCTGGGGGACCTCATGGCGGCGGTCGTGCGCAGCGACCCGGCGGCGCCGGCCGTGCGCGGCGGAACGGCCACGCTCACGTACGGCGAACTCGACGACGCCTCCGGGCGCCTCGCCCGCACTCTCCGCGATGCGGGGGCGACTCCGGGAACCGTGGTGGCGCTGGCACTTCCGCGGTCCGTCGACCAGGTGATCGCGCTCTGGGCCGTCGTGCGCACCGGTGCCGCGTTCCTCCCGGTCGACCCCGCGGACCCCGTCGAGCGGCTCGCCGCCGTGCTGGCCGAATCCGGGGTGACCCTCGTCGTCACGACGGATCGACATCCCGTCGATCTGCCGAGCGGAACGACCCGGGTGGCCGTCACGGACGTCGCACCGGAGCCGCTGACGAGGGAGCGGCCGGCGATCACCGACCTCGCCTACGTCATGTACACCTCCGGCTCCACCGGCCGTCCGAAGGGCGTCGCGATCACCCACGCCGGACTGCACGGTGTCGTGGCCGGCCACCGCGCACGCGGTCCCGAGACACGGGTTCCGGAGGTCGGGGGCAGTCGCGTCCTCGCCGTCGCGGCTCCAACCTTCGACGCGTCGATCTCGGAACACCTTCTCGCCCTCGCACTGTCCGGCTGCCTCGTCGTCGCCGATTCCGACGCGTACTCCGGTGCACCTCTGCAGGATCTGCTGCGACGAGAATCGATCACCCACGCGATCCTGACTCCGCGGGTGCTCGAGACACTGTCCCCGACCGAAGCTCCGTCGCTGCGACAGGTCCTCAGCGTCGGCGACGTGTGCTCGCCCGCGCTGGCGTCCCGGTGGTCGACGTCACCGGACCTCCTGCTGCACAACGACTACGGGCCCACCGAGACCACGGTGTGGGCCACCGGGACCGCGCCGCTGGCGGAGTCCGGAACCGTCACCATCGGGCGTCCCCTGCCCGGAGTGCGCGCCGTGGTGCTCGACTCCCGCCTGCGACCCGTCCCGGTCGGAGTTCCGGGTGAGCTGCACCTCGCCGGAGCCGGCCTGGCCCGCGGGTACGTCGGACGGTCGGCGGAGACCGCGGCGCGCTTCGTGGCCGGGGTCGACGGAACGCGGCTGTACCGCACGGGTGACCGCGCACGGTGGACGTCGTCCGGTGACCTGGAGTATCTGGGGCGCACAGACAGTCAGGTCAAGGTACGAGGACGCCGCGTCGAACCCGGCGAGATCGACACGGCCCTCGTCGCGGTTCCCGGTGTGACGCAGGCCGTCACAGTGGTCCGCCGTGACGGCGACAGCGAGCAGCTGGTCTCGTACGTGACCGGTGACGCCGACCCCGCGGACGTTCTCGCCGCCGCCGTCCGGACGCTGCCGAGCCACCTCGTCCCGGTGCACGTGGTGCCGCTGGACGCGCTCCCGCTGAGCGCCTCCGGCAAGGTGGACGTCCGCGCACTCCCCGAGCCGGAGCGCCGGACCACGACCCGCCGTGAACCCGCCTCCGACGTCGAGCGGCGGCTGCTCGACGCGGTGTCACACGTGCTGTCCCGCAACGATGTCGGGGTCGACGACGACTTCTTCGCGCTCGGCGGTGACAGCATCCTCTCGATCCGACTGGTCACCGTCGCGGCGGCGTCGGGCGTGCGGATCAGCGCTCGTGACGTCGTGGAACAACGCAGTGCCGCCGGGCTCGCGCGCGTGGCGGACACGGTCGGCACCGTCGACGAGCCACCCGGCAGCGGCATCGGCCGCGTCGACCCGACACCCATCGTGCGCCACCTGCTGGAGCGCGGCGGAACACCGGATCGGTTCGCTCAGACCCTCACGCTCTCGCTCCCGGTCGGCATCGACCGCGCATCCCTGGTGTCCACGATCGAGGCCGTGGTCGCGCACCACGACATGCTGCGCTCCGTGCTCGTCCGCGACGCGGACGGCGTACACCTCGAGGTGCGCCCGCGGGATGCCGTCCGGGTCGACGGACTGCTGCGCCGCGGCGCCGATCTCGCGGTGGAGGACATCGTCGCGACACTCGATCCCGAGAACGGCGTGATGCTCGGGCTCGGCTGGAACGGCGTCGGCGAGCACACGGCGGGACGACTCGTGATCGCGGCGCACCACCTGGTGGTGGACGTGGTGTCGTGGGGCGTCCTCGTCGCCGATCTCGTCGCGTCGTGGGCCGCGGTGCGCGACGGGGCCGCACCGACTCTCGCCCCCGTCCGCACGTCGATGCGGCGCTGGTCGTCCGGTCTCGCAGCGCACGACGCGAGCGCGCGGCTGCCGTACTGGACCGGCGTTCTGGACGGCCCGGATCCCGTTCTCGGACAACGACTTCTCGACCCAGTCGTGGATCGGGTACGGGACACGACGGCCCGGGACGTCGCCTTTCCAGCAGAGATCGCCGACGCACTACTGGTCCGCGCGCCCACCCTGTTCCACGCCGGGCCGACCGACGCGCTCCTCGCCGCGCTCGCCCTCGCGCTGGCCGCCTGGCGACAGGACGACGCACCGACGAGGCTCGTCCAACTCGAGGGACACGGACGGGAGGACGACCTGGTTCCCGGCGCCGACACCGCGCGCACCGTCGGCTGGTTCACCACGGTGTTCCCCGTACGACTGGACCTCACGGGTCTCGACCTCGCCGAGGCGCTGCGCGGCGGACCTGCTGCGGGCGAGACGATCCGGCGGGTCAAGGACCACCTCGCACGAATTCCCGACCACGGCGCGAGCTACGGGCTGCTGCGGCACGGGGCCGACGACGACGCGCGCGACGCCCTGCGCTGGACACCGCAGATCTCGTTCGCGCACCTCGGCAGGATGACGACGACGGACACCGGTGACTGGCTCCCGGTTCCCGGCATCTCCCCGCTGTCGGGACCACGGCCCGACGACCTGGGTGCGGCCGCCGTGCTCGAGATCGACACCGTCGTCCTCGGGGACACCCTGATCGCACGACTGAGCACGCTCGACGCCGTCCTGGCGGACGCGGACGTCGAGGCCTTCGTCTCGCTGTGGGTCGAGGCGGCGACGGCCGTCGCGCGGCACGTCGACACCCCCGGCGTTGGCGGGCGGTCACCGTCGGACTTCCCGCTGGTCGATGCGACACCATTCGATGTCGACGGGTGGACCGGGCGTCATCCCACGCTGATCGACGTCCTGCCCACCGCGCCACTGCAGGCGGGCCTGCTGATGCATGCCCGCCTCGCCGCCGGGAGCGTCGATCCCTATGTGGTGCAGACGATCGTGCACCTCGGTGGAGCGGTCGATGGCGGCCGTCTGCAGCGGGCCGCGCACTCGCTGCTGGACCGTCACGACGCGCTGCGGGTCGCCTTCGACACCACCGCCGACGGGACGGACGTCCAGGTGATCGCGGCATCCGTCACGGTGCCGTGGACGGAAGTGGACGTCCGGGCCGATCCCGACCCTGCCGCCGTGCTCGACGCCTTCCTCGCGCACGATCGCGGCGTCGCCGTCGACGTGGCCACCGCACCGCTGCTGCGCGTCGCTCTGCTGCGCACCGGGGACGAGCGGCACACCCTGGTGCTCACCCATCACCATCTGCTCCTCGACGGCTGGTCCCTGCCGATCGTCCTCGCCGACCTCCTGGCCGACTACGCCGGCGAGGACCCCCGGCCCGCGCCGCCTTCACTCCGCGGCTTCCTGCAGTGGGTGAGCGAACGCGACACCACGGCCTCGCTCGCGGCATGGTCGGAGGCCCTGACCGGGTCGACCGAGGCGACGCTGCTCGCTCCCGCGCACGGTTCCGGAACCGACGAGGCACCGGGACAGCGCATCGCGACGCTGAGCACCGAGCGCACCGCCGAACTCGTGGCGCGCGCCGGCGCCGCGGGGGTCACGGTCAACACCCTCGTGCAACTCGCGTGGGCACTCGTACTGGGCTCCGCGGTGGGCCGTACCGACGTCGTCTTCGGAGCCACCGTCTCGGGCCGACCGGCCGAGCTGGACGGTTCCGCATCCATGGTGGGGCTCCTCATCTCCACCGTTCCGGTTCGCGTGCGGCTCGATCGCACAGCGACGGTGCGGGAGTCGGCTCAGCGACTGCAGCGTGAGCAGGCCGCGCTGCTCGATCATCATCACCTCGCTCCGTCCGCCATCGAGGCGGAGGTCGGGCCGGGCGCCGGATTCGACACGTCGCTCGCCTTCGAGTCGTATCCACTGGATCGCACCGCTCTGACCGCGGCGGCGGGTGACCTCTCCGTTCTCGGCGTCGAGGCGCGGGACGCGACGCACTACCCGCTGTCCCTGGCGGTCGAACCGGGAGAGAGCCTCGTCGTGCGCGCGACGCACCGCCGCGACGTCCTCGACACCGACGCCGTGGACCGACTGCTGGACCGACTCCTGCGGGTGCTCGAGGCACTCGACCCCTCGCGTGTGCTCGCCGAGATCGACCTGCTCGGGGCGACGGAGCGCACCCTCGTCACCGAGACGTGGAACTCCACCCGGCACCCCCTCGTCCCCACCACACTCCCGGGCGCCGTGCCGGCTCTGGATCCGTCCCGTGTGGCCTTCACTCACGGCGATCGACACGTCACCCGAGCCGAGTTCTCGGCTCGCGTCCACCGCCTCGCCCGGTACCTGATCAGCCGCGGCGCCGGACCGGAGACGGCCGTCGCGGTGGCGCTCGAGCGGTCGATCGATCTGCTCGTCGCCGTGCACGCCGTCGTGGCCACCGGCGCGCACTACGTCCCGCTCGATCCCGGCCATCCCGCCGAGAGGCTCCGACACACGGTGACCATGTCGGGAGCGCGGCTCGGTATCGGGAGTGCGGCAACGCTTCCCGAGGCGGTCGAATGGATCACGATCAGCGATGCGCCCCTAGGGTCCTTCTCCGACACACCCCTCACCGACGACGATCGCCTCGCACCCCTGCGCCCGGACCACCTCGCCTACGTGCTCTTCACGTCCGGCTCCACCGGGCAGCCCAAGGGTGTCGGGGTGTCGCACGCCGCGATCGTGAACCAACTGCGCTGGCGCGCCGAGTTCGTCGGTGTCACCGCGGACGACATCGTGCTCCACAAGACACCCGCCACCTTCGACGTCTCGGTGTGGGAGCTGTTCCTGCCGTGGCAGATCGGTGCCCGCGTCGTCGTCGCGGATCCGGACGACCACCGCGACGCCGATCTGCTGGTGGAACTGATCGCACGGCACCGCGTCAGCGTGGTGCACGCCGTCCCGTCGATGCTGGCGCTCATGGCGGACGCACCGGGCCTCGCCGCCTGCACGTCGCTGCGCACGATCCTCTCGTCGGGCGAAGCGCTGCCCGCGGGGGTCGCCGCCGCCGTCCGCGCCGTGCTCCCCGTACGAGTGGTGAACCTGTACGGGCCGACCGAAGCGGCGGTGGACGTCACCGCCCACGTCGTGACCGACGCCGACACGACGGACGTCCCCCTCGGGCGGCCGGTGTGGAACACGACGACCCTCGTGCTGGACGACGCCCTGCGTCCCGTTCCCGTCGACGTCCCCGGCGAGCTGTATCTCGGTGGTGCGCAACTGGCCCGCGGCTACGCGCATCGCACCGCGCTGACCGCGGAGCGGTTCGTCGCCGGACCGGACGGATCTCGTCTCTACCGGACCGGCGATCGCGTCCGCTGGTCCGCCGCCGGCGACCTGTACTTCCTCGGCCGGAGCGACGACCAGCTGTCCGTGCGCGGCGTGCGCGTCGAGCCGGCGGAGATCGAGGCCGTGCTGACGAGGTCGGGCCTGATCGACCGCGCGGTGGCAGCGGTCGTCGGAGATCGACTGGTCGCATACGTCGTTCCGGCACAGGGCCGTTCAGCCGTCACGGAGGCGCTGCTGCAGTCGCTGCGCTCGTCGCTTCCGCGCCATCTGGTCCCCGACGACATCGTGGAGATCGACACCGTTCCCCTCACCGCGTCGGGCAAGGTCGACAAGCGTGCGCTGCCCGCACCCGCGCGCCGCGGCCGGGTCCACCGCACTCCCTTCACACCGACCCAGCGTGTCGTCGCGGACATCGTGGAGGCCGTCCTGCAGACCTCCGCTCCGGTGGGTGCCGACGACGACGTCTTCGCGCTCGGCGCCACCTCCCTCAGCGCGGCGCGGGTCGTCGCGCGCATCCGGTCGGCGACCGGACGCGACCTGACGCTCCGCACGCTCTTCGACGTCTCGACCATCGCGGGGCTGGCTGCCGCCGTCGATGCGGGAGACGCGTACACCGACCACGGGTTCCACGCTGCGCGTCCCGACCGCATCCCGCTCACGCACGCCCAACACCGGATGTGGTTCCTCGACCGGTACGAACCGGGGTCCTACGTCATGCCGCTGGCGTTGCGCGTCCGCGGCGACCTGGATCTCGGCGCGCTGTCGTCCGCGATCGGTCACGTCATGACTCGCCACGAGATCCTCCGTACCGTCTACGCCGATGCGGACGGTGTCGTGCACCAGGTCGTGCTGCCGCCCCCGGCGCCGACCACCCTCACGGTCACCGCCGTCGCACCCGACGCACTGGTGGAGCGACTGTCGGATGCCCGGACCACGCGGTTCGACCTGGCCACCGAACCACCCCTGCGGGCCGAGGTGCTGCGCCTCGCCGACGACGAGCACGTCCTGCTGCTGACCGTGCACCACATCGCCGCGGACGGTCTGTCTCTCGCCCCTCTCACGCGAGACCTGCGGTCGGCGTACCAGTCCCATCGCTCCGGACGAGTACCGGCACAGTCGCCACTGTCGGTGCAGTACGCCGACGTCGCTGTGCGGCAGACGGAACTGGGCGTCGACTCCGACGCGGCGGCGTGGTGGAAGTGCCGTCTCTCCGGACTGCCCGACGTCCTCGACATGCCGCTCGACCGACCGCGCCCGGAGCGGCGCGGCCGGGCGAGTGCCGCGGTGCGCCTCGATCTCGACGACGCGACCGTGGCCGCACTGAGCGAGCTCGCCGTCGCTCACCGGGCCACGGTGTTCATGGTCGTGCACACCGCCCTCGCCGTCGCCCTCGCGCGCTGGACCGGGTCGACGGACATCGCGGTGGGATCACCGATCTCGGGTCGACCGGATCCTGCGCTCGACGACCTCGTCGGCCTGTTCGTCGACACCGTCGTGCTGCGCACCCGCGTGGATCCGTCGGAGTCGTTCGCCGAGCTGCTCTCCCGCACCCGAGACGAGACGGTGGACGCCTTCGCGCACGCGCACGTCCCGTTCGACCACGTGGTCGACACCCTCGGTGCGGCTCGCACGTCGGCGCATCACCCGGTCTTCCAAGTCGTGCTGGCCTTCCAGGACGTGGATCCGCTCCAGGGCAGTCCCGACATCGAGGTGCTCGACGTCGGGCCGGCACCCGCGACCTTCGACCTCACCGTCGACGTCCGCCCCGCCGGCGCCGGCCTCGCGGTCGTCCTCACCTACGCGTGCGACCTGTTCGATCACACGACCGCGGAATGCCTCTCTTCCGTCCTCGAGCACGTGCTGCGCGCGGCGGCCCCGGGTTCCGAGATCGCAGTGGGCGACATCGCGATCCGCGGAGCGGACGAGCCCGACACGTGGACGCATCCCGACGCCCGCACGACCCCGACGACGCTCCCCGCCCTGCTCGACGCCCACGCGGACGGCTCCGCAGTCGCGGTGATCGAGGGCGACACCGTTCTCACGCGGGACGAGTGGGCACGAGCGTCGAACCGGTGGGCGCGCCGTCTGATCGCGCTCGGTGCCGGTCCCGAGACCGTCGTCGCGGTCGCCGTCGCCAGGTCGGCGCGGTACCTCGTTCTCGTCGCGGCGATCAGCCGCGCGGGAGCCGCGTTCCTCCCGATCGATCCCGAGCAGCCGAGGGCTCGGCTCGCGGACATCCTGACCGAGGCGGCGCCCACGCTGGTGCTCACGGACACGGCGGCACCGTTCCCGACCGACGTCGTCCGGATCACGGTCGACGATCCCGCCACACTCGCCGCGGTCGCGGCGCTGTCGGACGCAGCGATCACCGATCGCGACCGTCGCTCGACTCTGCGACCCGACCACCTCGCCTACGTCCTCTACACCTCGGGATCCACCGGACGGCCCAAGGGCGTCGCCGTCACGCACCGCGGACTCCACAACGCCGTCCAGGACCAACGGGCCCGGCACGCACCGGCATCCGATGCCCGGGTGCTCGCTGTGTCGTCGACGACGTTCGATGCGTCCGTCGGCGAACTGGTCATCGCACTCGCACTGGACGCCGCACTCGTCGTCGCCCCTCCCGAGGTCTACGCCGGTGTCGAACTCCGCGACCTGATGCGGCGGCACCGCGTCACCCACACGCTGATGACACCCCGCGCGCTGGACGCGACACCCGATCCCGGCGGTGACCTCCGCGTCGTCATGAGCGCCGGCGAGGCGTGCCCGCCGAGTCTCGTCGACACGTGGGCACCCGGCCGGACGATGACCAACGTCTACGGACCCACCGAGGCGACCATCTGGTCGACGACGGCACTCCTGGCCGCCGGGGATCCCGTGACCGTCGGGTCCCCGACTCTCGGCGTCGAGGTCTCGCTTCGCGACGTCCGCCTGCACGCGGTTCCGGACGGCGTGGTCGGTGAGCTGTACGTCGCAGGCGACCATCTCGCACGCGGGTACCTCGGTAGGCCGGGACTCACCGCGTCCCGCCTCGTCGCGGCTCCCGACGGACAGCGGACGTACCGTACCGGAGACCTGATGCGCCGCAACGCCGTCGGCGACCTGCTGTACCTCGGACGGTCCGATCACCAGATCACGGTGCGCGGCCTGCGGATCGAGCTCGGGGACGTCGAGACCGCGCTCGTCGGCGCCGCGGGCGTCGGCGCCGCCGCGGCCGGGGTGATCGACGAGCGTCTCGTCGGCTACGTGGTCGCTGCCGACGGGCACAGTATCGACGCGGCAGAGGTGTCGGCCGCCGCCGCGGCGGCACTGCCGCGGTATCTGGTTCCCGCCGCGGTGGTCGTGATGGACGCACTGCCGATGACGACGTCGGGCAAACTCGACCGCGCGCGGCTGCCCCGCCCGCCCCTCGACACGGCCGAGTTCCGCGCTCCGTCCACCGCCGGGCAGGTCGCCGTCGCGGCCATCTTCGCGACGGTCCTGGAACTCGCGGACCCCGTCGGACTCGACGACGACTTCTTCGCGCTCGGTGGCCACTGCCTCAGTGCCACCAGAGTCGCTGCCCGACTGCAGGTTCCGGTCCGTAGCGTGTTCGAGGCACCGACCGTGCACGCACTCGCCGCGCAGATCGACGCCGTGCCTCGGAGCGCTCTCGCACCGCGGCGGACACGGCCGCGCCCCGACATGGTGCCTCTGTCGTTCGCCCAACAGCGCATGTGGTTCCTGAACACGGTCTCCAGCGACAGCGGCTACGTCATCCCGCTCGCACTCGGGCTGCGCGGTGTCCTCGACCACGGCGCGCTACAGGGCGCACTCGCCGACGTGGTCGACCGCCACGAGATACTGCGCACCGTCTACCCCGCCGTGAACGGTGTTCCGCAGCAACACGTTCTCGATCACGCGCGGATCGCGATCGACCGGGAGTCGGAGACACCGGAGGCCGTCCTCGAGCGGATGGCGTCGGCACCGTTCGACCTGGCAACGGATCTCCCGCTGCGCGCCTCCGTCGTGGCGGTGACCGAGAAGCATCACGTCCTGGTTCTCGTGCTGCACCACATCGCCGCGGACGGCTGGTCCCTGGCGCCGCTCACCCGCGATCTCACGGCGTCCTACGCGGCGCGCCGGTCCGGCCGAGAGTGGACTGTCGACCCCCTGCCCGTGCAGTACGCGGATCACGCCGTGTGGCAACAGGATCACGCGGACGACATCCGTGGTCGAGTCGCGTTCTGGACGGACCGCCTGGCCGGTCTCCCGGACGTGCTGCCGTTGCCGACCGATCGACCGCGGCCGCCGGTGGCCTCGCACCGCGGGGCGCGTGTACGCGTGACGGTGCCGGACGCCACGACCGCGGCGCTGCGTGCGCTCGCCACCGCCCACCATGCGACGCTCGTCATGGTCCTGCAGGCGGCCTGGGCCGTCACTCTCGCCCGCGTGACGGGAAGCGAGGACATCGCCGTCGGAACACCGCTGGCAGGCCGCGGTCACGAGGATCTCGACGAGCTGGTCGGCATGTTCGTCGACACGGTCGTGCACCGCGCGTTCGTCACCGGTACCGATACCGTCGCGGCTCTGGTCGATCAGGTGCGCGAGGACACCGTGGCGGCCCTCGACCACGCCGACGTGCCGTTCGAGCTGATCGTCGACGCTCTCGATCCGGTGCGCTCCACCGCGCACCACCCCGTCGTGCAGGTCATGTTCGCGTTCCAGAACCAGACTCCGCCCACTCTCGTGGCCGCCGGACTGGAGATCGACGTCCTGGACTCGGGTCCCGTGGCCGCGCCGGTGGACCTGACCCTGGATCTCACGGAGACCGGGGACGGACTGAGCGGCGCACTGACCTACGCCGTCGACCTCTTCGACCGGCGGACCGCGGCCGGAATCGTCGACGTCCTGCTCCGCGTCCTCGACGCGGTGGCGCGCAGGCCCTTCGACCGGATCGGCGCCCTCGAGATCCTGCACCCGTCGGAGCGGGCACTGTTGCTCTCCCAGCACGGCAGCGCCGGACTGCCACCGCGCGTGCTGCCTCGTCTGCTGGCCGACGCGGTGGCCGGCAACCCGGACGGGCCCGCCCTGATCGGGGAGCGCACGCTCACCTACACCGAGCTGGACCGCCGCTCCAACCGCTGGGCGCGGGCACTGATCGCCCTCGGCGCCGCGCCCGACACCGTCGTCGCCGTCGCGCTGCCGCGCTCGGTGGACCAGATCACCGCGGTGTGGGCGGTAGCGAAGACCGGCGCGGCGTTCCTGCCGATCGACCCCGACGGGCCACCGGACCGACTGCGGCACATGCTCACCGAGACGGGCGCCAACGTCGCCGTCACCGCCGTGACGGTTCCCGCCGCACTGGTACGTCTCGCCACGGTGTCACCGACGGTCCTCGACACGGGCGCGGAGTCCGAGGCCGACGTGACGCCCGCCGACCGGCTCGGTGCCATCCGTCCCGACACCCTCGCGTACGTCATCCACACCTCCGGCTCCACCGGAACCCCCAAGGGCGTGGGCGTCACGCACCGCGGCCTCGTGGACGCGCTGTGGGACCAGCGACTGCGCGGCACTGCGCTGCCGGACCAGCGACTGCGCGAGGCTGCGGAGGCACGTGTGCTCGCGGTCGCGTCCCCCACGTTCGACGCGTCCATCGCCGAGCTGCTCATCGCCGTGGCCCTGTCCGCTCCCCTGGTGGTCGCTCCACAGGACGTGTTCGGCGGACCGGCACTGGGTCGCCTCGTGGCGCAGTCCGCGGTGACCCACGCTCTCCTCACGCCGCGAGTCCTCGACTCACTGACCCCCGAGAACGTTCCGTCACTCCACGTCCTGGTCACCGCCGGTGAGGCGTGCCCACCGGCACTGGCCGCCCGATGGGCCCCCGGTCGGCGCCTGTTCAACGACTACGGTCCCACCGAGACCACCGTCTGGGCCACGAGCAGCGGCCCGCTCCGGGCGGACGACGCCGTGACCATCGGGCGGCCCGTCCGCGGAGTCGGCGCGCGGGTGCTCGACACGTTCCTGCGCCCGGTGCCGATCGGGGTGGTCGGCGAGCTCTACCTCGACGGCACCCACCTCGCGCGCGGGTACGTGGGCCGCCCCACCGCGACGGCCGAGCGGTTCGTCGCCGCGGCTCAGGGCGCGCGGCTCTACCGCACCGGCGACCGCGTGCGATGGACCAGCGGCGGAGATCTGGAGTATCTGGGCCGCACCGACGTCCAGGTCAAGCTGCGCGGGTTGCGCATCGAGCCCGGCGAGATCGAGGCGGCACTCGCTGCGCACCCGTCGGTCGATCGCGCCGTGGTGCTGGTGCAGGACGACCACCTCGTGGCGTACGTGGTGCCGTCCGGCACGAGTGCCGTCGACCCCGCCGACCTCCGGCACGACGCCGCGCGCCGCCTGCCGCGGTACATGGTGCCCGCGCACATCGTCACCGTGGACGCGATCCCGTTGACGGCGTCGGGCAAGCTCGACCGTCGCGCACTCCCGTCGGCCCCTCGCCGACCGACCTCCGGCCTTCCCGGGACCGTGGCGACGGTTCCGCGTCGCGAGGCGGTCGGCCCGGCCGAGCGCGCCGTCGCCGAGGCCTTCGCCACCGTGCTCGAGTTGCCGGAGCTGCCGGGGCTGGACGACGACTTCTTCGCTCTCGGTGGCCATTCGCTGTCCGCGACACGGGTGGCCGCGCGGGTGTCGGCGGCGACGGAGCGCGAGGTGTCGGTGCGCGCGGTGTTCGACCACCCCACCGTGGGTGCGCTCGCCGCAGTGCTGGTCGCGGCGCCGACCGCGGCGCGCACTCCCCTGACGGCGGCGCCGCGCCCGGACAGGGTGCCGCTCTCCTTCGCTCAGCACCGGATGTGGTTCCTCGGCCGCGTCGACGCCGACCGCGGTGGACAGCTGATCCCGCTCGCGCTGAGGCTGACCGGTCCGCTGGACGTCGACGCGCTCCGGTCCGCCCTCGACGACGTGACCCTCCGGCACGAGATCCTGCGCACCGTCCATCCCGCCCTCGACGGCGTGCCGCACCAGGTGGTGTCGCCCACGGTCGACGTTCCCCTCGACCTCGTGCGCACCACTGCCACAAACGTGCCCGCGGCGGTACGCACGGCCGCGGCGGCGCGCATCGACGTCACCACCGAGACCCCGCTGCGCGCCACTCTTCTCGTCGTGTCGCCGACCGATCACGTGCTGGTGATCCTCGTGCACCACATCGCCGCGGACGGGTGGTCGATGGCGCCGCTCACGCGCGACGTCGTCACGGCGTACGCCGCTCGCGCGGAGGGACGGCCACTCGACCTACCACCGCTGCCCGTGCAGTACGCCGACCATGCCCTCGCGCAACGCGCAGCGTTGGGATCGCTGAACGATCCCGGCTCCGCGTTGTCGCGACACCTCGATCACTGGCGGGAGCGGTTGGCCGGCGTACCCCTCGATCTCGCGCTGCCGACCGATCGCGCCCGGCCGAGAACCCCGTCACAGCAGGGCGATCGGGTGCGGACCGTTCTCGACGCGGACGCGCTGGGCGCGCTCCGATCCGTCGCGCAGGCCCACGACGTCACCCTTTTCATGGTCGCGCACACCGCGCTGTCGATCGTGCTCGCCCAGTGGGCGGGAACCCGCGATCTCCTCGTCGGGACGGCCGTCGCGGGTCGCACCGATCCGGCACTCGACGACGTGGTCGGCATGTTCGTGGACACGGTGGTCCTGCGGTCCACGATCGACGAGGACGGCACCGTCGCGGACCACCTCGCCGCGGCGCGCGAGACCACCCTGGACGCCTTCGCGCATGCCGCTCTGCCGTTCGAGACCCTGGTGACGGCCCTCGACCCGGTGCGTTCCACTGCTAGTCACCCTGTGGTGCAGGTGATGCTGACTCTGCAGAACACTGCGCCGCCGCGATTCCCCGTCACCACACCGGCCGTCGAGGTGCTCGATCTCGGCGGCGCTCCCGTGCAGTTCGATCTCGCCGTGACGCTGCGCGAGGACCAGGGGCGCCTGCTGATCGAGCTGTCCTACGCGACCGATCTGTTCGACCGGAGCACCATCGAGCGGGTCTCGCGCAGACTGGTGTGGACACTGCGGTCGATGACACGCGACACCTCGGTCAGGATCGGGGACCTCGAAACGGTGGAGCCCTCGGAGCGTGCCGCGATGCGTCCCCGCAGCGGTGCCCCCGCGCTGGCGGCCCGGACTCTCGACCACCTCGTGGCCGACGCGGTAGCGGCCCGTCCCGGCGCGATCGCCCTGCGGGCGAACGGCATCGACCTGAGCTACGCGGACCTGTCCGCGCGCGCGAATCGTCTCGCGCGGGAACTCATCGCATGCGGCGCAGGACCCGACGTCGTGGTCGCGCTGGCGATGCCGCGCTCGATCGACCATGTCCTGTCCGTGTGGGCCGTCGCCGCGGCCGGGGCCGCGTTCCTGTCGGTCGATCCCGTGCAACCCGCCGACCGAATTGCGCACATCCTCCAGGACTCCGGCGCCGTCGTCGTGATCACGGACTCCCGGTCCGAGCAGGCCAATTCGACCGCCGCGCCGTGGATTCCGCGCATCGTGCTCGACGATCCGGACGTCGTGTCGGCGCTCGACCGTCACCCGGCCCACACGGTGCTCGCGTCGGAGCGTCGTCCGGGGCTGCATCCGAGCTCGATCGCGTACGTCATCTACACCTCCGGCTCCACGGGCCGACCCAAGGGCGTCGCCGTGACCCACGCGGGCCTGGCGGATGCGCTGGCGGACCAACGTTCCCGGCGCGGCGACGTGCCGGACGTGCGTGTACTCGCGGTGGCCTCACCGACCTTCGACGCCTCGATCGCCGAGATGCTGATGGCACTGGCGCACTGCGGCACTCTCGTTCTCGCGCCGGCGCACGTGCACAGCGGCGACGAGGTCGGCGCGCTGATTCGCCACGAGAGGGTCACGCACACGATCATCACGCCCCGGGTGCTCGACTCCCTGGACCCCGCCGGCCTCGACTGCGTGCGCGTCCTCGTCGTGGGCGGCGAGGCCCTCCCGGATCACCTCGCGGCGACGTGGTCCGCCGGACGCGAGATGTACGACGACTACGGCCCCACCGAGACGACCGTCTGGGCCACCGCGCACGGACCGATCACGCCGGACCGCCCCGTCGGCATCGGCACACCGGTCCGCGGTGTCGACGCGGTGGTGCTCGACGGCCGCCTGCGGCCGGTTCCTCTCGGCGCCGTCGGTGAGTTGTACCTGTCCGGACCACATCTCGCCCGCGGGTACGTCGGGCAGACCGGGCTGACGGCGAGCCGGTTCGTCGCCGCGCCGTACGGACCGCCGGGCGCGCGCCTGTACCGCACCGGCGACCTGGTGCGGTGGAACTCGGCCGGAGAGCTGGCGTATCTGGGACGTAGCGACTTCCAGATCAAGCTCCGCGGACTGCGCATCGAGCCGGGCGAGATCGAGAACGCCGCCCTCGCCCATCCCGCGGTGACGCAGGCGGTGGTCCTCCTCCACCGCGACGCCGGAACCGGATCGGATCATCTCGTCGCGTACGTCGCCGGCGACGGGATCGACGTCGCTTCTGTCAGAGAGGCGGTGGCGGAACGGGTTCCGCAGTACATGGTGCCGTCGCGCGTCATCGCTCTGGACGCGGTTCCGCGCACCACCGCGGGCAAGGTGGATCGGGCGGCCCTTCCCGCACCGACGTTCGCACCGACGGTGTACCGCGCGCCGACGACCTCGACGGAACACATGGTCGCCGAGGCCTTCGCCCTCGTGCTGGGCGTCGGCGACATCGGACTCGACGACGACTTCTTCGCCCTCGGCGGGACCTCACTGACCGCGACCAGGGTGGCCGCACACCTCGGTCGTGCCGCCGGGGTCGACCGCGTGCTCCGACTCCTGTTCTCGCACGGCACCGTCGGCGCCGTCGCCGAGCATCTCGACCGCGAGGACGACGACGAGTCGATCGCCTCGTCCGACGCAGTCGGTCCCGTTCTCCGACTGGGCGGCGGAGACGAGCTCGCCCCGGTGTTCTGCATCCACCCGATGATGGGGCTGGCCTGGCCGTACTTCGAGCTCGGCCGCCACCTCGAGACCGGCCGCCCCCTGTACGGCGTGCAGACGCCGGCGGTGGCGGACCCCGACTTCGCACCACGGTCGATGGACGACGTCGTCGAGCGCTACGTCGAGGAGATCCGGCACGTGGATCCCGTCGGCCCGTACCACCTCGTCGGATGGTCGGTCGGCGGTGTGCTGGCCCATGCCGTCGCGGCCCGGATGCAATCACAGGGCCACACCGTCGCGTCGCTGTCGCTGCTCGACCCGGTGCACAGCATCGTGCCGGGCAGTGCGGTCAAGAAGGCGCAGGCGGACGCCATGTTCGGCGCGTACCAGCACCTGACCGACGACCTGGCGGACATGACGCCGGACGCGCTGTGGTCGGTGTGGTCGGCGATGGGCGGCGACCAGCTACCGGTCTCGGACATCCAGGCGCGACTGATCACCAAGGCGATGCTCACGCTGTTCGCCCTCGTCGACGAGCACGTGCCGCCGACCTACAGCGGCGCCGTCCTGATGATCGACTCCGACGTCACCGCCGTCGAACTCGGCCGCATGTCGGACTTCTGGTCGCAGTACTGCACCGGACCCGCCGACGTGGAGTCCGTGCCGTGGCGACACGGCGAACTGCTGTCGAGCGACGCCGTGGGGGACATCGGTCCCCTGGTGGGACGGTGGCTCGGACGCGTGGAGACCGCGTCGTTACTGTCGATAGGTGAGTGAACGCAGTACGGATGGTTCCGAACCCGGCCAGTTCCACCTGCACGGCGCGTGGAACTTCCGTGACACCGGCGGCCTGCGCACGTCCGACGGCGGACGCACCCGCAGCGGACTGCTCTTCCGCGCGTCGGCACTCACGCACCTCTCCGACGAGGGCCGGGCCACGCTGGCCGGACTCGGGGTCAGCGACGTGTTCGACCTGCGCGGCGACGCCGAGGTGACGCAATGGGGCTCGGACCGGGCCCCGGACACGGTCACCGTGCATCGCGTCCCCTACATCGCCGCGGAACGCGACGCGCCGCACGAGCGCGCCGTGCCCGCCACCACCGCCCGGGGCTACCTCGACGACGCCTACCGCGCCTTTCCGACGCTGCCCGGCGCGCGGGTGGCGATCAGGGCGGTGGTCGAGGCCCTGTCGTCCGGTACCTCGTCGCTGGTGCACTGTGCCGCCGGCAAGGATCGCGCGGGGTGGACCGTCGCCACCGTGCTGCGCGCCGCCGGCGTCGTCGAGGAGGACATCGTCGCGGACTACCTGCGCAGCAACGCCGCCGTCGCTCCACTCCGGCGCCACATTCTCGATCACGACGAGGTGGCCCCCGCCGACCTCGACGACGACCTGCTGGGCGTGCGGGAGGAGTACTACCGCGCTGGGCTCGAGGCGATGACCACGGCGCACGGCTCGTTCGACAACTACCTGGACTGGCTCGGCCTCGACCACGACGCGGTCACTCGACTGAGGAATGCGCTGGTGGACACCCAGCGCTGATCAGCGCCCGCTGTAGGTCGCCTTTCCGGGCCCCACATCGAGGAAGCTGCGCACCGCGCCCTGCAGATCCTCGGTCTCGAACAGGGCACCCGACACCGCCGACGTCACCGAATCCGCATGGCGCACACCGCCGGAGCGCCACGCACCGATGATCTCCTTCGTGGCCGCATGGGCGCGCGTCGGCCCGTCCGCGAGCCGTGCGACGAGAGCCCTGGCGGCGGAGTCCACGTCCTCGTGGATCTGGTTGACGACTCCCCATTCGCGCAGCGTCTCCGCCGTGTACAGATCGCCCGTCATGACGAACTCACGTGCCCGGCCGCTGCCCGCACGCTCCGCCATCCGCTGCGGACCACCCATCGACGGAGTCAGACCCACCACTGTCTCCACCAGACCGAACTTCGCCTTCGGCGACGCGAGGATGATGTCGCAGGCCAGGGCGATCTCCAGCGCGGCCGTCAACGTCAGACCGTGCGCGGCGAACACCACCGGGCAGGGCAGCGCCTCGAGCGGGTGGGCGATGGCCGCGAAGAGCCCCTCCCACAACGCCGTTCCCTCGGCCTCCGACAGCCCCTCGAAGACGTGCACGTCGACCCCACCCGAGACCACCTTGCCCTCCGCGCGCAGCAGCAGCGCACGCGGAGGAGCGGCCACCAGCTCGGCGACGTCGGCCGTCACGGCATCGAACATCGCCTGGTCGAACAGGTTCAGGGCGCCGTGGGCGAACGTGAGGATCGCGACCTCGGCGCCCGCGTCGGTGGTGGTGCGCTCGAGACGGGTGGGCTTCTCACTCATGGATCGGAGCATGCCAGGTGCGCACACATCCTCGTTCTCCGGCCTCGGGCCTCCGGCCTGCCCGCCTACCCCGACCGGCCTCCGGCCTGCCCGCCTACCCCGACCGGCCTCCGGCCTCCTCGCCTCAGCGGACGGGCGTCGTCCCGGCCGGAACACTCGCCTCGACCGACGGATCCGGAACCGCAGCCCCGTGCCCACCGAAGTTCGGGCGCGCGTAGAAGAGCGTCGCGATCGCTCCGACCAGCAGGACCGCGGCCGGGAGGTACAGCGACTGGGCGAGCGCGGTGGCGAACGGTTCCGCCACCTGTGCCGGCACCCGGCCCGTGGACAGCTCGCCCGACGCGCCGGCCGCACCGGCGAACGGCACCTCGGCGGAGATGCGGGACTGCATCAGCACGCCGATACCCGCACTGCCCAGCACGGACCCGATCATGCGGGTGGTGTTGTAGACGCCGCTGCCCGCGCCGGCCTGCGACATCGGCAGGTTGCGGGTGGCCGTGGCACCGAGCGGAGACCAGATGAGCGCGTTGGCCACACCCATCAGGGCGATGGGCATGAGGAGCCGGACGATCGCCGTGGTCGGTGTCATCTCCATCGCGAGCCAGACGAGGGCGACGGTGAGCAGGGTCAGGCCGGTACCGGCGATGTAGCGCGGGTGCACGCGGTCCACCAGACGGCCGACGTTGGGCGCGAGCACGCCGGTGAGCACCGCCATGGGCACGAACAGCAGGGCCGAACGCGTGGGCGTCAGTCCGGTGACGCTCTGCGCGTAGAACATGATCGGCAGCATCATGCCGGTCATCGCGAAGCCCATGGCCGCGATGCCGATGTTGCTGAGCGAGAAGTTCCGATCGCGGAACAACCCGAGCGGCACCAGAGGCTCGTTGCGGTTGCGCGACTGCCACACGATGAACGCGGCGAAGACGACCACGCCGACGGCGATGGAGGTCCAGATCCACCCGTTCCAGTCGTACTTCTGACCCTCCTGCAGACCGAAGACGATGAAGAACAGGCCGGCGGCGGACAGCACGACGCCGGGGATGTCGAACTTGTGGTCGTTGGTGGGGAGCGTCGGCACGAACGTGACGGCCAGTGCGATGGCGACGACACCGACGGGGAGGTTGATGAAGAAGATCCACTCCCACCCGAACGCGTCGACCAGCACGCCACCGAGCAGCGGACCCACCAGGGTCGCGACGCCGGCGACCGCGCCCCAGGCGCCCATCGCGGCACCGCGCTTGTCCTTGGGGAAGATGCGGGTGATGACGGCCATGGTCTGCGGCGTGATCATCGCGGCGCCCAGGCCCTGCACGGCGCGCGCGGCGATGAGCATCTCGATCGACCCCGACACGCCACACCACAGCGAGGCGAGAGTGAAGACGACGAGCCCGCCGATGTAGAGGTTCTTCGGCCCGAACCGGTCGCCCAGACGGCCGGTCACGAGGAGCGGTACCGCGTACGCGAGCAGGTACGCACTGGTCACCCAGATGACGTTCGAGATGTCGGTCTGCAGACCCTCGAGGATCGCCGGCTGCGCGACGGCGACGATGGTGGTGTCCACGAGAATCATGAAGAAGCCGAGGCACAGGGTCCAGAGCGCGATCCAGGGGGACGCCTCCTTCACGGCCGGGCTGGTGGTGCTGGTCATCGGTGGTCCTGTCGTTCGGTGAGAATGCTGTCCAGCCAGGGGAGACGTCCGGAGTCGATGTCGTCGACGAAGGCCCGGAGCCAGGTGAGTTCGGCCTCGCGCAGGGCGAGGGTGTAGTCGAGGCCCACGGAGAAGAGCCGGGGAACGTGGCGATCGACGGCCATCGCATCGATGACGCGCATCTCGTCGAGATCCTTCTCCAGCAGAGCGATACGGGTACGGACGAGTGTCGCGACCTCCGGCCCGGGGAGGTTGTGCGACTCGGACAAGGCGAGGGTGAACTGCGAGTACTCGGGCGTGGGTTCCGCCAGGAGAGTACGCAGGGTGTCCGACAGAGCCGCCCGACCCGAGTCGGTCACCGAGTAGGTGGTGCGCTCGGGCCGATTACCTTCCCGTTCGGTGCCGACCGCCACGATCAGCTCACGCTCCGCCAGGCGGTCGACCGCGTGGTAGAGCGACCCCGGACGTACCTTGAGCAGTCGGTCGTCCTTGCGCTCGAGCAGGAGCTGATACATCTCGTACGGGTGCATCGGCCGCTCGAACAGGCACGCGAGCACGGCGATGGCCAGCGGTGTCACGCGTTCCATGTCGATCCCCTCGCCCGTATATTCCGCTTGGAATATACGGCGCCGAGCATGGTCGCCACAAGCGGCGCTAGCGTGGACGGCGATGAACTCCCACCAGATCGACATCGTCCGTCTCGCCTGGGCGCGAGAACTGGGTCTTCCCGACGACGCCTCGCTCGACGACGCGGAGCGGTTGCACGTGGTCGACGACGACGCGACCCGCCTCACGTTCGTCGTCCTGGACGGCCACGCGGTCCTGGTCGGACCCGGCGACATCCTCGACCACGCCGAGGCACTGGGCAACGACGTGCTCGCGACGCGGGACGGTCTCGCCGAGCTCGCGGGACAGCGCCGGGGTCGTTGCGGTGGACCACGGGTCCTCGCCTTCCTCGACGACAGTCACGACGACGTGCGCGTCGAACACCCTCTGATCTCCCACGACGGGCACGACGTGGACCGCGTCCTCGCACTGGTGCCTCCCGACGACGCCACCGGGATCCGCGCGGTCGGCGTCGACTCGTGGTTCACGGTGTTCGACGACGCCGACGGTGAGGACGACGCTCTCCCCGCGGCCGCTGCCGGGTACGTCGAGTGGCGCGGCTTCCTCGCCGACACCGTCGCGGTCACCGTGCCGTCACGACGCCGGCGGGGGTACGGCTCGACCGCCGCACGGCTGGCCACGAACGAGGCCATCGACGCGGGACTCGTGCCGCAGTGGTCGGTGCCGATGGACAACGCGACCGCCCGGCTGTTCGGCCTCTCGCTCGGCTTCACCGAACTGGGAGTGCACATCGGGATGGAATTGACCGACCCCGGGTAAGTTACGACCATGAGCACCGACAGCGGTACCCCGTCCTACGTGGAGAAGGGCGGCTTCGACCGCGACACGAACTACATCGAGGACCGCATCACCGACGATCCGTCGTCGCGCTACCCGGTGGAGGCCGGTCGTTACCGCCTCGTCGTGGCCCGCGCCTGCCCGTGGGCCAACCGCGCCATCATCGTGCGTCGGCTCCTGGGTCTCGAGGACGCCATCTCGATGGGAGTGTGCGGACCGACCCACGACAAGCGGAGCTGGACCTTCGATCTCGATCCCGACGGCCTCGACCCGGTGCTGAAGATCCCACGTCTGCAGGACGCGTTTCTCGCGCGCTTCCCCGACTACCCACGCGGGATCACCGTGCCCGCCATGGTGGAGGTGTCGACGGGCGAGGTGGTCACCAACGACTACCCGCAGATGACGCTCGACTTCTCGACGGAGTGGACGCGGTACCACCGTGAGGGCGCACCCGACCTGTACCCGGAAGCGTTGCGCGGCGAGATCGACGAGGTGGCGGAGCTGATCTTCCACGACGTCAACAACGGCGTCTACAAGTGCGGTTTCGCCGGCTCCCAGAGCGCGTACGAGAAGGCGTACGACGCTCTCTTCGCGAGACTGGACTGGCTGAGCGACCGCCTCGAGAACCAGCGATTCCTGGTGGGCGACACCATCACCGAAGCCGACGTCCGCCTGTTCACGACGCTGGCGCGGTTCGATCCCGTCTACCACGGCCACTTCAAGTGCAACCGGAGCAAGCTCTCCGAGATGCCGGTGCTGTGGGCCTACGCCCGAGACCTGTTCCAGACACCGGGCTTCGGCGACACCACGGACTTCGTGCACATCAAGTCGCACTACTACGAGGTGCACACCGACATCAACCCGACCGGCATCGTGCCCAAGGGGCCGGACCTGTCGAGCTGGTTGAGCCCACACGGCCGGGAAGCGTTGGGCGGCAGGCCGTTCGGAGACGGCACTCCCCCGCCGCCGCCGAAGGAGTCGGAGCAGGTTCCGGCCGAGCACTGGGCCTGACGACCCGGACGGGTCGGGAGGATCTGCGTCAGGGACGCAGAGTGAGAATCCTCGGCCCGTCCTCGGTGACGGCGACCGTGTGCTCCCAGTGCGCGGATCGCGATCCGTCCGTGGTGACCACGGTCCAGTCGTCGTCCAACACGCGGGTCTCGTGGGTGCCCAGTGTCAGCATCGGCTCGATGGCGAGCGTCGAACCCACCACCAGCTCGGGGCCCTTGCCCGGCGCACCCTCGTTGGCGAGGAACGGCTCCATGTGCATCTCGCGACCGATGCCGTGGCCGCCGTAGCCGTCGACGATGCCGTACGCGCGGCCGTGCGCCGCCGAGGCGGCCAGCGTGCCCTGCTCGATGGCGTGCGAGACGTCGGTCAGGCGGTTGCCCGGGAGCATCGCGGCGATACCGGCCTCCATCGACAACCGAGTGGCCTCGCTCAGCTGCTCGTCTGCCTCGATGACGGCACCGACACCGAACGTCCAGGCGGAGTCGCCGTGCCAGCCGTCGAGAATGGCGCCGCAGTCGATCGAGATGAGGTCACCCTCGGCGAGCACGTCGGACGAGTTCGGGATGCCGTGCACGACGCGATCGTTGATCGAGCTGCAGATGCTGCCCGTGAAGCCGTGGTACCCGAGGAACGACGGCACCGCGCCGGCGGCGCGAATCACCGACTCGGCGACGGCGTCGAGTTCGAGCGTGGACACGCCGGGCTTCGCCGCGTCGCGCACCGCCACGAGAGCGGCGCCCACGACGGCCCCGGCCGCAGCCATGGCATCGAGCTCACCGGCGCTGCGGAACGGGACCACCTTGCGCTTACGTCCGAAAGCCATGGGTCAGTCGTCGCCCTGGATCGCGTCGATGACCTTCTTGTTCACGTCCTCGACCTCACCCACGGCGTCGACCGTCACGAGGCGACCGTGGCCCTTGTAGTACTCGAGCAGCGGAGCCGTCTCGTCGCGGTAGACCTTCATCCGGTTCCGGATGACGCTCTCCTTGTCGTCCTCGCGCCCACGGGCGAGCATGCGCTCGACCACGACGTCCTCGTCGATGACGAAGGAGACGACGGCGTCGAGCGTCGTGCCCGCGTCCTCGAGGATGGAGGCGAGTGAGTCGGCCTGATCGGTCGATCGCGGGAAGCCGTCGAGGATGAAGCCGTTGGTGGCGTCGGGCTCGGCCAGACGGTCGCGCACCATGTCCACGGTCAGCGCACTCGGGACCAGGTCGCCCGCGTCGAGGTACTTCTTGGCCTCGATGCCCAGGGGCGTCTTCTGGCCGATGTTCGCGCGGAAGAGATCGCCCGTCGAGACGTGGGGAATTCCCAGCTTCTCCGACAGCAGCGTCGCCTGCGTACCTTTGCCTGCTCCGGGAGGACCGAGGAGGACGAGTCTCACTTGAGGAACCCTTCGTAGTTGCGCTGCATCAGCTGGCTTTCGATCTGCTTCACCGTGTCGAGTCCCACGCTCACCATGATGAGCACCGCGGTTCCGCCGAAGGGCAGGTTCTGGGCGCCACCGGAGTTACCGATGTCGAGGAACAGGTTGGGAAGCACAGCGATGGTGCCGAGGTAGATGGCACCGGGCAGCGTGATGCGACTGAGAACGAAATTGAGGTAGTCGGCCGTCGGACGTCCCGGCCTGATGCCCGGGATGAATCCGCCGTACTTCTTCATCTCGTCGGCACGTTCCTCGGGGTTGAACGTGATGGCGACGTAGAAGTAGGTGAAGAAGACGATGAGGCCGAAGTAGATCGCGATGTACACCGGGTTCGCCGGGTTCACCAGATACGTGTTGATGGCGCGTTGCCACCAACTCGGATCCGCCGCCGTGCTGGCATTGGTCAGCTGGGCGATGAGATTGGGGAGGTACAGCAGCGACGACGCGAAGATCACCGGGATGACACCGGCCTGGTTGACCTTCAGCGGCAGGTAGGTGGACGAACCGCCGTACATGCGGCGGCCGACCATGCGCTTGGCGTACTGCACCGGGATGCGGCGCTGGCCCTGCTCGACGAAGACGACGCCGATGATGATGGCGAGAGCGGCGAGGCAGACGAGCGCGAAGACGATGCCGCCGCGGCTGTCGAGAATCGACTTGCCCTCGGACGGGATGCGCGAGGCGATGCCGGCGAAGATGAGCAGCGACATGCCGTTGCCGACGCCGCGCTCGGTGATGAGCTCGCCGAACCACATGACCAGGGCAGCACCCGCGGTCATGACCAGCACGATGGTGACCAGTCCGAAGATGGACGAGTCCGCGATGATGTCGAGGTTGCAGCCCTGGAGCAGCTGCCCGCGCGAGGCGAGCGCAACGAGACCCGTGGCCTGCAGGATCGCCAGCGCGATGGAGAGATAGCGCGTGTACTGCGTCATCTTCGCCTGGCCGGCCTGGCCCTCCTTGCGGAGTTCCTCGAACCGCGGGATGACCACGGTGAGGAGCTGGACGATGATGCTCGCGGTGATGAAGGGCATGATGCCGATCGCGAACACGGACAGCTGCAGCAGAGCGCCGCCCGAGAACAGGTTGATCAGCGAGTAGATGCCGGCGGAGTCGCCACCCGACACCTGGTCGATGCACTGACGGACGTTGCCGTAGTCGACACCGGGCGACGGCAGCGTCGCGCCGAAGCGGTACAGAGCGATGAGGCCGAGAGTGAAGAGGATCTTCCGTCTCAGGTCAGGTGTCCTGAGGGCCGACACAAAGGCGGAAAGCAACGATCCTCCTGGACGGGGTGACTAACGAGGGAGATGGTCGGGGCGCACTGGCACCCCGTCGAACTCTAACAGCGCCGCGGAGTGCGCAGCCCGGGCCGAGCCGGACAACCCACTCACCGTGGCACCGAACGGCCGATGGCCGCAGCACGAGAGTCGTACCACGGCCATCGGTCCGTACTGCCGGAGGCCCGCTCACTCGTCGAGTGAGCGGGCCGCCGAACTCACAACTCGGTGACGGATCCGCCGGCTGCGTTGATCTTTTCCTTGGCACTGCCGGTGAACTTGTCGGCGGTGATGGACACCTTCACCGACAGGTCGCCGTCGCCCAGGATCTTGACGAGACGGTTCTTGCGCACCGCACCCTTGGCGACCAGATCGTCCTTGGAGATCTCGCCACCCTCGGGGAACAGTCGCTCGATGTCGACCAGGTTCACGACCTGGTACTCGACCCGGTTGCGGTTGGTGAAGCCCTTGAGCTTCGGCAGCCGCATGTGGATCGGCATCTGGCCACCCTCGAAGCCGGCCGGGACGTTCTTACGAGCGCCCGTGCCCTTGGTGCCACGACCTGCGGTCTTGCCGCGCTTTCCGCCTTCACCGCGACCGACGCGGATCTTCGCGCTCTTCGAACCCGGTGCGGGGCGAAGATGATGCAATTTGATGGTCACTTGGTGACCTCCTCAACGACGACGAGGTGACGCACCACGTTGATCAGCCCGCGGGTCTGCGGGGTGTCCTCGCGAATCACCGACTGGCGGATCTTCTTGAGGCCCAGCGTGCGAATGCTGTCACGCTGGTTCTTCTTCTGACCGATGGTGCTCTTGATCTGGGTCACTCTGAGGTCAGCCATGAGCTGCTCCTGCTGCTGCCTGGGCGCGAGCGCGCAGCATGCCGGCGGGAGCGACGTCCTCGATCGGCAGACCACGACGAGCCGCGACCTCTTCCGGACGCTGCAGGCTCTTGAGAGCCGCAACGGTGGCGTGCACGACGTTGATCGCGTTGTCGCTACCCAGCGACTTCGCGAGGATGTCGTGGACACCTGCACACTCGAGCACGGCACGCACCGCGCCACCGGCGATGACACCGGTACCGGGGCTTGCCGGGCGCAACATGACCACACCGGCCGCAGCCTCACCCTGGACGGGGTGCGTGATCGTGCTACCGATCAGCGGGACGCGGAAGAAGCTCTTGCGAGCCTCCTCGACACCCTTCTGAATGGCGGCCGGAACTTCCTTGGCCTTGCCGTAGCCGACGCCGACCAGACCGTTGCCGTCTCCGACGATCACGAGGGCGGTGAAGCTGAAGCGACGACCACCCTTCACGACCTTGGAGACGCGGTTGATCGCGACGACGCGCTCGAGGTTGTTCTTCTCGGGAGCGTTGCCGCCCCGCGAGTCGCGACGGTCGCGACCTCCACGGTTGTCTCCGCCGCGGTTGTCACCTCCGCCTGCATTGGGTCCTGCGTTGGCTCCGGCGGGTCCGCTGCCGCCGTCACGCCGTTGACGTCCCGGCATCAGGCTGTCCTTCCGTTGGTGAGCTGAATCTTCGCTGCGTTGGTCATCAGAACGTCAGCCCGCCTTCGCGAGCTGCATCGGCGAGTGCCGCGATGCGTCCGGCGTAACCGTGGCCACCGCGGTCGAAGACCACTGCCTCGATGCCGGCCGCCTTGGCACGCTCGGCGATGAGAGCGCCGACCTTCGCGCCACGGGCCTTCTTGTCGCCCTCGGTCGCGCGCACATCGGCCTCGATGCTGGACGCGGACGCGAGAGTGCGGCCGGTCAGATCGTCGATCAGCTGTGCGTGCAGGTGACGCGAGGAACGGTTGACGACCAGACGGGGACGCTCGGCGGTTCCGGAGACCTTCTTGCGAAGACGGAAGTGGCGGCGCGTCTTGGACAGGCGACGACGCGTGGAGGCGTCCTTGCCCAGCGGGATGCGCTTCGGGTTCGCGTCGGAACCCTTCGTTGCTGCGGAGTTGCTCATCACTTACCTGTCTTTCCGACCTTGCGGCGGATCTGCTCACCCTCGTACCGAACGCCCTTGCCCTTGTACGGGTCGGGACGACGGAGACGACGGATGTTGGCAGAGATCTGGCCGACCTTCTGCTTGTCGATACCCGAGACCGAGAATCGGGTGGGCGTCTCGACCGCGAAGGTGATGCCGTCGGGCGCCGTGATCGGCACCGGGTGGCTGTAGCCGAGAGCGAACTCGAGGTCGCTGCCCTTCAGTGCCACGCGGTAACCGACGCCGTGAATCTCCATCTTCGTGGTGTAACCGGTGGTCACACCCGTGATGAGGTTCGCGACGAGAGTGCGCGAGAGGCCGTGGAGCGAGCGGCTACGACGCTCGTCGTCCGGCCGGTTGACCGAGAGGGATCCGTCATCGTTCTTGGCGATGGTGATCGGCTCGGCGATGGTGAGACTCAAGGTGCCCTTGGGTCCCTTGACGGTGACATCCTGGCCGGCGATGGTGACATCGACTCCGGCGGGAACTGTCACAGGAAGCTTTCCGATACGCGACATAGTGGTGGCCTCCCTTACCAGACGTACGCGAGGACTTCGCCGCCGACGCCCTGATTGGCCGCCTGGCGATCGGTCAGCAGGCCGGTGGACGTGGAGATGATCGCCACGCCGAGGCCGCCGAGCACCTTGGGCAGATTGGTGGATTTTGCGTACACACGCAGTCCGGGCTTGGACACCCGACGCACACCGGCGAGGCTGCGCTCGCGGCTGGGGCCGTACTTGAGGTCGACGATGAGGGTCTTGCCCACCTCGGCGTCCTCGGTGCGGTACTCGGAGATGTAGCCCTCACGCTTGAGGATCTCGGCGATGTTCGCCTTGATCTTCGAGTGAGGCAGCTTCACCTGATCGTGGTACGCCGAATTGGCGTTGCGCAGACGCGTCAAGAAGTCTGCGATCGGGTCGGTCATGGTCATGACAGAGTTCATGGCCCTTTCTCGCAGCGGTTCCCATGCAGCACGTGCGAGCTGGTGCCCTGGTAGCAGGGCCTGACTCGTCCCGTCGTGGGCCTACAGCGAAGTGTTCTGTCCTGACCGACTGTTGCCGGTCAGGGGTTGCGCTCCTGCCAGTGCAGACGTGAGCACTGGCGGGTGTTTCGAGCATCATGGCAAGAAACCTGAGTAGCTCGGGTCGTATGCAGGCATGACGGTACCCGGGCAACCGGTCAAGTGTAAGGGAGTGACCTGCGGGGACCAAATCGGTGCAGGTAGGGCGGGTGGTGCCGGTGCTGCGAGGGGTGCGCGCACCGGTTCCGGTGGGCTCGGGTGGACGGCGTGGGGTGCTGCGAGGGGTGCGCACACCGGTTCCGGTGGGCGGACACCCTCTGCAGCCTGCGGCAAGGGGTGTGCGCATCACGGAACAAGTGCGCGGCAGTGGTGTCGGCCGGGTGCGGCGTGAGGTGCCGGTGTGGCACTCGCCAGTGCCGCAGGGGGTGTGCACACAGGTTGCGGTGGGCGAGCACCCCCTCCGGCCTGCCGCAACAGGTGTGAGCCTCACGGGAGGTGTGCACGGTGCCCAGCGCCGGCCCGGACTGACGCACCGGTTCACCGCGACATCGGTCGGGTTCAGCCGCGGAACCAAGTTCGGTGACCGATTGGTCCGTTTCGCTCCGCCATTCTCGTTCAGCCTTTTAGTGTCCATTCACAACGTTTATCGCGCACGACGAGTGATGGAGGACGATGTGAAGACCGGTGTACGCACATTCGGCAAGGTCGGAATGGTGGGAGCGGCAGCTGCTGCGGCGCTGTTGGCAGGGTCGGGAACGGCGTCGGCGGCGGTGCTCGCCGTCGTCGCGGTACCCACGCCCGGCGTCGAATCGATCAGCACGCTGGTGACCGTGACACCCGCTCTCGCCTTCACGGGCGCGGTGGACTGCACCGTCACCGCGACCGAAGTGGGTGACGAGACCAACACGGCGAGCGCCTCGGGCCCCGCCACGCCATTCCTGCCGATCGCTCCCGCCGTCGGCACCGTCGTCATCGACGGACTCGAGGCCGGGCTCTACAGCGTCGCGGTGACGTGTGACGACGGCGGCACATCGGTCGACACGCTCGTCGACCTCCCCGTCACAGTGCTTCCGGAGGGCAGCCTCCCGCCTGTCGTCCCACCTGTCGGTGGCGGTGGCTCTCTGCCGTTGGACATCTTCGAGAGCTGACGCTCGACGACGCGAGCCCCGGTCCTCAGGGAGGTCCGGGGCTCGTCTCGTGCGCGGGTCGACCCCGCCGGTCAGTCCTTGCCGTCTCCCCGATCACGCACCCGGTCACCGAGGTTCGCCTTCTCGTCGCGGTCGAGCGCATCCACGTCGATGAAGCGCGACTTGCCCTGCGTGGCACGGTTGACGAAGAACGTCACCACCCACAGCGCCACACCGAGGAGCAGCATCGCGCCGGCGATGCGGTACTGGATCATCTGCGCATCGGTCCGCGCCCACGGTCCGACGAGGAACAGGCACAGCGTGCCGCCCGTCACCGGAACCCACAGCGGCGCACTGAAGCCCGTCGTCTCCTTCTTGCGCTTGAGCACCAGGTTGGCGACGTTGACCACCGCGAACACGCAGAGCAGCAGCAGCCCGGTCGTTCCGGAGAGAGCGCTGACGACCGAGTTCCCCTGCAGCTGGTTGACCACCACGATCAGCACCAGTGCCATGACGGTGGAGAACATGATGGCCGCCCACGGCGAGCGACGCGTCGGCAGAACAGCGCTCAGCGACTTGGGCAGGATGCGCTGACGCCCGAGGCCGTAGATCAACCGACTCGCCATCAGCATGTTGATGAGCGCGGTGTTGGCGACGGCGAACACCGTCAGGTACGGGAAGATCTCGTCGATCGGCAGTCCCGGTGCGCCGAGTCGCACGACGTGGAGCAGGATGCCCTCGCTGCCGGAGTCGTAGTCCAGCGGCAGGACCGCGATCACGGCCACGACGACGAGAACGTAGATGAGGCAGGCGATGCCGAGTCCGGAAAGCATCATCTTCGGGAAGATCTTCTCGGGCTCCTTGGTCTCCTCGACCATGTTCACCGAGTCCTCGAAGCCGACCATCGCGAAGAAAGCAATGGTGGTCGCGACGGTGACGGCGAGGAACCAGCCCTTCTCGTTGGCGTCGTCGAACACGACCAGATTGGCGATGTCGCCCTCGGCGCTACCACTTCCCACCGCGACGAAGCCGATCGCGATGACGATGGCGAGCGCTGCCATCTCGATGATCGTCAGGATCACGTTGAACTTGACCGACTCGCCGACACCGCGCAGATTGATCGCCGCCAGCAGCAGCATGAAGGCCAGTGCGACCACCAATTGCGCTGTGTCGCCGGTGGGTACGTCGAACCACCCGATGCCGTCCTCGGTACTGAAGGTCTCGTGCAGGCCGGCCAACAGGTTGCCCGCCACCACGTTCGAGGACGTCGAGGCGCTGGTGATGCCGGAGCAGATGACGGCGAACGCGACGAGGAACGTCGCGAAATGGATGCCGAAGGCCTTGTGCGTGTACAGCGCGGCGCCGGCGGCCTGCGGGTACTTGCACACCAGCTCGAGATAGGAGAACGCGGTCAGCGTCGCCACGACGAAGGCGAGGATGAACGGCAGCCACGCCATTCCACCGACATTGGCGATCATGTCGCCTGTCACGGCGTAGACGCCGGCGCCCAGGATGTCGCCGACGATGAAGAGCAACAGCAGTCCGGGTCCGAGGACCCGCTTGAGTTCCGGCGTGGCCGAGGTCTCGGTCTCCGCGGTCTGAGTCATGATTCCTCCGCTCGCTCCCCCGTCGCGCAACCCTAAGCCCGACGCCGTGTCCGCGCGCGGCATATGGTGCGGACACGCAGAAGGGATTGCGACCATGAAGCTACGCACCGAGTTGGTGTCGACCGGGGGAAATACCGCCGGATTCCGGATTCCGGACGAGGCGGTGGAGGCCTTGGGAGGCGGGAAGCGCCCGAAGGTGGCGGTGACCGTCTCGGGCTTCACCTACCGCTCGTCGATCGCGCGGATGGGCGACGAGTACTGGCTGGGGATGAGTCAGGATCGACGCCGCGACGCCGACATCGAACCCGGCCGGGAGTACGACCTCGACATTGTCCTTGACCACGCCGTTCGTACCGTCGACGTGCCGCAGGATCTCGCGGACGCCCTCGCGGCCGACACGAGTGCCGCTGCGACGTGGAAGTCATGGTCGTACACGAAGCAGAACCAGGTAGCGGTGGGACTGACCGGTGCCAAGAAGCCGGAGACCCGCGCCGCGCGACTGGCGAAGGCGCTGGCAGAACTCCGGTCCTGAACGCCCGGCTTTCACCGGGGATGAGAAGCGATACCGATTTCTCGTGGGTCCTGCGTGATGGACCCGACTTCGACCCCACGTTCCGTGGCGACATGGTGTTCGATCTCGCGCCCCGAACCGTCGAAACTCAGCCGATAGCTGCGGACGTCTGCGTGGAAAACCCATCGAGCCAGTGACTCGACCACCTCACGAACAGAACCCTCGCACGCGGGGCACCCCTCGGGAGACGCTTCCTGGTGCTGCTCGCACAGCACCATTTCGGTCTCATCAACGTGACCGGGGTCGTAGAGACTGGCCTCCGGCGGCCACTCGATGTCGTACCAGTGGCCCGGATCGATGCCGTACTGCGCGATGACCCGTTCCAACGCCGTCCACTTGTCGGCGGCCGTCCACGGAACTTCCGGGGGAAGGGCAACGTCTTCGATCGGACTTGACCCCGAATACTCGGCCGGACTGCCCAGTTTCTCGGACTCGACACCTACAGACCGCACGCGCTCGGCGGGAGGGTCGAGTGTTTTCGTGGCGTCCCTCAGGTCGCGGTGACGACCCTCATGCACCGCTTGCGCGGGAACTGTTCGAGCGACGTACTCACCCATCACGTCGTCGACGGCACGGTCATGGGCTTCGAAGGCCCAACCTACTGCGGACCTGCCCGACATGGTGTCGGTGCTCGCTTGCGCGTACTCCTCCCACAGCTTCCCAGCCCTGTGCTGAACGGCGTCGGTGATGTCGGCCATTGTCGCGCGGAAGCCGTCGGGCGTGTCGAGCGCGGCGGCATGTGAGTACCGGTCTCTGACAATGGTGAGCGCGGTGTGGATCGGGTCAGTCATGTTCTCCCCCTCGAGCGTCATACTTGGCCTCAGCGATGCGCGGTGCCATCATTTCCATCTGTTCGATCACTGTTCTGATGGCCGCGGGTTGTTTGTCCGGCGGATACTTGTACTTCACCAGCAGGCGCTTGACCGACGACCGCAACTTGGCCCTGACATCGTCCCGAACAGTCCAGTCGAACTTGGTGTCTCGCTGCATGATCCCGACGAGTTCGCGGGCGATCTCGGCCAACACCTTGTCACCCTGCAGCTCGACGGCAGACTCGTTGGTCGCCACAGCATCGTAGAACGCGAGCTCGTCTTCGGTGAGCTCTGGAATGAACTTCTTACCGCGGTCACTCTCCGCTGCAACCTCTCTGGCCAAGTCGATCAGCTCCGCGATGACTTCTGCGGATGTCAGCTGCTGATTGGTGTAGCGATTCATCAGCTCGGTGATTCGTTCGGAGAAGTCGCGTTGACGCACGACGTTGTTGCGCGTCGCTTTCGACGACTCCTCGGTGAGGGTGGCCCGCAGGGCTTCGATGGCAAGGTGCGAGTTCGGGGTGGCGAGCGCTTTCGACTGGAAGTCCGGCCCAAGATCCGAGAGTGATGGCTTCGGCAAGCCGGCAGCTTCATAGATGTCGACTATGTCTCCGGACGCGGTCGAGGTCGCGATGACCGATGCAAGCAGTCGCGCGATCTCCTCCGGGATCGGCTTTCCCGAGCTCTGTCTGTCGTTCGCGTCGAACTTGCCCATCCACACGCGCACTTCTTCGAAGAACTGGATGGTGGGTTTGAGCTCGTCGAGCGATGTCGCGCCGCCGGCGAGCGCCCAGGCGCGAGCCAAGCTGCTCGCGAGCCGGCGAAAAGCATCTCCTACCGATTCGTCCCCGTCTGCGGTGGGGACTCGCGGAGCGTCGGGCGCGCGTAAGTGGTTGGTCAATCCGACCGCGGCCTCTACCCACCCACGGTTCCCGACTGTCCACTTCTCGCGCCATGCGTAGTGCGAGCAGACATGTTCGAGCTTCTGCACGAGTTCGATGGTGAGCGCGACGGCTTCGTCGACGTTGCGGCCGACGGGCGCTTTCTTTCGATCGGCGTCGCTGTACTCCGCAAGAGCCTTCTGAAGATTGTCGACCAGGGGCGCGTAGGCCACGAGCAACCCGGATGGCTTGCCGCGGAATGTGCGATTGACGCGGGCGAGCGTCTGCATGAGGAGCGCGCCTTTGAGCGAACGATCGAGGTAGAGGGTGTGTAGCGGTGGGGCGTCGAACCCGGTGAGCATCATGTCCTTCACGATCACGATTTGCAGTTCGTCGTCGGGATCCTTGAGCCGCTTCTGGATGACCTTGTTCTGCGCATCTCGGCGAACGTGCTTCGAGATGGGTTCTTGGTCCTTCGCCGATCCCGAGTACACGACTTTGATGACTCCGCGATCGACGGCGTCGTCATGCCACTCGGGCCTGAGCGTGGTGATCTCGTCGTAGAGTCGTGCGCAGATGTCCCGTGTCGCCCCGACGATGAAGGCCTTTCCCGGGCTGTTCAGGAATACTTGCATGGCCTTCGACCGCTGGTCCCAGTGCTGGACGATGTCAGACGCCAACGCCTCGAGGCGCTCGGGCGCCCCGTAGACGGCGTTGATGACGGCAACAGATTTCTCGATCTGATCGCGTTCGACGTCGTCGAGTCCCGCTGTCGCTTCGTCGGCGGCGCGGTCGAGATCGTCCTCAGACACACCGTCGGCCAGGGTCACTTGGATCAGACGCGCTTCGAAGAACACAGGCACGGTGGCACCGTCTTCGACTGCGCGCGCGAGGTCGTAGACATCGATGTACTCGCCGAAGACGTCGCGAGTGTTTCGCTCGTCGAACGAGATCGGGGTGCCGGTGAACGCGATGAGCGTGGCGTTGGGCACCGCGTCGGCCAGGTGGCGAGCGTATCCGTTGAGGTCGTCATAATGGCTTCGGTGAGCTTCGTCGACGACGACGATCACGTTGCGACGATTCGTGAGCAGCGGGTGGTCGGCACCGGACTCACGCTCACTCTTCGTCTTCCCGAACTTCTGCAAAGTGGTGAAGTAGATTCCACCCGTGGTGCGTTGGGTGAGCTCGTCGCGTAGCTGATCTCGGGTGGTGACCTTGATCGGAGTTTCGTCGAGCAGTTGTGATCGGTTGAACGTCTCGAAAAGTTGTCCATCCAACTCGCGTCTATCGGTGACGACGACGATGGTCGGATTCTTGAGCTTCGGCTGCTGCGCGACCAGATGCGCGTACAGCTCCATCTCCATGGACTTGCCCGACCCCTGGGTGTGCCAGACGACGCCGGCCTTGCCGTTACTCTCCGCGGCGGTGACGGTGCTTCCGACTGCGCGGGTGACCGCGAAGTACTGGTGGGGCTTCGCGATTCGTTTGATGAAACCGTCGGCTCCCGCGTCGAAGGCAACAAAGTTGCGCAGCAGCTGCAGGAAGCGTTCGGGGTTGAACACTCCGTCGACGAGGAACTCGAGCTCGATTCCGAGATGGTGGTCATCGACCGCCTGCCCGAGTTGGACGGGAGCACCGTCGTCGTTGACGTTCCATGGGGAGAAGTGTTCGAGCGGCGTGAACGGGGTTCCGTAGCGGGCCGTGATGCCGTCACTGATGACGGTCAGAACGACGGTCCGGAAAGCCATCGGAAATTCGCGGAGGTAGGTCTGCAGTTGCGCGTGTGCAGACGGGAGATCCGCGGCAGCCGAACCGGCTTGCTTGAGTTCGATGATCGACACCGGAAGACCGTTGAGGTAGAGCACGACGTCGAATCGTCGCTCGTGGTCAGAGGTTCGCACGGTGATCTGATTGACCGCGAGCAGCTCGTTCTCCTCGGGTCGATGCCCGACGATCTGAATGGTCGGCGTCTGTTCGATGCCGTTGTGGTCGATGTAGGTGATGCCCCGGTAGCCCTTGACCAGGAACTCGTGGATGCGGTGGTTCTCGGCGATAGCATCCTGGGATTCCGGTGTCAGGATCGCCGTGTGCGCCTGCACCAGATAGTCATACGGCACAGCAGGATTGAGGTCGCGCATCTTCGCGAGGAGGCGCTCGGGGAGCACGATCTCGCCCCAGGAGGTGCGGCCCAGATCGGTGCCCGGCGCGATTGCCGCCCCTTCGAGCGGCTTCCACTCCTGGTCGGCCAGCATTTCGAGAGCAATCTCTTCCCACTCGGCTTCGCTGAACTTGCTCATTAGCCGTCCTAATCCTTTAGTTGGTAGCTTTGGCTTCTACTGTTGCGTGGTCCGGTTGCCTCGACCTCGACAGCCTCCTGAAGAAGCTTCAGTCGACCGAGAACGGTGTAGGAAGGCATGCGCAGAGCCGCGCTGATGCGACGAGTAGTTTTGTGACCCACCCGAATTGCCTGGCGGATGGCGTCCAGATCAGCGGCGATACCGTGTGCTCCACCGCATCCGGCTCGAACAAACTTCGCTGCGGCGACTCCTGCGGTGTCCAACCGATACTCGCATAACGCTTTCCGCCTGACATGGTGGCGACGTCGCGCCCAGTAGAATCAGTGCCGTCGTCGTGTCAAGCTTCGCAAAGGTGCGCGGCGACCGACACCGTCCTCGTCGCACGAGGTCGTCGACGAGGTTACTGTCCAGGTCGTCCAGCGTGGCGCGTTCGACCGGTTCGATGTCGAACAACGGCTGTGTCTGGTTGCCGAGGAGCTGACTGACCTCGTAGTGCGCCAGGTGCGTGTCTCCGTCACCACTGCGAATGAAGGAGCCCTGGTACTCCCCACGGGCGGTGATGAAGCACGGTTTCTCAAGCGGATCAAGCTCCTGGATGTCCGCCCGCTGGACAGAAGCTCCCTCGAACTCCTCGATGTCGATCGGAGCTCGAAGCGCCGGCGTCAGCGATGCGGGGCGTACGGTGACCAGGGCGTCCCTGATCGGTCCTGCCTTGAATCCGGGCGCGGGGGGGAACCCGGACTGTTCCTCAAGGCCGAGGAAAACTGTGTTGGCGAAGGCGCTCAGCGTTGCTACTACAGTTTTCGACAGACCACCCGCTGCGGCCTTCACATCTACGACACTGAGGTCAGTGCCGACGTCGCGGAGCATCGCGACCAGCGCGGATGTTTCGATCACGGCAGCCCACCTCCCCCTCACACACTGTCTCTAACAGTAACTCCAACAACCTGGCGGTGACTCTGACAGGTGTTGGAGTTACTGCAACACCACCGACGGATCGACTCCGTCAGGACCTTGACCAGACTCTTTCAATCAAGCTTTTTGTCTGCGCTCGCACTCGAAGTCCCTGTTCGTGGTCAGAGCACATCCGACGCCCGACTTTCCGCGTCTTTCACCGTCATCTGGCCCGACATGAGGAGCGGCAAGATCTCGTCACGGGTGCGAGCCAAATGGAGGTTCTCGATCTCAGTCGCGAGCGCGAGGTCCCAACAACCTTGCATTTGCTGGCCGATGCGACCTACTTCCTCGATGGTCGGCACGTGAACCACCTCGTCAAGATGGTGCCGCTGTATGTGGCCCATGGTGGTTGCTTTGTCGGAGGCTGTTGCACGGAAGTCGGCCAGCTTTGTCTTGAGGGCTTGGTGAACGAACCACATCGGATAGTCATCGACAGGTATCACCTTGAATATATGTTGATTTATAATTGCCTCGGGTCGATACCATCGTGCGACTGTCAGAGAGCCGGACCAAGCGAACAGCAAATCTCCTGGTCGAGCCGTATTGTTTTCTGACACTTCGATGTCATTGCGAACAGTGGAGGCACCGATGCCTGAATTGAGCTCGGCAATCCTTACGACAACTCGACCCGTCCCACTCGCGCCTTTGGTATACGCCCGACCATTCACAAATGTAGCTAAGCTAGAAAGTGCTACCGCGGCGGATTTCCCAGATGTGCGCCACAACTCAGCAGCAAGCGACTCACAAGTCGGTATCATTCGTGCGTTCGCCGCAATTTTGTCGTCGAAAGCACCGAGGACTTCAGCAATTGCGATCTGATTTGCAACAGAAGGAAACCTAACAGTCATTTGCCGAAGGTGCGAAGGGCCAAAATGAGTCATTACGGAACCGACGCCCATTTCTCGAATCTGAGACTCGAAAGCTGGGTCGGTTAGCATATGACGAACATAACTTCGGTGCACTCGGTCGTTTTTTGGTCGAAAGCTGACGATACCTGTGTAAGGTATGGCGCCAGCTGCCCTCGCCGGAACTGTTGAAACTTCACCGAGTGAGGCGGAAGTACTCAGCAGCACATCGCCCGGCAGTAGCTTAAAGTGCTCCCATTTCTCTTCGACACGCGCCGGATCGAGGAAGTTGCACTTACTGAATATGTCCGCTCCATCCTTCAACCCTGCAAGCCGGATTAGCGGGACACCCTCATCTCTGAAGTCCGCCGCCATGATGCCGGGGCCCTCTCGGAATTGCAGCACTTCAGGCAGCGGGGTCAAATCCCATTCACCCACTGATTCGCTCCATCTGCTCGCGCACAACGGTCCCCAACCGATCAGACTCGTCCAGCGCTGCGAACAACTCAGACTTCAACCGCACAAGTTTCTTGTCGAGTGGCTCTCCGTCCTCAGCCGCCGCAGCCGCTCCAACGTACCGTCCCGGGGTAAGGGCATACCCGACTTCTTTGATGTCCGCCAGCTTCACTGACTTGCAGAAACCAAGCACATCCTCATACTCGAGCCCCTTGTCGTTGGCGGACTTCGAACCACGCCACGCACGGAAGGTGTCGCCGATCTTCACGATGTCCTCATCGGTCAACGCTCGCTCGGCACGGTCCACCATGTACCCCATCGCGCGAGCATCAATGAACAACACCTGTCCTGTGCGGTCGGTCGAACCACCTGCGCCCTTCGTCTTGTCCTTCGCGAAGAACCACAGGCACACCGGAATGCCGGTGCTGCGGAACAGCTGAGTGGGGAGGGCGATCATGCACGACACCAAGTCGGCGTCGACGATCTCAGCGCGAATATCGCCTTCGCCGTTCGAGTTCGACGACATCGAACCGTTCGCCAGCACCACACCGGCTTTACCCCCGGGCGCGAGCTTGTACAGAATGTGTTGCAGCCAGGCATAGTTCGCATTGCGCGCCGGCGGCACTCCGAAGCGCCACCTCGGGTCTTCCTCGTTGCGAGACCAGTCCTTGATATTGAACGGCGGGTTCGCCAACACGTAATCCATCTGGATGTCAGCATGCTGATCGCGAGCGAACGTGTCACCCCACCGCGCACCGAGGCCGTTGTTGTCGATCCCGTGGATGGCGAGGTTCATCTTCGCCATCCGCCAGGTCTCCTCGATGGACTCCTGACCGTAGACCGACACCTGCTTCGGATCACCATCGTGCTCGTAGATGAACTGCTCTGTCTGCACGAACATGCCGCCCGATCCGCAACATGGGTCGTAGATGCGACCTTTTGTCGGCTCCAGCACCTCGACCAGCACGCGCACAACGCTGCGCGGGGTGAAAAACTCCCCACCCCGTTTACCCTCTGCGCGCGCGAAGTTGCCGAGGAAGTACTCGTACACCTCGCCCATCAGATCGCGGGCCTTGTGCTCGCCTTGTCGGCTGAACCGAGCACTGTTGAACAGGTCGATCAACTCACCCAGGCGGCGCTGATCGATGTTGTCGCGGTTGTAGATGCGCGGCAACGTACCCAACAGTGACGGGTTGGCTCGCATGACCGCGGCCATAGCATCGTCGATCAGTTCACCGATCTGCTTGGCGGCCGAACCGTCGCGCGCGGGCTTCCCCTTGGCGTTCTCGGCCAGATATCCCCACCGCGCGACGACGGGGACGACAAACACCCCGTATCCGTGATACTCCTCGGGATCATCGATCAGGTCGCCGATCTGCTCGTCGTCCAGACCGTCCTTCTCGAGCTCGGAACGAATTGCCTCGCGTCGCTCGTCGTACGCGTCCGAGACGTACTTCAGGAACACGAGGCCGAGGATGACCTCCTTGTACTGGTTCGCCGATAGGGAGCCGCGCAGCTTGTCCGCGGCCTTCCACAAGGTGTCCTTGAGTTCTTTCATCGTCGACGGAGCCTGCGGCTCCGCCTTCTTTCGTCCAGCCATCAGTGATGGTCCCTTCCTAGTAATGCTTCGTGGGGTGTATCAGGAATCGGGAGACTCGATCGACAGAGCGCCTGTAGCAACGCCCTCGATCAAAGCGGCACCGAGATCGCGGGCGGCGGTGGCTCGTTCTCTCAGCGCAGCCTCGTACCTGGCAATCTCCGTCAGAGCGGCTTCGAGGCGCCCCGCCTCGCGAACATCGGGAATCGGAATGCGCCAGCTTCGCCACTCGCTGCCCTGTGCTGCCATCGCGTTGATCACTCCGGCGACCAAGCGCGGACCGACCGCAGCACCAGGTCCGAGGCGCAAAATTCGTGCAGGTGAGGCGACGAGCGCACCACCCATCTCGTCCACCCATGCGCGTGGTGCGGGGGTCTCGGTGAAGACGACGTCGCCCACCTCCGTCCGCTCCGCACGCGGATAGAGTCGCTCGGCATCGATCGGGTCGAATGCGATCTCCCAATCAGGTAGCACGGCAACCGTTCCCGTCGGATGCGCGGCGCCAGGGTCGATCCGACTGCGAGGAAGCACGCGCAGTTCCTTACGCTCTTCCATCTCGCCCAGCGATCGACGGTTCATGACGAATCCGGCACGCGATGGGACAACCAGAACGTCGAGCGCTTCCTGGGCGACAGACGTCCGAAGGGTGGCCCGATGTACTCGGTCGATCTGGTCGTTCGCATTCACTCCCCGCTCCACCACGGCGGAGATACCGCGAGGCACAACCACGGACGACACAACGATATCCGCAGCGGATACATGTCGGGTGAACCGGTACGACCGATGGGCAGTTTCGGTCAATGCGGCCGCGACGTCAGCAGTGAGGTCACCGAGGTCGGAATCGGACATCCGATCTATGTCGCCGAGGTGCACCCGTTTCGGCTTGCTTCCGCCGCGGCAGACCCATACCGCGACGTTCTGCCGGTGCGCCTCTCTCCACAGCCCGCGCGGAAGCCGAAGAGCTGCGACGAGCGTGCCAACTTTGATGGTGCCGGCGCGCTTCTCGCGCGCAGCCCCGCGGAGACCGTCTGCAAGCACTCGGCTCGACCCCACGATGACCGCGATCTCCCCGTCGGACAGGTCGAGGACCACCTCGTCGAGAAGGTCGAGTGCCGGTGCCTCCTCCAGTCCGAGAACGGATGCGACACACACCGCGGGTGCTCGGCGATCGTCGTCGACATCGATCCCGCGGATCGCGGCACGCCGGCGGACAGCCCGGCCTACCTCGTCACCGTCAGTCGTCAGCGTGCCATCCATTGCACACAGGGCGAGCGCGAGCGACGGATCGCCCTTCCCGAGAAGTCGGACTTTGTCACCACCTCGGTGCGCGACGGCGGCGTCGACTATCGCCCGTATTGCCTCGATCCCGTCCTCGCTCAGATCCCGTACACCGCGGTCCCGGCCCAATCGGCCGATCTCGAGTCGCGCCAGCGCATCTGCAGGACCGAATGAGGCGTCCATCAACTGGTCCGTGAACTCGATGAGGTCGAGCGATTCGTCGAGTGCGCGAATTTCAGTCAGCAGGAATCGATCGCCTCCATCGACCTCGACAGCGGCATCGATCCGATCCGAAAGCGTCGTCCCCTGCAGCTCGAGCCCCGTTGTTGCACGCCACGCGAGTAGCGTCACCACGTCCTCGAACGAGAGATCTGCCGGGACCGCGAACGCCGGAGCATCGAGCGCGGCGTCTGCACCACTGTTCCCTCGACCCGTTCGAGCGAGCCATTCGACGATCTCCGTGCTGCTGAAGTGCTCGATTCGGCCGACCGTGTGAGTCGGTGCCGGAAACGGCATCGACTTGCCGTTCACCGTGGTGCGCCTGCGCCACTGACTGACGGCCGGCCGCGATACCTTCGCCAAGGTGGCGATGTCCCGCATGGTCAGTGTGCTCATCAGTCCGTCACCGTCTCTCGTCAGCCAGTTCGCGTCGATCTCGACTCGGTCTCCTGAACCTTAGACGTAACGAGACGTGCGTCCGTTGAAACGTGGTGTTAAGCCCTCTTAACACCACTTCAATTATCCACTTGCGCTAGTTGCATGGATGGTGGATGCACGCCCACCACGCGGTGGGCCGAGACCACGAGGAGATCCCGTGACCAACCGCATTCGCCCGCCCGCCCACTTCGACGACACCGCGACAGCCGTCGTCATCAATCACGTGACGCTGCTCGACGGAGAGATCGCCCGCGAAGCCCAGCGCTGGACTAACGGTGAGCGTGGTCCGGTCGTCGACGAGTCTGATGTTCTCGCGGCGGCAGACCTGTCTGCCTTCGTCACGAAGGCGATGGCGGTAGGCGCACACGCACTGTCCGCAACCGGGCAGGCTCAGGAAGCTCGGGTTCTGGAACGCATGATCGACGAACTCGGAGAGAAGGCCGCTCAGACGACGACCGATGCCGCCAAGGTGACATCGGAGGCTGCGAAGTCCGCCTCGGAAGCCGTGACCAAGGCGGCAGCAGATGCACAGAAGGCGCTGCTCGACGCGGACGCGGCAACGCGCAAGTCCTTCACGGACTCCGTCCGCAGCGCACACCAGGAGATGACGAGTCAGCTCTCGTCCTTGTTCGGAGGGAATGAACCGGAGGTGATCAACCGGTTCGCTCCCTTGCTGGAGAAGTTCGCGAGCGACCTCGAACGCAGAGCGACCGCCAGCACAACTGAGTTACTCACCAAGGCGGCGAAGCAGTTCGACCCCACCGACTCCACCTCACCGATGGCGAAGCACGCGGCTGAACTTGCTGCGCAACAGACGAAGCTGGCAGAGCGAACCGACAAGCACCACGCCGAACTGGCCGCCAAACTCGACGCAGTCACGACTGCGCTCACGGTGAGGGAGGCGCGCGCCGACGTTGCGCGACTGACACCGCTCAAGGGCAATTCGTACGCAGACGACGTTCACGCGATTCTCATCGACATCGCAACGGGCCTCGGTGACGAGTACACCGATACCGGCAGCGTTGCGGGCGCAATCTCACGATCCAAGAAGGGGGACGGCGTTCTGACGATGAACGACAACGCCAAGGTGGTCGTCGAGATGACCGACTCCAAGCGCACAGCATGGAACGACTACCTCGATGAAGCCGAGCGTAACCGGCGCGCGGGATCATCACTCGGTCTCGTGCGGACCCTGGACCAGAACAACGGAGAGTCGATCCGCCTCCTCGGAAAGCGGCGCATCGTCATGGCCTTCGATCCGGCGTCAGACGATCCGAGTTTCCTGCGCACTGTCGTCCAGCTCCTTCGTGCGGTGGCCGCGGCATCATCGAGCACAGCGAGTACCGAGGGTATCGCCATCGCAGACACCAAGATCACCGAAGCAATCGAGCAGCTCGGCAAGATCGACGAGATCAAGAAGATCGCCGGCACCATTCAGAAGAATGCGCAGAAGGTCGAGAACACCTGCACCGTTGCCAGTGCTGGTATCGAGCGGTTGTTGACCGAGGCGATGTCGGCGCTCGCGTCCGTCGAGGTCGAGGGGCCGACAGCCGACGCGGCGATCAACGCGGCGTGAGACCGGAGGAGAGCAGCGCTCCGGAACGCCGACAGGCCCGAGCCGTGATGGCTCGGGCCTGTCGGGGTGTGTCAGGTGATCAGATCACCAGGAGCTCTTGTGCACTCCGGGGAGCTCGCCGCGGTGCGCCATCTCGCGCACGCAGATACGGCAGAGGCCGAACTTGCGGAACACGGAGTGCGGACGGCCGCAACGCTGGCAGCGGGTGTACGCACGAACCGCGAACTTCGGCTTCTTGTTGGCCTTGTTGACCAGTGCCTTCTTAGCCATACGCTCAGTTCTCCTTGAACGGGAAGCCGAGGTGCTTGAGCAGCGCGCGGCCTTCGTCGTTGTTGGTGGCCGTCGTGACGACGGTGATGTCCATGCCGCGAGGGCGATCGATCTTGTCGACGTCGATCTCGTGGAACATCGACTGCTCGTTCAGGCCGAACGTGTAGTTGCCGTTGCCGTCGAACTGCGTGCCCGACAGGCCACGGAAGTCCCTGATGCGGGGAAGCGCGATGGACACGAGACGGTCCAGGAACTCCCACATGCGGTCGCCGCGCAGCGTGACGCGCGCGCCGATGGGCATGCCCTCGCGGAGCTTGAACTGCGCGATCGACTTGCGGGCCTTGCGGATCTCGGGCTTCTGGCCGGTGATCGCGGCGAGGTCTGCGACCGCACCGTTGATCAGCTTCGCGTCACGGGCGGCGTCGCCGACACCCATGTTGACGACGACCTTGACGATGCCGGGGATCTGCATGACGTTGGCGTACTCGAACTCGGTGTTCAGCGCGTCCTTGATCTCCTCGCGGTAGCGAGTCTTCAGGCGCGGAGCCGGAGCGGAGCCTGCGGAGCGAGAATCCGACAGTTTGTTCTCGGTGGTCGTCATCAGATGTCCTTCCCGTTCTTACGGGAAATCCGAACGCGCTTGCCGTTGTCGTCGGTGCGGTAGCCCACGCGGGTGGGGTTGCCGTCCGAGTCGATGACCGCAACGTTGGAAACGTGAATGGGGGCTTCCTGCGTGACGATGCCGCCCGAGGAGGCGCCGCGCTCGTTGGCCGAGACAGCGGTGTGCTTCTTGATGCGGTTGACGCCCTCGACGAGGACCTTGGAGGTCTCGGGGTAGGCCGTGATGACCTTGCCCTTCGCTCCCTTGTCCTTACCGGAGATGACGAGAACCGTGTCGCCCTTGTGCACCTTCATCTCACAACACCTCCGGAGCCAGCGACACGATGCGCATGAACTTCTTCTCACGCAGCTCGCGGCCGACCGGGCCGAAGATGCGGGTACCGCGGGGATCGTTGTCAGGCTTGATGAGAACGGCAGCGTTCTCGTCGAACTTGATGTACGAACCGTCGGCGCGGCGACGCTCCTTCGTGGTGCGGACGATGACGGCCTTGACGACCTCGCCCTTCTTGATGTTTCCACCGGGGATCGCGTCCTTGACGGTGGCGACGATGACGTCGCCGATCCCGGCGTAACGGCGTGACGAGCCACCGAGAACGCGAATGCACAAGATTTCCTTGGCACCCGTGTTGTCGGCGACGCGAAGCCGCGACTCCTGCTGAATCATGGGTCTCCTAGTGACCTGGATGTACGTACGCGGCGGATACCGACCCGACGCGCGCGGTCTGTGGCCCTGGCCGACGCATGCGTCTACCACGGGCAACCGCTCTAGTGTAGGGAACACGCGGACGGGATCCAAATCCTCCACCGCGGCGACGGCACAGGACTCTGTCAGGCGCCGGTGGCACACTGAGGTCCGTGGACAGCCTCGCACGGGGGGAGAACCGCCCCGCACCCTCGGACAGCCTCGACATCTCCGTGTCCGGCGCCGCCGTGGACGTCTCGGCGCTCCTGCTGAACTCCGCGGGCCGGGTTCGATCGGACGCGGACCTGGTCTTCTTCAACAACCCGGTCGGCCCCGGCGTGACGTACGGCAGCGGCGGGATCCGCGTGGACACCGGTGCGGTGCCCCGCGACGTCGACACCGTGGCCGTCACCGCCAGCCTGGACGGATCGGGCCCCACCACGTTCGGCGGCCTGGAGCCGACCATCTCCATCGGACCGGACCTGTCGTTCCGGATGAGCGGACTCACGAGCGAGACCGCCGTCGTGTGCGTCGAGATCTACCGACGCGGCGACGCCTGGAAGGTCCGCGCCGTGGGCCAGGGCTTCGACGACGGGCTCGCGGGCATCGCGACGAACTTCGGCATCACCGTCGACGACGAGCCCGCGCCGGCCACGACACCGGCACCGACCGTCGTCCCCACCACAGCAGCACCACCACCCGTACCGACGCAGGGAGCACTGGCCGTGAGAAGTGAACTGTTCGCCCCCACCCACGCCGAGGTCCAGGGCGTCGGCATCCAGAAGCAGGGCAGCAAGATGGCCCGCGTCGCGATGAACGGCGAGATCATGGCGCGCTCGGGATCGATGGTGGCCTACCAGGGCGACCTGAAGTTCGAGGCGCAGGGATCCGGCGGCATCGGCAACATGATCCGTCGCACGGTGACGGGCGAGGGTGTGCCGCTGATGAAGGTGTCCGGCCGCGGCGACCTCTTCCTCGCGAACGCCGCCCAGGACGTGCACATCATCGACCTCGACGGCAGCGACGGTCTCACCATCAACGGCGCCAACGTGCTCGCGTTCGACTCGTCGCTGTCGTACCGCATCGGCCGGGTCCAGGGTGCGGCCGCCAGCAGCAACGCGGGCCTGTTCAACTGCATCTTCACCGGGCAGGGGCGCATCGCCATCACCACCGACGGGCAACCCGTCGTGCTGAACGTCGACCAGCCCACCTTCGCGGATCCGCAGGCTGCGGTCGCGTGGTCGTCGAGCCTGCAGACCTCGGTGAAGAGCAACGATCAACTCAACTTCGGCACCCTCATCGGCCGCAGCACCGGCGAGCGCTTCACCCTGCAGTTCTCCGGGCAGGGGTTCGTCGTCGTGCAGCCGTCGGAGCAGCCGCCCGGCGGGTTCGTCGGCGGCACGGGCGGCGGGCAGCAGGCCGGTGTCGGCGGCGCGCTGGGTGGCCTGCTCGGACGGTGACCCGCGCGACACGGGTTCCCGTCCCCGGGTACGGTTTCGGGGATGGTAACCGACAGGGCAGGCCTGAAGTCGGCCGAAATCGGCCGCGGGGCGGTGGCCGGTCCGGTCGGCCTCGACACCAGGGCGGGGGTGATGACGTGACGACACGCGTCGACACCGCGACGCCCTGGTGGCACGACGCCCCGCTCGACCGGGTCGTACGACTGTCCGGCGCCGCGATGCGCGATCTCGCCGAGTCGGTGGACCCGCTGCCGTCCGATGCTCCGGCCGCACTCTTCTTCACCCTGTCGAACGGCTCCGCGTCGGAGATGGTGGACGCCGTCGTCGCCGCGATCGAGCAGGCCGCGCTCGACCTCGTCCCCTTCCTGCTGCCCGGCGACGTCGGCGACCGCTCGTCGCTGGCCCGCGACGCCGCTCGGGCACGAGCTCACGAGCACGCGTCTTCGAGCGAACACTTCGGCCCGTACCTGGCCCATCTCGCGGGCGCGTCGACGTCCGGACGCCCCCTGCGTGTCGACGCCTTCGCTCGCGAGACCCGAGCCGCCGGTGCCGCCCGCGTGATCGCCGACGTCCACGGGCGAGAGCGCGCCGTCCTCGTCGTGGACGTCCCCGCCGACGCCGACCCGGCAGCGGTGGCGACCGCCGCGGAATGGTGGTGCAGCACCGGGACGGGCGTGTGGTTGACCGGGGCCGGTGCACCCGCCGTGGACAGGTTCCCGGTGCTGACCGTGCGCACTCCGTCGACCCCGGACGACGTCGACACCATCGTCGACCGCTTCCGGCCGCTGAGCTACCCGCCCGTCGAGGGGCGTCCGCACGCGGCCAGCGCGGCGGAGATCCTGCTGGATCGCGTCCTCTCCACCCGCGAGTGGGCGGCGGGCCGACGCCACAACCGGTCCGTCCGGCCGACGACGTTGAGCAGACCGTTCACGCTGGACGTGTCGTGGGTCGATGAGAAGGTCGCCATCGAGATCGACGGCCACGAGCACCGTGCGCGTGCTCAGTTCGCCGACGACCGGTCCCGTGACAACCTGCTGCAGACGCACGGCTGGATCGTGCTGCGCTTCACCAACGAGGACGTGCTCGCGGACCACGGGAGCGTGATGACGATGATCGAACAGGCACTGCACCGACGACGATCGAAGGGGACTCCCACGTGAGCGCGAACGAGTTGACCGGCACCGAGGTGTCCGTGCTGATGGTGCTGATGGCCGAGGCACGCGCAGTGCGCAACCCCGAACTGTCGACACTCGGGCCCGAGTTGAAGAAGCCCCACCGGGACCACCTCGCGTCGCTCGGCCTGATCGAGGTGGGCAAGCAGGGTCGGACGATGACCGTCGAGCTCACCGACAAGGGCTGGAAGCACTGCTCCGACCTGATGGGCACGCAGGCGCCGAAGGGTGCGGCCGGCCCCGGCAAGGCCCTGTTCACCGTCATGGCAGGCCTCGGCCGGTGGTTCCACCGCGACGACGTACGTCCCGCCGAGGTCTTCTTCCCGCGCGACACTCCGACGTCGATCACGGCGCCGCCGACGCCACCCAACGCCATCGTCGCCCCCGCGGTCCGCAGTGAACTGTCCGCCGCGGACGTCGAACAGCGGATCCGGTCGACGTACGCGGACCTCGCTCGTGAGCCCGGGGCCTGGGTGCGGCTGTCGCGGCTGCGGCCCGCCCTGTCCGACATCTCGCGCACGGATCTCGACGAGGCGCTCGCCCGGCTGCGACGCGCCCCCGACGTCTCCCTCATCCCCGAGGAGAACCAGAAGACGCTGACCGACGAGGACCGCGCCGCGGCCGTCGATGTCGGCAACCAGCAGAACCACCTCTTGGCGATCGAACAGTGATGGGCGGCTCCACGATGACGACCACGAAGTCCGAACAGATCCGCGCTCTCGAGTCGGTGCGGCTGAGCTGGGCCCCCACACCCGACGACGTGTGGCGGTCCCAGTCGGACGTCCACGTGCCCGGGATGCACGAGCGGGTGTTCACCGAGGTCATGAGTGCGTACACCGACGCCGAGAACTCGGACGACGCCAGTCCGCTCGGCGTCGTCGTGCAGGGCCCCGCGGGTTCCGGCAAGACGCACCTTCTCGGGCAGGTCCGCGAGGAGGTGCAGTCGCGCGGCGGCTACTTCTTCCTCATCCGGCTCCTCGACGCCGCGGGTTTCTGGCGCTCGACGCTGATGGGCATGCTCGACGATCTCAACCGCCCATCGGGTCGCGGTGACGACAGTCAGCTCCGCCTGGTCCTGCGGCGGCTCTGCGACATCGCCGGCGTGAGCGAGGACCAGCGGCGACAGGTCATGGGCGAGACCATGATCGACGCCGACACGCTGAACGAGTTCGTCACCGGCGTCTACAAGGCCCATCCCCGCCATCGTCGGACCTCCCAGCACACCCTGCGTGCCCTGGTCCTCTCGATCGCACCCGACGCGGCCGTGCAGGACATCGGCGACGCCTACCTGCAGTCGATCGACGACGTGGACGCCGACGAGTTCGAGTCGTGGGGCATCCGCCGCGCGGAGCTCGGTCACCAGGGCATCGCGGAGAACATCTCCCGACTGCTCGCGATCACGGGTCCCACCATCCTCGCCATCGATCAGATCGACACCCTCGTCGCGCAGGCGCGCACCGGCGCCGACAAGGACTACGCGGACGAGCAGGAGGACAAGGTGGTCGAGCAGCTCGCCCACGGTCTGATGACTCTCCGTGAGACGTTGCCGCGCACCGCCTCCGTGTTGTCGGCGCTGTCGAGCGCGTGGGATCTGATCGCCGCTCGCGGGGTCGCACCGATGCGTGACCGGTTCCGGGTGACGCAGCGGCTCAAGCCGATTCCGTCGTCGGACGTCGGCCGCCTGCTGCTCGAGCGTCGCCTCGAGGCGTGCTTCCGCGAGGTCGGCTTCGCCACCCCGCACCCGACATGGCCGGTGGCCGTCGACGCGTTCGACAAGGCGCCGGACTTCACTCCCCGCCAGCTGCTCATCGCCGTCGACAAGCACATCCGCCACTGCCTCGAGACGGGGGTCGCGACGGAACTGACCGACTTCGCCTCCAGCGGAGGGGGATCCGACACACCGTCGCTCCCCACGGCCAAGCGATCCGAACTCGAGGCGCTCGACGAGCGGTACGCGCAGTTGCGCAGCGCCGCGGACGTCTCGACACCGCTCGAACCCGGCACCGAGGACAGCCTCGTCCCGGCACTGCTCTCCGCCGGTCTCGACGCGTGGATCCACGAACACCAGTCGTCCGACGACAGCCTCGCGCAGGATCCTCCGCCGAGCGGCCGCCCGGCACTGCACGCACGGCTCCGCCACACCGTCGACAGCGACACCGACGACGAGGAACACTGGTGCTTCCGCGCCGTCTCCTCCACCAATGCCCGTGCGGCCCTGGCCCGTATCGAGCGGGCCGTCACCGCGGCGGGTCTCCACATCGACATGCCGCGCCGTCGGTTGATCCTCATCCGCAACGCACCGTGGCCCAAGGGCGCGAAGACGGAACAGACCGTGGCGGCGCTGCACCGCGCCGGTGGTGTCGAGGTGCCGCTGAGCGAGGACGATCGGCGCTCGCTGCACGCCCTGGGCGCTCTCCGGTCGGAGAACTCGCCGGCCCTCACGTCGTGGCTGCTCGCCCGCAAGCCGGCGCACGAGATCGCGTTGTTCCGCGAGGTGCTGCCCGACGCGAGCGTCGTCGACGACGATCAGGCACTCATCGAACCCGAGGTGTCGCAGGCTCCAGCGGCAACTCCGCGCCGGGAGCAGATCGAGATGGGGACGGAGCTCAGCACCAACGCCGAGGTCCGCATTCCGCTCGAGGCGCTGCGCAAGCACACGGCGATCTTCGCCGGATCGGGCAGCGGTAAGACCGTGCTCATCCGCCGGCTGGTCGAGGAGTGTGCCCTGCACGGTGTCTCGTCGATCGTGCTCGACATCAACAACGATCTCGCCCGCCTCGGGACACCGTGGCCGGAGGACGAGCGCACGTGGCCGCCGGGCGACGAGGCGAAAGCTGCTGCGTACCTGCGGGACACGGACGTCGTCATCTGGACTCCGCGCAAGTCGTCGGGGCGGCCGCTCAGTTTCCAGCCGCTCCCCGACTTCGCCAGCGTCGTGAACGACAAGGACGAGTTCGACGCGTCCGTCGAGTCGGGCCTCGCGGCGCTGGCTCCCGCCGCACTGGCGACGGGCACCACGGAGAAGGCGAAGCACCGCCAGGCGGTGCTGCGCGCGGCACTCGACGGGTTCGGCCGGCGCTCGGCCGGCGACATGTCCGACTTCATCGACCTGCTGGAGAACCTGCCGGCGGATGCGAGCGAGATGCGGGACGCGGTTCGCATCGCCGCGGACCTCGCGGAGAACCTCAAGGCCGCGATGACCAACGACCCGATGTTCGCCGGGTCCGGCACTCCCGTCGATCCGGGCGTGCTGCTCACCCCGGCCGAGGGAAAGAAGGCGCGCGTGTCCGTCATCAACCTCTCGGGGCTCACCACCGAGGAGCAGAAGCAGAGCTTCGTCAATCAGCTGCAGATGGGTCTGTTCGCTTGGATCAAGAAGAACCCGGCGGGTGATCGACCGCTCGGCGGACTCTTCGTCATGGACGAGGCGCAGAACTACGCGCCCTCGGACAAAGCGACACCGGCCACGCACAGCACGCTCGCACTCGCGTCGCAGGCCCGGAAGTACGGCCTGGGCCTCGTCTTTGCGACACAGGCACCCAAGGGGCTGCACAATCGCATCGCCGGAAACGCGGCCACCCAGTTCTACGGCCTGCTGAACAGTCCCGCCCAGATCCAGGCGGCGCAGGAAATGGCGCGCGCCAAGGGCGGTTCCGTACCCGACGTCGGACGTCTCCCCGCAGGTCAGTTCTACGCGGCCGTCGAGGGTTCGGAGTTCCGGCGTACGGCCACTCCCCTGTGCCTCACCTTCCACCCGAAGAGTCCCCCCACCGAAGAGGAGGTCCTCGCGCTGGCGCGCGAGTGAGAGGAGAAGTCATGGCGCCGGCGCGCGAGTAGCGTTGTTCGCATGGCTTACAGATTTCTGGGCAACAGCGGACTCAAGGTTTCCGAGATCACCTACGGCAACTGGCTCACCCACGGGTCGCAGGTGGAGAACGACGTCGCGACCGCCTGCGTGAAGGCGGCTCTCGACGCCGGCATCACGACGTTCGACACCGCGGACGTCTACGCCAACGGCGCGGCCGAGACCGTGCTGGGCAAGGCGGTGGCGGGCGAGCGTCGTGAAGGTCTGGAGATCTTCACCAAGGTGTACTTCCCGGTCGGCGAGAAGGGCCCGAACGACACGGGGCTCTCGCGCAAGCACATCTTCGAGGGCATCGAGAACTCTCTGCGACGCCTCGGCACCGACTACGTCGACCTCTACCAGGCGCACCGATACGACCACGAGACGCCGCTCGAGGAGACCATCGCCGCCTTCGGTGACGTCGTCCAGCAGGGCAAGGCGTTGTACATCGGTGTGTCCGAGTGGACCGCGGACCAGCTCCGCGAAGCGCAGACACTGGCCCGGCAGCGCGGTTTCTCCATCGTCTCCAATCAGCCTCAGTACTCCGCACTCTGGCGCGTCATCGAGTCCGACGTGGTCCCGGCGTCCAAGGAACTCGGTATCTCGCAGGTCGTCTGGTCACCGCTGGCTCAGGGCGTCCTCACGGGCAAGTACGTTCCCGGACAGCCGCTTCCCGAGGGCTCGCGCGCGACCGACGACAAGGGCGGCGCGGACATGATCTCGCGCTACATGAACGACGAGACGCTGACGCGCGTGCAGAAGCTGAAGCCGATCGCCGACGACCTGGGCATCACGATGTCCCAGCTCGCCATCGCCTGGGTGCTGGCCAACGACAACATCGCGGCCGCTCTCGTCGGCGCGTCTCGTCCCGAGCAGATCGCCGACAACGTCAAGGCGCAGGACGTCACCCTCGACGCCGACGTGCTCGCCAAGATCGACGAGGCGCTGGGCGACATCGTCGAGAAGGATCCGTCGAAGACGGTGAGTCCCGAGAAGCGTCTGGTCTGAGGTCAAGATCAGGTAAAGGATCGGTCAGATACGTCTGAAGGCGTGCAGGATCCGGGATGCCGGGGTCGAATGAGACATGACTTCCGTACCCCGGATCCTTGCGGCCGACGGTGGCACCCTCACCACCATCGAGAATGCCATCAATTCCACCTTCGAACCCGTCACCGAGGCGGTCACCACCGTCGTCTTTTTCTCCGTCGACATCGGCGGGGCATCGGTACCACTGGTCGTGCTCTGGCTCCTGGCCGCCGCGATCATCTTCACGATCACCTTCAAGTTTCTGCAGGTCCGCGGCGCGAAACACGCGGTGGAACTGGTTCGAGGACAGCACGACGACCCCACCGCACCCGGCGAGGTCAGTCACTTCCGTGCGCTGACCGCCGCCGTGTCCGGCACCGTCGGCCTCGGCAACATCGCCGGTGTCGCGGTCGCCGTCACCCTGGGCGGACCCGGTGCCACGCTGTGGATGATCCTCGCCGGCTTCCTCGGTATGGCCACCAAGTTCGTCGAGTGCACGCTGGGTGTGAAGTACCGCGACGTCCACGAGGACGGCACCGTCTCCGGTGGTCCCATGAAGTACTTGACCAAGGGGCTCGCGGAACGCGGGATGAGCCGGGTCGGAAAGATCATGGCCACCGTCTACGCGGTGATCATCATCTTCTTCGGCATCTCCGGCGGAAACATGTTCCAGGCGAACCAGACCTACGCTCAGGTGCGCAGTGTCACCGGTGGCGACGACGGCTTCCTCGGCTCGGACGGCGCGAAGTTCGGTTTCGGGCTAGTCGTCGCCGTGGTGATCGGGCTGGTCATCATCGGCGGGATGAAGTCCATCTCCGCCGTGACGGCCAAGCTGGTTCCCGCCATGGCCATCGTCTACGTGCTGGGATGCGCCGTGGTGATCGCCGTCAACATCGAGCAGGTCCCCGGCGCCATGAGTGCGATCGTGACGGGCGCCTTCTCCCCCACGGGCGTGGCGGGTGGCGTACTGGGCGTCATGATCATCGGCATCCAGCGCGCCGCGTTCTCGAACGAGGCGGGACTGGGATCGGCCTCCATCGCGCACTCGGCAGTCAAGACGCGTCATCCGGTCACCGAGGGATTCGTGGCCATGCTCGAACCGTTCATCGACACGGTCGTGATCTGCACGGCCACCGCTCTGACGATCGTCATCGCGAACACGCAGTCCTGGCAGGACCAGCGCGCCATCGTCGCGGAGACCGGCGCTCTTCCTGCCGGCGGCGTCACACTCACCTCGGACGCGTTCGAGACGGTGCTCCCCTGGTTCCCGTACATTCTGACCGTCGCGGTGGCGCTCTTCGCGCTGTCCACCGCCATCACGTGGGCCTACTACGGGTCGCAGGCGTGGACGTCCCTCTTCGGCCGCAGCGCCCTCGCCAAGCACAGCTTCAACGTCATCTTCTGCCTCTTCACCGTCGTCGGCACAGTGCTGTCGCTCGGATCCGTACTGGACTTCGCGGATGCGGCGCTGTTCGCCCTGGCCTTCGTCAACATCATCGGCCTCTACCTGCTGCTTCCCGTCGTGAAGCGGGAGCTGCGCGACTACATGGCGCATCGCCGGGGCGAGACGGTGGCGGTCGACGACGTGGACGTCACGGGCTGACCGCGCCTACGCCTCCAACGCCCCCGCGATCCGCTGTTCGATCTGTGCGTACGCCGTCGTCGGCAACGTCACCAGGCCCTCGAGCTCGGTGCGCGCCTTGCGGTACGCCGCCTGCCGCTCGGCGGGGGTCGAGGCGCCGTCCAAGGCCATGCGCAGCAGCGACTGCGCGCGAGTGAGTCGGTTCTGCTCCGCCTCGCTGAAGTTTCCGCGGCGACGACGCTTCGCCTCGGACTCGGCGGCGGTGAACGCCACGGCGTAGTCGTGCACGGCCGAGCGGTAGAGCCGCTGCGCCTCCGGATCGCCGACCAGTTCGTCCGCCGCCGACGGCCGGAGCGAGTCGGCTTCGAGCTTGGCGCGGTGGAAGGCCACCGTCATCGGGTCGCGCATGTTCGTCATCATGGGGAACTCGAGCAGGTTGATGACGTCGGTCTCGTAGGCGAACCACCGAGCGTTCACGTCGTCGTGCTCGGCGAGCGCCTTCTCGACGGATCGACGTTGTGTCTCCGCGTCCTGCTTCGTGGACTTCGAGAGTTCGAGCGCTGCGACCTTGGCCTGCTGCTTGATGCGGTACCGCTCGAGGCGACGATCCGCACGTCGCTCGTTGGCGGCGCTGACCGCCTTGGCCGCACCCGCGATGGACCCGCCGAAGACGAACCACAGCCACCAGTACTGGCCGGCGAACTGCATCACACTGTCCATGCCGATCCCCTCTCGTCCGGCCATCGTAGCGAGGACAGGAGAACGCAGAACGACCCCGCACTCACGAGGAGTGCGGGGTCGTCCATGGGTGCTGCAGGTCCTACTTGGCCTTCTCGAGGACCTCGACCAGTCGCCAGTGCTTCGTGGCGGACAGGGGGCGGGTCTCCATGAGCTGAACGCGATCGCCGACGCCGGCGACTCCGTTCTCGTCATGGGCCTTGACCTTGGTGGTGCGTCGGATGATCTTGCCGTAGAGGGCGTGCTTCACACGGTCCTCCAGCTCGACGACGATCGTCTTCTGCATCTTGTCGGAGACGACGTAACCGATACGCGTCTTCCGGCTGTTGCGTGCTTCTTCAGTGGTCACTGTTTCCTCGCTCATGCTGCGTCACCTGCCGTGTCCTCGGAAGGACCTGCGGCGAGCCCGAGCTCACGCTCGCGCATCACGGTGTAGATGCGCGCGATCTCGTGGCGGACGACGCGCAGCCGACGGTTGTTGTCCAGCTGGCCGGTGGCCATCTGGAAGCGGAGGTTGAACAGCTCCTCCTTCGACTCACGAAGGCGGGTGATCAGTTCTTCGTCGCCGAGCTCGCGGAGCTCGGCAGCCGGGGTACCGGTAGCCATCAGAACTGAACCTCCCTCGTGATGATGCGTGCCTTGATCGGCAGCTTGTGAATCGCGCGCGTCAGTGCTTCACGAGCGATCTGCTCGTCCGGGTAGCTGAGCTCGAAGAGCACGCGGCCGGGCTTGACGTTGGCGACCCACCACTCCGGCGAACCCTTACCGGAACCCATGCGGGTCTCGGCAGGCTTCTTCGTGAGCGGACGGTCCGGGTAGATGTTGATCCAGACCTTGCCACCACGCTTGATGTGGCGGGTGACGGCGATACGGGCTGCCTCGATCTGACGGTTGGTGATGTAGGCGGGCTCGAGAGCCTGGATGCCGTATTCACCGAAGGTCACCTGAGTTCCGCCCTTGGCGGCACCCGAACGCTTGGGGTGGTGCTGCTTGCGGTGCTTGACCCGACGGGGGATCAACATGCGTCAGCCCTCCTTCTGCTCGGTCGTAGCGGGTGCATCAGCGGTTGCGGTCGCTGCGCGGCCGGCCTCGGTGCTGGTCGCCGTGGTGCCCGAGGCACCGCTGCGACGCGGACGAGACGGACGCTCACGACGGGGACGATCGCCTGCCGGAGCAGCGGCGGCGACAGCTTCACGCTTGCCACCGACGATGTCGCCCTTGTAGATCCAGACCTTCACGCCGATGCGACCGAAGGTGGTCTTCGCCTCGTAGAGGCCGTAGTCGATGTCCGCACGCAGCGTGTGCAGCGGAACGCGACCTTCGCGGTAGAACTCGGAACGGCTCATCTCCGCGCCGCCGAGGCGACCGGAGCACTGAACGCGGATGCCCTTGACGTTCGGCTGACGCATGGCCGACTGAATGGCCTTGCGCATCGCACGACGGAAAGCGACACGGTTCGAGAGCTGCTCGGCCACACCCTGTGCGACGAGCTGTGCCTCGGACTCGGCGTTCTTGACCTCGAGGATGTTCAGCTGGACCTGCTTGCCGGTCAGCTTCTCGAGCTCGGAACGGATGCGATCCGCCTCGGCGCCGCGGCGACCGATGACGATGCCCGGACGCGCGGTGTGGATGTCGACGCGAACCCGATCACGGGTGCGCTCGATCTCCACCTTGGCGATGCCGGCGCGCTCCATGCCCGTGGCGAGGAGCTTGCGGATCTGCACGTCTTCCTTGACGTACTCCGCGTACTGCTTGTCTGCGTACCAGCGGGACTTCCAGTCGGTCGTGATGCCGAGGCGGAAGCCGTGCGGGTTGATCTTCTGGCCCACTACTGAGCTCCCTTCCGGCGACCACGTGTCGAGCCGCCGGTCTTGGGCAGGCTCTCCACGATGACCGTGATGTGAGATGTGCGCTTACGAATGCGGAACGCACGACCCTGGGCACGAGGCTGGAAACGCTTGAGGGTCGCGCCCTCGTCGACGAATGCAGCCGAGACGATCAACGTGCTCGGATCGAGATCCAGGTTGTTCTCCGCGTTGGCCGCTGCCGAGGCAACGACCTTGGCGACGGGCTCGCTGGCAGCCTGCGGTGCGAACTTGAGGATGTTCAGGGCATCCTCGACGCTCTTTCCGCGGACCAGGTCCACGACGCGACGGGCCTTCATCGGCGTCACGCGAACGTGCTTGGCCGTGGCCCGGGCGATCGGGTTGTCGGTGGGGGTGAAGTTGGTCATCGCCGCTTCGCCTTCCGGTCGTCCTTGATGTGACCCTTGAAGGTCCTCGTCGGCGCGAATTCACCGAGCTTGTGTCCGACCATCGCATCCGAGACGAACACCGGGACGTGCTTGCGACCGTCGTGGACGGCGAAGGTGTGACCGATGAAGTCGGGGGTGATGGTCGAGCGGCGTGACCAGGTCTTGATGACCTGCTTCGTGCCCTTGTCGTTCTGAACGTCCACCTTTTTCAGGAGGTGGTCGTCGACGAACGGGCCTTTCTTCAGACTGCGTGGCATCTGCTACTCCCTCCTGATTATCGCTTGTTCTTGCCGGTGCGGCGGCGGCGGACGATGAGCTGATCGCTCGGCTTGTTCTTGCGGGTACGGCCTTCCGGCTGTCCCCACGGGCTGACCGGGTGGCGACCACCGGAGGTCTTGCCCTCGCCACCACCGTGCGGGTGGTCGACCGGGTTCATGACGACACCACGGACGGTCGGGCGCTTGCCCTTCCAGCGCATACGGCCGGCCTTGCCCCAGTTGATGTTGGACTGTTCGGCGTTGCCCACCTCGCCGACGGTGGCGCGGCAGCGCACGTCGACTCGACGGATCTCACCGGACGGCATACGCAGCGTGGCGTAGGCGCCTTCCTTACCGAGGAGCTGAGCACCGGCACCGGCGGAGCGGACCATCTTGGCGCCGCCACCCGGACGAAGTTCCACCGCGTGGATGGTGGTACCCGTCGGGATGTTGCGGAGCGGGAGGTTGTTGCCGGGCTTGATGTCGGCCGTGGCACCCGACTCGATGGGCGAACCCTGCGAGATGCCCTTCGGCGCGATGATGTAGCGCTTCTCACCGTCTGCGAAGTGCAGCAGCGCGATGTTGGCGGTGCGGTTGGGGTCGTACTCGATGTGAGCGACCTTGGCCGGCACGCCGTCCTTGTCGTTGCGGCGGAAGTCGATGAGCCGGTAGGCGCGCTTGTGACCGCCACCCTTGTGACGGGTGGTGATGCGGCCGTGTGCGTTGCGGCCACCGCGGCCGTGCAGCGGGCGGATGAGCGACTTCTCCGGTGTCGAACGCGTGATCTCCGCGAAATCGGAGACACTCGCGCCACGACGACCGGGAGTGGTCGGCTTGTACTTACGAATTGCCATGTTTGTCTCGTCCCTTGATCCTCGAGGACCCTCTGAGCTCCGGCCGCTTACGCGACCGGGCCTCCGAAGATCTCGATGGGCTTGCTGTCGGCCGAGAGGGTCACGAGCGCGCGCTTGGTGCTCTTACGCGTGCCGTAGCCGAATCGGGTCCGCTTGCGCTTGCCCTGCCGGTTGGCGGTGTTCACGCTGGTCACAGTCACGCCGAAGACCTTCTCGACAGCGATCTTGATCTGCGTCTTGTTCGAGTCGGGGTGCACGATGAACGTGTAGGTCCCCTGCTCGATGAGCCCGTACGACTTCTCCGAGATGACCGGGGCCAGCAGGATGTCGCGGGGATCGGCAATGGTGCTCACTTGTCCTCCTCCTGTGAATCCGTTGCTGCCTTGGCCGGTCCTGCGATGAACGTGTTCAGTGCCTCGACACTGAAGATCACGTCGTCTGCCTCGAGGACGTCGTAGGTGTTGAGCTGATCGGGCGCGATGGGGTGAACGCCGTCGAGGTTCTGGACGGACTTCCATGCGGCCAGGTCTGCGCGGCCGATGACCAGCAGAACCTTCTTGCGATCGGTGAGCTCCGCGAGGAACGTGCGAGCACCCTTGGTGGAGGGCACCTGTCCCGCGACGAGCTCGGTGATCACGTGGATGCGCTCGCTGCGCGCCCGGTCGGAGAGAGCACCGCGGAGAGCTGCAGCGATCATCTTCTTGGGGGTGCGCTGGCTGTAGTCGCGCGGCTGCGGGCCGTGGACGGTGCCACCGCCGACGAACTGTGGTGCGCGGGTCGAGCCCTGACGTGCGCGGCCGGTGCCCTTCTGGCGGTACGGCTTCTTGCCGCCACCGCGGACCTCGCCACGCGTCTTCGTCGAGTGCGTTCCCTGACGTGCCGCAGCGAGCTGCGCGACGACGACCTGGTGCATCAGCGCGATGTTCGCGGTGCGATCGAAGATCTCGGCGGGGAGATCGACGGTGCCGTTGGTCTTGCCACCGAGCTCCTTGACGTCGAGCGTCAGGTTGGCTTCGGTCTTCTTCTCGAGACTGGTCATGCTCGCGCACCACCCTTCACTGCGCTCTTGACGATCACGACGCCGCCCTTGCGGCCCGGGATCGCACCCTTGATCAGCAGCAGACCGTTCTCGGCATCGACCTTGTGCACCGAGAGGTTCTGCGTGGTGATGCGGTCGCTACCCATGCGGCCCGACATGCGCATGCCCTTGAAGACACGGCCGGGGGTCGCGCAGCCACCGATGGAACCGGGGCGGCGGTGGACAGCCTGCGCACCGTGGCTCGCGCCCTGGCCCTTGAAGCCGTGGCGCTTCATCGTTCCCGCGAAGCCCTTGCCCTTGCTGACTCCGGTGACGTCGACGAAAGCGCCGTCCTCGAACTCGGCTGCGGTGAGCTCCTGGCCGATCTCGTAGCCTGCGGCGTCGGCGACGCGCAGCTCCGCGAGATGGCGGCGAGGCGTGACGCCTGCCTTGGCGAACTGGCCGGTGACCGGCTTGTTCACCTTGCGGGGATCGATGGCACCGAAGGCGACCTGGACGGCGCTGTAGCCGTCGCGCTCCTCGGTACGGATCGCGGTCACGACGTTCGGGTCAGCCTTCACGACGGTGACCGGGACGACGCGGTTGTTCTCGTCGAAGACCTGGGTCATGCCGAGCTTGGTGCCCAGAATGCCCTTGGCCGGACGCTTGATGTTGTCAGTCATGGTTGTCTCCGCGCTCACTGAATGTTGACGTCGACGCTTGCCGGCAGGTCGATGCGCATGAGCGCGTCGACCGTCTTCGGCGTCGGGTCGAGAATGTCGATGAGTCGCTTGTGCGTGCGCATCTCGAAGTGCTCGCGAGAGTCCTTGTACTTGTGCGGCGAACGGATGACGCAGTACACGTTCTTCTCGGTGGGCAACGGCACAGGTCCGACCACGCGTGCCCCGGTGCGGGTCACGGTCTCGACGATCTTGCGCGCGGACGCGTCGATCGCCTCGTGGTCGTAGGCCTTGAGCCTGATGCGGATCTTTTGTCCCGCCACGCTTATGTCCTCTTCCTTGCCCTGGTTAACCGTTGGTCAGGTCTCTCGTCTCCGGATGTCGATCCGGAGAACCCGGCAGTGTGCTGACCCGACGCCGGCATGAAGCCGAGCGCGAGGCGCATCCATGAGGACGAACGTGGCGGACTCTCGCATCCACGCACACGCGTGGCCAGGAGGAATCCGTTGCCGCTGTTCATCTGTCATGGTTCTCCGGTCCACGCGGTCGGGCGTGTCGCATTCCCGCACATGATTCTCCCTCGGCCCGAACTCGACCGGCGGGAGAACGCGGACCGGATGCGCCCATCGTGCCGGCGCAATCACTGCATGTCGTTCTCGTCGCATACCTCGACCGCGAGATCACGTCGCAACACGCACGACAGAGATCACCTCGGTCAAGGCAACCCGAACAGTATGACCCACGCCGGGGGTCGAGTTCAAATCGAGGCGGTACCGCGGCCGGAACGCACGGTCGATCGCAGCGATCCGCGCAGGTGGTACCCATCCGCACGTGGTGCAACCAGCACGGACGACCGGTCAGCGCGCGGATATACCGCGCCCGACCAACTTACCGCCGAGTAAGGTGCAGCCATGGCAACGGTCACCAGCACGTACGCGCTCTGGCAGCGACTCCCCGGCGGGATCACCCGCTCCCTGGCGTTCTCCGCGGGAATGTGTGTCCGCGTGCCCTTCTTCGCCACGGTCCTCCCCCGCGTACGGGAGCTCGCCCCCGGGCGGTGCGTGGTCTCCGGGCCCACGTGGTTCGGAGTGCACAACCACCTGGGCACCTTCCACGCCATCGCGGCCTGCAATCTGGCCGAGGTGGCGATGGGGATGCTCGCCGAGGCGACGATCCCCACGACCCACCGGTGGATCCCCAAGGGCATGAACGTCCAGTACCTGGCCCCCGGCAGATCCGGGCTCACCGCCACCGCGCTGCTCGACGATCGGCCGGACTGGGAATCGGTGACCAGCGGCGTGGAACTCGTCATCCCGGTCAGCCTGCGCGACGCCGGCGGCACCGAGGTCGTCCACGCCGACATCACCGTGTGGGCCTGCCCGCGGTGACTTCCGACCGGCCTCCGGCCTGCCCGCGGTGACTTCCGACCGGCCTCCGGCCTGCCCGC
>NZ_JABUEK010000003.1:107280-923328 GCF_019836205.1 Rhodococcus sp. BP-160
TTCCGACCGGCCTCCGGCCTGCCCGCGGTGACTTCCGACCGGCCTCCGGCCTGCCCGCGGTGACTTCCGACCGGCCTCCGGCCTGCCCGCGGTGACTTCCGACCGGCCTCCGGCCTGCCCGCGGTGACTTCCGACCGGCCTCCGGCCTGCCCGCGGTGACATCCGGTGCTCTGCTGTCGGTCAGCTCCCGGGAGGTGCTTCCGACAGCGCTGCCGGCCGGAAGGTGCGCTCGGTGAGCAGACGTCTCGGCGAGAAGGACCGGCGAACAGGGTCGTAGGCGCGGTACGGGAACCAGAACACCGCATGCGAGAGCCAGGTGACCGGTGCGACGAGCCACCGCAACGACCAGTTGGAGCGACCGTGGATCTCGAAACTGGTGATGCCGGCCTTGACGAACGACGTGTACTGCAGCGGCGGTGTCAACGCGCGCCGCGGCGAGATGTCGGCCCACATCTCGGTGGGCTGGACGATGGAGTAGCCGGCCTCGATGAGACACAGCGCGAAGTCGATGTCCTCGTGCACGTCGGAACGGGACGTCAGCTTGTCCTGGACGGCGTCCCAGGCCTCCAGCCGCACCGCCATGTTGGCGCCGTGCATGTTGTCGATCTTCATGCCGTTGCCCAGAACCTTCGCCCGGACGAGCGCGTCGACGAGCCATTTCTTCGACCTGGTGAACGGTGAGTCGTAGGGCGCGCTCAATCCCGTGATACCACCGAGATTGAGATCGGAATCCGCGTCCCGGAATGTCTGCTTCACGGCGGACACCCATCCGGCGCCGATTCGGGTGTCCGCGTCGATACGCCCGATGATGTCCGATGTCGCTTCCCGGAAACCCGTATTACGGGAGAAGAACAATCCTTTTCGCGGTTCGTGCACGAGACGAATCTTCGGCTCGCGCGCCGCGTACTCCTTCACGATCTGCACCGTGTCGTCCATCGACCCGTTGTCCACGACGATGACCTCGGACAACTCGTCGATCTGCGGCAACACGTGATCGAGACACGCTGCGATGTAGTCCTCCTCGTCGAGGACAGGAATGACGAGACTGGTGACCGTTCCCTGCAATGTCATGATCGGCGACCCCCTTTCCACCGTCGACAATAAGGGGACGCGCCGCAAAGTTCGACACGCTCGCGGCCGTGGCGCACAGCCGGAGAATCAGACTCCGAGGGACGCCGCCACCATGGGCCAGGATTCGTGCAGGTCCTCCTGCCAGTAGGCCCAGGAATGCGTTCCGTTGTCTCGGAACTTCACTGTGGCCGGAATGCCGAGTTGCGCCAGTCGCTCCGCGAACGTCCGCGTGCACGTGTTGGTGATCGACTCGATGCCGCCGCCCACGACGACCCGGTTGATCAGTGCGGGGACGTCCCCTGCGATGCGGGCACTCTGGAGAGTCTCGTCGAAGCCGGGCAGCCCACTTCCCGTGGTGACGTAGAGAGGAGTGCCGCGCAGCTTGTCCGCGTTGAGCAACGCGTCGTTGGCCGCCCACTCCGGACCGTCGTCGGGTCCCCACATGTTCTCCGTGTCGCCCCCGCCGCGCGCCTCGACCACGAGCTTGACGAAGGCGCGGCCCAGGTCGTCCGACGTGCCGGCACAGCCGCTGAAGGACGCGACCGACGAGTAGAAGCCGGGTCGATCGGCGGCCAACATCAGGACCGCGCTCGCCGCCATCGAGATGCCGCCGACGGCCTGGGTACCCGTCGTTCCGAGCGAGCGGTTCATGAGAGGGGGCAGCTCGTCCAGCAGGAAGGTCTCCCACTTGTTGCGGCCGAGCTCCGGGTCGTCCGCGACCCAGTCGGTGTAGTAGCTGAAGGCGCCGGCCTTGGGCACGACCACGTTGACGTTCTTGTCCGCGAAGAAAGTGGACACATCGGCCTGATCGGGCCAGTTGCTCGACGGATCCTCGCCGCCACTCGCCCCGTTGAGCAGGTAGTACGTGGGGCGCGGGGCCGAGGTGTCGGCCGGCCGGAACACCTGCAGCGGAACCGACCGATCCATCGACGGCGAGTACACGGTGACGAGGTACTGCTGACCGCCGACGAACTCCACATTCTCCACCCGCGCACCCGAGGCGGTCTCGACCGCGGCGATCGGTGCGTCGTCCGCTCGGGCGACGGTGGGGGTGGCAGTCATGAGCGCACCGACCACCGCAGCGGCGACCAGAGCGGTGATCGGCCGTCGTGTCCACGTCATCGTCGTATCCCTCTCGCACTGCACTCCCGGCGACAGTGCACTGCCGTCACAGCAGTGTCATGCGCCCCATCGCCTCGCACTCTAGGCGACGTCACAGACGGGCGTGCGGCCATGCACGAGCAAGAAGATTCGTCATTCCGGTAACACGGGCCTGAAACAGGGCGATCATCGGGTACAGGCGGCCGAACGAGGCTGCGGCCCGGTGACAGCGTTCCGGCCCCGACCGAGACGAAGGCGGTACTTCCGATGGCGACACGACGACATACCTCCGCGGTGGGTGAGCCGATGGCACCGCGGGACGCGCTGAACTACTACTTCGAGAGCGAGCGCACGCCGGGCACCATCGTGCACGGCATCGTCGTGGACGCCGCCCGCTCGGACGGATCGCTCCGCACGCTTGCGGACGTCGAGCGCTTCGCGCGAAGCGTGCTCGACCTCCACCCTCTGTTCCGGCGTCGCCTGCGGACAACGATCGCCGACCTCGCCTTTCCCGTGTGGGTCGAGTGCGACGTCGACGTCCGCGCGCACGTGTTCGTCCACGATGCTTCCGCGGCCGACGAGCATCCGGACCACTTCCTGCGTCGACGAGTGATGGACGCCTCGAGCACGCCGTTCGACTTCGACGTCCCCGCGTGGCAGATCCACCTCGTGACAGGTCTGCGCGGAGTACCGGGCGTTCCCGAGGGCGGCAGCGTGCTCCTCCTCAAGGTGCACCACAGCGCCATCGACGGGATGGGCACCACGTCGCTCGTCCACCGAATGCTGGCCCCGCCGTCCGCCGACGTCTCGGCGCACCGCAACGACGTCTTCGACCGCGAGAGCATCGCCGTGCCGACCCCGTTCGCTGCTCTTCGTTCGCTTCCCCGCGAATTCGCCGGTTTCGCCGGCCGCGGTGTCCGCCGATGGCGTGCGGTCCGGCAGCTCGACCCTGTACAGCGACCCACCGCCCATCACTACCCGGCCACGCGTTTCAATCGAAATCTCGCTCCGGACATGACGTTCGGGATGGCGTGGTTCGACCTCGATCGTGTTCGCGCGATCAAGTCCGCCGTGCCTGGCGCGACCGTGAACGACGTCGTCATGACAGTGGTGTCGATCGCGCTGTCGGACTACCTGGGCGGCGAGCTCCCGGCCACGAGCCTCGGGGCGTCGTTCCCCGTCAACGTGCGCACCGTCGACACGACGGGCGAGACCGCGAACCAGCTCGCGATCGCCGTGGTCGATCTGTTCACGGACGTCGCAGATCCGGTCGACCGTCTGCGCGCGGTCTCCGCGGCAGCACGCGACCGCAAGTCCGACCTCGCGACGCGGCTCCGCAGCCTCCCCTCCCATCCCATGAACTCGGCACCGGCCCCACTCCTGGCGGCGATCGCTCGACTGATGCCCCGCCGCCCCGCTGCCCCCACGACGACCGGCACGAACACGTTGATCTCCAACATCGCCTACGGCAACGACCGGATGGAGTTGGCGGGCGCGCCCGTGACGGGCGTGTTCGCACCCCTCCCCGTGGTGGAGGGGGTCCAACTCGCGCACGTCGTCGTGTCGGCCGGCGATCGGATGTGCCTGACCGCGGTGTCCCACCGCGCCCTGATGCCGGACGTCGACCACTACACGGCACTGCTCGCCTCGGCGGTGGACACGCTCGCGGTCGCGACCGACACCAGCGAGCGCGCGTCCGTCGCCACCGTTGCTTAGCATGCCTACAGTTTTGTTACAGCGTAAAAACGGGCATAAAGCTTGTACAGAACGTTCGGTCGGAGTAGCTTTCCCCTTCATCACATCGCTGAAGGGCCGGAACATGACCATGGCACGTCGGGGCACGGCCGAACGTGGTACCGCCATGCACGCACGCGACGCCCTCAATTTCTTCTTCGAGTCGCCGCTCACGTCCGCCGCCGTGGTGCACTGCTACGTCCTGGCCGACGGCGCGTCCGTGCGCTCCGTCGCCGATGCCGCCGAGTTCGGGCGCGGCATCCTCGCGCTCGACCCGCTCTTCACCCGGCTGCTGGTGTCGGTCCCCGCGAACCTGGCGTTCCCTCACTGGGTACCGACCGAGGTCGACGTCACCGAGCACGTCTACGTGCACACGCCGCCGGCGGGACAGAGCCGCGACCTGCTCGTGTCGATGATCACCGACTTCACGACCACACGGCTGCCGCGTGAACGCCCGCCGTGGCAGTTCCACTTCGTCCTCGACGTCACCGGCATCGACGGGGTGGCCGAGGGCGCCACCGTGGTGATCTTCCGGAGCCACCACAGCGCGATCGACGGCATGGGGTCCGTCGAACTGGTGAACCGCGTCTTCGGCCCGAACCCGACACCGCGCGTGGACCCGGACACTGCGGTGGACGTCCCGGGTCCCGTCCGAGCGGCACGCGCACTTCCGCGCGACATCGTGACCCTCACGGGAGCGGCGCTGCGGCGGCGAACGGCGGCCCGCGCACTGAAGGCCTCGTCCGACTCCGGCACCGCAGCGCACGAATCCTTCCCCGCCACGCGCTTCAACCGTCGAGTACGCCCGTCGATGGTCTTCGACATGACGTTCTTCGAGATGAGCCGTGTCCGCGCACTGAAGAACAGGGCCGGAGGCGTCACTCTCAACGACGTCATGGTCACGGTCGTCTCGCTCGCGCTGTCCGCGTATCTCGCGGAGGACGGTGAGCTGCCCACCGACTCGTTGGGCACCACCATCCCGGTGAGCACGCGCGCCATGGGGGAGAGCACCAACGCCAACCGGATCGCGGTCGCGACGTTGTCGCTGCACACCGATGTGATCGACCCGGTGGTGCGCCTGCGGGCCGTGCACGCGTCGGCGTCGCGGGCCAAGGACCACGCCACCGCTGTCGCCACCCGGCTGCCGGCGCATCCGCTCACCGTGATGCCGGCGCCGCTGATGGCGTTGCTGGGCAAGACCATGAGGTCACCGGCCGCACCGGCACGGGTCGCCACCAACACGATGATCACCAACGTGCCGTACGGCGTGGGCGGAGTCACGATCGCCGGATCACCCATGGTGGGCGTCTTCGGGCCCCTCCCCACCGTCACCGGAGTGGCTCTGGCGCACGCCGTCGCCACCTTCGGCGCGTCGATGTTCGTGTCGGTCACGTCCGTGGACGACGCGATGCCGGACACCGCTCGATACATACGCCACATCCGCACCGCATTCGACCGTCTGGAGGCGGCGGTCGCTCCGAGCGACGCCGATCCTCCGGCGGCGCAGGCCGCCGTCACCCCCACGACGATCACGGTCTCGCCGTGACGTCCTCTCACTCGTTCCGCAGCCCGAACCCGCACACCGAAGGACACGCCATGGCGCCCCGACACAGCCGCACTCCCGTCACCACGACGGACACCCCTCGCGCATCCGTCGGCGTCTGGACGCATGCACCCACGTCTCTCCGCCGTCACGTGTTCGTCGTGCGTCCGGGATCCGAGAGCTCCACGCCGGATCGCATGTCGAGGCACTTGACCGACCTCGCCGCAGAGGCAGGTCTGCTCGGAACCGACGAGCACGCGCGGGTGACCGTCCACGCGCCGGGCGTCGCGGCCGGCACCGTCGTCGCGCTTCTCGACGCCGCGCACCCGTCGACCGACGCACCGTGGTGCCTCGACGTCTTCACCGAGGTCTCGGGCTTCGATGCGGTGCCGAGCGGATCGGCAGTCGCCGTGTTCCGCTCCGCAGTCGGGCCCGTCGAGTCGCGCACGATCACCCGCATCGTCGAGACCGTCCTCGCTCCCGGCCGTCCCGCTCGTCCGGGTGGGCCCGTGGCACGCCACGCGTACCGACCGTTCGACGGTGCCGACGCGCCGGCGTACCCGGCACCACGGGGTGACGCCCGTTCACTCGTCGCGCAGTTCCCCACCGTCCGACTCGAGCAGATCTCCGCGGGACTCGGTCAGACCACGATCGCGGACGTGGTGTCGACGGTCGTCTCCACCGCCGTGCGGCGCGCGGTTCCGGCCGGGACGTCACCCGTCACCGCTCTGCTCGTCGCGGACATGCCGGTCCCGCCGTCCGGGGTCGACACGCCCGACCTTCTGTCCTTCGGACCGCACATCGCGGAGGACGCGCGTTCCGTCACCGCCACCGTGTGCCGTGTCGGCGCAGCCACCGTGGTGACACTCTCCTCTTCGGTGCCTGCACTCGACCTCGCCACCGTTCTGCACCACGTGGAGGACGGGCTGCGAGGCCTGGAGCACTCCGCCGCCGCCCAGTTCTCTCGCCTGGGATCACTCCCTCGCCACGCACGGGAGCGCGCGAACGTCGCCTCCTGACTCACCTGCCACCACACAGTCGAAACGGGTTCGGCCGCGTCCTCGGACGTGGTCGGACTCGGTCCACCACCACGGCTCCCACGTGGAAGAAGTAACATCGGTCGGGGTTCGCGGGATGACTTCGACAGTGCCGCACGCTCGACACGTCGCTCCGCGACCGACTCGGTCGGGCATGATCGCTCTCGAGCGACGAGCACTGACGACACCGCACCCGACGACAGTGGAGACCAATGCCATCAGACGACACAGCCGTACTCGTAGAGGACGTTCACAAGTCCTTCGGAACGGTTGACGCACTGCGCGGCATCGATTTCAGCGTCCCCACCGGCTCCATCCTCGGAGTTCTCGGGCCCAACGGCGCCGGGAAGACCACCACCGTGAAGGTGCTCGCGACGCTGGTCCGACCGGATCGCGGACGTGCGGTGGTGTCAGGCCACGACGTGGCGCAGGATCCTGCGGCCGTCCGGCGTTCCATCCTCATGACGGGTCAGTACGCCGCTCTCGACGACGCCCTGACCGGCCGGGAGAACCTCGTCCTCTTCGGTCGTCTCATGGGACTGACGAAGAAGTCGGCCCGTGTGCGCGCCGAGAACCTTCTCAACGACTTCGACTTGATCGAGGCCGGGGATCGACAGGTCCGCGGCTACTCCGGCGGTATGCGTCGACGCATCGACATCGCGTGCGGTCTCGTGGTGCGTCCGAAGGTCGTGTTCCTCGACGAGCCGACCACCGGACTCGACCCGCGCAGCCGCAAGGCGGTGTGGTCACTCGTGTCGTCGCTGCGAGACCAGGGCATCACGACGCTGCTGACCACGCAGTACCTCGAGGAAGCCGACGTTCTCAGCGACAGCATCATCGTCATCGATCGCGGTCGGGTCATCGCGCAGGGCACGGCCGACGAGTTGAAGTCGATGACGGGCGGCAACTACTGCCACATCAGCCCGCTGGATCCCACCGAACTGCGCCGCGCCGCAGATGCTCTCGCCGGTCTGCTTCCGCCCACCTTCAGCGCCGCCGACCTGCAGGGCGACAGCATCATCATTCCCGCACCGGACGGCCCCGGCACGCTGGCCGAGGCGCTGAAGAGGCTCGACGCCGCGGGCATCGAACTGTCCGACATCGGTCTGCGCCGGCCGTCCCTCGACGACGTGTTCCTGAGCCTCACCGGTCAGTCGCAGGGTGATGCGGCTCCGGCCGAACCCGCCATCGGCTCGGGCGCACCCTCGTGACGGCCACCCGAGACGCAGGACGTGCCTCGCACCGAGCACCGGAACCCACGGCGTTCAAGCAGTGGGCGAGCCTGTCCGGACGGTCCCTGGGATCGATGGCCAGGTCCGGCAGCCTCGTGGTCGCCGTGGTCGCCCCGGCCGTCTACACGGTCGGCTTCTACCTGCCGCTCCGGCTCGTCATGCAGTTCCAGGGCCTGGACTACGCCCAGTTCCTCATGCCGATCATCTGCCTGCAGGCCATGGCGTTCACCGCCATCTCCGCAGCGCAGCGTGCTGCCATCGAGGGTCAGTCGGGTATGACCACCCGACTGCAGACGATGCCGGTCACCCCGTGGGTCCCGCTGCTGTCGAGAGCGACGGCCAACCTGGTGCACGCGAGTCTCTCCCTGATAGCCGCGCTGGTCTACGGCTCCCTCATCGGGTTCCGATTCCAGGCAGGACTCGACGACGCCGTCATCTTCATGCTGTTCGCACTCCTCGTCGGCGCGGCGCTGACCACGGGCGGCGACGCGATCGGATCGTTGTCCCGGTCCCCCGAGGCCACCAGCCAGGCACTGACCCTGCCCCAGCTGATCCTCGGCATGTTGTCGTCGGGCTTCGTTCCCGAGACAGGCTTCCCCGAATGGATCCGTCCGTTCGTCCGCAACCAGCCCATCTCCCTCTTCTCGAAGGCCATGCGTGACATGGCCGAAGGGGGCGTCAACTCCGCGACACTGTGGCCGGCGATCGCCTGGGCGGTGGGCCTCATCGTGGTCCTCGTACCGCTCGCGGTCTGGGCCAGCACGAGGCGATCATGACCGACACCACGTCCGAACCCCGCTTCGATCTGCGCGCGCTCCCCGAACCGGAACGCCTCGTGGGCGAACGCAGCCTCGCCGGGCTGGCGTCGCAGAGCGTGCTGCACTGCGGCCGCCTGCTCCGTCGCTGGGCTCGCGATCCGCTCACCATCATCCAGGCCGTCGTGTACCCGGTGGTCTTCCTTCTCATGCTCCGCACGGTGCTCGGCAACTCCGTGTCGGCGGCCACCGGAGAGAACAGCATCTTCGGCACCGTCCCGCTGATCGCCATGGTCGCCGCCATGTCCGGGTCGCTCGCGAGCGCGGTGGGTCTGCGCCGAGAGCGTGCGGCCGGTCTGGTGTCCCGCTTCCAGACCCTGCCGGTGCACCGCGCCGCGGGTCTGGTGGGTCGACTCCTGGCCGAGACCGCCCGCATCGTCACCACGACGTTGCTCATCGTCGTCGTCGGGTTCACGCTCGGCTTCCGGTTCGAGCAGGGGCCCGTTCCGGGCGTGCTGGCGATGCTCGTGCCGCTGGCGTTCGGCCTCGGGTTCGCGGTGTTCGTCACCTCGGCCGCGATCGTGACCACCACCTTCCCTCTGGTCGAGGCCGTCGGAATGGTGTTCACCATTCTCATGTTCTTCAATTCCGGTTTCGTCCCGACGCGGGCCTATCCGACGTGGTTGCAACCGTTCGTCGAGCACAACCCCATCTCCTGTGCGGTCGATTCGATGAAGGGCCTCACACTCGGTGGCCCGGTCACCTCCCCGCTGTTGCAGTCGCTGGCCTGGTCGTTCGGGTTGTTCCTGGTGTTCGTGGGGCCTGCGGTGCGTGGGTACCGTCGCGCCGCCGAGACGTTCTGACGCTGCCGCGACCGGCCGGTCACAATGGCCGCCCGATCGGCCCGAAAAGGGCGTAACAGAACGCTCGGTTCCGGCAATGTAGTCGCTGTAGGCGCGGCCCGCGGATGCTGGTCGGCGCAGTGGCCGAACGCGAGGACCGACGCCGTGACACGATTCCGACAGCCCTTCATCGGCGTTCGAGTATCACCCCGGGACGCGATCAACGTCCTCGCCGAGAGCGAGCGGGTGATCGCCAACCTCGTCGACGTGATGGTGTTCGACGCCGCCGGCACGATGGGAGCATCCCCGACCCACGCCACGGTGTGCGCGTGGATGCGTGGACGTCTCGACGTCTCCCCCGTGTTCCGCCGGCGGCTCCGACGGCGCGCCGGCGATCTCGGTGACCCGTTCTGGGTGACCGGCGACGTGGACCTCGACGACCACGTCGTCGTCACTCCGATCGATCGACCGGGATGGGACCCCGTCGAGCGCCACATCGCTCGGGTCATGGCCACTCCGATGACGCTGGCGTCGTCGGGGTGGGAACTGCACGTCCTGACGGGCATCCACGGCGTGCCGCACCTTCCGGAGGGCGCGACCGCGGTGGTGATCGAGGTCCATCACGCGTCGATGGACGGGTTGGGGCTGGTGGCCGTGGTCCGAGCCCTGTTCGCGTCTCCCGACCTCTCGCACGACGGACGTGTCGCGGAGCGCCGCGGAACCGCGGTTCCGGGCCCGATTCCGCCGCTGTGGAAGGACGCCGCCACGATGCCCCGCCGGACGGCGATGTTCGTCCGGACGATGGCGGCCGTGCGCCGGGCTGCACCCGAGACACCGCGGCCACCGCGGCCCGCGACCCGCTTCAACGCCCGGATCGCACTCGACCACCGCGTCCGGATCGTCTGGCTGGACCTCGCACACGTCCGGACGATCTCGCGGGCCGTTCCCGGAATCACCGTGAACGACGTGCTGCTCACGGCGGTCTCCCTGGCACTCACCCAGTTCCTCGACCAGGCAGGGGAACACCCTGCGGCCACCTTGAGCACGACCATGCCGCTCGACATCCACGCGACCCACGACACCGCAGCGGCGAATCAGACCACGTTCGCGGACGTCGACCTGCACACCACGGTCGTCGACCCGCTCCTGCGCCTCCGCGCTGTGCACGCTTCGGCTGCCGACGCCAAGAGGCGGGTGCAGGATCTGACGTCTCGGCACGAGGTCAGCCCTTTCGACGTCGCCCCGCCCCTTCTCCTGCGGGCGATCGGCGCCCTGTCCACTCTGGCTCCTCACGACCGTCCGACAGTGCCGTCCACCACCGTGGTGTCGAACATGCCGCACGGAAGCGACGACCTGTGGTTCCTGGGCGCCCGCGCGGTGGCCGCGTTCATGCCGATGCCCACGGTCGACGGCATGGGCCTCATCCACCACATCACCTCGCTCGGCGACCGTCTGGCACTCACCGTGACGGTCGAGTCGACCATGATGGCGGAGCCGGACCGCTACTGCGCGATGATCCGGGACGCCGTGGACGCGCTCGCGGCGGCCACGCTCGACGACGTCGCCGCGCCGCGCGCAGCGGCCCCCGCGAGCGTCGACACCGACTAGCCTCGCAGCGCCGTCCCGGTGAGCACCGTGACGTCCAGCGGCGCCGCCGCGGGTGCCTGATCGGCATCGCTCACGACGATGACCTCGAGGTCGTCCAGTCCCTGCGTGTCGAGCGACGCGAGTTGGGACTCGGACAGCACGACATGGGTGACCCACTCGTCGGCGAGCGCGTCGGCGAGATCGTCGGAGGCGTCGAGACTCACGGTCGTCGCTCCGGCCGCGGCAGCGACCACCACGGCGAGCACCTCGAGGTCCAGCGGCGCCCCGGCGGCCACCGCCACCCGCGATTCGTACGTCACCTGAAGACTGTCCGCGGTGATGCACGAGGCGAGCGCTGCGTGCGTCAGCGTGGCATCGCCCAGGGCGACGAGTGGATCGCCGGGACCGGCGGACACGATGCCGTCCGCGGCGGACAGCGGTCCGACCGGGCCCTGCGTGAAACGGTCGTCGGACGTCACCCGGATCGCGGTGTCCGCGTCCGTCAGCGTCGCGCCGATCTTCGCCGCGGCCCAGGTCGCCGCGATCCTGTCCTCGGGTGCCTCGACCAGCGGGGTGACCGGTCGGCCGGGCCCACCCCCCTCGGCCAGCAGGACCCGGGCGATGCGATTGGACCGGGCGTCCATCTCGGCCCAGCTGATCTCGAACTCGCCCCGTGCGTACGCGGGAGCTCCCGGATCCGCCTCGACGGACGCGGTGATCATCGAGGGCAGGTCGACGGGCTGCGGCCGACTCGTCTGCACGGCCGCGGCCACCGGCTCGTCGGCGTCGGTCGACGGGCCCGAGGCCAGGGCGATCGAGGAGACGGCACCGCCCGGATCCGCCACCACCGCGTCGAGCGCGGACGAGAAGACGGTGGCGAAGGTGGCCGCCGTGGCCTCGTCGAACAGATCGGTGGCATAGGTGACGATGCCGGTCACCGGGTCCGAGTGCTCGCGGTGAGGAGAGTCCTCGATGGTCAGCGTGAGATCGAACTGGGCGGGATCGAACGGGTTCTGCAACTGCTCGACGTGCAGACCCGAGAGATCGATCTCCGAACGCTCGGTGTTCTGGTACGCCAGAGCCACGCGGAACAGCGACGACGACCGCGCAGGCGCCACCGTGTCGACCACGGTGTCGAACGGCACGTCCGCGTGGGCGAACGCCGAGAGGGCGACACCCCGCGCATCGTCGACGAGATCGACGACGGACGCGTCCTCGTCGACCGCCAGGCGCAGCACCAGGGTGTTCACGAGCATGCCGACCAGAGGATCGAGTTCGGCGCTGCCTCGACCCGCCACCGCGGTGCCGACGCAGATGTCGGTCGACCCGCTGATGCGCGACAGGGCGACGGACAGCGCCGCGTGCACCACCATGAACGGAGTCGCGCGCCGCTCCCGCGCCAGATCGCGGACCAGCTCGTACGTCTGCGCCGGGATCTCGAAGCGCACGGAGGCACCCACACCGGACGGTGCCGGAGGACGCGGACGGTCCTGCGGCAAGGACAGCTCACCAGGGAGCCCTGCCAAGGTCTCGCGCCAGTAGGCGAGCTGACGTGCCGAGACCGACTCGGGATCGGCCGGGTCGCCCAGCAGCGTGCGGTGCCACAGGGCGTAGTCCGCGTACTGGACCTCGAGCGGAGTCCACGCCGGCAGCACGCCCGCCGTGCGTGACGCGAATGCCGTCACGACGTCGACGGTGAGGGGTGCGATCGAGAAGCCGTCGGCCGCGATGTGGTGCACGACCACGACGAGCACGTGCTCCTCGTCGCCGAGGCGGAACAACTCGACGCGCAGCGGCACCTGCGTCGTCACGTCGAACGGCGTGGTCGCCACCGCCACCACACGCGCCGCGAGCTCGGCCTCCGTCACCGGGATCGGGGTCAGCGGCCGGCCCACCGGTGCGAGCACGGACTGACGCCCGTGACCGTCGACGTCGGGGTAGACGGTGCGCAGCGTCTCGTGTCGGGCGACGACGTCGTCGACCGCGACGCGCAGGGCATCCACATCGAGTGGTCCCGTGAGCCGCAGGCCCATCGGCAGGTTGTAGGTCGCCGCCGTCGGATCGACACGGTTGGCGAGCCAGAGCCGTTGCTGTGCCGGAGCGAGAGGAACGACCTCGGGGCGGGGAGTCGACGTCAGGTGTCGGCTGGTGGTGACGACGGTGTCGAGGCTGTCCGCGAGGTCTGCCACCGTGGCCGCGTCGAAGACGGCGCGCAACGGCACCCGCACACCCAGCTCGTCTCCGATGCGGGCCGCGACGCGGGTCGCCACCAGCGAGTTCCCGCCGAGAGCGAAGAAGTTGTCGTTGAGCCCGACGCGCTCCACGCCCAGGAGTTCCGCGAGGACCTCGGCCACGACGCGTTGCTCCTGCGTACGCGGTGCGCGGTATCGCTGCACGTCCACCACCGGGTCGGGCAGCGCCGAGCGATCGAGCTTGCCGCTCGCGCTGACGGGCAGCGCGTCCAGGACGACCACGACCGGCACCATGTACGCCGGCAGGATGCGCGCCGCGTCCGCTCGGAGCAGGTCGGTGTCGACCGTCGCTCCCGGCGCGGGCACGACGTAGGCGACGAGCGTGTCGTCGCGGACGATGGCGACCGAACGGGCGACGCGCGACGACGCGGAGACCGCCGCCTCCACCTCGCCGAGTTCGATGCGCAGTCCACGCAGCTTGACCTGGTGGTCGACGCGCCCCGCGAACTCGAGATGGCCGTGGTGGTTCCACCGGGCCAGGTCACCGGTGCGGTACATGCGCGCACCGTCGTGGCCGGGCAGTGCGACGAACCGGTCCGCCGTCAGGTCCGGACGCCCGTGATACCCCCGCGCCGCCTGGACGCCGCACAGATACAGCTCGCCCACGACACCGTCCGGCACGGGCCGGAAGCGACCGTCGAGCACGAGCGCGGCGGTGCCGTCGACCGGGATCCCGATCGGCACGGACGGCGGTTCGCCCCGCCCGACCGGATGTGCCGTCGCGTGAACCGCGAACTCGGTGGGGCCGTACAGGTTGTGCACGTCGATGTCGCACTTCTCGCGGAACGTGTCCACCGCGGCGCGACCGAGGGCCTCACCTGCCAGGAACACCAGACGCAGTGAGCGGCAGGCGTAGTCGTCAGCGGCCTCGGTGAAGACGGCGAACATCGACGGGACGAACGACACGGCCGTCACGCCGTACCGCGAGATGGCCCGCATCAGGTACTCGGGATCACGGTGACCGTCGGCATCGGCGACGGCGAGGGTGCCCCCGACCGCCAGTGTCGCGAACATCTCCCACACCGAGACGTCGAAGGTCATCGGGGTCTTGGCGAGCACCACGTCGTTCTCGGTCAGCGCATAGGTGCGCGCGAACCAGTCCACCTGGTGCGTGACGGCACCGTGCGGGACGGACACACCCTTCGGCACACCCGTCGAGCCGGACGTGAAGATGACGTAGGCGGTGGTGCCGGCGCGCACGGCGCCCGTCCGGTCGGCGTCGGTCAGCGGAGCGGACGAGACGGACGGATCGTCGAGTATCGCCAACGACACGGCTCTCTCGCCCGCCACCGGGAGTGCGTCGGGCTCGGCCACGACAACGCAGCGCGCCGCGGTGGCGGCGACGATCTGATCGATGCGGGCCGCAGGCTGCTCCGGATCCACGGGGACGTACGCGCCACCGGCCTCGAGCACGGCGTACACCGCGACGAGTGCGTCGACCGAGCGAGGGAGAGCGACGACGACGGCGACCTCCGGGCCGACGCCACGCTCGACCAGGGATCGGGCGACGCGATTCACGCGCGCCGCGAAGTCTCCGTACGTGTGCGAACCCGCGGCGTCGACGAGTGCCGTCGCATCGGGGTTCTCGGCTGCGCGCCGACGGAATCGCGAGGTCAGCGAGACCGCCTCCGTGGTCCCCTCCGGCAACACGGGCGCCGTGATGCGCTCGCGTTCCACTCCGCCGAGCAGGTCGATCTCGTCGAGGACGACATCGGGATCCGCGGCCACCGCGCGGGCGACGGCCACGAAACGTTCCGCGAGGGACCCGATGGTCTCCCGGTCGAACAGGTCCGTCGCGTACGCGATGGTCGCGGCGAGACCGTCCGGAGCTCCGAGCGGTGTCAGGGAGTCCACGAGGGTGAACTGCAGGTCGAACTTGGCCACACCCAGATCGAACTCGACGGTCTCGAGGCGCAGGTCGGTCAGCTCGAAGTGCGCCTGGCCGAGATTCTGGAACGACAGGAGCACCTGGAAGATGGGGTGCCGCGCACGTGAGCGCGGCGGATCGATGACCTCCACGAGCCGCTCGAACGGGACGTCGGCGTGGGCGAAGGCACCGAGGTCCTGCTCGCGGATGTGGGCGAGCAGGTCGCGGTATCCGGTGCCGACGTCGACGCGGGTACGCAGCGCGAGGGTGTTGACGAACATGCCGATCATGTCGTCGACGGCGGCGTCGCCGCGACCGGCGACCGGTGTCCCCACCGTCACGTCGTCCGTGCCCGAGTGGCGTGCGAGCACGATCGCGAGGATCGAGTGCACGACCATGAACAGCGTGGAGCTGTGGGCGCGCGCCACGTCGACGAGCGCCGCGTGAAGCTCCGGTTCGATCGAGAAGGTGTGCGACGCACCGGCATACGTCGGCTCGGTGGGCCGCGACCGGTCGACCGGGAAGGGCAGCTCGTCCGGCAGGTCGGCGAGCGCGGTGAGCCAGTACCGCTCCTGCTGCGCGATGACCGACTCGGGATCGTTCTCGTCGCCCAGGGCGTCGCGCTGCCACACCGAGAAGTCGGCGTACTGGACGGGAAGCGGTGCCCAGGTCGGTGCGAACCACGACACCCGGGCGCTGTAGGCCGCCATGAGATCGCGGGCGAGCGGAGCCATCGAGGCGCCGTCCGCGGAGATGTGGTGCACGACGACGGCGAGCACGTGCGTGTCGTACGCGGTCCGGAACAGGGTCGCCGCGACGGGGACCTCCTCCGTCACGTCGAACGCACGACCGGCGAGCGCGGCCACCGCGGACGGAAGCGCGTTCTCGTGGACGTCGACCGGGGTGAGGTCGGGAACGATCGACTCCGCCGTCAGTGCGAGCTGCACGGGACCGTTCGGGGTGTCCGGATACATCGTGCGGAGCGACTCGTGCCGATCGATGACGTCGAGCATCGCCACCTGCAGCGCCGGCACGTCGAGATCGCCGACCAACCGGACGGCGAACGGGATGTTGTAGGCGGCCGACGTCGGATCGAATCGGTTGAGGAACCACATGCGGCGCTGCGCGTACGACAACGGCGGCGCGTCCTCGAGAGCGTCCGAGTCGGCGGCCGTGCGGCGGACCAGGGGTGGCCGCGGCGGGACTCCGGACTCGAACTGCACCCGTGCCGCCAGGGCCGCCACCGACGGCGCCTCGAACAGCGTCCGCACGGTCACCGTGGTGTCCAGAGCCTTGCCGAGTCGCGCGACCGCGCGAGTGGCGATCAACGAGTTCCCGCCGAGGGCGAAGAAGTCGTCGTCGCGACCGACCCGGTCGACGCCGAGCAGCTCGCCGAACACCGACGCGACAATCTCCTCGACCGGCATGGACGGCGCCCGGAACTCGTGCACCTCGACGACCGGTTCGGGCAGACTCCGCCGGTCGATCTTGCCCTGGACGGTGATGGGGAGCGCGTCGAGCACCATCACCGACGACGGCACCATGTGCGACGGCAGACTCTGCACGGCGAAGCGGTGGATCTCGTCGCTGTCGACGGTGCGGCCGTCCTGCAGGACGACGTAGGACGCGAGCGCGAGGGAGCCGGACGACGGTCGGTGCGCGATGGTCACGGACGCGCGGACGCTCTCGTGCATCGACAGCACCGCGTCGACCTCGCCGAGTTCGACGCGCATCCCGCGGATCTTGATCTGGAAGTCGGCTCGGCCGACGTACGCGATCTCGGTGTCGGCCGACCAGCGCACCAGATCGCCCGTGCGGTACATCCGTGCGCCCGGCTCGTACGGCGACGCGACGAAGCGCCCCGACGTGACGCCGGGTGCGTGGACGTAGCCCCGCGCGACGGACGGTCCCGACAGATACAACTCGCCGACGACGCCCTCGGGCACGGGCCGGAGCCACGGATCGAGAACGAGGCACGATGCTCCGCGCACCAGGCGGCCGACGGTGATCGGCGCGGCCGGATCCAGCGGCCGCGACATATGGCTGATCATGGTGATCTCGGTGGGTCCGTACGCGTTGTACATGCGTCGGCCGGTACCCCACCGCGCCACGAGATCGGGTGGGCAGGCCTCGCCTGCGGTGACGACGTGCTGCACGTGATCGAGCCCGTCCGGATCGACGGAGGCCAGCGCGGCGGGGGTGATGGTCACGTGGGTGACCGCCTTCTCCGACAGGTAGCGCGCGAGTTCCTCGCCGCCGAAGACGTCCGCCGGCGACACCACCAGCGTCGCCGACCGGCTCAGGGCGGAGAGCATCTCGAACAACGACGAGTCGAAGCTGGGCGAGGCCAGGGCCAGGACACGGGAGGACGACTCGACGTCCAGACGCAGAGCGATGTCTCGCGTCAGGTTCGCGACACCGCCGTTGCCGACGACGACGCCCTTCGGGAGACCGGTCGATCCGGAGGTGTAGATCATCCAGGCCGGAGTCTCGAGGTGGATCGGCGAGAGCCGATGCGCGTCCGTGACGCGCGCCGGCGAGTACTGCGACACCAGGCGGTCGGTCTCGACGGCGTCGATCGCGAGCCAGTCGAGCGCATCGGGGAGGCTGCCCGCGCGGGTGGTGTCGGTGATCCCGAGGACGGCCCCGGAGTCGGAGACGAGGTGCAGGATGCGCGCGGTGGGCAGCGCCGGGTCGATCGGCAGGAACGCCGCGCCCGTTCGCGCCACGGCCCACGTGCTGAGAATCGAGTGCAGCGACCGTGGGAGGGCGATCGCCACGGTGGTCTCCGGCCCCGCGCCGCGGGAGACGAGCAGTCGAGCGATGCGGTTCGCCGAGGCGTCCATCTGCGCGTAGGTGAGGGCGCCGTGCGCCGTCTCGACCGCGATGGCGTCGGGCGACCCTGCGACGGCGTCGTCGATGACGTCGACGAACCGCCGGGGTCGAACGCTCGATGCTCCCCGCGCGGGCACCAGGGTGGCGCGCTCGTGCGGGGAGAGGACCTCGATGTCGAGGACCCGGCCGTCCGCGGCGCTGTGCGAGAAGCGCCGGAGGTAGTCGAGGAACCGCGACCGCAGGTCCTCGACGCGCTGCTGGGTGTAGAGGTTCGGGTTGGACTCGAAGTCGATCTGCAGCTCGTCGCCGTCGCCGGGAGCCGGGTACAGGTTGATCGAGAGATCCTCGACCGGGCCGGTGGTGAGCACGTGGTACGACCCACGAACGTCGCCGAGCACGATCTCGTTGTCGAACATCATCAGGTTCACGGTGGGACCGAAGAGGCCGCGCGTGTTCGTCATCTCACCCGCGTCGCGCCGGATGTCCTCGTGCCGGTAGCGCTGTCGGCGCAGCGCACCGGTGAGTTCGCGCTGCACGCGGTCGATGACGTCGGACACGGTGGCGGCGGCGTCGACGCGGACGACGAGGGGAACGACGTTGGAGACCATGCCGCCCGAGCGCCGCAGGACCGCGCTCGCGCGGCCCGACACGGGGAGGGACAGCACGACGTCGGTGGTTCCGGTGGTGCGGGAGACGAACGCCGAGAACGCGGCGATGGCCAGCGTGACCGTGGTGGTGCCGAGCGAGTCGACACCCTTCGCGAGAGATTCCGCGACCTCGACGGGAGTGCGTCCCGACGCCGCCCGGCACGGCACCGAGACCGGTGCGGTGCTGTCGACGAACGAGACTCCGGTGGGGAGCGTCTCGAATTTCTCGGCCCAGTGGCGGCGATCGTTCTCGAATCGCGTCGACTCGCGGTAGGCGACGTCGTCGTCGTAGACCGTGCGGAGGTCGCCCGCCCGCGTCGGCGTCGGCTCGCGGCCCTCGACGAGCGCGGTGTAGTGCGCCGCGACCTGGCGGATCATGGTCATCGCACCGAAGCCGTCCAACACGATGTGGTGGATCCGGCAGTACCAGAAGTAGCGCTCGTCCTCGACCCTGATCAGGTAGGTGACGACCAGCCGGTCGGAGGTCATGTCGAGAGGCGCGGCGCACTCGGCGCGCATCCACTCGATCGCCGTCTCGACGGGAGTCGCATCCTCGCGCAGATCGAGGAAACGCACCGTGTCGGTGATGGACAGGTCGACCACCTGGGCCGGCACTCCGTCCTCTTCGACGATGCGCACGAACCCGGACCCGAACTGCCGGCCGACCGAGATCATCGCCGCCTCGAGAGCCGCCGCGTCGACCGGTCCACGCAGGTCGACGTAGTGGGCTATCGACACCGGCACGGAGCCGGCGAGCTGCTGAGCGAACCAGATCCCGCGCTGAGCCGCGGTCAGGGGAACCGCGTCGAGCACGGGCGCGGGGCCGTCCTCACGGGCGCCGTCGTCCTCCGCGTCCGTCGCCTCGGCGATACCGACGCTTCGGTTCGCTACGCGCGCGGTGTCGAACGACTGCACCGATCTGGACCTCCGAATCCGGGGACGACCGCACTCTGCGTCGTCGATGAGGATCGCAACCCGGTCCGCGCCACCCTCGACTGCTGGTCCTCGATCCGGTTATTGAGTGTTTCACAGTCCCAAAACCCCGACAAGGCAACCGGGTCCGACCATCGAGTTCGGTGCACGGTCCGCCGACGACGTACGACCCGAGTCGGTCGGCGAAAGCGAGACGCGATCACTGATTCGTCACGATTCGGGAGAGTACACAAAGCAGACCGAACCTTGTCGGGATCAGGCACGAACCACCTGGACGGAGACACCGCTGTCTACCGTGGAAGCGGCACCACCCGACGTGACATGCACAGGAGATCCCGTGAGCCGATTCCGGCGAACCACACGACGCTCCACCCCCACCCGAGGGCGACCGATGACGTCCCGTGACGCCCTCAACCTCTATCTCGAGTCGCCGCACACGTCGGCGATCCTCATCCACGCCTTCGTGGTCGACGTCGCCGCGGGCCCCGGTACCGGACTACGCACGCACGCCGATGCGGTGGCCTACGCCCGCTCGATCGTGCACCTCGACCCGATCTTCCGGCAGCGGCTCCACCGTTACCCCGGCGACATCCACTACCCCTTCTGGGTGGACGACCCCGACGCGGACATCGACTCGCACGTCACCGTGACGCACCAGCAGGACGGCGACGTCGAGATCGTGCGCCGCCGGACGGTCGACCTCTCCCGTGAGTTCTTCGACTTCACCACCGGGCCGGCGTGGCAACTGCACTTCCTGGTGGATCTGCACGGCGTCGACGGGGTCCCCGACGGCGGCACGGTGATGATCGCCAAGTTCCACCACAGCGCGATCGACGGTGTGAGTGCCTCCGACCTCATCTCCCGCATGTTGTCCCCCACTCCGGCAGAGCCGCGACCGGAGACCGCCGAGGTTCCGGTTCCCGGTCGAGTGCGGGCACTCTCTCGCGTTCCGGCCGACCTGGTGCGCCTCGTCGCGGTGGCGGTCCGCTGGTCGACGCGGTCTCGTGCCGGGACCCCACCGGCGTCGTCGACCGCGCCGACCGCAGTGCCCGCGACACGGTTCAACGGTGACAAGGAACCGGACATGTCGTGGGACCTGGCCTGGTTCGACCTCGACCGCATCCGGCGCGTCAAGTCCGCGTACCCGGGCACGACGGTCAACGACATGCTGACCGCGATCATCTCGCTCGCCCTCTCGACCTATCTCGAGGAACGAGGCGAGTTGCCCGCCAGCAGTCTCTCGATCTCGATGCCGATGAGCACACGCTCGCTCACCGACGCGACCACCGCGAACCAGCTCACGCCGATGATGGTCGACCTGCACACCGACGTGCCGGATCCGGCGAAACGCCTCCGCAGAATCCACGAGTCGCTGGTGGCGGCGAAGGAATCGGTGGCTCGCTCCACCGAGCGCACGGGCCCACCACACCCTCTCGGTGCGTTGCCCTCCGTCGTGGTCCCCGTGATCGGTGCCCTCACGCGGGCGCCGTCGACCGATCCCGCGACCGCGCCGGTGACCACGATGCTCAGCAACGTGAGCTACGGACGCGGGCCACTCGCGCTGCTCGGCGCGCCGGTGGTCGGCTGCTACGGAGTTCTTCCCGCCGTGCGCGGGGTGCATCTCACGCACTCGGCGCGGTCGGTCGGCACGTCGATCTCCCTGTCCGTCGCAGCGAACGCACAGTCCCTGCCGGACATCGAGCACTACATGGACGTCGTCCGACACGCACTCGATCTGCTGGACCCGGACGTCGACACGACTCGGGCCTGACCGCGGCGGGACGGCGCTGGTCGCGTCGTCCCGCCCGCCGGTCCGGCGTCGTCAGCCCCCGATGGCCCGGCGGATCACCGGGACGATGACGTCCCACGCGGCGTCGGTGGTCATCGACCAGTGCGTCACGGGCACCGAGTACGCGTCGACGACATCGGCGTAGGGGATCCAGCTGTCGGCGAACACGCGGCCGGTCGGATCGTCCGCCGCAGCCGCGAAGAACAGCAGCGTCCCGTCGAAGTAGGGCGACTCGTGCTGTTCCATGAGCACACCGTTGTGCGCAGCACCCCGCAGCATCAGCTCGACCGTGCGTTCGTCGAGGACATCCGCGACAGCCGGTGCGGACGCGATCATGCGAGCGGCCTCCTCGAAGCTGCCGAGGGGCACGTCCGGGACGCCCTCGGTGCTCACGCCCAGAGCGCCGAGGAGCTCGGCCAGAGACAGTGAGGTCTCCTCGCCGCTCGCCTCGGTCGGTGCAGGACCGCCACGGGAATCGAGGATCGCCACCAGCTCGACGGTCTCCCCTGCCTCGCGCAGCATGCTCGCCACCGTCTGGGCGACGGTGCCACCGAACGACCACCCGAGTAACCGGTACGGGCCCTCCGACTGCACGGTGCGGATCTCCGCCAGGTAGCGCTCGGCGACCGCTGTGATCGACTCCTCCAGGGTGTCGTCCCCGGACAGGGCCGGCGTCTGGATGCCGTAGATCGGGATCTCCGGGCTCAATCGCGACGCCAGACCGGTGAAGCTCCACGCCAACCCGACGATCGGATGGAAGCAGAACAGCGGCGCCTGGCTGCCCGTGGTGCGGATGGGCAGGAGCACGCCGAGCGCGTCCTTGTCGTCCCCGACCGATCCCGCCTCGACCTTCGCCGCGAGCGTCGCCGGCGTGGGCGAGGTGAAGATCCACTGCAACGGAACGTCGCGTTCGATGGCCTCGGACGCCCTGGCAGTACTCAGCAACTTGGTCGCACTCAGCGAGTTGCCGCCGAGCTCGAAGAAGTTGTCGTCCACGCCGACCCGGTCGACGCCCAGTACCGACGCGAAGGCCTCGGCGAACGCGGCCTCGATCGGGGTGGAGGGCGCCCGGTACTCCCGCTGGGCCGCCATCTCGGGGCTGGGCAGCGACTTGCGATCCATCTTGCCGCTGGCTCCGAGTGGGATGGCGTCGATGACGACGATCCGGCTCGGCACCATGTACGACGGCAGTCTGGTTCCCGCGAACTCCTCGAGCGCGGCGAGATCGACCGTCGAGCCCTCCTGTGGGACGACATAGCCGATCAGGGCGGGGCTGCCGCCGAAGCGCTTGACCGCGGCCGCGGCCACGGTCACGCCGTCGAACGAGGCGAGAACCTTCTCGACCTCGCCGAGCTCGATGCGGAAGCCGCGGACCTTCACCTGATCGTCGGTACGGCCGATGTACTCGATGTCGCCGGCTGTGGTCCACCGGACGGCGTCACCCGTGCGGTACATCCGGCCGGGCTCGAAGGGGTTGGCAACGAATCGGTCCGCGGTGAGTTCGGTCCGGCCGAAGTATCCCCATGCCAGCTGGTCGCCGGCCAGGTACAGCTCGCCCACGACACCGTCCGGGACCGGACGCAGGGCACCGTCGAGCACGTAGACGCTGGTGTTCGCGGCCGGACGCCCGATGGGGATCGACGACGAGGTACCGGTGTACGCGCCCGAGAAACGGGTGACGGTGACGGCGGCCTCGGTCGGGCCGTAGAGGTTGTCCACCTGCGCGTCGCTGATCCGGCCGAACGCGTCGACACTGTCTCTCGGCAGCGCCTCGCCGGCGCAGAGCACGGCACGCACCGACGCCACGTCGGCGGCCTCGGCCACCGTGAGGAAGGCGACGAACGGGGACGGCACGAACACCGCGACGGTGACGTTCCGCGTGCGGATCAGATCCGCGATGTAGAGCGAATCGCTCTGCCCGCCCGGCTTGGCCAGCACCACCGTGGCGCCCGCGGTCAGCGGCCACCACAGCTCCCACACGGACACGTCGAACGTGACCGGCGTCTTCTGGATCACCGCGTCCGCCGTGGACAGCGAGTACTCCCGCGTCATCCAGGCCAGCTGGTTCGCGACGGCGGAATGACCCACCGCGACGCCCTTCGGCTTGCCCGTCGATCCCGACGTGTAGATGACGTACATCAGGTCGTCGCCCGTGATGGGCCTGGTGCGCTCCTCCTCGCGGATCGGTCCGAGGGCGAACTCGTCCAGATCCAACGTGTCCACGTCGACGCGTGAGCATCCCGTCTCGTCCAGATCCAGGACCACCGGGGAGACCGTCAGGACGCCGCGCGGACGCGCGTTCGCCAACACGTACCTGGTGCGCTCCGGCGGATGCTCGAGGTCGATCGGCAGGTACGCCGCCCCGGACCGCACAATCGCGTGCAAGGCGATCATCATGTCGAACGATCGCGGAATCGCGACCGCCACGAGGTCTCCCGGTCCGACGGAGTGGGCGATCAGATAGCGGGCGAGCGCCTGTACCCGCTCGTCGAACTCGCGGTACGTGAGCGAGACGTCGCCCGCCACGATCGCGGTGTCGTCCGGTGACGCCGAGAACTGACGATCGAGCATCTCGGTGACCGTCGGCGGCACTCCCGCCATCTCGGTGCGGTTGCGCTCGACCACCACGACGGACCGCTCGTCGTCGCTCATGATCTCGATGTCGCGGACCCGAGTGTCGGGTGCGAAGGCAACCGACTCGAGCACGCGCAGCAGACGATCGGCGAAGCTCTGCACGGTCGCCTCGTCGAAGAGCGACGTCGCGTAGGTGAACGCCATCTCCAGACCGCGTCCGTACTCGGAGTTCTCGTGTCCCTCGGCGACGACCAGATGCAGGTCGTACTGCGAGATCTCGGAGCCCGGTTCGAGCGCCGCGACCTCCAGGCCGGAGAGCGTCGCCTGTACCGGTGCGAGGTTCTGGAACGAGAAGCCCACCTGGAAGAGCGGGTTGAAGGCGGTCGACCGTTCCGGGTCCACCGCCTCGACCACGTTCTCGAACGGCACGTCCGCGTTGGCGAAGGCGCCGAGATCGACCGCCGACGCACTGCGCACCAGATCGACGAACGACAGGTCGGGATCGACGTCCAGTCGCAGCGCGAGCGTGTTCACGAACATGCCGACGAGGTGATCGAGCGCCTCGTCGCCGCGACCGGCGATCGGGGTGCCGACGACGACGTCGCGGGTGTTGCCGAGCTTGGAGAGCAACACCGAGAAGGCCGCGTGCACACCCATGAACAGCGTCGCCCGCGATCCTCGGCACACCTCCTGCAACGCGTCCATGACTCGCGCCGGGACGAAGAACCCGATCTCGTGTCCGCTCATGGACTGGACCTCGGGACGAGGTCGGTCGAAGGGCAGTTCGATGGGCCCGTCCAGCCCGGCCATCGACTCCTTCCAGTACGAGAGCTGTTCGGCGAGAACGGAATCCGGATCGTCCACGGCTCCGAGAACGTCGCGCTGCCACAACGTGTAGTCCGCGTACTGCACCTCGAGCGGACTCCACACGGGTGCGTTGCCCTCGGATCGGGATCCGTACGCGATCATCACGTCACGTGCGAGCGGAGCGACGGAGAAACCGTCCGCCGAGATGTGGTGCATGACGATCATCAGCACGTGGCTGTCCGCGCCGGTCTCGAGCAGGAGACCGCGCACCGGCACCCCCGCGGTGACGTCGAACCCGCGGGCGACGAACGACACCAGTCGCCCGCGCACGCGGTCCTCGGCCACGGAGTCCCGTTCGAAGTCGAGGGTGAGCTCGGCCGCCGGAACGATCTTCTGGAACGGTCCGAGTTCGTCCTGCGGGTAGTACGTGCGCAGGCTCTCGTGCCGGGCGACGACGTCCTGCACCGCACGCACGAGCGCGTCGACGTCGAGCGGCCCGGTGAGTCGCACGGCCAGCGGCACGTTGTAGGCGGGCGAGACGGTGTCGAACTGGTTCAGGAACCACATGCGCTGCTGCGCGAGCGACAGCGGGATGCGGTCCGGCCGTTCCCTGGCGACCAGCGGCGCGCGGGTGTCGGACGTCGCCGATTCCACCCTCGCGGCGAACCCGGCGACATCCGCGGTCTCGAACATCTCGCGAATGCCGACGGAGGTTCCGAGGCGCGCATTGATCCGCGCGATGACCCGCGTGGCCGACAGTGAGTTGCCGCCGAGCTCGAAGAAGTTGTCGTCGACGCCGACACGCTGAACCCCGAGGACGGAGGCGAACGCGTCCGCGACCGCTTCCTCGACGGGAGTGGAGGGTGCGCGGTACTCACGGGTGACCGACGCGTCGACCGCGGGGAGCAGTCGGCGATCGAGCTTGCCGTTCACGCTGAGCGGCAGCTCGTCGATGACGACGATCCGCGCCGGAACCATGTACGCGGGGACGAGTCCTCGCATGGTCTCCCGGACGGCGTCGACGTCGACCGTGCTGCCGGCCTCGGGCACGGCGTAGCCGATGAGGACGTCGCCGCCGGCGATGCGCTTGACCGCGGCCGCGGCTGCGGACACACCGTCGGCCGACGTGAGGGCGGACTCGACCTCGCCGAGCTCGATGCGGAAACCACGCACCTTCACCTGGTCGTCGGTCCGCGCCACGAACTCGAGTTCGGGCCCGTCGGCGCCGGCGCTCCAGCGCACGGCGTCGCCGGTCCGGTACAGGCGGCCCTCGCCGAACGGGTGGGCGACGAAGCGCTCCGACGTCAGACCCGGCCGACGGTGGTAGCCGCGGGCGAGCTGTACGCCGGACAGGTAGAGCTCTCCCATGACGCCCTGCGGCACCGGTCGCAACCGGTCGTCGAGCACGTACACACGCACGTTCGCCTCGGGTGCGCCGATGGGCACGACACCCGACTCGGCCGCCGTGATGCGGTGGGCGGTCGCCGAGACCGCGGCCTCGGTCGGCCCGTACAGGTTGATCACGGGCGCGTCGGACAGGCGCGCGAACGCGGTGACCACGTCGCGCGGCAGCGCCTCGCCGATGCAGACGACGGCACGCAGCGCGGCGACGTCGTCGCGGGTCGCGACGGCCGTGAACGCACCGAGCAGTGACGGCACGAAGTCGGCCACCGTGACGCGCTCGTCGCGCATGAGGCGCGCGAGATACACCGGATCGCGGTTGCCCTCGGCGTTCGCCACGACGAGCCGGGCGCCCGTGGTGAGGGGCCACCAGAGTTCCCAGACCGAGAGATCGAAGGTCGAGGGCGTCTTCTGCACCATCGCGTCGTCGACCGTGAGGGCGAACTCCGACTGCATCCACCAGATCTGGTTCGCGACGGCACGGTGCGGCAGGGCCACGCCCTTCGGCCTGCCGGTCGACCCGGAGGTGTAGATGACGTACGCGATGTCACCTGGGAGGAGTGTGCGGCTGCGTTCGGCATCGGTGACCGGATCGGACGGGTACGTCGAGAGGTCGACCGAGGACAGATCGATCTGCACGAGGTCGCTCGACACGGCGAGCCCGTCGGGTCCCGTGATCACGAGTGACGGCCCGGCGTCCGCGAGCACGTACTCGGTGCGGTCCGCCGGGTGATCCGGATCGATCGGCAGGTACGCGGCGCCGGTCTGCACGACGGCGTACAGCGCGACGATCGAGTCGAGCGACCGCGGAACCGCGACGGCGACGAGATCGCCGGTGCCCACTCCCGACGCCATCAGGTGGCGAGCGGAGCGAGCGACACGGGCGCCGAGTTCGGCGTACGTCAGGGACTCGCCCTCGAACGTGACGGCGACCGCGTCCGGGGTGGCCGCGACCTGCGACGTGAACATCGCGGAGAGCAGCGACGGCGCACCGTCGCGGTCGGTGGCGTTGACCGAGTCGATCAGCGTGCGCTGTTCGGCGTCGGACAGGACGTCGACGGCGCGCACCGGCACCGTCGGATCGTCCGTCACCGTGTCGAGAACGCGCAGCAGCCGCTCCACGAGCTGGTCTGCGGTACTGCGATCGAACAGCGCCGTCGAGAACGTCAACGCGCAGTCGAGCGCACTGGTGACACCGTCGCCACCTTCCTCCGCACCCACGAGCAACTGCAGATCGAACTGCGCCGCGCCGGTCTCGACGCCGAGGTCGGAGATCTCGAGACCGGGCAGGGTCAGCGAGATCTGCTCGAGGTTCTGGAACGAGAAGCCGACCTGGAACAGCGGGTGGTACGCCGTCGACCGCTCGGGGTTGATCGCCTCGACGAGACGCTCGAACGGGACGTCGGCGTTGCCGAATGCCGCGAGATCGCGGCCGCGCGCCTGCTCGACGAGATCGGCGAACGTGCTGTCGGGGTCGACGTCGAGCCGCAGGCCCAGCGTGTTCGCGAACTGGCCGATCATCTGGTCGAGCTCCTGCTCGCCGCGGCCGGCGATGGGGGTGCCGACCACGATGTCGCGCGATCCCGACAGCTTCGACAAGGTCACGGCGAACGCAGCGTGCATCGCCATGAACAGCGTCGAACGCGACGCCGCGGCGACACGGTTCAGAGCGGACGCACGGTCGGCGGAGATGGTGAAGCGCACCGACTCGCCGTCCATGGCCTGGATCTCCGGGCGCGGGCGATCGAACGGCAGCTCGATCGGTCCCTCGATGCCCGCCAGTGCGGTACGCCAGAACTCGACCTGCCGGGCGAGCACGGACTCGGGATCCGACTCGTCTCCCAGCACTTCGAGCTGCCACAGGGTGTAGTCCGCGTACTGCACCGGCAGCGGCGCCCACACCGGAGCGTTGCCGGCGATGCGGGACGAGTACGCCACCATGACGTCGCGGGCGAGGGGCCCGAGCGAGAACCCGTCCGACGACACGTGGTGGATGACGAACGCCAGGATCTGCTCCGACGGTCCGGTCCGGTAGATCGCCGCTCGCACGGGCACCTCGGTGGTGACGTCGAACCCGCGAGTCACGAAGCCGTAGAGGCGCGCGCGGACGTCCGCCTCGTCGACGTCGTCGACCGTGAGCGACAGCCCCGTGCGGTCGATCGGCAGCACCACCTGGTGCGGGCCGTTCTCGCCCTCGGGGTAGACCGTGCGCAACACCTCGTGCCGCCCGACGACGTCCACGACCGCCTGCTCGAGTGCCGCGACGTCGAGATCGCCGGTGAGCTTGATGGCGAGCGGGATGTTGTAGGCCGCAGACGACGCGTCGAACCGGTTGAGGAACCACATGCGCTGCTGAGCGAGCGACAGCGGGATCTCGTCCGGACGCTCGCGGGGAGCGAGCGGTACGCGGGTGCCGTACTCCACCGCACGCTCGGCGCGCAGGGCGAGACCGGCCGCGGTGGGCGCCTCGAAGATCTCCCGGATCCCGACGCGGGCGTTCAGTGCGGCGTTCACGCGGGCGATCACCTGCGTCGCCGACAGCGAGTTGCCGCCGAGCTCGAAGAAGTTGTCGTCCACGCCGACGCGCGGCACGCCGAGCACCGAGGCGATGGCTCCCGCCACCACTTCCTCCACCGGCGTCGACGGCGCGCGGTAGGTCGAGGCGGTGTCCACGCCGACCTGCGGCAGACGACGTCGGTCGAGCTTGCCGTTGACGCTCAACGGCAGTTCGTCGATCACGACGACGCGCTGCGGAACCATGTAGGACGGCAGCTGTTCCGCTGCCGCGGCCCGTACGGCGTCGACGTCCACGGTCGTGTCCGGACGGGCGACGACGTAGCCGACGAGGGTGTCTCCACCGCGTCCCGAGGACACGGCGGCGGCGGCCGCGGCCACCGATTCGTGGGACACGAGCACGCTCTCGATCTCGCCGAGCTCGATGCGGAACCCGCGGATCTTGACCTGGGTGTCCGTGCGATCGAGGAACACCAGTGCGCCGTCGGCGTTCCATCGCACGGCGTCACCGGTGCGGTAGAGCCGAGACCCGTTCTCGCCGAACGGATCCGCCACGAAGCGGTCGCTCGTCAGATCCGGGCGACCGACGTAGCCGAGTGCGAGCTGGACGCCGCCGAGATAGAGCTCTCCCCCGACGCCGGCCGGGACCGGACGCAGCCGGTCGTCGAGAACGTAGACGCGCACGTTCGCCTCGGGGGTACCGATGGGCACGGCTCCGGTCGCGCCGCGCACCGTGCGGTGGGCGGTCACGGAGACGGCGGCCTCGGTCGGTCCGTAGAGGTTGTCGAGCGGCGCGTCGGACAGTGCCTCGAACGCCCGGACGACGTCACGCGGGAGCGCCTCGCCGATGCACAGGACGGCGCGCAGGGACACGAGGTCCTCCCGCGACGCGACGGCGCAGAACGCACCGAGCAACGACGGCACGAAGTCGGCGACGGTGACGTGTTCCTCGCGCATCAGACGAGCGAGGTACGACGGGTCGCGGTTGCCCTCGGGCGACGCCAGCACGAGACGCGCGCCGGCGGTCAGCGGCCACCACAGTTCCCACACGGACAGGTCGAACGTCGCGGGCGTCTTCTGCACCATCGCGTCGGTCGCCGTGAGCCGGTACTCGTTCTGGATCCACGTCATCTGATTGGCGACGGCGCGATGCGGAAGGGCCACGCCCTTGGGACGACCTGTCGATCCCGACGTGTAGATGACGTAGGCGCGGTCCTGCGGCAACAGGGGCCGACTGCGATCGATGTCGGTGATGGGCGAGCCGTCGAAGAGCGACACGTCGACGGTCGCCAGATCCACCGTCGGGATCGTGGTCTCGACGGACAGCGGGGTGCCCGCGATGACGACGACCGACGGGGACGCGCTGTCGAGGACGTATTCGGTGCGTTCGGCAGGGTGGTCGAGGTCGATCGGCAGATAGCCGGCACCCGCCGCGACGACGCCGTACATCGCGACCATCGCGTCGATCGAGCGCGGGATCGCGACGGCGACGAGGTCACCGGTCCGCACGCCCTCACCGATGAGGAACCGGGCGAGACGGGACACCCTCTCGGAGAACTCACCGTAGGTGATCGAGTCGTCGAGATATGTCAGTGCCGTGGTGTCGGGCGCCGCCGCGACGCGCGCGGCGAACATGTCCGTGAGGAGCTCGGGCACGCCGGCCACCGCGGTGTCGTTGCGCGTGACGAGGATGTCGCGGCGCTCCTCGGGCGACAGGACGTCCACGGCGGCGATGCGGTCCTCGGGCCGCGCGGTGACGGCGTCGAGCACGCGCAGGAAGCGGTCGACGAAGACCTGTGCCGTGGACTCGTCGAAGAGCGACGTGGCGAAGGTGAGCATCGCGATCTGTCCTGCGGCGGCGTCCTCGCTGACGATGAGGTGCAGGTCGAACTGCGACACGTCGAAGTCGAAGCCCGCGTCGGAGACCGTGAGGTCGGGGAGTTCGAACCGGACGGGCGAGAGGTTCTGGAACGAGAAGCCCACCTGGAACAACGGGTGGTACGCCGTGGAGCGCACGGGGTTCAGTGCCTCGACCAGCTGCTCGAAGGGCACGTCGGCGTTGCCGAAGGCCGCGAGATCGAACTCGCGAACCGCGTCCACGAGGGCGCCGAACGTGAGGTCCGGGTCCACGTCGACGCGGAGTGCCAGCGTGTTCACGAACATGCCGACCATGTCGTCGAGCTCCGGCTCGCCGCGACCGGCGATCGGGGTGCCGACGGCGATGTCGCGACTCCCGCTGAGTGCGGACAGGGTGACGGACCAGGCGGCGTGCATCGCCATGAACAGCGTCGCGCGGCGCTCCTGCGCGATGCGGGTGAGCGCGGCGGTGATGTCCGCGGAGATCTCGAAGCGGATCGACTTGCCCTGCAACGACTGCACCGCGGGGCGGGGGCGGTCCGTGGGCAGCGGCAGCGCGTCGCCGAGGCCGGCGAGACGGGTCCGCCAGTACGCGACCTGCCGCGAGACGACGGAGGTGTCGTCGTCCAGCGATCCCAGGGCGGTCCGCTGCCACAGCGCGAAGTCGGCGTACTGCACCGGGAGCGGCGTCCAGCCGGGAGCCTCGCCGCGGACGCGGGCGGTGTAGGCCACCATGACGTCACGGGCCAACGGGCCCTGCGAGAAGCCGTCCGACGACACGTGGTGGATCACGATGCCGAGCACGTGCGCGGGGGCGTCTCCCGCCGCGTCCGTCACCTGCAGCAGGAGTCCGCGGACGGGCACCTCCGCGGTGACGTCGAAGCCGCCGGAGACGAAGGTGAACAGCCGTGCGGCGATGTTCTCCTCGGTGACGTCCTCGACCGCGAGGTCGAGCGGCACGTCGCGAGTGGGGAGAACCACCTGGGTCGGGCCGTCCGGAGTCTGCGGGTAGACCGTGCGCAGCGACTCGTGGCGGTCGAGGACGTCCCGGACGGCGAGCGTCAGTGCGTCGAGATCGAGGCGACCCTCGAGGCGGATGGCCAGCGGCACGTTGTAGGCGGGCGACGACGTGTCGAACTGGTTGAGGAACCACATGCGCGACTGCGCGAGCGAGAGTGGCACGTGAGCAGGACGTTCGACGGGCACCAGCGGTGCACGGGTGTCCGACGTCGACGCCGACTCGGCGCGCGCCGCGAACGTCGCGACGTCGGCCGACTCGAACATCTCACGGATGCCGATGCGGGTGTTCAGCCGGGCGTTGACCCGCGCCACCACCTGCGTCGCCGACAGCGAGTTGCCACCGAGCTCGAAGAAGTTGTCGTCCATGCCGACTCGCTCGACACCGAGCACCGCGGCGTACGCGGCGGCGACGATCTCCTCGACCGGGGTGGACGGCGCGCGGTACTCCCGCGCCACGTCCAGATCGATCGAGGGCAATCGGCGACGGTCGAGCTTGCCGTTGACGCTCAGCGGCAACTCCTCGATCACCACGATGCGCGCGGGAACCATGTAGCCCGGAACCGCTTCGGCCGCAGCGGATCGCACCGCGTCGACGTCGAGGGTGACGTCCTTCTCGGGCACCACGTAGCCCACCAGCAGCTCGCCGCCGGCGGTACGGGCGACGGTGGCGGCCGATGCGGCGACACCGTCGGCGGTGGTCAGCGCGGCCTCGACCTCGCCGAGTTCGATACGGAAACCGCGCACCTTGACCTGGTCGTCGGTGCGGGCGACGAACTCGAGAACCCGTGCGTCACCGCGGGTGACCCAGCGGACCGCGTCACCGGTGCGGTAGAGCCTGCCGGACCCGAACGGATCGGCGACGAAGCGCTCCGCCGTCAGGGTGGTGTTGCCGAAGTAGCCGAGCGCCAGCTGATCGCCCGCGAGGTAGAGCTCACCCGCGACACCGACGGGTACCGGCCGCAGTCGCGAATCGAGAACGTAGACCTGCACGTTCGCCTCGGGTCCACCGATGGACACCGGACCCGTCTCGTCGGACGCGATGTGGTGCACGGTGACCGAGACCGCAGCCTCCGTCGGTCCGTAGAGGTTCACCACCGGAGCGTCGGACAGTCGGCCGAACGCGGTGACCACATCGCGCGGCAGCGCCTCGCCGATGCACAGGACCGCTCGCAGTGACGCGACGTCCTCGGCCGTCGCCACCGAGGCGAACGCACCGAGGAGCGACGGCACGAAGTCGGCGACGGTGACGTTCTGCTCGCGCATCAGTCGCGCGAGTTCGGCGGGGTCCCGGTTCGCCTCGGGCGAGCCGATCACCAACCGGGCGCCCGCGGTCAGCGGCCACCACAGCTCCCACACCGACAGGTCGAACGTGGACGGTGTCTTCTGCACCATCGCGTCGTCCGCCGTGAGTTCGAACTCGTTCTGGATCCACCAGAGCTGGTTCGCCACAGCGCGATGCGGCAGCGCGACGCCCTTGGGACGTCCGGTCGACCCCGAGGTGTAGATCACGTACACGGGGTCCTCGGCCGACAGCGGGCGGCTGCGCTCGTCGTCGGTGACGGGAGCGTCGGAGAAGTCCGAGAGCTCCGCCGTGAGCACGTCGAGCGTCGGGACGTCCGAGGGCGCGGACAGAGTTCGCCCACCCAGCAGGATCAGCGACGGGCGGGCATCACCCAGCACGTACTCCGTACGCTCGGCCGGGTGGTCGAGGTCGATCGGCAGGTAGGCCGCACCGGCCTGGACCACCGCGTACATCGCGACCATCGAGTCGATCGACCGCGGCATCGCCACGGCGACGAGATCACCGGTCTGCACGCCGTCGGCGAGCAACCTGCGCGCCAACCGTGCGACGCGAGAACCGAACTCGCCATACGTGAGTGAGACGTCACCCTCGGTCAGGGCCGCGACGTCGGGACGCTCGGCGACCCGGTCGGCGAACATCCGCGCGACGGAGGTGGGCGCACCCGCGACACGAGTGTCGTTGGTGTCCACCAGGATCGACCGACGCTCGTCAGCGCTCAGGACGTCCGCGGTGTGCACCGGTGCGTCCGGACGGGCGATCAGCGCGTCGACCACGCGGGAGAAGCGCTCGGTGAACGACTCGGCCGTGGCACGGTCGAACAGCGCCTCGGCGAAGGTGAGCACCGACTGCAGCGAGCCGTCCTCGGCTCCCTCACTGACGATGAGGTGCAGATCGAACTGCGAGACCGCGGCCTCGAGCCCGACGTCCCCGACGGTGAGGTCGGGGAGCTCGAACGTCACCGGCGCGAGGTTCTGGAACGAGAAGCCCACCTGGAAGATCGGGTGGTACGCGGTCGACCGACGCGGGTCGACGGCCTCGACGAGCTGCTCGAACGGCACGTCGGCGTGACCGAACGCGGCCAGGTCGGCCGAGCGGGCGGCCGCGACCAGATCGGCGAACGACGCATCCGGATCGACGTCGAGACGCAGTGCCAGCGTGTTGACGAACATGCCGACCATGTCGTCGAGTTCGCGCTCGCCACGTCCGGCGATCGGGGTTCCGACGGCGATGTCGCGCGAGCCCGACAGGGCACCGAGCAGCACGGACCACGCCGCGTGCACGGCCATGAACAGCGTGCCCTGACGCGACGCGGCGACGGCGCGCAGTCCGGCCGTCTGCTCGGGGGTCAGCGCGAACTGCACCGAGTGGCCGAGCATGGACTGAACCGCCGGGCGCGGCCTGTCGGTCGGCAGCTCGATCGGATCGTCCAGACCGGCGAGCTGCTGCTTCCAGTACGCGATCTGCTGGGCGGTCAACGACTCCGGGTCGCTCTCCGATCCCAGCACCTCGCGCTGCCACAGCGCGTAGTCGGCGTACTGCACGGGCAGGGGTGCCCACTCCGGGATCGCTCCGGCGACGCGCGCCGAGTAGGCGACCATGACGTCGCGTGCCAGCGGGCCGAGCGAGAATCCGTCAGCGGAGATGTGGTGCACGACGATGGACAGCACGTACTCCGCCGCGTCACCGGCCGGGTCGACGACCTCGAGCAGCAGACCGCGCACGGGCACGGCGGCCGTGACGTCGAACCCGGACGCGATGAACTCGAACAACGCGCCGGGCACACCGGCGATCTCGACCGGTCGCGGCGCCAGGTCGAGGGGAACGTCGTCCACACCCAGGATGACCTGGTAGGGACCCTCTTCCGACCCGGGGTACACCGTGCGCAGCGTCTCGTGCCGGGCGAGGACGTCGCGGACGGCCTCCTCCAGCGCGGCGACGTCGAGCGTGCCGGTGAGGCGCACCGCCAGCGGGATGTTGTACGCGGGCGAGCTGGTGTCGAACTGGTTGAGGAACCACATGCGGCGCTGTGCGAGCGACAGCGGCACCGGATCGGGCCGCTCGCCCGCGACGAGCGCGGGGCGACGACCGACTCCACCCGAGAGTGCGCGCGCCGCGAGTTCGCCCACGGTCGACGCGTCGAAGATGTCGCGCACGCCGATGTGGGTGTCCAGTGCCGCGTTGATACGCGCGACGGCCTGGGTGGCCACGAGCGAGTTGCCGCCGAGATCGAAGAAGCTGTCGTCGACACCGACCCGCTCCACGCCGAGAAGATCGGCGAACACCTCGGCGACGGCCTGGTCCTCGGGCGTCTCCGGGGCGCGGTACTCGGCCTGCTGCCGCACCAGGGTGGGCTCCGGCAGCGCGGCACGGTCGAGCTTGCCGACCGGGTTCAACGGCACGGAGGTGAGCGGCATGATCACCGCGGGCACCATGTGCGCGGGCAGGCTCTCCTTGACGGAGGCGTGCACGGCCGCGATGTCCAGGGTCGCGCCCGCCTCGAGCAGGGACGCCGCCGGCAGGACGTAGGACACGAGGTCGGTGACGCCACCGACGGATCGGTGGCCGACCGTCACGGCGAAGTCCACGTCCGGGTGCGCCGCGAGAGCGGCGTCGATCTCGCCGAGCTCGATGCGCTGGCCCCGGATCTTGACCTGGAAGTCGCTGCGGCCGATGTACTCGACGGTGCCGGCCTCGGTCCAGCGGACCACGTCGCCGGTGCGGTACAGACGGCTCCCCGCGGGACCGTACGGATCGGCGACGAAGCGCTCGGAGGTGAGCGTCGGGCGGCCGAAGTAGCCGCGCGCGACACCCGGTCCTCCGGCGTAGAGCTCACCGGGAACGCCGACGGGCACGGGCCGCAGTCGGCCGTCCAGCACGTACTCGCGAGTGCCCTTGCTGGGACCGCCCACCGTGATCGGATCGCCTGCGGAGAGGGGCACCGACGCGTTGATCATGATCGTCGTCTCGGCGGGTCCGTACCCGTTGACGACGGTGCGGCCGGACGTCGCCCACGCCGCCATCAGATCCGGCGGAAGAGCTTCGCCGACGGGCATGACGGCGCGCACGGACGGCACCGCGTCCGGTTCGACGGTCGCCAGCGCGGACGGCGTGATCACCATGTGGGTGACACCCTCGTCGGTGACGAAGCGCGCCAGATCGGGTCCGCCGTAGAAACCGGCGGGCGCCGGTGCCAGCGGCACGGCATTGCCGGCGGCCAGCAGAATCTCGAAGATCGACGCGTCGAAGCTCGTCGACGCCACGGCCAGGACGATCGAGGCGTGGTCGATACCCAGCGAGTCCGTCTGTGCGGCCACCAGATTGGCGAGACCGGTGTGCGGGACGACGACACCCTTGGGGCGACCGGTCGATCCGGACGTGTAGATCATGTACGCCGCGTTGCCCATGCGCACGGCGCCGAGACGCTCACCGTCGGTGAGGCGCTCGGGCGAGCGGTAGTCGACGTCGGCCGCGAACTGCTCGTCGTCGAGGACGAGCCACCGCAGCCCGTCGACGTCGGCGGGGCGGTCGGCGACCGTCGTGATGCCGAGCGCCGCCGTCGAGTCGTGCACCATGTAGTCGATGCGCTCGGCAGGGTGTGCCGGGTCGACGGGCACCACGTAACCGCCCGCCTTGGCGACCGCCCAGACGCAGAGCACGAACTCGGGCGACCGCGGAACCGCCACGGCCACCACGACGTCCGGTCCGACACCCGCGTCGACGAGGACGCGCGCGAGGCGCGTGGCACGAGCGTCGAGCTCCTCGTACGTCCACTGCACCGATCCCTGGCGAACGGCGAGTCTGCTGGGAGCGTGATCCGCGGCGTCCTCGAGGATCCGGACGAGCGTGCGCTCGTCGACGTCGGCGGATCCGCGGCGGGACAGCAGGTCGGCGCGCTCGTCGGCGAGCAGCGTCTCGATGCGGCCGACGGGTGCACCCGGTGACGTGGCGAACGCCGCGAACACGGCCTGCAGGCGACTGCCCAGTGCGGACACGTACTCGTCGGAGAACAGGTCGCGCAGGTAGCGCAGCGTCATGCGGATCTGCGTGTCCGCGAACGTGACCACGTTGATCGGGTAGTGCGTCGCGTCGAGCACCTGAGCGCCGGTGACAGCCATGCCGTCGATGGACGCGGCGGCCTTCAGGCCCTCCTCGTCCACCGGGTAGGACTCGAGAACGGTGATCGAGTCGAACACCGCGCCCGGGCCGACAGCGGTGGTGATGTCCGCCAGCCCCAGGTAGTGGTGGTCGAGCAACGCCGTCTGCTCCTCTTGCAACCGGAGCAGGAAGGACTCGATGCTGTCGGACTCGTCGATGCGCACGCGGACGGGCAGCGTGTTGATGAACAGGCCGACCATGGTCTCGACGCCCTCGAGGTCGGCGGGGCGACCGGAGACCGTTCCACCGAACGCGACGTCGTCGCGGCCCAGCTGGCGCGCGAGCACGAGGCCCCACGCCGCCTGCACGATCGTGCTGAGCGTGACACCGAGACGCGACCCCAGATCGGTCAGCTCGGACGTGACCTTCTCGTCCATGACGACCTCGACCCGACCCGTGTCGGTCGAGACCCCGGACGTGTCGGTGATGCCCGACAACAGTGTCGGCTCTTCCGCCCCGGCGAAAGCCGTGGTCCACGCCTTGACCGAGACGGCGCGGTCGCGGACCGACAGCCACTCCAGGAAGGAACGGTAGGACCGGACCTCGGGAAGCAGCGACGCATCTCCGCGCAGCGCGTACAGCGTGAGGAGATCCTTGAGCACCAGCGGCATCGACCATCCGTCGATGACGATGTGGTGCGCCATGAACGACAGCGTGACCGCGTCGTCGGCGGTGCGGATCATCCGGAAGCGCACCAGCGGCGCGCTGTCCATCGAGAACCGGCGGTCCCGCTCGGTCTCGAGCTCGACGCGCAGGTCGCCCTCGATGTCGTCGTGGCCGCGCAGGTCGACGTCGACCCACGGAACCTCGGCGGAACTCGGAACCAGTTGCACCGCACGACCGTCCGCGGTGGTGCGGAACGAGGTCCGCAGCCCGTCGTAGCGCGCGAGCAGCGCACCGGCCGCGGCGACGAACCGGTCCCGGTCGACGTCGCCGGTCAGGTCCATCACGACCTGCATGACGTAGACGTCGGGAGCGCCGGCCGGCTGCATCGACGAGTGGAACAGCAGACCCGCCTGCAGCGGAGCAAGGGACCAGACGTCCTCGAGATGAGACCCGGCATCGGACATCTCGTTCTCGAAGACCTCGATGTCCTTCTGCGACACCGGCACCAGCGGTACGTCGGACGGCGTGAGGCCGCCGGCATCGCCGCTCCCGACGTGCTGAGCGAGCGCCGTGAGCGCCTCGACCCAGTAGGTGCCGAGCACGGACACGTCCTCCGACGACAGGATGCCGCGGGGGAAGGCGAACGTGGCACCGAGCTGCTCGTCCGCGAGGACTGCGTTGATGTCGAGCACAGCGATCGCCGGCATGTCGGCATCGAGAGGCACGTCCGCGAGGGTGGTGATGTCGGACGACGGGAGGAAGCCCAGACCCTCCGCACCCTCGGGCAGCTCGCCCGCGGACAGGCGGCCCAGGTAGTTGAAGCTGATCTGGCCGACGGATCGCGCGAGAACCGAGCGTCCCGTCTCGTCGAGGTAGCGCAGCATGCCGTAGCCCATACCGCGATCGGGCACCGCGAGCAGCTGTTCCTTGACGGCCTTGACAGCTCGGCCGGCCGCGGCGCCACCGGCGAACGCGTCGTCGAGGTCGACGTCGGTGAGGTCGAGCAGCACGGGGAAGATCGACGTGAACCAGCCGACGGTCCGCGACAGATCCGCGAGTCCGGCGTCACCGAGCACGTCCTCCTCGCGGCCGTGGCCCTCGAGGCGCAGCAGCAGCGACGACGTCTCGGTGCCGCGCTCACGGCGCCACTTCGCCACGGCCAGAGCCAGTGCGGACAACAGTCCGTCGTTCACGCCGCCCCGGAACACCTGCGGCAGAGCGGTGACGACGGCGGTCGTCACGTCCGCCGGGACGGTGACGCGCACCTTGTCGAGCGTGGCCTGCACGTCGACGGCGGGGTCGAGATCGCGGTCGCCGAGCAGCACGTCCTCGGACCGCACGACGGAACTCCAGAACGGCAGTTCCGAGCGACGGGACGGCGCCTGGTCCACGAGCGCGTGCGCCCAGGTACGCATCGACGTGCCCACCGGTTGCAGAGTCGGCTCGGTCCCGGAGAACACGCCGAACCACGCGGTGACCAGGTCCGGCACGATGATGCGCCACGAGACACCGTCGACGGCGAGGTGATGGCCGGCGACGACGAGGTGGCCGCCGGTCGACGGCCCCCGGTCCAGCCAGACGAACTGCACGAGACGACCCTCGGCCGTCGACAGGCGATCCAGCGCCGAGTCGAGTGCCGTGCGAGCCACCTTCTCGAGGTCGTCGCCCGTGACGTCGGCATCGACGTCGACCCGGGTGAGCAGCGACGCGGCGTCCACCGAACCCGGTGCCGCGGTGACGATCTCGAAGCCGTCGTCGAGCGACCCGGTGAGGCGCGCGCGGAACATGTCGTGACGGTCCAGCACGGCCTGCAGTGTCGCGGTGATACCGGCCTCGTCGATACCTGTCGGCAGGTCCAGTACGACGCTCTGCGAGAAGCGCTCGTAGGCACCGCCGCGGCGGGTCATGAAGTGCTCCACCGGGGTCAGCGGACGCGATCCGACGCCGCCACCCTCGAGCTCGGGCAGCATGCGGACGGCGTTCTCCCCCGACGACACGACGGCCGCCAGTGCGGACACCGTGCGCTGCTCGAAGACGTCGCGCGGGCTGAGCGACAGCCCGGCCGCGCGGGCGCGGGAGACAAGCTGAATGGAGACGATGCTGTCTCCGCCGAGTGCGAAGAAGTCGTCGTCCGCGCCGACCCGATCGACGCCGAGCACGTCGGCGAAGACCGCAGCGAGGGCGCGCTCGGTCTCGGTGGCGGGTTCGCGGTACGTGTCTGTGTCGGTACCGAACTCGGGCGTCGGCAGAGCCCGTCGGTCGACCTTGCCCGTGGCACCCAGCGGCACCTCGTCCATGACGACCACGGCGGACGGGACCATGTGCGCGGGAAGTGATTCCGCTGCCCACTCGGTGACGTCCGACTCGCGCAGCAACGATCCCGCGGTCAGCGTGACGTAGGTGACCAGCACCTTGGACCCGGCAGCGGTGGTGAAGGGAGCGGTCAGCGCGAACTGCACCTCGGGGTGCGAGGACACGACGGCGTCGATCTCGCCGGGCTCGATGCGGAACCCGCGGATCTTGATCTGCGAGTCGCCACGACCCACGTACTCGAGTTCGAGGTCGCCCGTCTCGGGGCGGCGCCACCAGCGCACGACGTCGCCCGTGCGGTACATGCGAGCACCGGGCTCGCCGTACGGATCGGCGACGAAGCGCTCGGACGAGAGTGCCCGGCGCTTGTGGTAGTGCTGCGCCACACCGGGTCCCGCGGTGTAGAGGTCGCCGGGAACACCGACGGGGACGGGGTTGAGCCGAGCGTCCAAAACCATCGCGCGACCGCCGCGGATCGGGCCACCGAACGGCATGGGGCCACCCGGCACCATGGGCTTGCCGATGTGCGAGACGATCGTGGTCTCGGTCGGTCCGTACACGTTGAGCATGCGGCGACCCGGCGCGAACCTGGTGACCAGGTCCTGCGAGTACGCCTCGCCGCCGACCGAGATGGTCTGCAACGCTTCGAGACCCGAGTGGTCCACCGAGGCCAGCGCGGCCGGGGTGATGAACGCGTGCGTCACCGCGTGACGGCGCAGGAACTGCGCCAGCTCCTCACCGCCGTACACGGTGGTGGGAACAATGACCAGCGCGGCGGCAGCGGGAACCGCGAGCAGCAGCTCCAGCAGTGATGCATCGAAGCTCGGCGACGCGAAGTGCATGACCCGCGAGTCACGCTCGACGCGGTACTGCTCGCGCTGCGAGACTCCGAGCTGGTTCAGGCCACGGTGCGAGACCGAGACGCCCTTGGGCAGACCGGTGGAACCGGAGGTGTAGATGATGTACGCGCGGTCGGCCGGCGTGACGGCCGTCCGGCGGTCGGCGTCGGTGATCGGATCCGCCGACGCGGCCGAGACCTGTGCCCGGATCTCGTCGGAATCGACGACGAGCCAGTCGATCTCGTCGGGCAGGGACGCCCGGTGCACGCCGAGCGTCAGGCCGACACGGACGCCCGAGTCGGTCACCATGTGTTCGATGCGATCGGCCGGGTAGTTGGGGTCGATCGGGACGAAGGCCGCACCCGTACGGGTCACCGCCCACATCAACGCGACCGACTCCGCGGAGCGCGGGACCGACAGCGCCACGGCGGATCCGGCCCCGATGCCACGGTCGATCAACACTCGGGCGAGTCGAGCCGAGAACTCGCCGAGTTCGCGGTAGGACACCGACGTCCCGTCGAACAGGACCGCGGAGTCGAAGACCAGCGCCGGACCGTCGGGGTTGGTCGCGACGGCATCGACGAGGAGGTCGCCGAGCGTCCGCTCCGCCACCGCGTCGTCCCCGGTGACGGGTGCCAACGACGCCGCCTCCTCGGAGTCGAGCAGTGGGATGTCGCCGACGGCGCGGTCGGGCGTCTCGATCGCCGCGGCCAGCACGCGCTCGAAGCGCTCGCAGAACAGCGTGACGGTCTCCGCATCGAACAGGTCGGTCGAGAACGTCACCTCCATCGTCATGCCCGCGGCCTGTACGTCACCCGACCGGCCTCCGGCCTGCCCGCCGTCCTCCACCGTTTCCGTGATCTCGATGGACAGGTCGAACTTCGCGGAGTGGATGCCGGCGTCGTACCGGGCGACCTCGAGGCCGCCGAGTTCGAACGTCGTGCGCTCGAGGTTCTGGAACGCCAGCGCCACCTGGAAGAGCGGGTTGTGCGATGTCGAGCGCTCCGGAGCGAGGACCTCGACGAGCCGCTCGAAGGGGATGTCCGCGTTGCCGAAGGCGCCGAGGTCCACGGTCTTCGTCTCGGCCAGCAGCTCGGTGAACGTGGCGTGCGGCGAGACCTGCGTGCGCAGCACGAGCGTGTTGACGAACATGCCGACGAGGTCGTCGAGCGCTTCCTCGCCGCGACCGGCGATGGGGGCACCGACGGCGATGTCGGTGGTGTTCGACAGTCGGGCGAGTACGACGGCGAGCGCACTGTGCACGACCATGAAGAGGCTCGCGTCGTGGGCGCGTGCGAAGTCTGCCGCGCGAGTGTGGATCTCGGCATCGATCGTGTGGTGGACCGCGGACCCGGCCCCGGTGGACACCGCGGGACGCGGGCGGTCCGACGGGAGCGTGAGCACCTCCGGCAAATCGTCGAGCTGCGTCACCCAGTACGACTCCTGCTGCGACGCCAGTGATTCCGGGTCGGACTCGGAGCCCAGCATCTCGCGCTGCCACAGGGAGAAGTCGGCGTACTGCACGGTCAGCGGACGAAGCGGGCCGTTCTCGGACCACGCCGGCGTGCCGGCCTGACGTGCCGCGTAGGCGGTCATGACGTCGCGGGCGAGCGGGCCCATCGAGAATCCGTCGGCACTGACGTGGTGCACGACGAACGCCAGCACGGCCTCGGTGTCCGACGTCCGCAGCAGTGCGCCGCGCAGCGGCACCTCCGCGGTGACGTCGAAGCCGGAGGTCACCATGTCGAGGACGCGCGCCTGCACGTCGTCCGCGGCGACCTCGGTCACGGCGAATTGTCCGGCGACCCGGTCGGCGGGCAGGATCACCTGGTACGGCGTGCCGTCCACCTGCGGGTAGAGCGTACGCAGAGACTCGTGGCGCTCGAGCACGTCGCCGACGGCCGCGCGCAGCACGTCCACGTCGAGCGCACCGCGCAGCGTGATGACGAGCGGGATGTTGTAGGCCGCCGACTCGGTGTCGAACTGGTTGACGAACCACATGCGGGACTGCGCGAGCGACAGCGGAATTCGCTCCGGGCGCTCCCTCGGCGCCAGCACGGGCCGGGTACGGCCGGTGTGAGCCGCGGCGTCGATCCGGGCGGCGAGCGCGGCCACCGTGGGCTTCTCGAACAGATCGCGGACGCCGATGGAGCTGGACAGCGCCTCGTTGACCCGCGCGACGGCGCGCATGCCGACCAGCGAGTTGCCGCCGAGCTCGAAGAACGAGTCGTCGATGCCGACGCGCGGGGCATCGAGCAGTGCGGAGAAGACGTCCGCGACGACCTTCTCGGACACCGTCTCCGGAGCCCGGTACTCCCGCGGTCCGGACACGTCCACGGGCTCGGGCAGAGCGCGGCGGTCGAGCTTGCCGCTGGGGCTGAGCGGGATCTCGTCGAGCACCGTCAGGTGTGACGGCACCATGTACGCGGGGACGCGCTCGGCGACCAGGTCGAGGACACTCGCCAGTTCCGGTGCGCGCCCGGCCTCCGGCACGATGTACGCCACCAGAGCTTCGCCGGTGCGCTCGTCGGAGTGCACGATGGCCACGGCGCGGGCCACGTCCGGGTGCGCTGTGAGAGCGGACTCGATCTCGCCGAGCTCGATGCGCAGACCACGGAGCTTGACCTGGAAGTCGGTGCGGCCGAGGAACTCCAGCTCACCCGACGCGGTGACCGAGACGAGGTCGCCGGTCCGGTACATCCGCTCACCGGTCGTGCGGGGATCGGCGACGAAGCGATCGGCGGTGAGGTCGGGCCGACCGAAGTACCCACGAGCCAGCTGCGCGCCCGTGAGATAGAGCTCTCCCGGGACACCGACCGGAACGTCGTGCAGACGCGAGTCCAGCACGCGCGCACCGGTGTTACGGATCGGGCGACCGATGGGCACGGTACGGACGTCGGCGTCGGTGGTCCGGTGCAGCGTGGACGTGACCGTCGCCTCGGTGGGGCCGTACGTGTTGTCGAGCTCGGCGGCCGACGAGGCCGCGAACCGACGCACCAGATCGGCGGACAACGCCTCGCCGCCCACCGACAGGTAGCGCAGCGATCCCGGCAGGGCCAGACCGGCATCGGACATGAAGAGCTCGAGCATGGACGGTACGAACTCGAGGATCGCGATGCCGTGCGAGCGCGCCTGGTCGAGCAGGTACTGCACGTCGAGGTGGCCGTCCGGACGCGCGACGACGAGGGTGGCTCCGAGCTGCAAGGGCAGGAAGAGTTCCCACACCGACGCGTCGAACGTCACCGGCGTCTTCTGCAGCATCGTGTCGCCGACCGTGAGGTCGTACGTCTCGTGCATCCAGAGCATCTGGTTCAGGACGGAGCGGTGCGAGACCGCCACACCCTTGGGGCGGCCGGTCGAGCCCGATGTGTAGATGATGTAGGCGATGTTGGACGGCACGAGCGTGCCCGTCCGCGCCGCGTCCGTCAGCGGCTCCGCGGACACGTCGGCGAGATCGACCGTGTCGACGTCGATCACGTTGTGGTGCTCGGGCAGGTCGCGGTGATCGCGCGTGGTGGTCAGCACGACGACGGGTGCGGCGCTGGACAGGACGTACTCGGTGCGCTCGTGCGGGTGGTCCGGATCCACCGGCACGTAGGCGCCACCGGCCTCGAGCACCGCGTAGATGCCGATCATCATCTCGAGCGAGCGGCGCATGCCGACGGCCACGCGGGCGTCGGGACCGACCCCCAGTGCGACGAGGTGCCGTGCCAACCGGTTCACCCGCGTGGAGAACTCGGCATACGTGAGAGAGGTCCCCTCGTACACGAGCGCGGTCCGACTCGGATCCTGTGCGGCGCCGCGGCGGAACGCGTCGAGGAGGGTCTCGGCGGGCAGCGGAGCGTCGATGCCGCGCAGCGCGGCGAGCTGCGTCTGCTCGCCGGAGGTGGTCAGCGGGAGATCGCCGACGGCGGTGGCGGAATCGGCCACGACGGCGGCGAGGATGCCGACGTAGCGTTCCGCGATGGTGCGTGCGGTGGGTTCGTCGAACAGATCCGTGGCGTACAGCAGCGATCCGTCGATGGGACCGGGCGACCCGTCGGGGTTCACCTGCTCCATGAGCGTCAGCGTCAGGTCGAGCTTCGCGACCGGCACGTCCGAGTCGAGGAGACCGATGGTGACGTCGGGCAGCTCGATCTCGGTGCGTTCGAAGTTCTGCAGCATGAGCAGTACCTGGAACAGCGGCGCGTAGGCGAGCGAGCGCTGGGGTCGCAGGATCTCGACCAGCCGGTCCAGCGGCAGGTCCGAGTTGCCCAGCGCATCGAGGTCAGCGGTGCGGGTGCGGAGCAGGAAGTCCTCGAACGACTCCCCCGGCTCCAGATGCGATCGCAGGACCAGCGTGTTGCCGAACATGCCGACGAGCGGATCGAGCGCCTGCTCGCCGCGGCCCGCGATCTGCGTGCCGACGGACACGTCGTCGGTGGCGGCCATGCGCGAGAGCAGCACGGCCAGGGCGGCGTGCACCACCATGAACAGCGTCGAGTTGGTGCGTCGCGCGAGGTCGTTCAGACCCTCGACGACGTCCGTCTCGAGTCGGAACGGCACCGTTGCACCGCGGGACGACGGCTGCGCCGGTCGCGGCCGGTCGGTGGGGAGTTCGATGACCTCGGGGGTGCCGGCGAGGGCGCGCGTCCAGAAGTCGATCTGCTTGGCGCTCAACGACTCGGGATCGCTCTCGTCGCCGAGGAGCTCGCGGTGCCACATCGCGTAGTCCGCGTACTGCACCTCGAGCTCGGGCAGCTCGGGAGCCGCACCGGCGCTGCGCGCCACGTAGGCCGTGGTGAGGTCGCGCACCAGCGGGGCGAGCGATCCACCGTCACTGGCGATGTGGTGCATGACCACGGCGAGGACGTAGTCCTGGTCCGCGATCTGGAAGAGCTTGGCACGGAAGGGCACCGAGGACGACACGTCGAAGCCGTCGAGCACCACCGGGGTCAGTCGCTCGTACACCGAGCTCTCGTCGATCCGCTCCGGATCGAGCACCACCGACACCGACGACGCGGGCTCGATGCGCTGCACCGGACCGCTGTCGGTCTGCGGGTAGACGGTGCGCAGCGTCTCGTGCCGCGTGATGAGATCCTCGAACGCGTGGCCGAGCGCCTCGAGATCCAGCGCACCCGTCATCCGCAGCACGACAGGCTGGTTGTACGCGGGCGACGTCACGTCGTACTGGTTGGTGAGCCACATCCGCTGCTGGGCGTAGGACAGCGGCAGGTCACCCGAGCGATCACGACGCACGAGCGGCGGCCGCTCCGGGGCACCGAGCGAGAGATCCACCCGCGCAGCGAGATCCGCGACGGAGGTCGCCTCGAACACGTCCCGCACCGCGATGCGGGACTGCGCCGCCTGATTGATCCGGGCGACCACCTGCGTCGCGAGCAGCGAGTTGCCACCGAGTTCGAAGAAGGTGTCGTCCAGACCCACGCGCTCGGCCGACAACAGGTCCGCCAGCACCTCGGACACCGTGATCTCGGTCCGGGTCTCCGGGGCCCGGTACTCCTTCGTCGACGTGCCGATGGTCGGCTGCGGCAGCGCCGCGCGATCGAGCTTGCCGACGGGTGTGAGGGGCACGGCGTCGATGACGATGATCTCGGACGGCACCATGTACGCGGTGAGGCTCCGGCCGACGAAGGCCGTGACGTCGTCGACGTCGATCTCGTGGCCCGGCTCGGGCTGCACGTAGGCCACGAGCACCGTCGAGCCGTCGGGCAGCTGATGACCGGCCGCCGCGGCGAAGCGGACGTCCGGGTGCGCCGTCAGGGCGGCGTCGATCTCGCCGAGTTCGATGCGGAACCCGCGGACCTTCACCTGGAAGTCGGAGCGGCCCAGGTAGTCGACCGCGCCGCCGCTGCGCACGCGGGCGAGGTCACCGGTGCGGTACACGCGCGAGCCGGGTTCACCGAAGGGGTCCGCGACGAAACGCTCCGCGGTGAGCGACGGCCGACCGTGATACCCGCGGGCCAGACCGGGGCCGGCCGCGTACAGCTCACCGGCGACACCGGCCGGGACGTCGCGCAGGCGGCCGTCGAGCACGGGCGTGCGGAAGTCGCGGATCGCGCCGCCGATGGAGACGGGCGCGTCCGGGAACAGCTCCGCGCAGTTGGTCATGATGGTGGCCTCGGTCGGACCGAAGCCGTTGAACATGCGGCGGGTGTCGGTCACGAAGCGGGACACCAGTTCCGGCGGGCACGCCTCACCGGCGGTGACCACGACCCGCAGGTCGGGCAACTCCGACGGCGTGACCGAGGCCAGCACGGACGGGGTGATGACGGCATGGGTCACCCGCTGCTCGCGCAGCAGAGCCGTCAGATCGTCGCCGCCGAAGACGTCGGGCGGCGAGACGACCATCGTCGCTCCGGACCCCACGGCCATGAGCAGTTCGAAGACCGAGGCGTCGAAACTCGGGGATGCGACGGCGAGGGTGCGGGCGGACGCGTCGATACCGAAGCGCTCACGCTGCTCGGCCACCAGACTCGAGAGACCGGCGTGCGTCACCTCGACGCCCTTGGGTCGACCCGTCGATCCGGACGTGTAGATCATGTAGGCCGTGTTCGCGGGGCCGAGCACCCGTACGCGATCGGCGTAGGTGACCGGCTCGGCGGACCGTGCGTCGATGGCGGCGTCCAGGTCGGCGTCGCCCAGGACGAGCCAGCTGGGGCCCACTCCCTCGGGCAGGGTCTCGCGGTGCTCCGTGGTGGTGATCCCGAGGGTGGCCCCCGAATCGGTGAGCATGTACTCGATGCGGTCCGCGGGGTACTTCGGATCGACCGGCACGTATGCCGCACCGGTCTTGGCGACCGCCCAGATCGACAGGATCGACTCGGCGGACCGCGTGACGGCCAGCGCCACCACGTCCTCGGCGCCGATGCCGCGCGCGATCAGCTCGCGCGCCAGTTTCGACGACGCCGCGTCGAGCTCGCGGTAGGTCCACTCGGTGGTCGCGCCGGACTCGTCGCGGAACACGAGAGCCACACCGTCGGCGTTCGCCTCCACGGCGGCCGCGAGGATCTGCGGCAGGGTGGCCGCGCGAGGACGCTGCCGGCGACGCGGGCGTTCCCTGGTCGGACGCTCGCGGCGGGGTGTCCCCGCGCGTCCCGGACGTTCCGCCCGCGACCGGTCCTCGTTCGAGGTCTCGTCGGGAGTGCCATCCGTCATCGTCGTGCTCCTCGTGAATCGATACCGAGCCTCGCCCGTGGTTGCCCACCGACGATCCCGCTGCGTACTCGCGACACTCCCCGCGGATGCGCGCACGCGTGCTTCATGGGGCGTCGCCCCATCTGATCCACCCTATCGAGCAGGGCGGCGCGCACGCCGCTCACCCGGGTGGTGTGAACGGCGCCTGTCACCGTGGTGTGGACGGATCCCGTCATGAGCTCCGCATGGCGAGTCCGATACCCGTCGAGGTCAACGGCACGACGTCGATCTCGGTGCCGTCGGCGAAGCCGTCGCACGACTCGCTGTCGCCCCGGCCCGCGTCGGTGACCACCACGGCGAGATCCTCGAACTCCCCGGCGTCCACCGCCGACAGGTCCGACGGGGTGGCGAACAGGTGCGTCACCCACTGATCGAGCAGCACGTCCGTCAGCGACTCCGCCGCACCGTCCTGCACCAGCACAGCGGCGCCCGCGACACCGGCGACCAGCGCCCGCAGCGCCTGCGACACGGTCGAGACCGCCGCCGTCGCGAACAACCGGGACTCGTAGTCCACGGCGAGTCGATCGAGTTCGGCGGACACGATGCCGGAGAGCTCGTCGAACGTGAGCACGCCGACCGAGCCCGTCCCGGTCGGCAGGACCAGCGCCGGATCGGCTCCGTTCTGCGGGCGTGCCCGATCCGCGTACGTGACGGGGCGCGCGGAGAACTGCGCCACGTCGTCGGCGGCGTCGTCCACCGACAGGATCAGCGGCGCCCGACTCCCGTTGCGGGATGCGCCGGACAGCACGATCACGTCGGGTGCGACTCGGCCGATGTCCAACGCCGCGCCTGCCTTGAGGATCCCCCACCACAGGGCCAGGGTGTCCGTGTCGAGGCCGGAGTCGCCGGACCGGACCGCGACCGTCGACCCGGCACCGACTCCTGCCCCCGCGAGCCAGCGCGCCAGGCGGTTGGAACGAGCGTCGAGGTCGGCGTAGCTGACCTCGTTCTCGCCGATCACGACGGCGGGGGCGTCCGGATCCGATTCCACGGCCGACGCGAACGACGTGACCACCGAGGGTCCCGAGTACGCCGCGGGAGTCGTGGGCTCCACCACGGGCGCCGCGGTGACCACCTCGGCGAGCGGCAGATCGGCGACGACGCGCGTGGGTTCGGTGACCCCGGCCCGCAGCACCGACGCCAGATGCCGGCCGAAGGTCTCCACCGTCTCCTCGTCGAACAGCTCGGTCGAGTACGTGAACATCATCGTCATGTCGCCGCCCGGCTTCCGCGAGCCGTCGTCGTCGACCGTGAGCAACAGATCGAAGTTGGCGGGCTCGAACGGATTCTCCAGTTCGGACACGGTGATCTCGGGCAGCTCCACCCGCGCCGGCGTGATGTTGCGGAACGCCAGTGCGGTCTGGAAGAGCGGCGGCACCGATCCCGTGCGCTGCGGCGCGACGGCGTCGACGACGGTCTCGAACGGCACCTCCGAGTGCGCGAACGCGTCGACGTCCACGCGACGGGCTGCGGCCACCAGTTCGGCGAAGCTCACATCCTCGTCGACCCGCAGACGCAGGGCCACCGTGTTGACGAGCATGCCGACCAGGTTGTCGAGCGCCGGATCTCCGCGGCCCGCCAGAGCGGTGCCGATCGCGATGTCCGTCGATCCGGACAGGCGGGAGAGGACGACGGCCAGGGCCGCGTGCACCACCATGAATCGCGTCGCGTTGTGGTCGCGCGCCAGTGCCTCCACCCGGTCCGCCGCGAAACCGTCCACGGCGAAGTGGACGGACGCACCCTCGCGGGTGGGCGACGCCGGCCGCTCCCGGTCACGCGGCAGGTCCAGCTCCGGGGGCAGGCCGTCGAGAGCCTGCTTCCAGTAGGCGATCTGGGCGGACGCGACCGACTCGGCGTCGCGGGGCGAGCCGATGACGTCGCGCTGCCACACCGCGTAGTCCGCGTACTGGACGGGGAGCGGAGCCCACGCGGGGTCGACGCCCTCGGTGCGTGCGAGGTAGGCGGTGACGAGGTCGCGGGTCAGCGCCACGCGGCTCACGCCGTCCGCGGCGATGTGGTGCACGACGATCGCGAGCACGGCCTCGGTGGAGACCTCAGGGTCACGGAAGACCGCGAGCCGCAGCGGGACCGCCGTGGTGACGTCGAAGCCGCTCGTCGCGAGAGCGACGAACTCGTCGATCCAGCGCGCGGACGGAACGTCCTCGACCGCGAGCTCGACGCCCGCCTCGTCGACCGTGAGGATCTCCTGCCGCGGTACGCCGTCCGTGTGGGGATAGACGGTGCGGAGGATCTCGTGCCGCGTCACGAGGTCGTGCACGGCCCGGCGCAGGGCGTCGAGATCGAGACGGCCCTCGAGTCGGATGCCCAACGGCAGGTTGTACATCGGCGACGACGGGTCGAGCCGGTTGCTCAGCCACATGCGCTGCTGCGCGAGTGCCAGCGGGATCACGTCGGGACGGGGACCGGCGACGAGCGCGGGTCGATCGGACGCGCCGAGCTCGGCGACGACCGCCGCGAGTCGGGCGACGGTGGTCGCGTCGAACACCGCGCGGACCGGAACGTGCACGCCCAGTTCGGTACCGATGCGGGACGCGACCTGCGTCGCGACGAGCGAGTTGCCGCCGAGCCCGAAGAAGTCGTCGTCCAGGCCGACGGGCGTGACGTCGAGGATGTCCTCGAAGACCCCCGCGATCGCCTTCTCCACCCGCGTCTCGGGTGCGCGGTACGTGCGATCGGAGTCCTCGGTGACCTCGGGCAGCGCCTTGCGGTCGAGCTTGCCGTTCACGGTCAGCGGCAGACGGTCCAGCTCGACGATGCGCGCGGGAACCATGTACGCCGGCAACAGCGAGGCGACGTGTTCGGTGACTGCCGCCGCGTCGACCGTGGAGCCCGATTCGGGCACCACGAACGCGACCAGGACGTCGCCGGCCGGACGCCGCACCACCGACGCCGCGGCCCCCGCGACGCCGGGCGTGGACGCCACCACGGTCTCGATCTCGCCCAGTTCCACGCGGAACCCGCGAATCTGGACCTGGGCGTCCGCACGTGCGAGGTACTCCAGTGCACCGTCGCGGTTCCACCGCACGACGTCACCGGATCGGTACATCCGCTGACCGGCCAGGTACGGGTTGGCCACGAACCGGGTGGCGTTCAGGTCGGGGCGACCGACGTAGCCCTGTGCCAACTGATCACCCAGGACGTATAGCTCACCGGGAACGCCGACGGGCACGGGCCGCAGGGCGTCGTCGAGCACGATGCCGCCGAGCCCCGGGACGGGAACGCCGATCACACTGCCCTGGGCCGCGGCCGCGAATGCCGCCGTCAGCTCCTGGTAGGTGACGTGCACCGTCGTCTCGGTGATGCCGTACATGTTCACGAGGCGGGGACTGTCGTCCGCGTGCCGCGCGTACCAGCGCTGCAGCTGCGACAGATCCAGCGCCTCACCGCCGAAGACGACGTGGCGCAGGGACAGCTCGGTGCCCGCCCGATCGCGCTCGGCCTCGGCGAGTTGGTAGAACGCCGACGGTGTCTGGTTGAGCACCGTCACGCCCCGGTCGGCGAGCATGTCCAGGAAGTCGCCCGGCGAGCGCGCGGTCCAGTGGTCCACCACGACGACGCTGCCGCCCGTGGTGAGCGCGCCCCACAACTCCCACACCGAGAAGTCGAACGCGTAGGAGTGGAACATCGTCCAGACGTCGTCGGGTCCGAAGCCGAAGTACTGCTCGGTGTTCGTCAGCAATGTCACCACGTTGGTGTGCGGGATCGCGACACCCTTCGGGTTCCCGGTGGATCCGGAGGTGTAGATGATGTACGCGACGTCGTCCGGCCGTGCCATGGGAAGCAGCGCGGTGGACCCCGCCTCCGAATCCGATTCCGGCGCCACGACATCGGTGTCCACGACGACGGTCAGGCCGTCGCGGCGCACCTGGTCCTCGAGCCGAGCGGAGACCACGGCGAAGCGCGCACGGGAGTCGGCGACGACGTAGTCGACACGGTCACCGGGATACTCCGGGTCGATCGGCACGTAGGTCGCGCCGGCCCGCATGACGGAGAACAGCACGGCGACCAGATCCACCGATCGGTCGCACACCACCGCGACCCGATCGCCGGACCGCACCCCCATCGCGTACAGCCTCGCTGCAGCAGCGCGCGAACGAGAGTCCAACTCCCCGTACGTGATCGAGACCTCACCGAACCGCACCGCACTCGCCTCGGGGTGACTCGCCGCGTGATCGAGCACCCGCGAGACGATGGTGTCGTCGCCCACGGGACGGCCCTCGGACACGCGCTGGATCGACCTCTCGGCGACCACGCGGTCGCTGGCGTCGAGCACGTCGATGTCGGCGACCGACACACTGGGATCGTCGACGATGGTGGTCAGCACCTGCACGAACCGGCGTGTGATCGCGTCGATGGTCGAGGCGTCGAACAGTGTAGACGCGTACGAGAACGTGGCCGGCATACCGGCCGGACGGCCCGCGTCGTCGGTGCGGTCGGTCATGGTCAGCTGCAGATCGAACTTGACCACCTGCAGGTCGAGATCGACCGTGGACAGGCGCAGTCCGGTGAGTTCCACCGTCGAGTGACCCATGTTCTCGAACGCCAGCATCACCTGGAAGATCGGGTGACGCGACTCCGACCGCGCCGGGGACAGCACCTCCACGAGACGCTCGAACGGCACGTCACTGTTGGCGAACGCCTGCAGGTCGCGTTCGCGGACGTGGTCCAGCAGCGCGTCGAACGGCTGGCGACTGCCCACGGTGGTGCGCAGCGCCAACGTGTTGACGAACATGCCGACGAGGTCGTCGATCGCCGCGTCGCCGCGTCCCGCGACCGGGGTACCGATGACGATGTCGTCGGTCGAGCTGATCTTGGCGAGCGTCACGGCCAGCGCCGCGTGCACCACCATGAAGAGCGTGGTGCGGTGGCGCCCGGCCAGGTCGATCATCTTCGCGTGGAGCTCGGCGTCGATCTCGAACGCGTGCGCTCCGCCGCTGAGCGACGACCGGGACGGACGGGCCCGGTCGATCGGGAGCGGCAGCAGATCCGGTGCGTCGCGCAGGGTCTCGACCCAGTAGCGCTCCTGCTGCGCGATGAGCGACGTGGGATCGTCCTCGGACCCCAGCACCTCCCGCTGCCACAACGTGTAGTCGACGTACTGCACGGGCAGTGGGGTCCACGTGGGCGCGTAGAACGCGATGCGGGCGCTGTAGGCCGCCATCAGGTCGCGCGCGAGGGGTGTCAGGGATGCACCGTCGGCGGAGATGTGATGCACCACGATGGCCAGCACGTGGTCGGTCTCGCTGATCTGGAACAGGCGACCGACCAGCGGGACGTGCTCCGTGACCTGGAAGGTGGTCATCGCGAAGGAGATCAGCACGCCGTGCAGATCCCCCGCGTCGACCGGCACGGGTGTCAGGTCCGGCACCACGGCCTCGGGATCGTGGACGACCTGGACCGGTCCGTTCTCGGTGTCCGGGTAGGACGTCCGCAGCGCCTCGTGGCGGTCGACGACGTCCATGATCGCGACCTGCAGCGCGGCGATGTCCAGATCACCCTCGAGGCGCAGGGCCAACGGGATGTTGTAGGCGACCGACGACGGGTCGAACTGATTGAGGAACCACATGCGGCGCTGCGCGAGCGACAGCGGCACCGGCCCGGTCCGCTCGCGGGGCACCAGCGGCGTGCGGGTCTCGCCGTGGCCACCCTGCTGCAGTCGGGACGCGAGCGACTCGACGGTGGGTGCCTCGAACAACGTGCGCACCGAGACCTGTGTCCCCAGTGCGGCACCCAGACGGGAGACGGCGCGCGTCGCGATGAGCGAGTTGCCGCCGAGAGCGAAGAAGTCGTCGTCGAGTCCAACCCGGTCGACACCCATCAGTTGCGTGAAGACGGATGCCACGATCTCCTCGACCACGGTGGTCGGGGCGCGGAACTCGCGCGTCGCGAGCACCGGCTCGGGCAGCCGCCGGTGGTCGATCTTGCCGTTGACGGTGACGGGCAGGCGGTCCAGGACCACGACGGCGGCAGGGATCATGTGCGACGGAAGATGTTGCGCGGCATGGCGTAGCAGTTCGGTGTGCTCGAGCGTCGTGTCCGGACGCAGCACGACGTACGCCGCGAGCACCGTGGCCCCGGACGACTGCCGGTGCGCCACGGTGACGGCGGTACGGACGCTGGGATGCTCGGCGAGCACCGCGTCGATCTCGCCCAGTTCGATGCGGAAGCCGCGGATCTTCACCTGCGAGTCGGCGCGACCGACGTAGACGATGTCGCCGTCCTCGGTCCACCGGACCAGGTCACCGGTGCGGTACATGCGCCCGCCCGGCTCGGCCCACGGTCCGGCCACGAAGCGCGTGGCGGTGAGCGCGAAGCGATTGGCGTACCCGCGGGCGAGGTCCACACCGGCGAGATACAGCTCACCCACGACACCCACGGGAACGGGCCGGAGCCTGTTGTCCAACACCACCTGTCGCGTTCCTCGGATGGGCGACCCGATGGTCACGGGAGCACCGGGCACCAGTGGATCGGAGATCGATCCGATCATCGTGGTCTCGGTGGGGCCGTAGGCGTTCCGCAGCGCGGTGCGCGGAGCCCAGCGTGCCGCCACCTCGGACGGCAGTGCCTCACCGGCGCTGATGATCGACTCGATCTGCTCGAGACCGTCCGGGTCCAACGATCCCAACGCGGCCGGCGTGATGACGACGTGCGTGACGTTCTTCTCGCGGATGTAGTCCGCGAGTTCCTCTCCGCCGAACACCCCCGACGGAGCGAGAGCCAGAGTCGTCGCCGACGAGAGCGCCATCAGCTGCTCGAAGATGGACGCGTCGAAACTCGGCGACGCGACACCGAGGACGACCGACTTCGTCGACACCCCGTACGAGACGGTCATCTCGCCGATGATGTTCGACAGTCCGTCGTGGCCGACGGTGACGCCCTTCGGCAAGCCGGTGGATCCCGAGGTGTAGATCATCCACGCAGCGGTGAACGGTCGGACCGGAGCCGATCGCTCGGCGTCGGTGATGCGGGCGGGCGAGCAGACCTCGAGGTCGCCGCACAGCTCGTCGTCGTCGACGACGAGCCAGTCGATCGTGTCCGGCAGGTCCGCGACGTGTCGTCGGGTGGTCACGCCGATCCGGGCGCCCGAGTCCCCGAGCATGTGCACGATGCGCTCGAGCGGATACGCCGGGTCGATGGGCAGGAAGGCGCCGCCCGACGCCACGATCGACCACGTCGCGTGGATCATCTCGACCGATCGACCGAGTGCGACCGCGACGACGCTCTCCGGTCCGACGCCCCGCGAGATCAGCAGCCGGGCCAGACGGTTGGAGCGCGCGTCGAGCTCTTCGTACGTGACCGATTCCGACCCGCACGTGACGGCCACCGTGTCCGGAGCGGCGTCGACGGCGCGGGCGATGATGTCGCCGAAAGTGACCTGCGGGAAGCTCTCGCCGCCCAGCGCGGGGACGAAACGCCGCCGCTCGTCGTCGGTCAGCACCTCGAGCGATCCGAGCGGTGCGTCGGGCTCGGCATCGATCAGCGCATCGAGGAAGCGCACGAAGCGGGCACGATGCGCGTTCAGCTGGTCCTGCGTGTACCGCAGCGGGTTCGCCTCGAAGTCGATCCGCAGTTCGCGGCTGTCCGCACCGGGATAGATGTTCAGCGCCAGGTCCTCGACCGGACCCGTGGTCAGGACGTTGTACGAGCCGTTGAGGTCGCCGAGCCGCAGCTCGTCGTGGAACAGCATGATGTTGATCGACGGGCCGAACAGTCCGCGTTGGGTCGCCGACTCGCCGCTGTCGCGACGAATGTCCTCGTGGCGGTAGCGCTGCCGGCGCAGGGCGCCGGTGAGTTCGAGCTGGGCGCGGGACGCGGACTCGGCGACCGTGCAGCTCGGCGGGAGTGCGAGACGCAGCGGGACCACGTTGGAGACCATGCCGCCCGAGCGACGCATGGCCGCCGTCGTGCGCGCCGAGACCGGCAGGCTCAGGACCGTGTCCTCGGCCCCCGTCATGCGGGAGACGAACGCGGCGAAGGCGGCGACCACGAACGGTGCCGACGCGGTGCCGAGATCGGTGACCCGCCGGTCGAGGCGCTCGGCGAGGTCGGTGGAGACGAAGCCACCGGCGATGAGCGCGGGCGACGTCGGCGGAGCGGTGACGGCCGAGAGGGACGGCGGATCCGGGAGGCTGCGCACTCTCTCCGCCCAGTACGCGGCGTCCTTCTCGAAGCGGTCCGACGACCGGTACTTGGCGTCGTCGACATAGAGATCGTTCAGATCGACGGCCTTGGAGGGTTCGGGCTCCCTGCCCTCCACCGCTGCCGTGTACAGCGCAGCGGTGCGCTGGATCATCGTCATCGCGCCGAAACCGTCGAGCGCGACGTGATGGATGCGGGAGTACCAGAACCACCGCTCGTCGCTCAACTGCAGCACGTGGGACACCACGAGACGGTCGACGAGCATGTCCACCGGCGTGCTGTACTCGCGCGTCATCCAGTCCATCGCCGCGGCTTCCGGGTCGGACTCGGAGCGCAGGTCGAAGTAGGAGATGTGATCACGCATGCTGAGGTCCACGTACTGGAACGGCTCGCCGTCCACCTCGGCCAGACGCAGATATCCCGATCCGAACTCGCGGCCCGCCCGGTCCAGCGCGTACTCGAGACGGTCGAGGTCGAGGCTTCCGTTCAGCTCGACGTAGTGCGCGATCGCGATCGGCACGTCCCCGGCCAACTGCTGCGCGAACCAGATGCCGCGCTGTGCTCCCGACAGCGGGAACGCGCCCTCGGGCAGCACTCCCGCCGAGCTCACCTGCGTCTCGCTCGTCACCGTCTCGTCGGAGCGGTCGTCGTCAGCCGGTCCGCCGTCGAACCGTGCACCGTCATCCACTCGTCTACTCCCCGTGATCTCTCGCGACACCGTGCTCGCGCACCGCGCCCCGGCCGACCGAGCCCACCGTCGTGAACGGTGGCAGGACAGCGATTCCCCCGATTCGCGATCCGTACCCGGCGCTGTGCCCGTCGATTCGCCCGTGGGCGTCGTGCTCCACTTCCACCTCATTCCTTACCGGAATGCGGGCGCCACTCGTTACGTCGCTGATCAGTGACGATGAATCGACGTGGTCGATGACAGTCCTTTCGTTGGCAAGCAGCCCTCCATGCTAGTCGACCACGTCGGGTACGACCCAACGCGCTCGCCGCGCAACGCGAGAAAAGGGTGTGTGAGCAGGGACGACGCCCTCGGAACACGGTCCCCACCCCCGTCACGAGGAATGGCACGAAAACGGTCGACGATCCCGTTTCCGGAGGGATTGTCGGACTTTCCACCGAACAGGCGCCGCCCGTGGCCCACCGACGCGCCGAATGCCGCCCGCGACGCTCCCGGCGGCGTCGACCGGGCGTGGAACATGCACCCATACCGCGAGACTGTTGTCACACATCGACACTACCGCCGGGTAGCGACACTGGTCGGGTTGCTCGGCCACCGCGTGTGTCTCCGACACGGTGGCGAAGGCTCAGGACACGTGGGTCGCGCGCCCACCGCTGATCGTGGCGATCACCGGAACGGACCGCAGGTCGGCGTTCGACAGGACGTACGGGGACTCGGCGAGCACGACGAGATCGGCGGCGGATCCGACGTCGACACCTGCGCGCCCACCCGATGCCGCCCGCAGTGCGACGTCCATCGGCACCGCCTCGCCCGGATGCCAGGACGGTCGCTCGTCGTCGGTGCGGAACACGGCGGCGGCGACGGCCGACCGCGGATCGGGCGGGGAGACGGGAGCGTCGGACCCGAACTGCAGCAGCGCGCCGTGGCGGTGCAGCGAGTGGTAGCCGTACGCGATCGATCGTCGGCCGGACCACAGCACGTCGGCGACGTCGCGGTCGGTCACCGCGTGCTGAGGCTGGACAGAGGCGACGACGCCCAGCGCCGCGAACCGGTCCAGGTCTTCCGGGCGGACCTGCTGCGCGTGCTCGACGCGTCCACCGACGACGGGGAGAGCACCCGAGTCCATGAGCGCGCGCACGGTCTCGAAGGCGTCGAGCACGACGGTGTTGGCGCGGTCACCGATCGCGTGCACCGCGGCGGCGATCCCACCGCCCGCCGCGCGCGAGATCAATCGCACCAGCTCCGGATGGTCGACGAGCAGCAGCCCGTGTGCCTCGGCGTCGTGCGTCGCCGGCGCCGCGTGCCCCGCGTCGGGATAGGGGTCGTGGCAGCAGGCCGTCCGCGTGTTGAGCGACCCGTCGGCCATGATCTTCAGCGGCCCCATGCGGAGCATGCGGCCCGTGTCCGCGGCGACGTCGCCGGTCCGGTGTCCGGCCGCCAGAGTCTCGTCGAGCCACGTCGGCCACGTCGACGCGCTCACCCGCACCGCCGGACGACCGGAGGCGAAGCGCCGCGTCCACGCGGTGAGGTTGTCGTCGAACTCGAAGTCGAGGACCTCGGTCACGCCCCGCGCGGCGAGATCCTCGGTCGCCTCGCACACGTACTCGTCGAGCACGCCCGTACCGACACGCGCGTCGACGGCACTCGCGATCGCGATGGCGTCGTGATCGCGGAAGACACCGGTGGGGTGATCGACCGCGAGCTCGCGCAGCAACGCCGGGGAGAGCCAGACGGTGTGCAGATCCATGCTCGTCACCGCGACGGACACACCCGGCAGCGCGGCCTCGAGCATGTCCTTGTGCGGTGCGTCCGGCCAGAGGGCACCCCGGAAGCCCTGTGCACGAACGTCGCCGGTGAGGCCCGACGCCACCAGCAGGTCGACGAGGTGCCGTGCACTGGTGGCCGCGCCGACGTCCAGTCGGCGGCGCGCGAGTGCCCACTGCGCCATGTGCAGGTGCCCGTCGACGAACCCGGGCAGCACCACTCCCCCGCGCCCGTCGACGACGGTCTCGGCGGAGGCGGGAGTCAGGCGCTTCCCGGGTGCCGAGATCTCGCTCACCAGGTCGTCGACGATGCGGACGTCCGAGAGGTCGTCCCGCGCGGGATCGACGCGCACACGTTGCAGCAGCACGATGTCAGACCCTAACGGTGCGCGGGTCAGGTCAGTTCGCGAGAGGAGTCCTTGAGATCGACGCCGGACCGCCCGAGCGTGCGCGCACCCGCGACCAACGATGCCGTCACCCGCGCCGCGTGGTCGTAGTGCATGCCGCCGGGCGGGTGGATGTTCGAGATGCAATTGCGCTCGGAGTCGTTGCGGCCCGGCTTCGGACCGTGCGTCAGGTAGATGCCGAGGCTGTCCGCCACCGACAGGCCGGGACGCTCGCCGATGACGACGATCAGCGTGGACACCCCGAGCGCAGCGCCCACGTGGTCACCCAGCGCCACCCTGGCCTGGGTCGCGATCACCGGGGACGCGATCGTGAACGTACCCAGCGACTCCTTCAGCGCAGCGAGCAGACCCGCACCGTGATCCATCAGTGCCCGCGGGGACAGACCGTCGCACAACACGATTCCGATGTCCGCGTCGACCGTGTCGACGCCGGACAGGTCCTCGGGCTGCCGTCCCAGATCGGGACGACGCAGATATTCGCTGCGGGTGGACGCCTTGCTGGACACGACCACCGGATCACCGAGTCCGACAGCGGCGATATCCCGAGCAAAGCTGTCGGTGTCGAGCGGCATATGGACCGCGTCACGCGCCGCGGCGTGGGCGGCCCGGAACTCGAGCACCCGCGTCGTCGGCAGGGCGTCCCCCGCCCGGCCGAGCCCGATGCGCGCCTGCGTCGTGACACGCAGGTCGGTCCAGAAGTCCGGTGTGCTCATGCCGGCGTCGTCAGTGCTCGCAGCGGCGACGACGCGGCGTCGACGGGCAGGACCCGCCCCGCGTCGTCGGTCATCCCCAGCCGGTGCATCCACGCCTCGAACTCGGGAGCGGGCTTGAGGCCCAACACCTGCCGGACGTAGAGGGCATCGTGGAAGGACAGGCTCTGGTAGCCGAGCATGATGTCGTCGGCACCCGGCACGGCGATGACGAAGGCGGCGCCCGCGGCACCGAGCAGCGTCAACAACGTGTCCATGTCGTCCTGATCCGCTTCGGCATGGTTGGTGTAGCAGACGTCGACACCCATGGGCAGGCCCAGGATCTTGCCGCAGAAGTGATCCTCGAGGCCGGCACGGATGATCTGCTTGCCGTCGTACAGGTACTCGGGTCCGATGAAGCCCACGACGGTGTTGACCAACAGCGGATCCAGAGCGCGGGCCAACCCGTACGCGCGGGTCTCGAGCGTCTGCTGATCGACCGGCTTGCCCCCGGTCCCGAAGTGCGAGTTCGCGGACAGCGCCGAACCCTGGCCCGTTTCCAGGTACATGACGTTGTTCCCGACGGTGCCGCGGTGCAACGACTTTCCCGCCTCGTTCGCCTCGAGGAGCATCGGCACCGTCACCCCGAAACTGGAGTTGGCACCCTCGGTTCCCGCGATGGACTGGAACACGAGATCCACCGGGACACCCTTGCCGATCAGGTCCACGGTGGTGGTGACGTGGGAGAGCACACACGACTGCACCGGAATCTCGAAACGCTGGCGGATCTCGTCGAGCAGGTACAGCAGATCGGCTGTCGCAGCAGGTGAGTCGGTCGCCGGGTTGATGCCGATGACGGCGTCGCCCGAGCCCATCAGCAGACCGTCGAGCGTCGCCGCGGCGATTCCGTGCGGGTCGTCCGTCGGATGATTGGGCTGCAGGCGGGTGGCCATCGTTCCGGGCAGACCGATGGTGGTGCGGAACGCCGAGATCACCGTCGCCGCCCGCGCCACCGCGATGAGATCCTGGTTGCGCATGATCTTGCTCGTCGCGGCCACCATCTCCGGGGTGAGGCCGGGCGCGACGTCCCGCAGTGTCCGGGCGCTGTCGGGTTCCGCTGCGACCGTGAGCAACCAGTCCCGCAGACCGCCCACCGTCAGATGAGAGACCGCGTCGAATGCCTGCGCGTCATGGCTGTCGATGATGAGGCGGGTGACCTCGTCGCTCTCGTACGGCACCACCTGCTCGTCGAGGAAAGTCTGCAACGGGAGATCCGCCAGAACCCAGGCGGCGGCGGCACGTTCGGCGTCCGACTCCGCCGCGCAGCCTGCGAGTTGATCGCCCGATCGCGCCGGGGTGGCCTTCGCCATGACCTCGACGAGACCGTCGAAGGTGTAGGTCGATCCCGAGATCTGCTGGTGGTAGGTGCTCACCCGAGTTCGTCCTCGGCAGCGGCGAGCGCCGCGAACTCCTCGTCCGGAGAATTGGCCACCAGGTGATGGCGGCTGTAGACGCCGAAGTAGACCATGAAGAGCGCGAACACGACCAGGCACCACAGCGCCGCCTGACTGTCCACGAGGAACGTCGCGATCACGGCTAAGGCGGCGATGACGAGCGCGAATCCGGTCGTGACCGTGCCGCCCGGAGTGCGGTACGGACGCGGCATGTCGGGCTCGCGGCGACGGAGCACGATGTGGCTCACCATCATCAGAACGTAGCTCAGCGCTGCCCCGAAGACGGCCATGTTCAACAACATCGAGCCCTTGCCGGTGAACGTCAGGGCGAAGCCGATGATGCCGGGCACGATCAGCGCCAGCGTCGGCGCCTTCCGGCTGTTGACCACCGACATGGACTTCGGCAGGTAGCCGGCGCGGCTCAGCGCGAACAGCTGCCGGGAGTAGGCGTACATGATGGAGAAGAAGCTGGCGATCAGACCGGCGAGGCCGATGTAGTTAACCACCGTCGCGGCGCCGCTGTCTCCCAGCGCCTCCACCAACGGGTTGCCCGACGCCTGCATCGCGTCGGCTCCGCCGGCGCCCGTCACGAGGATCAGCATGGCGGTGGCGGTCACCAGCAGCACCGCCATGGCGGCGATGATGCCGCGTGGCACGTTGCGCGCCGGATCCTTCGCTTCCTCGGCCGCGAGCGGCACGCCCTCGATCGCGAGGAAGAACCAGATCGCGAACGGCACCGCGGCCCAGATCCCCAGGTACCCCATCGGCAGGAAACTCGAGGCGCCCGCGGCATCCGTCGGGGCGATGTCGGTGAGGTTGGAGGCGTCGAACTGGAAGATCGCGGCGACAGCGAAGATGACGAGGCCTACGAGAGCGATGCCGGTGATGACGAACATGACCTTCAGCGCTTCACCGACACCGGCGAGGTGCACGCCGATGAAGATGGCGTAGACGGCGAGGTACACCCACCACCCGTCGGTGATCCCGAACAGGCCGAGCGACTCGACGTAGGCGCCGATGAAGGTCGCGATGGCCGCGGGGGCGATGGCATACTCGATGAGAATGGCTGTGCCGGTGGCGAATCCGCCCCACGGTCCGAGCGCGCGCCGGGCGAACGTGTATCCGCCGCCCGCTGCCGGGAGCGCAGACGACATCTCCGCCATGCCCAGCACCATCGCCAGGTACATGCCGGCGATCAGGATGCCCGCGATCAGCAGACCACCGAACCCACCCTGCTCGAGCCCGAAGTTCCACCCCGAATAGTCACCCGAGATGACGTAGCTGACGCCCAACCCTGCCAGCAGCACCCACCCCGCGCTGCCGGTCTTGAGCGTGCGCTTGGCCAGGTAGTCGGACGATTCTGCCTGAGAATCGGACGCTACGGGGCGCGGTTCCTTCACGGCCATGGGTGAGCCTCTTTCGGAGTGTGAGCGGGTGGTGAGGGTGAGGCTAGGACTGCCGTGTTGCGGGGACGTTGCGATTGTTTTTCGACTGGACGGTGCGCTGACCCGCGGTAACCGCGGCCCCGCGCACCCGGCGGAACCAGGAGAGCCGACGCGGCCGTCCAACGCCTGTGATCGATCGACTTCTCGCGCTCCACGACGGTGTCATCACCGCGACGCAGGCTCACGACGCCGGGATGAGCCAGGACGCGATCGATCGGCGCGTCCGAGCGGGCCATTGGCGCCGGGTCACGCGCGGTGTCTACGTCGCCTGCGACAGACCGTGGACGGACGCCGCTCGGGTGCGGTGCGCCGCGTACTGGGCCGGCGACGGGGCCGTCGTGACATCGGTGAGTGCCGCGTACTGGCACGGACTCGTTTCGGTTGCACCACGCATCGTCGATGTCACGGTCCCGCGCGGAGGACGGAGCAGGGCACCGTCGGGCGTTCGGGTGCGGCGACGGAACCTCGACCCTGCCGATGTGGTGGCGATCCGCGGAATCCGCGTCACGGCCTCGGGTCTCACGGTTCTCGAATCGTCCGAGGAGTTGGGGATGGGCATCATCGACGTCGCCCTGCGCGGGCGGATGTCGCCGTCGGTGCTCCGGCGCGCACACGATCGAAATCCCCGGCGACGGGGCGCCCCCGCGGCCGAGAAGCTTCTCGTGGCAGCGGAGGGAGGAACTCGGTCGGAAGCCGAGCGCCTCTTCGTCACCGTGATGCGCAGTGGACGCATCACGGGGTTCATGGTCAACTTCCCGTGGCGCGGGTACGTGCTGGACTTCGTGTTCCTCGACGAACGCGTCTGCATCGAGATCGACGGCTGGGCCTTCCATTCGGACCCCACCGCCTTTCACCGAGACCGAACTCGGCAGAACGTCGTCGTCCAGGAGTGGACGCTGTTGCGATACACCTGGCGCGACCTCACCCAGAGACCCGACGAGGTGATCGCCGAAGTCCGAGCGGCGCTCCGACGGTGCGCTGAACCGCGGTGACCGCGGCTCAGCGCACCCGACTCAACCCTGAATCGCCATCCCCGGCACCGGGCAGGCGTCGACGGCCTCGGCGACCACGATCGACTCGGTGGGGACGGGCGGGCGAGCGCCCTCCTCCCACTGCGCGCCGGTGATGGGGTCCTGCGACTCGAGTTCCGCGTTCTCCTCGGGGGTGTAGGCCCGGCCACGACTGAGGAACCGCAACCCCTCCGGCGTCTCGAGGGAGAAGCCGCTGCCCCGGCCCGGCACCACGTCGAGCACCATCTGGGTGTGCTTCCACGCCTCGAACTGCGACCCCGAGATCCACACCGGAACGGCGTCGCCGTCGCTCGGCAGGTCGTCCGCGACGGTGCCGACCTCCGCGCGCAGGTCGAGGAGCCCGAGCAGGACGTCGCGGTCCCCGACGATGAATTCGCCTGCGGGGTAACACATCGGCGACGACCCGTCGCAGCATCCGCCGCTCTGATGCATCATCAGCGCGCCGTGGAGCCCGCCGAGGCGACGGAGAAGCTCCATCGCCCCGGCGGTTGCTTTGAGCCTCGGAGGCGGTGCCGACCCGTGGTTCGGCTGCATCAGAAGAAGCCCTGAGCCTTCGGGGCGTAGCTCACCAGCAGGTTCTTGGTCTGCTGGTAGTGGTCGAGCATCATCTTGTGGTTCTCGCGGCCGATGCCCGACTGCTTGTAGCCACCGAAGGCCGCGTGGGCCGGGTACTGGTGGTACGTGTTGGTCCACACACGACCGGCCTGGATGTCGCGGCCGGCGCGGTAGGCGACGCCGCCGTCACGCGACCAGACACCGGCGCCGAGGCCGTACAGCGTGTCGTTGGCGATCTCGATGGCGTTGGCATAGTCGGTGAACGACGTGACCGAGACGACGGGTCCGAAGATCTCCTCCTGGAAGATGCGCATGTTGTTCTTGCCGGTGAAGATGGTGGGCTGCACGTAGTAGCCGCCGTTGAGGTCGCCGCCGAGCTGCGCGCGCTCGCCGCCCGTGACGATCTTGGCGCCCTCGCCCTTGCCGATCTCGATGTACGACAGGATCTTCTCGAGCTGGTCGTTCGAGGCCTGGGCGCCGATCATCGTCTCGGTGTCCAGCGGATCACCCTGACGGACGGCCTTGGTGCGGATCGCGGCGAGTGCGAGGAAGTCGTCGTAGATGTCCTGCTGGATCAGCGAACGCGACGGGCAGGTGCAGACCTCGCCCTGGTTGAGGGCGAACATCGTGAAGCCCTCGAGGGCCTTGTCCTGGTAGTCGTCGTTCTGCGACAGCACGTCGGAGAAGAAGATGTTGGGGCTCTTGCCGCCGAGCTCGAGCGTCACCGGAATGAGGTTCTGCGAGGCGTACTGCATGATCAGGCGCCCGGTCGTGGTCTCACCGGTGAAGGCGATCTTCTTGATGCGCGGGCTCGACGCGAGGGGCTTGCCTGCCTCGGTGCCGAAGCCGTTGACGATGTTGAGCACGCCCGGAGGCAGCAGGTCACCGATGACGCTGATCAGGTACATGATCGACGCGGGTGTCTGCTCGGCCGGCTTGAGGACGACGGCGTTGCCGGCGGCGAGTGCGGGCGCGAGCTTCCACACGGCCATCAGGATCGGGAAGTTCCAGGGGATGATCTGGCCGACGACGCCCAAGGGCTCGTGGAAGTGGTACGCCACGGTGTCACTGTCGATCTCGGACAGCGAACCCTCCTGCGCGCGAATGCATCCGGCGAAGTAGCGGAAGTGGTCGATCGCGAGCGGGATGTCGGCGTTCAGCGTCTCGCGGATCGGCTTGCCGTTGTCCCACGACTCGGCGAGCGCGATGGAGTCGAGATTCTCGGCGATGCGGTCGGCGATCTTGTTCAGGATGACGGCGCGCTCGGCGGGCGAGGTCTTGCCCCACGCCGGCGCGGCCTTGTGTGCGGCGTCCAGGGCGAGGTCGATGTCCTCGGCGGTGGAACGCGCGATCTCGCAGAAGTTCTGTCCCGTGACGGGCGTCGGGTTCTCGAAGTACTGACCCTTGACCGGAGCGACCCACTCGTTGCCGATCCAGTTGTCGTAGCGGGCCTCGAAAGACATGGCGGCGTCGGGCGTACCCGGGCGAGCGAAGACAGTCATCGAACATGCTCCTTCATCGGTGATCCACCCCCACGGTCATCGGGGGCTGTGATGCAGGACACTAGAACGACGACGGTTGCATGACCGTTGCAGAGCCGACTCGGTCAGCCCAGCAGGGCGAGGCGAGCCTGGACCTGCCCGTACAGCGCCGAGGACGGGCTGAGCGTGGCGAGGTAGGCCGACCACGCGGCGGCGTCCTCGCGGCCGTGCACCGACGCCGTCCACCGCGCCAGCAGCACCGGGTCACCGGACCGCAGCAGCGCCGCCTGGACGCGCACTCGCAACTCCTCGCGGATCTCCGCGATACCCGGGGCGTACGACGACGGGAGCACCACGCCGGAGTAGAGCCGCAGCGCCGCGTCGACGTCCCCGCGGTCGAGAGCCGCCCGCACGTCCTCGACGTCCGACGACAGTTCCGCCACCAGTCGATAGGGCCGCGAGGCCACACCGTCGGCCCCGAAAACCTTGCGCAGGCGCGACATCTCGGCTCGGACGGTGACCGAGTCCAGCTCGTTCTCGTCGAGCAGCACGGCGAGATGGTCGGAGCTCAGCCCCTCGGGATGCGCCCGCAACAGCAGCAGCATCTCGGCGTGCCGTCCGGACAGGGCGACGCGTTCACCGCCGCGGACCAACGACGGGCGCCCGGCTCCGAGTACCTCCAGCCGGACTCCGGTGTCGAGATCGGGACGCGGGGACTCGAGCAGATGCAATCGCAGTTCGGACTCGGCCGCCGCCACCGTCGCGCGGACCAACGAGAGCACCTCGGGAACCGCGACGCGCGGACCGCCCGTGATGTCGATGGCCCCCAGGATGCGGCCGGTGACGGGGTGGTGGACGGGGGCTGCACTGCAACTCCACTCGTGCACGGGCCGCGAGAAGTGCTCGGCCGCGAAGATCTGCACGCAGTGATCGATGGCCAACGCGGTGCCGGGGGCGTTGGTGCCCATCCGCCCCTCGCTCCAGTCGGCGCCCTCGGTGAAGTTCATGGCGTTCGCGCGATCCTTCGCCGCGGTGTCGCCCTCGACCCACAGCAGCCGGCCCGACGCGTCGGTGATGGCCACGAGAAGACCGGTGTCGGCGGCGTCCTCGACGAGGAGTTTGCGCACCACGGGTCGGATGACGGACATCGGGTGATCGGCGCGGTACTGCGCGAGCGTGACGTCGTCGAGGAGATCGTCCGCACCACGATCGGGGTCGACGCCCATGTCGCGGCTACGCAGCCAGGAGTCGAGAACGACGGACCGCACGGGCGACTGGGGATCGACGGGACGGGCGAGTCCCACGGTCGACAGGCCCGGCCCGACGAAGGTCTCGTGAGCGCGGGAGACGGAGCGCGCGAGCGTGGCGGCGTCGTCCCCGGGCCTCATCGCGACCCACGGATTGACCGTCACCACAGACCCCGCTTCCGTCAACAGCTCGCCCGGCAGATCGGCACACTCGACCGGCCTCCACTGTAACCCAGCTCACAGAGCGGGTGGCGCGGACTACTGGTTGCCGAGACGCGGCACCAGAGCACGGGGGTCGCGGTGCGACACGGCGCCCACCCAGAGCCCGGTGCCGTAGGCGACGTCGTCGATGCGCTTGTACGCCGCGTAGCGCACCGGACCGAGGCCGCCCGGCTCCCGGTGCTCGACCCAGTCCCGCACACCCTCCGCCACCGCGATGGCCAGCGCCAGACGTCGGATGCGCCGGGAGAACAGCACGGCCACCAGCGTGACCGGCCAGTAGTGCCGCACCGCCGCGGAGGCCAACTGCCAAGCGCCCCCGACGGTTCCGCGTGCCGCGAACACCGCGGCGAGGCGAGTGGGGTGATCCAGATCGACGAACAGGCGCCGTAGGCGGACCACCGTGGTGATCAGCGTGACCAGCGCACCGACCATGCCCGCACGCGTCCCCGAGGCAGCCAGCAGCAGTGCGAGCAGGGTCGACCGCGCCATGGCCACGGGCGGCACCTTCCCGTGGTGGCGGGAGGCCAGCTCGGTGGCACCGGTACCGTAGAACAGCTTGCGGCCGAACCACTTTCGCAGAGTGACGCGGTGATCGTGGGCGACGCGGGCCACCGGCTCGTACCGCAGGCGCCATCCCGCGTCCTGCAGTCGCCAGCACAGATCGACGTCCTCGGCCACATGCATCGCCTCGTCGAAGCCTCCGCAGTCGAGCACGGCCCGTCGCCGGGCGACGACCGCCGCACTGGGGACGTACGACACCGGGCCACCCGCGAACACCGGGGCCTCCCGGCGACCGAGATCGAGGGAGGACCGTGCGCGCTCGTAGCGGGCGAGCGCACTACCCTCCGGCTCGAGCGCCACGATGCGCGGAGCGACCAGCCCCACGGAGGGGTCGGAGAAATGACTGAGGACGACTTCGAGCCAGCCCTTGCGCGGCACCACGTCGGAGTCGAGGAACGCGACGAAGTCGGTCGTGGCCGCGGCGAGGCCGGCGTTGCGCGCCGCGGACGGTCCCCGCGGGGCGTCGTGCCGCACCACCGCGACCGAGGCACACAGATCGTCCACGGCGATCTCGGCGTGCCGGACAGGAACGCGGGACCCGTCGTCCACGACGATCACGCGGAGTCCACGCAGCGCGCGCATCAGCCGCAGCAGTCCCTCGTGGTTGTCGCGGACCGGGATCACGACCGTCACGTCCGCGGCGGACGGAGTGCTCATCGGCCGGGGGTTCGCGACACCGGAGTCGAGCAGTCGGCGCGCCACCGTGGCGGAGTCGGGATCGGACACCCGCAGGAATCCGTCGCCGATCATCGCGGCCGCGGCGGGTGCCAGCATCACCATCCTGGTGGGCGATCCGCCGAGGAGAACTCGACCGTTCGAGAGAGTCCGCACTCGAGGATCGATACGCACTCCGAATCCATCGGGAAGACGACCGTCGCGCATCGGGTCATCGTAAGGGCCTTTCTCGGTATTTGTCATAAGTCGGGCAGGATCGGCCCGAACACCCGCCGACGCGGGAATCGCGCTGTGGTCCGTTCGAGGGACACCCGCCCCGCGCGCACCGTGCATCGGCGCTGCTCGGCGCGCCGTGACCCCGGCCGGTCGGCGTGCCGGTCTCGACTGTCAAGCGAGACTTGAGGTTCGCTCGGATCGAGCGGCCGCCGACCGGATCGTCCACGGCAGATCGACGTGCACCGGGGAGCCCGCGCCGCGAGTTCGAGCAGGCGAGCCGACTACCCGGCAGCGCATCGATCGACCGGCGTCTGCCGACGTGAACGTTCACCAACTCTCGTCGCACCGATGCGGCGACACGCGAGCGTCCGACGACTCCCCCGGTTAGAGTCGCCATGTCCCGTCCCGGTTCGCAGAAGGGGTCACGATGCCGCCGCGTCGCCGCTCGGCCCTGCTCGCGAAACTGTCCCGCGACGTCGCGGGTGGTTCACAGGAGGAGATCCTCACCGAACTCCGCCGGGTCATCCTGTCGGGTGACGCCCCGCCGGGAACGCCCATTCCCCTGGGCGACGTCGCCGACGTGTTCGGAGTCAGCCGCATCCCGGTGCGTGAATCGCTGAAGACCCTCATCGGCGAGAATCTGGTGTCGCATCGACCCAACCTCGGATACACGGTCGCGCAGTTGACGTCTCAGGAACTGCGCGAGATGTACATCGTTCGGGAGGTGCTCGAGAACGCCGCCCTCGCGGTGGCGGCCGAGGCCGCCACCGACGGGGAACGGCGCCGTGCCGAACAGATCGAGCGAGACCTTCGATCCTCGATCGCGGACGACGATCCCCAGCGCTACCACCGGTTGAGCCGCGAGTTCCACGTCGCCCTCACCGCGCCGTCCCGGATGTACCGCCTGCTCCACATGCTCGACGTCGCGTGGAACGTCACGGAGCCGGTCCAACCGATGGTGCACGTGAAGGGTGCGGACCGCGCGGCGTTGAACGACGATCACAGCGTCATGGTCCGCGCGTTCGTCGACCGCGACTCGGCGGCACTCCTGGCGGCGGCAGGGCACCACAACGAGCGGCTGAACGACGTCATCGCGACGCTTCCGGCGGGTTCCGGCCTGCTCTCCTGAGCCGGAACCGGACAGACCGGACCCGGAAACCTGCCGGTAAAGAGATATATCGGTTTCGTCACGACACGGAAATACAACGGGCTCAGACTTCTCCGCAGCACCGACCACGGTCCGCACCAGCGACGGAGACACGATGACCGACACCATTCCGCACACCGGCCCGTTCGACCCGCCTCCCGGGTCCCGCTCCGGTGTGAACGATCTGATCGAGGCACACGGGTACGCCGGAGGCGGGTCGACAGCAGAGGGACATCCGGTGGGGGGTGGAGTGATCAAGGAGGGGTACGACCCGAGGCTCACCAACGAGGACCTCGCCCCGCTGCGGAAGCAGACCTGGTCGTCCTACAACATCTTCGCGTTCTGGATGTCCGACGTGCACTCCGTGGGCGGATACGTCACCGCGGGCAGCCTTTTCGCGCTGGGACTGGCCAGTTGGCAGGTGCTCGTCTGTCTCCTCGTCGGCATCTCGATCGTCTACGTCTTCTGCAACCTGGTGGCCAAGCCCAGTCAGGTCGCAGGTGTCCCGTACCCGGTGATCTGTCGATCGGTCTTCGGCGTCCTCGGGGCCAACGTTCCCGCCATCATCCGAGGACTGATCGCGGTGGCGTGGTACGGGATCCAGACCTTCCTGGCCTCCGCCGCGCTCGACATCGTGTTGATCAAGCTGTTCCCGGCGCTCGGTCCGTGGGCGGACCGAGACCTCCACGGCTTCGCGGGACTGTCCACTCTGGGGTGGGGCAGCTTCATGCTCCTGTGGGTCCTGCAGGCGGCGGTCTTCTGGCGCGGCATGGAGTCCATCCGCAAGTTCATCGACTTCTGCGGCCCGGCCGTCTACGTCGTCATGTTCCTGTTGTGCGGCTACTTGATTCACGAAGCCGGCTGGAGCGCCATCGACCTGAACCTCGGCGACGTCACCTACACGGGGTTCGCCGCGGTGCCCGTCATGCTCGGCGCGATCGCGCTCGTCGTCTCCTACTTCTCGGGTCCGATGCTCAACTTCGGCGACTTCTCGCGCTACGGAAAGAGCTACGCCGCCGTGAAGCGCGGCAACTTCCTGGGCCTGCCCGTCAACTTCCTGCTCTTCTCGATCCTCGTCGTCGTCACCGCGTCCCTTACCGTTCCCGTCTTCGGCGAGCTCATCACCGACCCCGTCACGACGGTGGCGCGCATCGACAGCACCTTCGCGATCGTGTTGGGCGCGTTGACCTTCACGATCGCCACGATCGGTATCAACATCGTCGCGAACTTCATCTCGCCGGCCTTCGACTTCTCCAACGTCAGCCCGCAGAAGATCAGCTGGCGCGCCGGCGGCATGATCGCCGCCGTCGGCTCCGTGCTCATCACGCCGTGGAACCTCTACAACAATCCCGACGTCATCCACTACACGCTCGAGACCCTGGGAGCGTTCATCGGACCGCTGTTCGGCATCCTCATCGCGGACTACTACCTCATCCGCAAGCAGAAGGTCATCGTCGACGACCTGTTCACCATGGACGAGAGCGGCACGTACCACTACGCCAAGGGCTACAACCCGGCCGCGCTGATCGCCACCGCCGTCGGTGCCGTCTTCGCGATGTTCCCCGTGCTCACGGGCGGCACCCTCACCGGAATGCACACCGCGGCGCAGTACAGCTGGTTCATCGGCTGCGGCATCGGCTTCGCCCTCTACTGGGTGCTGGCCACGAAGACCTCGCTACGGGTGCGGAACGTCCCCGCCTGACCGCGGATCCGGCGCCAGTCCCGGCATGAGCGAGCGCAGGAACAGCTCCTCGTAGTCGGGGCCGGCGTCGGTGCGGGCGTCGCCGAGACGGACCACCTCGGCGTGCAGTCGCTCCATCGTGATGTCGAGCGTGCCCGCGGCCATCGCCGCCTCGCGCAACTCGTCCCTAAGGCGTTGCGGCACCTCACCGTCGTACTTGTAGAAGATCTTGTGTTCGAGACTCGCCCAGAAGTCCATCGCGATGGTCCGGATCTGCAGCTCCACGAAGACGTGCTCCGTGCGGTCGGACAGGAACACCGGAATCTCGATGGTGAGGTGGAGACTGCGGTACCCGTTGGGCTTCGGATTCGCGATGTAGTCCTCGAACTCGAGCACTCGGATGTCGCTCTGCGACGCCAGCATCTCCTTCACCGCATAGGTGTCGGCGATGAAACTACAGGTGATCCGGACGCCGGCGATGTCGAACAGACCGGCGCGAATCGCCTGGAACGTCAACGGAATCCCCTTGCGCACGGCCTTCTCGGCGATGCTGCGCGGCGTCTTCAGCCGCGACACCACGTGCTCGATGGGGCTGTAGGAATGCAGGTGCGTGAACTCGTCCTTCAGGATGTCGATCTTGGTGGTGAGCTCCTGCATGCCGAAGCGGTAGGACATCATGAAGCGGGTGAACTCGTCGCGCGCCGCGGTGAGGTCGAACACCACCGGCTCGTCCACGCTCATCGCGCGTCCTTCCGGAGAACCTTCTGCATCCGGAGGGACGCGGTGTCGTACCCCAGCGACTCGTACAGCCGACGCGCCGCCGTGTTGAAGCCGAAGACGTTGAGCCCGAGTACCGTTCCGCCGTTCTCCCGCACGGCGTCCTCCGCCAGGAGCATCGCCGCCCGGCCGAGACCGCGACCCCGGTACCGCTCGTCGATGGCGACGTCCCAGACCCACCAGTCGGTCGTGGTCGCGATCGACTGGGGCCCGATCCACAGTGACCCCACCACGGTCTCGCCGTCCAGCACGTCGTACACCTGATGATGCGGTGCCGGACGACCGTCGGGGAAGTAGGCGGAGAAACTCTGCTCGGCGTTGTCGGTCGCCTGTTCGAGGGTGTCACCCGCCCGGACGCGATCCGCGCGGTAGTCACCGCGGCTGCGCTCGACCCATTCGGGAAGTCGATCGTCGGGCATGGTCCTCAGCACCACTCGGGCCTGCGTGGGGTCTCCGTCGGCTGCGCTCACCCCTCCAGTGTCCCGGGTGCCGCACAGAGGTGGTTGAGCGTTCTACTTTCGGGTACCGCATCCTGGTGAGTGTCGTGTCCCGCCGTCCGATCCGGCATGCCGGTGGCCAGGGGGCGAGGTCCCTCGTCGACGTCGCCGACCGCGCGGGCGGATCGGTCACAGGTCCCGCCGAGCCGGTCACGGTGGACGATCTCTGTGACGATTCGCGTGCGGTGCGGCCCGGCGATCTGTATGTCGCGCTCCCCGGAACACGCTGGCACGGTCTCGATTTCGAGGAGGACGCCCAGCGCGCCGGCGCGGTGGCCGTGCTCAGCGATCGGCCCGGCACCCGGTTGCCGAGCATCGTGGTCGCGGATCCGCGGGTCGTCGTCGGTCCGCTGGCCGCATGGTTCCACGGGAGCCCGTCCTCGTCGATGGCCGTGTTCGGAGCGACGGGCACCAACGGCAAGACCAGCACGACGCACTTCCACCACGCCGGCCTGCGCGCCGCGGGTCATCGTGCGGGGATGATCTCCGGGGTCGCGGTCAGCGGCGCCGGCAGCGACGAGGCCCCGGTGCGCACCACTCCCGAGGCGACGGTGCTCCAACGCACGCTGTCGACGTTCGTCCACAACGGATGCACGGCCGCCGCCCTCGAGGTGTCCTCGCACGCCATCGCCCAGCACCGCGTCGACGGGGTGGAGTTCGCCGTCACCGCCTTCACCAATCTCGGCCGGGACCACCTCGACTTCCACGGCTCGATGGAGGAGTACTACCGGACCAAGGCCTCACTGTTCACCCCTGACCGCACCGGACGGGCCGTCGTCATGATCGACGACGAGTACGGGCGGCGGCTCGCGTCGGAGTGCGCGGTGCCGACGGTGACGTGCTCGGTGTCCGATCCTTCGGCGGACTTCCGCGCCGATCGCATCGACTGCACGACGCATCGCACCCGATTCCTCGCCCGGACCCCGGTGGGCGACATCCCGCTCTCACTGCAGGTTCTCGGCCCCCACCAGGTGGCGAACGCTCTGGTCGCACTCGCCTCCCTCGTCTCCGGTGGGGTGGACGCGGAGCGTGCGGCCGCCGGCATCTCGGCGCTGCACAGCATTCCGGGCCGGTGCGAGACCGTGTCGGCCGGCCAGGACTTCACCGCCCTCGTCGACTACATGCACAACGTGTCCGGCCAGCGCGCGATCCTGCCGTACCTGCGGCGCATCACCCCGGGGCGCCTGATCCTGGTCATCGGGGCGACCGGTGACCGTGACGTGGGCAAGCGCGTCGAGCTGGGCACGGTCGCCGCGGCCTATGCGAACGACATCGTCGTCACGGACGAGAGTGCCAACGGCGAGGATCCGCACTCGATTCGCGCCGACGTCGTCCGCGGCGCCCGGTCCGGTGATCGGGGCGTCCGCGTGGTGGAGATCGCGGACCGGCGCGCAGCATTCCACCACGCCGTGGCGGACGCGGCGGCCGGGGACACCGTCGTCGTGGCGGGGCGAGGCAGCGACACCTGGCAGCACTTCGGCAGTCGAACCGTGTACTTCGACGATCACGCCGAACTGCACGACGCGATCGTCGCCCGATGACTCCCGCGGCTCAGCTCGCCGGCGTCTCCCGCTCGAACCGGTCGTCGATGCGCGCCGCCTTGTAATAGACGATCGAGCCGATCCAGACCACCACGAACACGACCACCACGATCTGCCCCGCCAGGGTGAGATCCACTGCGGCCACCGCGTCCCAGATGCCGCCGGACAGTCCGAGTTCCTCACCGAGCAACGACAGGATCTGCACGGTGCCCACCACGAGGGCGAGGAAGATCGACAGGCCCGTCATCGTGATGTTGTAGTAGATCTTCCGGACCGGCGTGACGAAGGCCCAGCCGTACGCCTTGGACATGAAGACGCCGTCGAGCGTGTCCATCGTCGACATGCCGGCCGCGAACAGCACCGGCAGCGCGATGATGGCCATCGGCGGCAGGCCACCGGCGATGGCGCTGGTGCCCGCCACGGCGAGCAGACCGACCTGCGTGGCGGTGTCGAACCCCAGGCCGAAGAGCAGCCCCAGCGGATACATCTGCCACGAGTGGCTGATCATCCGGTCGTAGCGGCCGCGGAAGATCCGATTGAGCAGTCCTCTGCGTGCGAGGAGATCGTCGAGCGTCTCGTCGGAGAACTGTCCGCGCCGCGCGGCACGCCACATGCGCACGATGCCGACGAGGACGACCAGGTTCAGAGCCGCGATGAGGTAGAGGAACGTGCCGGAGACGAGGGTGCCGATGATGCCGCCGGTGTCCGCGAAAGCGTCCCGGAAGTCCGTCGCGCGCGATGCGGCGAACGCGATCGCGGCGACGAACGCGAACACGACCGTCGAGTGCCCGAGCGAGAAGAACAGTCCGACCGCCAGGGGCCGCCTGCCCTTCTGCAGCAACAGTCGGGTGGTGTCGTCGATGGCCGCGATGTGGTCGGCGTCGAAGGCGTGCCGCATGCCCAACGTGTAGGCCAACACCCCGGCGCCCGCGTAGACGAGAGTGCCGTCCGCGCCGGTGAGGCCGTGGATCGCCGGGATCGAGTCGTAGTGCAGGAACAGGCCCCACCCGACGACGTGCAGCGCCACGAGCACTGCTGCCAGGCCCAGGAGCCGGGGGATCTCGTCGCGCGTGAAACGCGCACGTCCGGTCACGGTGTCGGCAGACGTCATGGGACACCAATATTCCTCATGGAGCCCGTCCGCGCAGTGCTGGATCAGACGCGCGCGGGTGAACGGAGCACCGTCGTCGTGACGGCAACCGATGCCAGCGCCACGACGACCGCTCCGTAGACCGTCGCGGTGACGAGGAGACCGGCCGAGTGGATCGCCACACCCGCGACGATGGCCGGCACGCTGAAGGCGAGGTAACTCAGCACGAGCGTCGTGGCGAAGACACTGCCGCGATGCTCCGGCGGTGCGAGAGCGCCGATGATGCTCATCGCGCCGAGGAACGTCGCGCCCCAGCCGAACCCGGACACCGCGGTCCCGACGAAGTACAGCGGCGCCGACGCGATGTGCAGCCCGACGAGATTCACCACGATGCCCGCGGCGAGAGTGAGTGCACCGGCGGTCATGGCCGTGCGCGGGAGAAGAGTACGAGCGGACGCGGCACCGATCGCTCCGGCCGTGAACATCGTGAAGATGTCCAGCCCGCCCACGACGGCGCCGCGGAGATCGAAGACCGTGCCCATGATGGACGGCCCCAGCGACAGGTGGAACCCGCCCAGCGACCACGTCGCGACGAGCGCGGGGACGACCGGCCAGAAGTGGGCACGGATCGACACGGGCAGCCCGAGGGTCGGCGTCAGCACACGCACGACGTGTCGACGGTCGTCGAAGCCTGCCCGGACCGCGGATTCCGGCACTGCCACGACGAGCGCCGTGAGGACGACCAGCGCGACGATCATCACGACGTACACGAGCGTGGTGGGGAACGGCGCGAACTGCACCAGCAGTCCGGCCGCCATACCGCCTGCTCCCAGCCCGAAGGCCGGTGCGACCGAGCTCACCAGGGGGCCGAGACGGTCGGTCGGCTGCAGATCGATGATCGCGGCGGTCAGGGCACCCATGGCCGCGCCGGCCGCCAGACCCTGCACGACGCGCGCGGCGATGAGCCAGCCGACCCCGTCGGCGAACACGAAGACGACCTGGCTGGCGATCAGCACGAGCAGCGACGTCACGATCACGGGCTTACGGCCGAGGTGGTCGGACAGCGACCCGACCGTCAACAGGGCGGCGAGTAGTGCGAAGACGTACACGGCGAAGACGATGGTCAGCGTCGACGCGCCGAATCCCCATCGGGACTGGTACACGGGGTACAGCGGGGACGGCGCCGCCGACGATCCCATGACGGTGAAGAACACGAGGGCCACCACCCAGAACGAGCGAACGGGGGTCATCCAGGACTGGGGTCGCACCTCGGTCGTCGTCACCGTGGGTCCAACTCCCCCCACCGACTCCTCATTCCCGGGACGGTGACGGCGTCAGAGCGTCGCGGGCACCGCGAGCGATCGCCCGGCCGCGAAGCGCAACGCACTGTCGGGGAGGGAACCGTCGCGTCCCGACAGGGTCACCGACACGCTCCCGTGTCCCTCACGCGGCGACGACACCTCGTCGAGGCGGCGCAGAGTCTGGGCCGCGACGGCCTCGGCGCTGTCGAACATCCGCACACCCGGCGGCAGCGCCGCCATGATCTCGTCCGCTACCAGCGGATAATGGGTGCACCCCAGGACGATGCCCTGCACGTCGTCCGGCGTCCGCGCCGCTGCCGACGCGATGGCCGCGCTGACGGCCGCGAGATCACCGCGGTCGATGGCATCGGCGAGCCCGTGGCACGCGACGGCCGACACCGTGCGACCCGACGCGAACTCCGCGATCAAGCGCGCCTGATACGACGACGCGGTGGTCGCCGCCGTCGCCCACACCGTGATCGAGTCACACTGCAGTGCAGCGGGTTTGATGGCCGGAACCGTCCCGACCACGGGGGTGGACCCCAGGGCCGCGCGGGTCGCGTCGAGCGCGATGACGCTGGCGGTGTTGCACGGCAGCACCACCACCTCGGCTCCACCGTCGACGGCGCGCCGCGCCGTCTCCACGACGTGCGCCTCCGTCCACGCGGTGGGCTTGGGTCCCCACGGCGCGTTGTCCGGGTCGAGGTACAGATGAAGGTCGAGCGACGGGCGCAGTCGACGCAGGCGGGCTGCCGTGGGCAACGACCCCAGGCCCGAGTCGATCAGCGCGACGTTCACGGTGACAATCTACCGCCCCGGCACCGGCCGACCTCCGGACGTCGGCGCGCGGCCACGATGGATGCGGGAAGGCCGGAGGCCGGTCGGAATGTGACAGAGCGCAGACTGAGCGGATGACCGCTCCGCTCGAGCCCGATGAGGCCGACCTCATCGCCGCGGCGGTGCTCGCGGTCCCCGGTGTGGCCGGCCTGCACTCCGGCCTCTTCGGTGAGGCCGTGACGCTGCTGCCGGGTCGACGCATCGAGGGCGTGGTGGTGGGGCACGAGTCCTGCGCCGTGCACATCACGGTCCGCTGTCCGGGAGATCCCGACTCCGTCGTCCACGCCGTCCAGGAGACGCTCGCGCGTGTCGTCCGGATTCCCGTTGTGGTCACGGTGGAGGATTTCGCCGTCGAGTGAGTCGGCGTCACAACGCTTTTCGGCACGGTTGCCGTCGCGACCCGAGAGGACGAGGGTTGCGCGCGCGCCGACGCGGGATCGGCGCGGAAACGGAACTCACATGATGCGCACGATCCTTCGCCGCACTGTCGGCACGACCCTCACCGCCCTCGTGGCACTCACGCTCGGAGCGTCCCCTGCATCGGCCGCTCCGGGCGGTGCTCCGCCCATCGCGCAGGTGCGCACTCTCTCCGCCGGCGCCACGGTCACCGTGGTCGGCACGGTCACCACACCGCCCGGCGCCTTCGCATCGAGCTTCCTCGACGTCGGGTTCGGGATCCAGGACCGCACCGCCGGCATCTACATCAGCGCCTCGGCGCCCACCGACGTCGTGCCGGGTACATCGGTGCGTGTCACGGGGTCGCTCGCGGACCAGTCCGGACTTCTGGTGGTGCGACCGACGAGCATCGTGTCGCTGGGACCGGTCGATGCGGTGGCACCCAGACCGGTGGTGGTCCGCGTGGTCGGCGAGTCCACCGAGGCGTCGCTGGTGACGGTCGTCGGACGCGTCACGAGCGCCGTGGTGGACGATCTGCCGTACGGATACAAGTTCACGATCGCGGACCGAACCGGGGAGACCACCGTCTTCGTCAACACGCAGACGGGCATCGACATGAGCGCGATCCGCGCGGGGCAGACACTGCGCGTCACCGGCATGAGCAGCCAGTACGAGGACCACTACGAAATCGATCCGCGCTCTCCCGCGGACGTCGTCGTGCTGCCCTGACCCCACACACGCCGAACGGCGCCCACCCCGCAGGGTGAGCGCCGTTCGGTGTGAGGCGGTCTTACTTGTTGATCTTCGTGACGCGACCGGCGCCGACGGTGCGGCCACCCTCGCGGATCGCGAAGCGCAGGCCCTCGTCCATGGCGACCGGCTGGATCAGCACGACGGACATCTCGGTGTTGTCACCGGGCATGACCATCTCGGTGCCCTCGGGGAGGGTCACGACGCCCGTCACGTCCGTGGTACGGAAGTAGAACTGCGGGCGGTAGTTGTTGAAGAACGGGGTGTGGCGACCGCCCTCGTCCTTCGACAGGATGTATGCCTGGCCCTCGAACTCCGTGTGGGGAGTGGTGGTGCCGGGCTTGACGACGACCTGTCCACGCTCGACATCTTCGCGCTTGATGCCGCGGACGAGGAGGCCGACGTTGTCGCCCGCCTGGCCCGAGTCGAGCAGCTTGCGGAACATCTCGATGCCGGTGACCGTGGTCTTGGTCGACTTCTCCTTGATGCCGACGATCTCGACATCCTCGTTGACGTTGACCGAGCCACGCTCGATACGGCCGGTGACGACGGTGCCGCGACCGGTGATGGTGAAGACGTCCTCGACGGGCATGAGGAAGGGCTTCTCGGTCTCACGGACGGGGTCCGGAACCGAGTCGTCCACTGCCTGCATGAGCTCGAGAACCGATTCGGCCCACTTCTCGTCGCCCTCGAGGGCCTTGAGAGCGGAGACCTTGACGACGGGAGCGTCCTCGTCGAACTCCTGTGCGGCGAGGAGCTCGCGCACCTCCATCTCGACGAGCTCGATGATCTCGTCGTCGTCCACCATGTCGGCCTTGTTCAGCGCGACGAGGATGTACGGCACGCCGACCTGGCGAGCGAGCAGGACATGCTCGCGCGTCTGGGGCATGGGGCCGTCGGTCGCTGCGACGACGAGGATCGCGCCGTCCATCTGTGCCGCGCCGGTGATCATGTTCTTGATGTAGTCGGCGTGGCCGGGAGCGTCGACGTGTGCGTAGTGACGCTTCTCGGTCTGGTACTCGACGTGGGAGATGTTGATCGTGATACCACGAGCCTTCTCCTCCGGAGCCTTGTCGATCTGGTCGAAGGCCGACGCCTCGTTCAGGTCCGGGAACTTGTCGTGCAGAACCTTGGTGATTGCAGCCGTCAGCGTCGTCTTACCGTGGTCAACGTGACCGATGGTGCCGATGTTGACGTGCGGCTTGGTCCGATCGAACTTCGCCTTGGCCACTGTGTCCTCCTGGACTGTTATTGCCTGCGTTATGCAGCATTACGGATGTACTTACGGGTGGTGCGGTGTGACGGTGGTACCGGGTCCAGCTTCGGAGACTATTCTCCGGTGGCCTTCGCGATGATCTCCTTCGAGACGTTCGAGGGAACCTCTGCGTAGGAGTCGAAGACCATGGAGTAGTTCGCTCGGCCCTGGGTGCGAGACCGCAGGTCACCGATGTAACCGAACATCTCCGACAGCGGAACCAGCGCCTTGACGACACGGGCACCACTGCGTTCCTCCATGGCCTGGATCTGGCCACGGCGGGAGTTCACATCGCCGATCACGTCGCCCATGTACTCCTCGGGCGTGATCACCTCGACCGCCATGAGCGGTTCGAGGATGACCGGACCGGCCTTGCGGGCAGCTTCCTTGAAGGCCTGCGAACCCGCGATCTTGAACGCCATCTCGGACGAGTCGACGTCGTGGTACGCGCCGTCGAGCAGGATCAGCTTGACGTTCACCAGCGGGTAGCCGGCGAGAACGCCGTACTGCATCGCGTCCTGCGCGCCGGCATCCACGGACGGGATGTACTCGCGCGGGATACGACCGCCGGAAACCTTGTTCTCGAACTCGTAGGTCGCGCCGTCCTCGCCGATGAAGGGCTCGAGGCCGATGATGACCTTCGCGAACTGGCCGGAGCCACCCGTCTGCTTCTTGTGGGTGAACTCCTGCTTCTCGACGATCTTGGTGATCGTCTCGCGGTAGGCCACCTGCGGCTTGCCGACGTTGGCCTCGACCTTGAACTCGCGACGCATGCGGTCGACGAGGATGTCGAGGTGGAGCTCGCCCATGCCGCCGATGACGGTCTGGCCGGTCTCCTCGTCGAGCTTGACCGAGAAGGTCGGGTCCTCTTCGGCCAGCTTCTGGATGGCCGTGCCGAGCTTCTCCTGGTCGGACTTCGTCTTCGGCTCGATCGACACCTGGATGACCGGGTCCGGGAACGTCATCGACTCGAGGATGATCTGGTTCTGCGGATCGCAGAGCGTGTCACCCGTCGTCGTGTCCTTCAGACCGATCACGGCGTAGATGTGGCCGGCGCTGGCGGTCGCGACCGGGTTCTCCTTGTTGGAGTGCATCTGGAAGAGCTTGCCCAGACGCTCCTTCTTGCCCTTGGTCGAGTTGATGACCTGCGAGCCGGAGTCGACCTTGCCCGAGTACACGCGCACGTACGTCAGCTTGCCGAAGAACGGGTGCGTCGCGATCTTGAACGCGAGCGCCGCGAACGGCTCGTCGGCGGACGGCTTGCGGGTGAGTTCCTTCTCCTCGTCGCCCACGGCGTGACCGATGGTCTCGGCGACGTCGAGCGGGGACGGGAGGTAGTCGATGACCGCGTCGAGCATGGGCTGGACGCCCTTGTTCTTGAACGCGGAACCGCACAGGATCGGGTACAGCTCGGAGTTGACCGTCATCTTGCGAATCGCGGTCTTGACCTCGTCGATGGTCAGCTCGTCACCGCTGAAGTGCTTCTCCAGCAGTGCCTCGTCGGACTCGGCGACGGTCTCGAGCAGCTCGGTGCGGTACTGCTCGGCCCGCTCCTTCAGCTCCTCGGGGATCTCGACGGTCTCGTAGGTCTCGCCGAGCTTCGTCTCTCCGCGCCAGACCTTCGCGTTCATCTCGATCAGGTCGACGATGCCCTCGAAGCTGTCCTCTGCGCCGATCGGCAACTGGATGACCAACGGCTTGGCGCCGAGGCGATCCTTGATGGTCTGCACGGTGAAGTAGAAGTCCGCACCGAGCTTGTCCATCTTGTTGACGAAACAGATGCGCGGCACGTCGTACTTGTCGGCCTGACGCCACACCTGCTCGGACTGGGGCTCGACGCCCTCCTTGCCGTCGAACACGGCGACGGCACCGTCGAGGACGCGGAGCGAACGCTCCACCTCGACCGTGAAGTCGACGTGCCCGGGGGTGTCGATGATGTTGATCTGGTTGTCGTTCCAGAAGCACGTCGTGGCAGCAGACGTGATGGTGATGCCACGCTCCTGCTCCTGCTCCATCCAGTCCATGGTGGCTGCGCCGTCATGGACCTCACCGATCTTGTACGAGATACCGGTGTAGAAGAGGATGCGCTCGGTAGTGGTGGTCTTACCGGCATCGATGTGGGCCATGATGCCGATGTTGCGGACCTTGTTCAGGTCGGTCAGCACGTCCTGTGCCACGAATTCATCCCGCCTTGGTGTTGGAAGAAGTGAGTCGAAGGTTCAACGCTCGGGTGGCGCCGGATGTTTCCCGGCGCCCCCGAGACGCGATCACCAGCGGTAGTGCGCGAATGCCTTGTTGGCTTCCGCCATCTTGTGCGTGTCCTCGCGACGCTTGACTGCTGCGCCGAGACCGTTGCTGGCATCGAGGAGTTCGTTGGCCAGACGCTCGACCATCGTCTTCTCGCGACGAGCGCGGGAGAACGAGACGAGCCAGCGCAGAGCCAGCGTGGTGGAGCGGCCCGGACGAACCTCGACCGGAACCTGGTAGGTGGCGCCACCGACACGACGGCTGCGGACCTCGAGGGCCGGCTTGACGTTGTCCAGTGCGCGCTTGAGCGTCACGACGGGATCGGTGCCCGTCTTCTCGCGTGCCTGCTCGAGAGCCTGGTACACGATGCGCTCCGCGGTCGACTTCTTGCCGTCCAGCAGGATCTTGTTGACCAGCTGGGTGACCAGCGGCGAACCGTAGACGGGATCGTTGATCAGCGGGCGCTTGGGTGCTGGGCCTTTACGTGGCATGTCAGCTCTTCTCCTTCTTGGCGCCGTACTTGCTGCGAGCCTGCTTGCGGTTCTTCACGCCCTGCGTGTCGAGCGAGCCACGGATGATCTTGTAACGGACACCCGGGAGGTCCTTCACGCGACCACCGCGCACGAGCACCATGGAGTGCTCCTGCAGGTTGTGGCCCTCACCGGGGATGTAGGCGGTGACCTCGACGGACGTGGTCAGGCGGACGCGAGCGACCTTACGAAGCGCGGAGTTCGGCTTCTTCGGGGTGGTGGTGTACACGCGAGTGCACACACCACGGCGCTGCGGGCTGCCCTTCAGGGCAGCGGTCTTCAGCTTCGCGACCTTGTCGGTGCGACCCTTGCGGACCAGCTGGTTGATTGTTGGCATGAACCGGCTTTCTTCGTGTCGAGAAACAGGGATCTAGCAGTTGGGGCAAGAGAACGCTGCCCCTCACCCAGTAGTGCTTCCGCGGGCTTCGTGCACCCCGCGGTCGGGTGTGTCGCATACCCCCACACGGCAGCCGCGGTTCTTGCTCGATGGTGAACTCGAACACGGCTGTACCTCGCATAGGCACACAGACGTACCGGCTGGGCCGGGCACGACCTGTAACGGTACCCGGCGGCGCGCCTGATGGTCAAAACGCCCCTGCATCGGGTACAGGAGTTCACCCTTCCGTCGTCACGCCGACAGATTGAGCGAGAGCTGCATCAACCGCGTGGCCGACTCACAGGGATCGGTCGGGTTCCCCGGCCGATACTGCACCCACCAGCCGATGACCCCGGAATCGGGCGACTGCGCCGCTACGCCGCACGATGCCGGGTCGTCCGGTTGACGGATCTCGAGGGCCTTCCGCGAGGACACCTCGACGTCGCTCACCGTCCACCCCATACGTTCGTTCGCCTCGCGCTCGGCCGCGAGCGACCCCGTCTCGAACCAGTCGAACGTCACCTTGACCGCGCCGCCCGGGCCGGTCAGGTCCCACCGGCAGATGGCCCCGATGAAGCCCTGGTCGATGGCGTCGCCGCCCACGACGTCGGCGATCTGCTCCGGCGTCACGGTGTCGCACTCCTCGAGGAGCGAGCGGAACTCGCCGTCCGCGCCACTCACGCCCGCTGCCACGGGCGTGCCCTCGATGGTCGACCCGCATCCGGCGAGCACCGCGGTGACCGACAGCGCCGCCAGCACGCGTCCGGCCGTCACTGCGCGCGCTCCGCGACGAGCGTCATCAGACTCTCGGCGACGGCGCACGGATCCGCGGTGGGAGCGCTGTCGGCGTACATGACGGAGAAGTGGACGAAGTCGTCGCCGTACTGCAGACCGTTCTCGCAGAGGTACGTCACGCCCGTCGCGTTCTCGGATCGCGCCTCGAACCCCGGTCGACCCTCGATCTCGATGTCCGCGGCCGGTCGGCCGATCAGTTCCGACCCCATGCGCTCACGCCCGATCGGGCTCCCGCGGTACCAGGAAAAGCTGACCGACGGGCCGGTCGGACCCGACACCTCCCACTCGCAGCCCACCGAGTTGCGGGTCACGATCGCGAACGACGGCACGGCGAACGCAGTGCGGACCTCCTCGTCCGACAGACCGCCGCAGACGCCGAAGAACGGGCCGGGTCCCTGCGACGCGGACGTGGACGGCGCGTCGTCGGTGGCGGCATCGGAGTCGGATCCGCAACCGGTGAGCCCGAGCAGCACCACTGCTGCCACGCCGGCCCACCGCACGGAGTTCATGGCGGCAGCTTATCGGAGTGCGGACTGTCGCGAGTACGCCGAAAGTGCCGTGATGCGAGCGCCGATCACGACAGTTCGGACGTACTCGCGGGGGTGCTGGTGCTGGTGGTGGGGGTATCGAGGGCGAGGGACGCGTCGAGCACCGAGGCCCACACCTTCACGATCTCGGCGCGGCGGCGCGAGTCGTCGCTGAGCACGTCGGCGAGACCGAGCCCGCGGGCCAGGTCGAGGGTGGCCTGCACGAGTCGGTGGGTGCGCGGATCACTGTCGTCGGCGCCGAGGTGATCGACCGCCGTGCGGTGCGCCACGCGACCGAACTTCTCCTCGAGAGGCAGGACCCGGGCACGCATCTCGGGATCCGCGGCCGCGGCGGTCCAGACCTGCAGCGCGGCACGGAAGATGGGGCTCGTGTAGTAGTCGACCAGCCGGGTGACCACGGCCTCGGTCCGCCCGGCGCCCTGCGGGAGCGCACTGCTCTCGGCTCGCGCCTCCCCCATGCGCGTGTCGAACATGTACTCGAGCGCCGCGGTGATGAGGTCCTCCCGCGTCGGGAAGTGGTGCTGGGTGGCACCGCGAGAGACGCCGGCCCGCTCGGCCACGACGGCGACCGTCGTCGCCGCCCATCCCTCGGTGGCGAGCGCGTCGATCGTGGACTCGAGCAGACGCAGTCGCGTGGCGCGGCTGCGATCCTGCTTCGGGCTGCGGGTGTCACCGACTCGGTGACGAGTGGGCACGGTCATGGCCGTCACGTCTCCTTCCCCACAGCGGCGCCGGACGACTCCGCCGGTGCGGCCCACGACGGGCTGCGCTTCTGCAGAAAGGCCATCATCCCCTCCCGCGCCTCGTCCGATGCGAACAGCCTCGCGGACTCCTCCGCCAGGTCCGCGCCCCGGCGGTCGAACTCCTCGAGCATCGCGGCGGTGGTGAGGCGTTTCGACGCCGCGAGACCCTGCGGTGACGACGGACGGATCGTCGCGACGAGTTCGGCCACCGTGGCCCCGGTGTCGGCCGCAGCCTCGGTGACGAGCCCGATGGCCTCCGCCTCGTGCGCGCCGAACGTCTCCGTCGTCAGGAAGTACCGGCTCGCCGCACGCGAGGTCATCCTCGGCACCACCGTCAAGGAGACGATGGACGCGGCCAATCCCAGCCGCGCCTCCGTCAGCGCGAACGAACTCTTCGGCCCGGCCACCACCAGATCGCACGCGCCCACGAGGCCCATACCGCCGGCACGCACATGCCCGTCGATCCTGCCGATCACCGGCTTCGGCGTCTCGAGGATCGCCCGCAGCAGCGTCAGCATCTGCTCGGTGCGTGAGGAGACGGAACTGCCCGCCTCCGTGAGATCGGCACCTGCACAGAATGTTCCGCCGGTGTGGGTGAGGACCACGGCGCGGACGTCCCGATCCGCGCCCGCGTCGCGGAGCGCCGCCGTCAGGTCGTCGACCAGGGCGGTGGAGAGGGCGTTGCGATTGTGCGGGGTGTCCAGTGTCAGAGTCACCACGCCCTCCGACCGATCGACCCGCACAGGTGGTCCGTCGCCCCGACCGGCCTCCGGCCTGCCCGGGCCCCGACCGGCCTCCGGCCTGCCCGCCATCAGTAGCTCTTCGGCAGGCCCAGCGAGTGCTGGGACACGAAGTTCAGGATCATCTCCCGACTGACGGGAGCCACGCGGGCGATGCGCGCCGCACCGAGCATGGACGCGAGGCCGTACTCCTCGGTCAGGCCTGCGCCGCCGTGCGTCTGGATGGCCTGGTCGATGGCCTTGATGCTGGCCTCGGCGGCCGCGTACTTCGCCATGTTGGCCGCTTCCGCCGCACCGAAATCGTCACCGCTGTCGTAGAGCACCGCGGCCTTCTGCATCATCAGCTTCGCCAGTTCGAGCTCGATCTTGCACTGCGCCAACGGATGCGCGATTCCCTGGTGCGCCCCGATGGGGCTCTTCCACACGGTGCGCTCGTTCGCGTACTTCACCGCGGCGTCGAGGGCGTAGCGGCCCATGCCGACGGCCATCGCCGCACCGAGGATGCGCTCGGGGTTGAGACCCGCGAACAACTGCATCAGCGCCGCGTCGGGCTCACCGACCAGCGCCTCGGCCGGCAGCCGGACGTCGTCGAGGAACAGCGTGAACTGATGATCGGGCTCGATGATGTCCATGCGCATCTGCGTCTTGTTCAGGCCCGGTGCATCGGTCGGCACGATGAACAGCGCCGGCTTCAGCTTCCCGGTCTTCGCGTCCTCCGTACGGGAGACGATGAGCACCGCGTCGGCCTGGTCGACGCCGGAGATGTAGATCTTGCTGCCGCGCAGCACCCACTCGTCACCGTCGCGTCGCGCGGTGGTGGTGATCTGGTGGGAGTTGGAGCCGGCGTCGGGCTCGGTGATGCCGAACGCCATGATCGCGGAGCCGTCCGAGAGGCGGGGCAGCCAGGACTGCTTCTGCTCGGGGGTGCCGTACTTCGCGATGATGGTGCCGCAGATCGCCGGGCTGACGACCACGAGCAGCAGGCCCGCACCGAACGAGGACATCTCCTCTTGGACCAGTGCGAGCTCGTAGATGCCGGCACCGCCGCCGCCGTACTCCTCGGGGAGGTTCACCCCGAGGAAGCCCAACTGCCCGGCCTCGTGCCACAGTTCGGTGAGTGCCTCACCCTTGCGTGCCTTGGGCAGCACGTAGTCGATGTAGTTGTGGCGCTTGCCCAGTCCGGCCACCGCGGCGCGGAGGCTCTTCTGCTCGTCCGTCTCGATGAAGCTCATGCCTGATCTCCTTCTGCTGCGACGACCGCCAGTACGGCGTCGACGTCCACCTGGTGTCCCACGGTGACCGTGAGCTCGGTCAGCACGCCCGCCGCGGGTGCGGTGATCGTGTGTTCCATCTTCATGGCCTCGAGCCACAGGATCGGTTGGCCGGCGGTGACGGTGTCGCCGACGGCAGCACCGATCCGCACGACGCTGCCGGGCATCGGTGCCAGCAGCGATCCGGCGGCGACGATCTCGCTCGGATCGACGAACACCGGAACCCGTTCGAGCCGTACCGGTCCGAGCGACGAGTCGACGAACACGGCGTCGCCGTGGACCGCGACGTGGAACTCGCGTCGCACACCGTCGGCCAGCAGCACCACCCGGTCGGACTCGGCCCGGACCAGCGCGCAGTCGTCGACGTCGGTGACGAGCGTTCCGCGCGACAGCCGGTACTCGGCGACGATCTCGGTGCCGTTCACCGCGTACGTCTTGCGTTGCGGCACGGAGGCGAGGTTGCGCCAGCCGCTGGGGAGGGATCGGCCCACCGTCGCCGATTCTCTCGATCGGGTGGCGTCCGCGAGCGCTGCGGCGAGTGCGGACAGCCGCACACCCCGGTCGTCGACGAGCGGCCGAGCGAGGACCGCCAGATCGTGCGTCGCGAAGAACGCGGTGTCGGTGTCGCCCGCGAGGAACGCGGGGTGTCTCAGCACCGTGACGAGCAGGTCGCGGTTGGTGCGCACCCCGTGAATGCGCGAGCGCAGCAGCGCTTTCGCCAGGATTCCGGCCGCCTGCTCCCGGGTGGGCGCGTACGAGATCACCTTGGCGAGCATCGGGTCGTAGTGGGTCCCCACCACGCTGCCGTCGACGATGCCCGAGTCGACTCGCAGGCCTGTCCGCGTGAGCACCTCGAACTCTCGCGCTCCGTCGAACTCGACGTGGTGCACGACGCCGCTCTGCGGCTGCCAGTCGCGCGCCGGATCCTCCGCGTACAGACGCACTTCGATCGAGTGTCCGCGCGTGGTGGGCTGCTCGGCCGGGAGCGCTCCGCCCGCGGCGACGTGGATCTGCAGTGCCACCAGATCGAGACCGGTGGTGCACTCGGTCACCGGGTGCTCGACCTGCAGGCGCGTGTTCATCTCGAGGAAGTAGAAGTTGCCGCGCTCGTCGCTGAGGAACTCGACGGTGCCGGCGCCCTCGTAGTCGAGCGCCTCGGTGGCGATGCGCGCCGCCTCGAACAGCTTCTCCCGCATACCCGGAACGCGCTCGACGAGCGGAGACGGTGCCTCCTCGACCACCTTCTGGTGGCGTCGTTGGATGGAGCACTCCCGCTCGCCCACCGCCCACACCGTGCCGTGGCGGTCCGCCATGACCTGGACCTCGATGTGGCGGCCCGTCTCGAGATAGCGCTCGCAGAAGACCGTCGCGTCACCGAAGGCGGACAGCGCCTCCCGCGACGCCGCGTCGATCTCGTCCTGCAGTGCGTCGAGTTCACGCACCACGCGCATACCGCGACCACCACCACCGGCGGACGCCTTCACGAGCACCGGCAGGTCGTCCTGCGTGACGGACGCGGGGTCGAGCCGATCGAGCACCGGCACACCGGCGCTCTGCATCATGGCCTTGGACTCGACCTTCGACCCCATCGACTCGATCGCCTTCACCGGCGGACCGATCCAGGTGAGGCCCGCATCCTGCACGGCGCGCGCGAACTCCGCGTTCTCGGACAGGAACCCGTAACCGGGGTGGATCGCGTCGGCGCCCGCGCGCTGCGCCGCCTCGATGATCAGGTCTCCGCGGAGGTACGTCTCCGACGACGCGGAACCGGGCAACCGGACGGCGACGTCGGCGTCGGCGACGTGCGGTGACGCGGAGTCCGGATCGGAGAACACGGCAACCGTGTCGATGCCCTCGGCGCGGCAGGTCGTGAACACGCGGCGGGCGATCTCGCCGCGGTTGGCAACGAGTACTGACGAAATGGTCATGACGGTCACATCCGGAAGACACCGAAGTTGGCGGTGCCCTCGATCGGGGCGGAGGCGATGGCCGACAGGCACATCCCCACCACCGTGCGGGTGTCTCGGGGGTCGATCACGCCGTCGTCGTACAGGCGTCCGGACAGGAACATGGGAACCGACTCGGCCTCGATCTGCTGCTCGATCATCGCGCGCAGACCCGCGTCGGCCTCCTCGTCGAACGCCTGTCCGCGGGCCTCGGCGGAGGCGCGGGAGACGATCGAGATGACGCCCGCGAGTTGGGCACCGCCCATGACCGCGGACTTGGCGCTGGGCCAGGCGAAGAGGAAGCGCGGGTCGAAGGCGCGACCGCACATGCCGTAGTGCCCGGCGCCGTACGACGCACCGAGCAGCACCGAGATGTGCGGGACGGTGGAGTTCGAGACGGCGTTGATCATCATCGACCCGTGCTTGATCATCCCGCCCTCCTCGTACTCCTTGCCCACCATGTAGCCGGTGGTGTTGTGCAGGAACAGCAGTGGCGTGTTCGAACGGTTCGCCAGTTGGATGAACTGCGTCGCCTTCTGCGACTCCTCGCTGAAGAGGACGCCGCGGGCGTTGGCGAGGATCCCGACCGGATACCCGTGCAGTTCCGCCCATCCGGTGACCAGAGACGAGCCGTAGAGCGGCTTGAACTCGTCGAAGTCGCTGTCGTCGACGATGCGCGCGATGACGTCGCGGGGGTCGAACGGGATCTTGAGGTCGGCCGGCACGATACCGAGCAGTTCCTCCTCGTCGTACCGGGGCGGGAGCACCTCGGTGCGCGGCGCCGGACCCTTCTTGTGCCAGTTGAGCCGCTTCACGATGCCGCGGCCGATGCGGATGGCGTCCTTCTCGTCCGCGGCGAGATGGTCTGCGAGACCGGAGGTCCGGGCGTGCATGCGGGCGCCGCCGAGCGATTCGTCGTCGGTCTCCTCGCCGGTGGCCATCTTCACCAGCGGCGGTCCGGCGAGGAACACCTTGGACCGCTCCTCGATCATGACGACGTGATCGGACATGCCGGGGATGTAGGCGCCGCCGGCGGTGGAGTTGCCGAACACGAGGGCGATGGTGGGGATGCCGGCCGCGGAGAGGCGCGTCAGATCACGGAAGATGCGGCCACCCGGGATGAACACCTCCTTCTGCGTGGGGAGGTCGGCACCGCCGGACTCGACCAGTGAGATGACCGGCAGCCGGTTCTGCATTGCGATGTCGTTCGCTCGCAGCGTCTTCCGCAGGGTCCACGGATTGCTCGTGCCGCCCCGCACGGTGGGGTCGTTGGCGACGATCAGGCACTCGACGCCGCTGACGACACCGATGCCGACGACCACGCTGGCGCCGACCGGGAAGTCCGTGCCCCAGGCCGCGAGCGGGCACAGCTCCAGGAACGGCGAGTCCGGGTCGACGAGCATCTCGATGCGCTCGCGCGGGGTCATCTTGCCGCGGCCGCGGTGCCGTGCGACGTACTTCTCGCCCCCGCCGCCCAGTGCCTTGGCGTGTTCGGTCTCCACCTCGGAGAGCTTCGCGATCATGGTGTCGGCGGCCGAGACGTACGCGTCACCGGAGCTGTCGAGTCGGGAGGTCAGAGTCGTCATGCGGTGTACCCCAGTCGCTTCGCGGCCAGCGAGGTGAGGATCTCGGTGGTGCCGCCGCCGATGCCGATGATGCGCATGTCGCGGTACTGACGCTCGACCTCGCTCTCGGCCATGTAGCCGAGTCCACCGAACAGCTGTACCGCCTGCGAGGCGACCCATTCGCCGGCCTCGACCGCGGTGTTCTTCGCGAAGCACACCTCGGCGATGCAGTCGTCGCCGTCCTCGACGTGGCGATCGATCAGTGCGTGCGTGTACGTGCGGGCCACGTCGATCTTGCGGTGCATCTCGCTGAGCGTGTTCTGCACCGCCTGACGGGCGATGAGCGGCTTGCCGAACGTCGAGCGGTCCCGCGTCCACGCCACCGTCAGATCGAGGCACCGCTGCGCCGAGGAGTAGGCCTGCGCGGCCAGCGCAGCGCGTTCGGAGACGAAGGCCTGCGCGATCTGGGCGAACCCGGAGTTCTCCGGGCCCACCAGGTTCTCCACGGGCACGCGCACGTCGGTGTACGACAATTCGGCGGTGTCGGAGGCCCGCCATCCCATCTTGTCGAGCTTGCGGGACACCTCGAATCCGGGTGTGCCGCGCTCGACGACGAGCAGCGAGACGCCGGCCGCGCCGTCTCCCCCGGTGCGGACGGCGGTGACCACGAAGTCGGCCCGGCACCCCGAGGTGATGTAGGTCTTCGCGCCGTTGACGACGAAGTGGTCCCCGTCGCGCACCGCTCGGGTGCGCAGGTGTCCCACGTCGGATCCGCCGCCGGGCTCGGTGATGGCCAGCGACCCGATCAGCTCGCCGTCGAGCGTGGGCCGGACCCACTTCTCGAGGTGGTCGGGGTTGCCCGCAGCGACCATGTGCGGCAACGCGATCCCACAGGTGAACAAGGACGCGAACAGGCCGCCGGACGCACCCGCCTCGTGCATCTCCTCGCAGATGACCGTGGCGTCGACCAGCGAGCCGCCGCCACCGCCGACCGCCTCGGGGAACGGCGCCCCGAGCAGACCGATCTCGGCTGCCGCGCGGTGCAGGCTGCGGGGAATCTCGCCGTCACGCTCCCACTCGGTGAGGTGCGGCAGCACCTCCCGGTCCACGAACCCCCGGACCGTCTTACGGAGTTGCGCTCGGTCGGGGCCACCCCAGGTGCTCATGCGAGTCCACTTTCTGCGAGTACTGATTCGGGTATCGGGACGTGCCGCGATCGCAGCCACTCCCCCAGGCCCTTGGCCTGGGGATCGAAGCGAGCGCCGGATGCGACGCCCTCTCCTAGAATCCCGTCGACGACGATGTTCACGGCCCGCAGGTGCGGGAACTCGTACCGGTGCACGCGCAGGCCCGCCGTCTCCGGGAGCAGCGTCGTCACCAGCTCGGTGGTGAGAGTCGACCGGAGCCAGGCCCACGCGGCGTCGCCGCGCACCCAGACCCCGACGTTGGCGCTGCCGCCCTTGTCACCGCTGCGCGCCGCCGCCACCGTGCCGAGCGGCAGCGTGCGTGTGGGTTCGGCCGGCGGGCGGCCTGCGGGCGCGTCGGACGGGTCCGCCTCGACAGCCGTGGTGACGGTGGGCGGTGCGACGTCGACGCGCGTGCCGTCCGCGAGAACCGCCACGTGCCGCGGCACCGCCTGATCGACGAACCCGGCCTCGAAGATGCCGTAGGGCGACCCCTGACCCGGAGGCGTCGTCACACAGAAACCGGGGTAGCTCGCCAGCGCGAGTTCCACTGCGGCAGCGCTGAACACGCGACCCACACGCTGCGGATCAGCGTCGCGGACGACGACACGGAGCACCGCACTGGCGGCCTCCTCGGTGTCGGCGTCAGGGTGGTCGGTGCGCGCCAGAGTCCAGTCGACGTCGCGCGGCGGCGGCGTCAGCGCCTCGGTCATCTGGGTGCGCACCAGGCCGGCCTTGGCCTCGATGTCGAGCCCGGTGAGCACGAAGGTCATCTCGTTGCGGAACCCGCCGAGCGTGTTCCGGGAGACCTTGAGGGTGGGCGGCGGCGCCTCGCCGCGAGCCCCCGTGACCAGCACGCGGTCGGGTCCGTCCTGCGAGACCCGCACCGTGTCGAGCCGCGCGGTCACGTCCGGGCCGAGGTAGCGCGGGCCGGTGATCTCGTACATCAACTGCGCCGTCACCGTTCCGACCGTCACGGCGCCGCCGGTGTTCTCGTGCTTGGTGATCACCGACGACCCGTCCGACCGGATCTCCGCGAGGGGGAACCCCGGTCGACGCAGATCCTCGATCTCACCGAAGAAGGAGTAGTTCCCGCCGGTCGCCTGGGTTCCGCATTCGATGATGTGGCCGGCGACGACGGCGCCCGCGAGTTCGTCGAGGTGATCGCGGGTCCACCCGAACCGGGAGATCGCCGGGGCCACCACCACCGACGCATCCGTGACGCGTCCGGTGACCACGACCTGCGCCCCGGCGTCCAGGCACGCCGCGACACCGAAGGCGCCGAGATAGGCATTGGCGGTCAGCGGGGAGCCGAGGCCCAGTTCCTCGGCGCGGTCGTGCAGATCGTCTCCCTCCACGTGGGCGACCGAGACGGTCAGACCGAGACGGTCGGCGAGGGACCGAACCTCGTCCGCCAGTCGTGCGGGCGCCAACCCACCGGCATTGCTGACCAGGGTGACGCCCTTGTCGAGTGCAGTGCCCAGGCACTCCTCGAGCTGCCGCAGATACGTCCTGGCGTAGCCGCGCGTCGGATCCTTCATCCGGTCGCGTCCGAGAATGAGCATCGTCAGCTCGGCCAGGTAGTCGCCCGTGAGGACGTCGAGATCACCGCCGTCGAGCATCTCGCGCATGGCCGACGCCCGGTCACCGTAGAAGCCGGAGCAGTTCCCGACCCTGATCATCTCCGTCACGACGCGACCCGCACGTCCCGGCCACCGCCGGGGGCACCCGCGAACGCCTGCGCGAGACCCAGCCACGTCGCCGCGTCGTCGCCGACGGCCACGAGGTCGGTGTCGTCACGGTGCACGCGCTGCGTGACGAGCAGGCAGAAGTCCGGAGCGGAACCCGTGACACTCTGCTCCGCGTCCTCCGGCCCCCACGACCACTCACTCCCGTCGGGAGCGGTGAGCACGACGCGGAACGGTGCCGACGGCGGCGTCAGTCCGCGGATCGCGTAGGCGAAGTCGCGGGTGCGTACGCCGATGTGCGCGACGTGACGCAGCCGCTCGGTGGGTTCCCGGACCACGCCGAGGGCGTCCGCGACGTCCTGACCGTGTGCCCAGGTCTCCATGATGCGCGCGGTGGCCATCGACATCGCGCTCATCGGCGGGCCGAACCAGCGGATCTTCACGCCGTCGGGCACGTGTGTCAGGACGTCGAGCAGTTGCACTCGGCCGAGCCGCCATCGCGACAACAGGGTGCTGACCTGCTCTCCGGCGAGTGCGTCGGCAGCGGAGTCCACGAACGAGTCCGGACTGCCCATCGCGTCGGCGATCACCGCGTCGAATGCCGCTTCGGCGTCCTCGTCACCGGAGGCGCCGGCCGTCGTCAGCGCGGCGACGTGGTCGGTCCAGTGCAGGTGAGCGATCTGATGCGCCACCGTCCAACCGGCCGCCGGGGTGTCCGTGCGCCACGCGGCGTCGTCGGCATCGGCGACCAGCGCGTCCAGCGCGTCGCCCTCCGCACGCAGGTCCTGCAGCAACACCTCGAGAGCAGCCATGCCTGGAACGGTCGCACCCACGGGCCAAAAAAGCAAGCATGCTTGCTTGTTCTTGGACGTTGTGACGAACTCCAAAACAATCCGTGGCACCATCCATCCGCAGCGCAGGTCCGAAAGCCTGGTTTACGGTGAATCCCACAGGCGGTTGGACGCTTTACCGCACGACACCCATCACGACGCTCGCGACACGCCGGGCGGGACGAGGCCGCCCGCGAATGCGGGCACCGAAGGGAACGGGACCCGACATGGTCAGTGCACGAGACGGACGACCGGGGCAGGCCTACAGCGCGCCGGGCGCCTTCACCACGGCCTTCAGTCCGGGCGTCGGACCCCGAGCCGAGTACCCGGTGCCGGAACCGGTGCGGCACGACGAGACCGGGTACGACGAACCCCGGTACGACGACGACGAGCCGATCGGCGAACTCGAGGCTCGCTACGAGTGGATCGTCGGCCTCATGTCGTCGTTCACCGATCAGCGCGTCGTGCGGTGGATCATCGCCTTCTTCACCGCGTCGATGGGCGTGTGCGCCACCCTCGAGATCCTGTACGGCTTCGGCGGCACCACCACGTTCACGGTGGGCGTGCAGATCGGCTGCGCGGCCTTCGCGTTCGCCGCCGCTCTCTGGTGGACGGTGACCTCGTGGCCGCGGCTGCACACCGCCTTCGCCTTCGTCGTTCTGTCCAACCTGGGCATCCTCGCCGCGAACCTCAGCGCCGACATGCCGCCCGCCTACGCCGTCGGGAAGACCACCTTCTTCGTGGTGCTCGGCCTGTTCGCCGGTGTCTTCCTCGATCGCTGGATGCTGGCCACTCACATCGCGATCGCCGGTGTCGCCGTCACGTCCATCATCGGCTACAACATGCTGTTCGAGGACGTTCCCCCGCTGGGCGCGCTGGTCGTGTGGGCACCGGTCATGTCACTGGTCATCGCCGTTCCCGCACTGCTCTACACGTTCGTGCGAGCGGTGCGGCTCGACCAGTCCTGAGCCACTCTCCGCGAGTACGTCCGTGGTGTCGTGATCGCGAGTGGAATCACGACACTGTCGACGTACTCGCGGTGGGGGGGTGGCCTCGGGGCTCACTCGTCGATGCTGGACATGTCTCCGTAGCGTGCTCCGGCCACGGCCGATGCGGGCACCGCTGCCTCGAGTTCGTCGAGGATCTCCTGCGTCACCGCGACGTCCGCCGCTGCCACGTTCTCCTCGAGGTAGCGCACGCGCTTGGTTCCGGGGATCGGCGCGACGTCCTCGCCCTGCGCCAGCACCCACGCCAGAGCCAGCTGACCGGGCGTGCATCCCAGCCGGTCCGCGATCTCACGGATGCGCGCCACGAGCGCCAGGTTCGCCTCGAGCGCCTCGCCCTGGAACCGCGGGAAGTACGCGGTGCGGCGCGAGTCCTTCTCCGCCAACTCCGACTCGTGTGCGATGGCGCCGGTCAACAGCCCGCGACCGAGCGGCGAATACGGGACCAACCCGATGCCGAGCTCACGGAGCGTCGGGAGCACAGTCTCCTCGAGATCCCTCGTGAACAGGGAGTACTCGGTCTGCACGGCCGTGATCGGGTGCACTGCGTGCGCCCGACGGATGGTCGCGGCCGACGCCTCGGACATCCCGAGATGGCGCACCTTGCCCGCCTGCACCAGCTCCGCCATCGCGCCGACCGTGTCCTCGATGGGGACCGACTTGTCGACGCGGTGCTGGTAGTACAGGTCGATGTGGTCGACACCGAGCCGCGACAACGACGCGTCGCAGGCCGCGCGGACGTACTCGGGGGTGCCGTTGATGCCGAGACGGGTGCCGTCGGCGAGTCGCTCGTTGCCGAACTTGGTGGCGAGCACCACCTGGTCCCGACGGCCGGCGATGGCCTCGCCGACCAGCTCCTCGTTGACGAACGGGCCGTACATGTCGGCCGTGTCGAGGAAGGTCACACCGAGTTCGAGAGCGCGGTGGATGGTGGCGATGCCGGAGGCGCGGTCGGTGTCGCCGTAGAACTCGGACATACCCATGCAGCCGAGGCCGAGGGCGGAGACGGTGAGAGGGGACTGCGTACCGAGGGTGCGTGAGGTGAGCGTCATGCCCCCACTCAACGTGCTGGAGTGCGCTCCAGGTCAAGCCTGCCGACGTAGAGCTCGATCTTGTGGTCGATCGCGCGCAGATGACCGGTCACCTCGGCGAGCTGCGCCAGCACCCGTTCCCGATGCGCGCGGAGGGCGTCGAGCCGCTGCTGCTCCGTCCCCTCGCCCTGACGCACCAGGTCGGCGTAGTGCCGCACCTCCGCGATCGACATCCCGGTGGCGCGCAGTCGGGTGATGAGGACGATCCACGTGATGTCGTCGTCGCTGTAGCGGCGCTGTCCGGTGGACGACCGCGGCACCGCGCGCAGGAGCAACCCGTCGCGCTCGTAGTACCGCAGCGTGTCGATGGTCAGCCCGGTCTGCTCGGACGCCTCCGCGATGCTGTGACTCACCCCGTCAGCTTAGGCATCAGCGGAAGAGCGGGAACTTCCTCTTGGTGGCGAGCGCGTCCATGCCGGACTGGATGGAGCGCCGCACCTCCTCGTACTTGGCCTCCACGTACTCCTCGTCGTCCACGCGGGCGAGATCGTGATCCACCTCGACGGGCGGCATGAAGCGGGTCCGGATCTTGGCGGGCAGCGGGATCTGCGGAAGTGCGGCCGGCGCGATGATCCACGGCAGCGACACGGCGATGGGGAACACCTTGAGTCGCGCGATCTTGTCCAGCCCCAACATCTTCGAGAGCTTGTCACCGCGGACCAGCACGGGCATGGCGTCGGCACCGCCGACGGTGGCGATCGGCACGATCGGCACCCCGCAGCGGATGGCGAGCTTGATGAAGCCGGTGCGCCCGCCGAGGGTGGCGACGTCACGTTCGCTCCACGGTCGCAGCGAGTCGACCTCACCTCCGGGCCACACGATGACGTCGCGCCCCTCGGCCAGTGCCGTGGACATCGAGTCTGGAGCAGCGGGCAGCACACCCATCGACCGGAACACCGTGCCGATGAGGGGGAAGGCCATCAGCGCATCGTGCGCGGTGCCGTGCAGCGTGCGTGACGGGCCGAACCGTCGCCACCACTGCGCCCCCACCGTCCAGGCGTCCCACACGAACGGTGCACCCGAATGCACGCCGACCAGCAGCACCGGTGGCGGCGGGATGGTCTCCCACCCGTCGATCTCCATGCGGAAGTACTTGTCGACGAGCGGGTTCCAGAACTTCTCCTGGCGCCGCATGCTGTCGACGTCCTGGTCCGTGAGGTCCCAGTCGCCGGCGCGCGAAGCGACCAGGCCGCCGAGTCCACCGGACGCGTTCTCGCGCTTGTCCTTCATCGTCAGCCGGGCCGCGGCGGCGACCCGCTCGGCCTGGTCCTGCAGCTCGGGATCGCGATGGTCGGTAGGGGAAACGTCTGTGTGATCGGCGCCACTCATGAGGCCGAACCTACTGCACGGTCAGATGCGCCGTACCCCGGTTGCACACAGGCCGTGACGAATCAGCACATCCACCCCCGGGGCGGTGGTTCGTGTGCAGCCTGCGCACGCCTCACCTCGTCGAGGTCCGCCGCACGACGTGCCACTCCGGTGTCGCGACGGGCTCACCCGCGAGCACGGCCCGCGCAGCGCTGCGCCCCTGCTCGTACAGCGACTGGGCCACCGTCGTCAGCCCTGCGCCCGCCGCTTCCTCGGTGTCGTCCCACCCGACCATCGCCAGGTCGCCCGGCACCTGCAGGCCGCGGTCCCGCACCACCGACAATGCCCCGAGCGCCATCTCGTCACTCATCGCCAGCACCGTGTCCGGCAGCGCGTCCAGGTGATCCTGCATCGCGCGCGTCCCCTCCGAGCGGAAGCTGCCGGTGCCGAACGCGACGGGCACCGCGGACCAGTCGAGCCCCAGCGCCTCGGCAGCCGCGCGGTAGCCCCGCAGACGGTTCCTCGTCACCGGGAAGTCGATCGTCTCCGGATCCGGTCCGTGCACGAGGCGCCGCTCCCGATGCTCGTCGGCAGGAAAAGCGAGCACCAGCGGTCGCGCGGCACCCGCGAGGGCGATCAGGGCGACCGCCTCGGCCGCGGCGGCGTCGTCGATGCTGATCAACGTCGTGCCGTCGTGCTCCGGACCGCCCTGCACGCACACGGGTCGCCCGGTGGCGACGGCCGCGTCGAGCAGTGGGTCCCCGGTGACCGTGGTCCAGAAGACGTACCCGTCCACGGCGGCGTCGCGCACCCGGTCGACGTCGCGGGCGACGCGCGTGTTCGGCAGGATCACCAGGCCGGTGTCGGTGTCGAGGCACGCATCGGCCACTCCTGACAGGAACCGGCGGGCCTGCGGGTCGTCGAACGCGTACGTCAGCTTCTCCGTCAGAAGCACGGCGAGGTTGTTGCTGCGGCCGCTGCGGAGCGACTGCGCGCCCCGGTGCGGGCCGGTGTAGCCGAGTCGCTCGGCGGCGTCGAACACCTTCGCCCGCGTCTCGTCCGACACCCGCTCCGGCCGCCCGTACGCGTAGGACACGCTCATGACCGAGACGCCGGCCGCCGCCGCGACGTCGGCCATGGTGACGCGTGTGTGCGAGGTCATCGATCGTCACTCTATCGCCCATCGGAGACCGTGTGTATCGTTACACAGCATGTCCACGGCACCTCCGCGCGCGAACACGCCCGCTCTGCTCGTCCTCGGCGCGACCGCGTTCATCTACGTCACGGCGGAGACGCTGCCGGTGGGACTGCTCCCCGAGATGTCCGCCGACCTCGGTGTCGGCGAATCGGCCATCGGGCTGCTGCTGACCTTCTACGCGTACGCGGTCGCCGTGATCACGTTGCCGCTGATGGCGGCGGTGAAGTCGTGGGACCGTCGCAAGGTCGTCGTCATCACCGCCGGCGCACTCGCGGTGTCGCAACTCGTGTCGGCGGTGTCCGTCGGCTATCCGATGCTGGTCGGAGCACGACTGATCTGCGCGGCCACCCACGGTGTGTTCTGGGCCGTGGTGGCTCCGGTCGCGGCGTCACTCGCCGCACCGGGCAAGCGCGCGAAGGCCATCGCGCTCGTCTACGCCGGGACGTCGTTGGCACTCGTCGCGGGCAATCCGCTGACCGCCGCCCTCGGACAGTGGACGCACTGGCGCGTCGCCGCGGCGACGCTCGGCGTCGTCGCGCTGGCCATCACCGTCGCCCTCACCCGGTTGCTGCCCGCTCTCCCGGTCGCGACTCCGGTCGCCACCACGGCCACGTCGCGCCCCGGCATCAGCCGGGTGCTCGTCCTGCTGTGCGGCATCACGTTCCTCGCCGCGCTGGGCCACTTCGCCGGCTACACGTACTTCGCGCTCGTGGTCGGCGAGGGCATCGGCACATCGGGGAGCGTGCTCTCGACCATGCTGTTCGTCTACGGACTCGCCGGCGTCGCCGGCATCTGGCTCATCGGTCGCACGTACGACCGCGGTCCGTGGCGCTCGACGATCGTCGTCCTCACCGCCATCACCACGGCGCTCGCGGCGCTGGTCCTGGCGCTGTCCACCGGATCCGGCGTGCTGGCGATCGTCGCCATCGCTCTGTGGGGCATGGCCTTCACCACCATCCCGGTGTGCATCCAGTCCGCCGTCCTGCACTCGGCACCGGCCGGGGCCGCGGCGGACCGCGCGTCGGCGATCTACGTCGTGACCTTCCAGGTGGCCATCGCGACGGGTGCCCTGGTGGGCGGCGGCATCGTCGACACCCTGTCGGTGACGGCGGTGCTGGTCTTCGCGGCCGTCACCATGCTGCTGGCACTGCTCGGGGTCCTCGCCGGGCGGTCGGCCTTCACGGCTCCGACGGCTCCCGTGCCGGTCGCTGCGACCGCATCCGCTCCCTGACCTCACGCCAGGTCCGGGGCGAGATCCCCGCGTCGCGACGGGTCTTGCGGCGGGCCACCAGCACACCCGTCGCCGCCACGGCCCAGACCGCGTACTGCGTGAGCCACGCGACGCGGAACGCCTCGAAGGTGTAGCCGCCCATCGCGTTCAGAATGGCGCCCATGGCCTGCATCACCAGCAGCGATGCGAGGAAACCGCCGATGTTCACCATGCCCTGGGCGGTGCCGAGCGCGACCGACGGATTGAACGTGCGCGCGTAGTCGAAGCCGATGGCCGACCCCGGACCACCGACCGAGATGACGATCACCAGGACGAAGAGCAACCACGTCGGCGCGGGTCCCGGAAGAGCGAGCACCACCGCCCACATGAGGGCGTTGCTGGCCATGATCGCCAGCACCATCCACGACCGACGCATGGGATAACGCCCCGTCAGGATGCCGACGACGATGCCCGACACGATGGCCGACACCACCGACGTGGTGAGCAGCGCGCCCACCACCGCGGACGACACCCCCTGCGCCGAACTGAGGTAGGGCACTCCCCACATCAGCGCGAACACGGTGATGGAGAACTGCGTCCCCATGTGGGAGAAGAAGCCGAGCCGGGTACCGGGCCGTGACCAGACGACGGAGATGTTGCGCACCGTCTCGCGGAACGTCACCCGCGGCGCGCTGCCGGGTCCGGGATCGGGCGAGTTCGAGACGGCGAGGAACGCCGCCAGCGCGACCACCACCCCGCTGGCTGCGGCCGCGCCGTAGGCGACGGACCACCCCCCGCCGTGCAGCAGCGTCAGGAACGGCACCGCGGACAGCACCTGCCCGACCTGCCCGAAGATGCCCGTCAGCTGCGAGACCAGCGGAACCCGGCGGGGCGCGAACCACTTCGGCACCAGCCGCAGCACCGAGATGAACGTCAGCGCATCACCGACACCCACGACGGCACGGGCCGCCACCGCCACCGGCAGCGAGTCGGTGAACGCCAGGATCATCTGCCCCGACGCCATGACCAGCGCTCCCGTGACGATCATCGCGCGCGGACCCACCCTGTCGAGCAGCACTCCCGCGGGGATCTGCATGGCCGCGTAGACGACGACCTGCAGGACGACGAACGACGACAGCACCGACGGACTCGCGGCGTACCGATCCGCCGCGTCGAGCCCCGACACACCGAACGACGTGCGATGCAGGACGCCGACGATGTAGGCGAGGACACCTGTTCCCCAGACGATCCACGCGCGCATGCTGCTCAGTCTCCCGGGTAGAGTCCGCACCCATGACCCACGGTCACGCCCACCACGACACGCTGCCTGACGACGGCCGGCCTCCGGCCTCCCCGCTGCCCATCCTGGTGCTCAACGGTCCGAACCTGAACATGCTCGGAACCCGCCAACCCGAGGTCTACGGCACCGAGACGCTCGACGACGTGGTCGCGCTGTGCCGCGAGACCGCGGAACGCCACGGACGCACTGTCCGCGCCGAGCAGTCCAATCACGAGGGCGCGTTGGTCGACTGGATTCACGAGGCGCGCGGGACGGCGTCGGGAATCGTCATCAACCCGGGCGGCCTGACCCACACGTCCGTCGTTCTGCGCGATGCTCTGGTCGTGCCCGAGATCCCCGTCGTCGAGATCCACATCTCGAACGTGCACGCCCGCGAGGAGTTCCGACACCACAGCTTCGTCTCGGGGATCGCCGTGTCGGTGATCGCCGGGTGCGGCGTCCGCGGGTACCGCTACGCCGTCGACGAGATCTGCGCCCGCACGTCCTGACCATCACGTCGGAAATGAGCACCATGGACCTCTCCCCCGTCACCAGCCACGAACTCGCACCACAGCCGCCGACGGGCGAGGGGTTCGAGACCGCGTGGCCCATCCGCGCCGGCGACGTCGACACCGCGAACCGGCTGCGCTACGACTCCGTCGCCCGGTACCTGCAGGACATCGGGTCGGACAACCTCGACGCCTCCGGACTCGGGGAGACGGATCCGTTCTGGATCGTGCGCCGCACGATCATGGACATCGACCGACCGTCGGTCTGGCCCGAGCGGATCACGTTGCGGCGCTGGTGTTCCGGTCTGTCGACACGATGGTCGAACATGCGCGTCGACATCACCGGCGACAAGGGCGCGCACATCCGCACCGAGGGATTCTGGATCAGCATCTCGTCGACGACGGGCATGCCGACGCGCATCTCCGACGAGGGGCTCGCGCTGCTCACCCGCACAGCGGGCGAGACCAGACTCAGGTGGAAGCAGTGGCTCCGCGATCCGGCCCCGGAGTCCTCACTGACAGATCTCGCGTTCCCGCTGCGCATCACCGACGTCGACGCGTTCAACCACGTGAACAACGCCGCCTACTGGCAGGCCGTCGAGGAGGTGCTCGCCCGCGCGGAGTCCGGCGAGATCACCGGCGGACCGCACCGCGCGGTCATCGAGTACCTCTCGCCGATCATGGCGCCGGATCACGTCACGCTCCGCTGGCGTCGGCACGACGTGGACGGTGCGCCGGCGGTGACGGTGTGGTTCATGGTGGACGACGCGGTACGCACGATCGCGTGCGTGGTGGCGCGCGCCGGCGCGAGTGGCGTTTCTGCTCCTCTCGCCGACTGAATCGGCGGGATCCCGCTCGCAGGCGGCGCGAGGGGAGCAGAAACCCCGGAGGCCGGTCGCCTACTGCCCGAGCAGGCCGGAGGCCGGTCGCCTACTGCCCGAGCAGGCCGGAGGCCGGTCGCCTACTGCCAGGGCAGGCCGTCGAGCCAGCTCAACACCATCGTCTCGTAGGCGATGCCGAAATCGAGGGTGGCCGCGGCGTAGGGATCGTCGAGCGCGGCGTCCTTCTGCTCGCGATACCGGCGCAGGTTCTCCTCGTGCGTGCTCCGGTGCGCCGCCACTGCCTCGCTCAGCACGGACGCCGGCACGTGCTCGCCGAAGGAGATCATCAGCAGCAGCGGATGACGAATGACCTCCGGCTCGGGGAGCACCGAGATCCAGGCGGCGAACTCTGTTCGCCCCGCGTCGGTGATGCGGTACGGCTTGCGATCACGCGCCTGCGTCTCGAGTTCCTCCACCAGTCCGGCGCGGGCGAGGCCGGAGAGTTCGCGGTAGACCTGGGAGCGCGTGACCGTCCAGAAGCCGCCGATGCAGACCTGCGCCGTGGCGACGAGGTCCCATCCGGACATGGGCCCGTTGTGCAGGAATCCCAGCAGAGAGGCCGCCGTCGCGTTGACGGTGGTGCCACGAGTGTCGGCCATGGCGTCATCGTCCCACACCTTGACAGTCCACAGTGGACAGTGCAGTCTGAGATTGGACATTCCACAGTGGACTGTCGACCCCCGATCTCGACCACCCCGATCTCGACCACCCCGATCTCGACCACCCCGACGAATCGAGCGTTCGATGACCGCACCGCAGACACACGAGCAGGCACTCGCACTCCTCACCGCCGCGGTGGGAGACGGGCGCCTGACCCTGGACGAGTTCGACACCCGCTCCGCGGCCGTGGTCTCGGCTCGCTCCGATGCAGACCTGGCCGCCGTCACCGCCGATCTGCATCCAGCGCCGTCCACACCCGGACATCCGACGACCGTGCCCGCGGCCGCGTGGCTGCGGTGGGCGTCGGTGGTCGCGCTGTGCAGCGTGATCTACGTGATCACCTGCGTCGCCTCGGGATCGATGCTGTACCCCTGGCCCGTCTGGGTGGCCGGGCCGTGGGGCATGGTGCTGCTCGTACACAGCATCGCCGCGGCGACACAGGGCCTCGGCACCGTCAGCTGCGGCGCTGCAGCCGCACGGGCTGCCCGTCCTTGGGATACGGCAAGGAGGTGAAGTCGATCGGTGTCGCACGATCGGCCGGCACCGACCACGTGTGGTGGCGCAGGAGGTGGTGCAGCACCATCGTGATCTCGATGGCCGAGAAGAACTGACCCAGGCACGTGTGGACCCCGCCGCCGAACGGTTGCCACGCGAACTTGTGCGGCAGCGCGCGACCGTCGAAGCGGGTGGGGTCGAAGACCTCGGGATCCGACCAGTAGGTGGGATCGTGATGCGTGTAGTGCGGCGTGGCCACCACCATCACGTCGGCAGGCACGTGATGGCCGCGGATCACCGTGTCCCGCACCGTCCATCGCGCCATGGTGGGCAGCGGAGCGAGCATGCGCAGCGATTCCTTCATCACCGCGTCGAGTGCCGTCAGACCCGCCCGCGCCTCGGGTGCGGAGACATCGGGGCCCGCAGCCAGCGACTGCCGGCGACATTCCTCCTGCCACTGCGGGTGTCGGCCGAGCTGATCGACCATCGTGGAGATGGTGATGGTCGACGTGTCGTGCGCTGCCATCAGCAGGAAGATCATGTGGTCGATGATCGCGTCGTCGGAGAAGCGCTCGCCGTCGTCGTCCTCGAGGTGGGCGAGCACCGAGAACAGATCTCGGCCGTCGCCGCGCCGCCGATCCGGAAGATAGTCCCGCAGGAAGTCTTCGAGGAAGCGTCGACCCTTCAGACCCCGGCGCCACCGACCACCGGGCACGTCGAGCCGGACGATGGACGTCGCCGCCTGAACACAGTCGACGAAGGCCTTGTTGACGGCGTCCAGCCGGGTGTCACCGTCGCGCACCCCGCCCATGAACACCTCGGTCGCGAGGCCGAGCGTCAACGACTTCACGGCGGGATAGATCTCGAAGTGCTCCGACGAGTCCCACTCCTGCACGGTGCGGGCAATCAGCGGTTCCATCGCCGCGGCGTAGGACGCGAGACGGTCCTTGGTGAACGCCTGCTGCAGCAGCCGCCGGTGGTGGCGGTGCTCGCCGAGGTCCATGAGCATGAGCCCGTTGTCGAAGAACGGCCCGATGAGCGGCCGCCAGCCGAGTGCGTTGCTGAACGCCTTGTCCCGGTTGGTCAGGATCTCCTCGCACCCGTCGGCGCCGAGCACCAGCACCACGCGCCGGCCCGCCATCGTGTGCCACGAGACCTGCCCGTAGCGCCGCTCCTGCTGCCGCCACAGGGCGAGGGGGTCCCGGATGTACTGCATCGAACGGCCGACGTAGGGGATGCCCGCGCTGCCCATGACGGGACGGAGATCGGAGCCGAGCGGTGGGGCGGCGAGCGCGTGAGCCATGGGGCCTCCTGAGTATCTGACAGGGCATCCTGTCAGATGTAGTGTGCGTCACAGGAGAGGCATTCGTCAAGACCTGCGAGACTGACGGTATGGCGGAACCCGCGAGCAGGACCTACGGCGGAGTGGACGCGGCGGACCGCGCCGTCCGCCGCCGGGCCGCACTGATCGAGGCGGGCCTGGACCTCATGTCCTCGGTGGGCACCGACAAGACGACGATGACCGCGGTCTGCGCGGCCGCCGGGCTCACCGAGCGGTATTTCTACGAGAGCTTCCGCACCAAGTCGGACCTGCTGCTCGCCGTGCTCGACGGCGTTGCCGACGAGGTGAGAAGCGCTGCGATCCATGCCGTCTCGTCCACGGACGGAGACGTCGCCGACCGCGTGCGGGCCGCTCTGAGCGCCGTGGTGTCGATCATGCTGTCCGACCCCCGCAAGGGCCGGATCGCGTTCGTCGAGTCGATGGCGTCGCCGACCCTGCGAGCTCGACGTCAGGCGACCATCGACGCCGTCGCGGACGTGGTCGTCGAACGCTCGCACGAACTCTGGGCCGACCGCGCACTCCCGCCGCCGCAGGACCGGCTCATGGCGCTGATGTTCATCGGCGCCTGCTCCGAACTCGTCTCCGCCCGGTTGCAGGACCACATCGGTGCGACCCCCGACGAGATCGTCGATGCTGCGACGCAACTGTTCCTCACCGGAATGCTGCGCCCGACGAGCTGACTCAGAGATGGCCCTTCAGCAACAGGTGCCAGTACGTGAACGGCAGGCCGAACCGGTCGCCCGCCCACGAGAGCCGACGGGGCTTCAGCGGGTCCAGGAACGACGGCAACGACGACGTGATCTCGCCGGTGCGATCGAACTCGGCCGCGATGAGACGCCGCGCGTCCACCGGGATCGGCGCCACGGTGTAGCCGTCGTACTCCCCCAGCGCCTCGTTCGATCGTTGCGCCAGCACGTTGTCGACGAGGATCGACACCTGGCGGCGTAGTCCGCCGCCCGAGGGGTCGGTGTCGATGGACGCGCCGTCGCCCACGGCCCACACGCCCTCGTGTGTGCGGTGCCGGAAGGTCCGCGGATCCACGTCCACCACTGCGTGCGTGCCGGGATCAGCGCTCGCCAGGCCGGTCTCCTCGACCCACCGCGGTCCGCGGTAGGGCGGCACCAGATGCAGCATGTCGTAGCCGATCCGCTCGGTGCGACCGTCCGCGCCGGTCACCGTGATCGATCGCTCGCCCGGCGCGAGCGCCGTCACGGCGGTGCGGTGAAGCACTCGGACATCCAGCTCCCGCAGGTACTTCCGCAGCCGGGCGTCGAGCGCCGGCACTCCCACGAGATCCGGGCGGTCGACCACCAGCGTCATCGACGGCGCGGCACCCACCTTCCGCCAGTGCGCGGCGGCGAGGAACAGCGGCTTGATGGTGGTGCCGGTGCAGCTCACCGGCGCACGAGGAACCGTGAAGACGGCGTGCCCGTCGGGACGCATCGTCTGCACGAGGTGCCAGGTACGCGTCGCCTCGTCGAGGTAGTTGCTCGCCACCGACGACGACGCGAGCGCCGCGTCGATTCCGGGCAGTGCGTCGTGATCGGGCACGAGACCGGATCCCACGACGAGGTCGCGGTAGCGCACCTCCGTGCCCGACTCGGTGCGCACCGTCCGCGTCACGGTGTCCACCGAGACGACACGCTCCCGGATCCAGGTACAGCCTTTCGGTGTCACCGAGCGCTGGGAGCGCTGCGCGGACGCGAGGGACGCCTGCCCGCCGCCGACGTAGGACAGCAGCGGCCGATAGGTGTGCACCTCCTGCGGTTCGATGACCACCACGTCGGAGACGCCCTTGTTCAGGAAACGGGCGGCGGCGCTGATGCCCGCGTTGCCCCCGCCGATGATGACGATGTCGTGCTCGGTGGTCATGGTGCCTCCGGTGTCCTGTGACTCGAATGGTTCGGGGGTCTCACCACGACAGGTCCGGCTGATGCGGACCCGCCGCGATGCCGACCTCGTCGGCCGGTACGTCCGTGATGCCGAACAGGTCGGCGAGGGCCTGCTGCGGGGTGCGATCCAATGCGTCGGCCCACCGGCGGGCCCGGCGCACGGCGCGCCACGACCACCACTCGACACTGCCGCCCGGCACGCTCGACCGCACCAGACCGGGGCCTTGCGGAGGCGTCGACGCCTCCAGCGTCCGCGCTGCATCCGGGGCCAGGACGACCGGACCGACGAGGTCGAGCCCGAAGCGGCTGCGCCGTACGTCGTCGCCGCCGGGGACACCGAGGCGGATTCGCGGGTCGTCGGTCCGCCACGACGCGACGAGATCCGCGGCGTCCGTCCCGTCCACCCACACGGTGACGTCCCCCTGCGCGAGCACCGATCCCACCGTCACCAACAGCGATGCGGCACTGTGTCCGTCGGCGTGCACGACGGCCGTGAGGTCGGGAACGGCGTACCGGACGCCGTGGGTGCGCGCAGCGGGGTCGGTGACGAGTGGAAGCAGGGACAGAGCCTCAGCGTTCTTCTGCTCGGTGCGTTGCTCACCGGGTCGGCCCGCCCAGTCGGGACCGTCGTGCCAGGCGACGGCGTCCGGCACGTGCGCGATCAGGGCGCCGGCGAGGTAGGCGCGATTCGCCAGCTCCCAGTCCTCTCCGCCGTATCCGCCGAACGACTCGTCGAAGCCGCCGATCTCCTCGAAGAATGCTGCGGTGCAACACATCACCGCGCTGATGACGTGGCGATAGGAGCGATGATCGGCATCGAGCAGATCGCGCGAACCGCGGTACGCGTCGATCAACCAGCGCGGCTCGTCGAGGATTCCGTCGTCCGGCCCCGGAAGTCGGCCCAGCGCGGACAGGTCCGCGTGTCGCCGTCGACCGACCGTGAGTGCATCGGGAACCAGCGACGGCAGACGCACGAGCGCCTGGAGGTACCCGGGCTCGGGAACCGTGTCGGCGTCGAGGAAACAGAGCACGTCACCGGACGCGGCACGCGCCCCGAGATTGCGCGCCGCGGCGGCGCGGAAGCCACGGTCCTCCTGCGAGACCACCGTGACGTCGAGTGCACTGCGGACGAGCGGCGCCGTGGCCGAGCCGTCGTCCGCGACGATCACCTCGAACGCGCGGTACGTCTGATGCTCGAGCGCCGCGAGAACCAGATCCAGCGACCGTTGCTGTTCGAAATAGGGCACGACGACGCTGACCGACGGGCGCGGAGCATCGATGTCGCGCAGCAGGTCCCACCTGTTGCCGGGCACCGCGTGGCCGAGCGGGGTGGGGACGGCGGTGGTGATCACGCGTGCACCACGGCCGACCTCGCGTACACCCGCACGTGCGCGGCGCCGACCTCCGCGCGCGTGGGGTGTGCGACGACCCCGTCCTCCAGCCACGTCGACTCGGGGTCACCCGCCGCGTCGGCGAGCGCCTCGGCGAGTCGGTCCTCCTCGTACAGGGTCACGGTGCCGGGCGAGCGCCGGGCGAACTCACGGGTGTACGCGCCGGCCACCACCAGCGGTCGACGGCCGTGCTCGATCCAGGTGTTGATCGACCCGGAGGCGGACATGTGCCGATGATGCGCCACGGGAACGGTGACGCGGCCGAGTTCGACCGGAAGGTCGGCGTCGTCGATGTAGCCGGTGACACGCACGGTGGTGCCGTGTGCCGCTGCGGACTCGGTCAGCTCGTCGACCAGATGATCGTGTCCCGGCGACGGCGTTCCCAGTGCCAGCAGGTGCGCGCCCGGGGGCAGCGCGTCCAGCACCTCGGCGTGTCCCTTGCCCGGGTACAGGAACCCGAGGACGCCGACGGTCACCTCGCCGCTGTCCGTGCGGATGCCGGCCCCCGTCGCGACGGGAAGCGGGATCACGACGGACGGGGTACCGATACCGGCCTCGCGCGACAGGTCTCGTTCGTGCTCGCTGCTGACGATCACGGTGTCCGCGCACGCGACCACCCGTCGGTAGCACTCGACGCGCGCGGACGCGGATCGACCGTCGGACGGCTGCGGCAGATCGTGCAGCGTCACCACGAAAGCGGAACCCGATGCGTGGATGCGCCGCGCCAGGTCCTCGACCACCCCGGCCGCAGCCGTCGCCGGTGACCCGAACAACCGGTCCGTCACGTGCAGGTGCACGACGTCGACGTCCGGAATCGACGTGACGTCACTCGCGGACTCGTGACGCAGGAGCGTCGACTCGAGACCGGCGTCGATGATGCCGTCGCGGATGCGCAGCGCGAACTGCACCACCCCGTGTCGCTCGGGACCGATGACGAGATGCGCGACCGACGTCACGAGGCGACCTCCGACAGCAGCAGCGAGAGTGTGTCCGCGTGTCGGGTGAGCGCGGCGTCCACGAACGCGGGATGCTCCGCGTACCACTGCACTTGGCGACGGTGAATGTCCTCGGCATCGACGACGGAGCCGCCGATCACCCAGTCCGGCCGGGGCGCGGCGCCGAGGCCGAGCGCGTCGATGACAGCGGACTCCAGCGGCGTGTGCACCGAATCGAGCAGTACGCGGCCGGGATCCGCCGCCGCAGCGTCGACACCGGCTGCCGACAGGATGCGCGTGGCCAGCTCGAGCAGCACGGGATTGCCGGGGTGATTGATCGTGTGTGCGGCGTCCGCTCCGTGCGCGGTCAGGACGTCCGAGATCGCGACGTCGCAGTCCCGGCGCTCGCGTCGTGCGAGTTCGGCGATGCTCGCCTCGGCGTTCGCGCGCAGCGCGTCAGGGGCGACGGGAGCGGCGCGCCACTGCTCGGATTCCACTCTGCCTGCGGCCACGAGCACCGTGCGCAGATCGTGGTACGGAGCGCCGGCGGGAGACGCCGACGGGTCGCTCGGGTGCCGCACGATCACCTGGAACGGGTACAGCCCGCTGTACCGCAAGACCGGCCACCGCACGACCCGGGCGTGCTCCGGCAGCATCGACGCCACCTGGTTCGTCCCGATCGGCAGCTCGCGGTAGTCGTCGCGAACCGGCTGCGCCAGCAACACCGAGGCCCGGCCGGCCAGCTCGGCGAGGTGCCGCACGTCGGCCGAGTCGAGTTCGTGCACCGGCGGCATGCGCACGGTCCGGAACGGCGCGTCCGGCACCTCGTCGAGCATCACTCGCACGGCCTCGGCCTGGCAGTTCCCGAGCACGATCCACAGCGGTGGATCGTCGGGCACCGGGTCGAGACCGTAGAACTCGCCGTAGTGACGCGTCCGGCCGTCCGGCTCGGTCGACGCAGAGTGAGGCATGACGTCGGGTTACCCGGACAGCGCGCAGGCGAAGCGGTGAGAGACCTGCACGACACCGCGTTTGTGGACGAGCCCCCCGGGGCATTCCTCTTGTGTCGTGGTCCAGAAGGCGGCCCGATCCCTGTTCGTACACCCGTGCCGCCCTGCCCACCCCTCGGGCGCGCGCGTCTGCCCCCGAGAGGATGACCCGAGCCGTGATCGCCGTCGCATCCATCCCTGCTGCGCACCCGTACGTCGCCGCTGTCGTCGCCACGGGCGACGACATTCTTCTGCTCGACGATCCCCGGCCCCTCGAGGCGACCACGCCCGGGCAGTGGTGGCCCCCGCGCCTGCTCGAGCCCGACTATCTCCGCGCGCACATCGACGACATCGACGTGGTGCACCTGCACTTCGGCTTCGACGCCGCCACACCGGACCGTCTCGCCGACGTCGTCTCCGTGCTGCGCGAGTCGTCGACCCCCCTCGTCCTCACGGTGCACGACCTGCACAATCCACACTTCGCCGAGCTCGACATGCACCGGTCCCAGCTCGACGTCCTCGTCCCCGCCGCGGCCGCCGTCATCACGCTGACCGACCGCGCCGCTCGGGAGATCGAACGTCTGTGGGGCCGCTCGGCGATGGTGATCCCGCATCCGCACGTCGCACCGCTCGGCGTCATCGCCGCACGCGACACCACGGCGCACGAGCGCGCAGTCGTCGCCGTGCACGCCAAGTCGCTGCGCGCGAACCTCGATCCCGAGGCGGTCATGTCGACCGTCGTGGCGGCCGCGTCGGCACGCGACGCCGTGGTGCGTCTCGACATCGACGACGACGTGTTCGACCACACGAGCCACTGGTACGCACCGGAGCGCGGCGAGCGATTGCTGGCCTTCCGTGATCACCCGGACGTCGACGTGCGGGTGCATCGTCGGTTCACCGACGCGGAGCTGTGGCAGTACCTGTCCGAGATCGACGTGTCCGTGCTTCCGTACCGCTTCGGTACGCACTCTGGCTGGATGGAGGCGTGCCGCGACCTCGGCGTCGTCCCCGTCGTCCCGGACATCGGCCACTTCGCCGATCAGTTCCCGTGCCCCACCTTCGTGTTCGGACCCGGCCTCTTCGATCCCGCGTCGCTCGATGCCGCGGTGGGCGAGGCGCTGCGCACCGAGCCGACCGGCCCGGACTTCGCCGACTACCGACGTCATCAGCAGAGCGCGATCGCCGCCGAGCACGCCGCGCTCTACCGTGCCCTGTCCGCTCCCGTCGCCTCGGGCCGCGCGGACGGAGCCGTGCTCGTATGACGGTCGCCGCCGCCGCACGTCCACTGCGCATCGCCCTTCTCGGATCGTCGCGCTTCCCCATCGCGCAACCGTTCGCGGGTGGCCTCGAGGCACACGTGTGGCATCTCGCCCATGCCCTCACCGAGCGCGGCCATCGCGTCACGCTCTTCGGTGCCGAAGGCACGTCGACCGACGTCGCGCACGACGTCATCGACGTCCACACGTTCCAGATGAGTCCGCACGCGCGGACCGAACACATGGGACCGTCGTGGGTGGTGCACGAGCATCACGCCTATCTGTCGGTCATGCTCGAACTGGCCGGGCCCCTGGCACAGTCGTTCGACGTGATCCACAATCACAGCCTCCACTACCTGCCCATCGCGATGTCCTCGATGGTGCCGGTCCCCATGCTCACGACGCTGCACACGCCACCGCTCGCCTGGCTGGAGTCGGCGGCCGCGGTGCCGCTCAATCCGAACACCGGGTACGCCGCGGTGAGCGAGTACACGGCGCAGCAGTGGCTACCCGTCGCGGGTCCGATCCCCGTGGTTCCCAACGGGATCCCGCTCGACCGGTGGCCGTTCGGCCAGGGCACCGGCGATCGCGGCGGGGCGGGCGAGTACGCGGTGTGGACGGGCCGGTTGGTTCCCGAGAAGGGGGTCGATCTCGCCATCGACGCCGCCCGGCGCGCCGGCTACCACCTGCGCATCGCCGGACCGGCAGCCGACGACGACTACTTCCGGACGGCGGTGGAGCCCCGCCTCGGCGACGGCGTCACCTACGAGGGTCACCTGATGCAGAAGGAACTCGCCGATCTGGTCGGCGGAGCCGCCGTCGCACTGGTGACGCCGCAGTGGGACGAGCCGTACGGGCTCGTGGTCGCCGAAGCACTCGCGTGCGGCACACCGGTGGCGGCCTTCCGTCGCGGCGGCATCCCGGAGATCCTCGACGACACGTGTGGCCGGATGGTGCCCGCCGACGACATCGACGCTCTCGCCGGGGCCATCGGAGATGCTGCGCGCCTCCCCCGTGCGCACGCCCGCGCTCGCGCGGAGCGCATCTGTTCGGACGCGACGATGGTGGACAGCTATCTCGACCTCTACCGCGAGTTGCTGACGACGTCGGGCCGAACCGCCGCCGTCCCTGCATGATCGGGTACTACGTCCACCACCACGGCGTGGGGCATCTGACCCGGGCCCGGTCCGTCGCACGGGCGCTCGCCGAGCCGGTGACGGTGCTGTCCTCGCGGCCCCGGCCGTCGGACATCGACCCGTTCGCGGGCTGGATCACACTTCCTCTCGACACACCCGACGGCTCCGCCGATCCCGCTCCGGACACACCCGCCGGCGGTGACGATCCGGACGACCCCACCGCTCACGGGGTCGTCCACTGGGCGCCCACCTCGGTCCCCGGGATGACCGACCGCATGGCCGCCCTCGCGCGGTTCGTGGACGAGCTTCGCCCCCGATGCGTCGTCGTGGACGTGTCCGTCGAGGTTGCGATGTTCGTGCGACTCATGGGTGTTCGGGTGGTCGTGTTCGCGATGCCGGGCGAGCGCACCGATGCGCCCCATCAGCTGGCCTATCGCGTCGCCGACCGCATCGTCGCTCCGTGGTCGGCCTCGGTGTACCGGCCGGAGTGGTTGCGCGAGTTCGAGGACAGGACCGTGTACGCCGGTTCGATCAGTGCCCACGCCGATCGTGCCCGCGCCGGAACCGACCGCGACCCGACGTCCGTCGTCGTGCTCGCGGGCGCAGGGGGCTCAGCTCTCACCCCGGACCACCTCGCCCGAGCGGGTGCTGCCACGCCGACCCGCACCTGGCGCGGTGTCGGCGTGCCCGGCACCCCCTGGGTGGACGACGTGTGGCCGCTGCTGACCGGTGCCGGCGTGGTGGTCACGCACGGCGGGCAGAACGCGGTGGCCGACGTGGCCGCATCGGGTGCACCCGCGGTGATCGTGGCCGAGAGTCGCCCGCACGGTGAGCAACTCGCGACCACTCACGCGCTGGGGGCCGCGGGGCTGGCGATCTCGCTCGAGTCGTGGCCCGATCCGGACCGGTGGCCCGAGATCCTGAACCGTGCCGGTGCGCTGACCGGCGACATCCGGGCACGGACCGAGGTGGACGGCGCAGCGCGTCGTGCGGCAGCGGCGATCGAGGACGTGTGGGCGTGACGTCGGTGCGGACATGACGTCGGTGCTTACATGACTTCGGTGGCCGTGGTGACGATCGTGTCGGGTCGCGCGGGGCACCTCGCTGCGCAACGCCGCGGTCTCGCTCGCTCGACGCGGCGAGCCGATCTGCACGTCGTGGTGTCGATGGGTGACCCGACGGTCGTGGACGCCACCGCCGTCGTTCCCCGCGTCGGCGACGCGCTACCCCTGGCTCGGGCGCGCAACGAGGGTGCCCGCCTCGCCCTCGAGGCCGGTGCCGATCTGCTGATCTTCTTGGACGTCGACTGCATCCCGAGCCGCGAGATGATCGACCGGTACGTCCGTCGTGCGCGCGACGGAGCCGTGCTGTGCGGGCCGGTCACCTACCTGCCCGAGGTCTCCGGTGGGTACCCGGACGACCTGGACGAATGGACGAATCCCCATGCGGCGCGCCCGAATCCGGCGCCCGGGCACGTCGAGATCGGAACGAACTGGGATCTGTTCTGGTCGCTGTCGTTCGCGGTCACGTCGGCGACGTGGCACACGCTCGGGGGGTTCTGCGAGGACTACACGGGCTACGGCGGCGAGGACACCGACGTCGGCCGCGTCGCGGAACGATCGGGTCTGGATCTGCTGTGGGTCGGCGGAGCGCACGCGCACCATCAGTGGCACCCCGTGTCCTCGCCGCCGATCGAGCATCTCGACGACATCGTGACCAACGCCGCCATCTTCCACGGTCGATGGGGACACTGGCCGATGATCGGGTGGCTGAACGCTTTTCGCGAGCGCGGCGACATCGACTGGACGCCCGAGGGCAGCAGCATCGCTCGCCGCCCGGTAGGGCACTAGCATCGAGCGATGTCCGACACCCACACCCTGATCCTGATGCGCCACGGCAAGTCCTCGTACCCGGACGGGGTGGACGACCACGACCGGCCGCTCGACGAGCGGGGCCGTCGCCAGGCCGCCGCGGCCGGCGACTGGATCCGGGCGAACGTCGGCGCCGTGGACGCGGTGATCTGCTCGACGGCGACGCGTACTCGCCAGACTCTCGAGCGCACGGCCGTCGACGCGCCGGTGCGCTTCGAGGGCACCGTCTACGGGGGCTCCCCCGACGACATCGTCCGCGAGATCATCGCGACCGACGACTCGGCGGCGACCGTGTTGGTGGTGGGCCACGCACCCGGAATCCCCTTCACGGCACTGGAACTCGCCGACGATCAGGAGTCGGACGCGGCGGTGTGGATCCGTCGGGGCTACCCCACCTCCGCGCTGGCGGTGCTGGAGTTCACCGGCGACTGGTCGGATCTCGGGCCGGGGCGCGCCCGCCTGACTCACGCGCTCCGCGTCGACTGACCCTCCACCACAGCGCGATTGCGCGCGCTCTCCGAGCGACCCAGCGCCTTCACCTCGGCGTCCATCTTCGGCAGGATGCGCGGCACGTGGCGCAGCGTCGTGGCCTCACCGAGCCGAGTGGTGAGCACGGAGCGCACCCACCCGATGCCGCCCACGATGCCGGGAACGTAGACCCGGCGTGACCGCCGCTCCACCGCGCGGACGAAGGCATCGACACACGCCTCGACCGGCAGGGTGCGGCCGAGCGGCCAGGGCAGCACGGACAGCAGATCCTGGAACGCGGTGAGGTCGGACTTGGCGTCCTGCACCAGTGGAGTGTCGATCCACGCCATGTGGGCGGAGCCGACGTCCACACCCTGGTACTTCACCTCGAGGCGCAGGGCGTTGGCGAAGTGTTCGGCTCCCGCCTTGCTCGCGTTGTACGACGCGAGGCCGGGGCACGCGGTGAAGGCCGCGAGCGACGAGACGACGAGCACGTATCCCTTGCGCTCGATGAGCGAGGGCAGCGCCGCGCGGACGGTGTGGAAGACGCCCGTGGTGTTGATGTCGATCACGCGCTTGAACGTCTCCGGATCGACGTTGAGCACCGACCCGTAGCTCGAGATGCCGGCGTTCGCGAGGACCACGTCGATGCCTCCGAATCGCGCGATTCCCGCGTCCACAGCGGCCTGCATGTCCGCCAGATCCCGTACGTCGGCGCGCACCCCCACGGCGACGTCGCCCAGATCGGCCACGAGTGCCGTCAGCGGCGCCTCGTCCACGTCGGTCAGCACCAGCTTCGCGCCCTTGGCCGCGAGAGCCCGCGCCGTCGCCTCGCCGATACCGCGGCCCGCGCCGGTGATGAGCACGACCTTGTTGCGCACGCTGACCATGTGAGTCCTCCTGACGACGAATGTCCGGTCACAGTACCTGTGACCGGAGATGACACCTACTGTTCCTCGGAATCGGCGGCGCACTGCGGACAGTGGTTGTCCTCGATCACGAGCAGGATCTCGGTCATCATCCGATACGAGGAGAGGCCGACCATGACCGCCACGCACCCGCTCACCATGGAGATCCAGCTCGTCATGCTGCCCGTCACCGACGTCGACCGTGCGAAGGAGTTCTACACGCGCATCGGCTTCCACGCCGATCACGACGCCACTCCCTTCCCGGACGTGCGCTACGTCCAGCTCACCCCACCCGGTTCCGCGTGCTCGATCGCGATCGGGAAGAACATCACGACAGCAGTTCCCGGTTCCGTCGAGGGGATGCTCGTCGTCGTGCAGGACGCGGAGGCCGCGCGGGAGATGTTGCTGGCAGCCGGGGTCGAGGCCACCCCCGTGAAGGACGAGGGGTGGGGCCTGTTCACCTACTTCGCCGACCCGGACGGCAACAGGTGGTCGGTGCAGCAGTTGCCTGTGGGCTGAGCAAGGGTCCGGGCGGGCCCGATGGTGGGTCCGCCCAAGCTTCTCCCGACGACGGTACCCGGGCGTTTCGCCGGAATAGGCTGCGCCCGAATCGGCAGGCGCGCCGGTCGGACGGGGGCGGCAGTGACGGAGACCGAGAATCGGACCGAGCGGGGTGCGGCGGCGACGCGGGCACCGCGGTGGCGCACGATCGGGGCGCGGCGCGACTCCCTCACCCTCCCGTACGGGTGGGGACCCGCGATCGTGCTGGTGCTGGTCTCCCTGGTAGACCGCATCGAGTTCAGCCTGGTCGCCGCCGTGCTGCCGCAGCTGCAGGCGGAGTTCGGGTTCGGCGACACGGCGGCCGGTTCCATCCCCACCGCGGCCGCCGTCGCCGCGGGCCTCCTCGCGATGCCCGCCGCCTACCTCGCCGATCGCCACGACCGCGGCCGCATCATCACCGTCGTCGTGTTCCTGTGGGCCCTGGCGACGGTCGGTTCCGCGCTCGCTCCCACCTTCGCCGTCTTCTACCTGGTGCGCATGGGCCTCGCCGCCGCCGAGGCCATCGACAACCCGGCCAGCGCCAGCATGCTCGCCGACTTCCACCCACCCGCGACCCGCCCGACGGCCTTCGGGTGGTGGCGGACCGCGGCCTACCTCGGCGGCGCCGGCATCGTGCTGGGCGGAGTGCTCGCCGAGTGGCTCGGGTGGCGCGGCGCCTTCCTCGTCATGGCGATTCCCGGTGTGGTGGTCGCCGTCCTGATGTCACGCGTGCGCGAGCCCGAACGGGGGTACGCCGACAGACTGGCCGCGGGCAGCGCGGACACGCCTGCGCCGGAGGCCACCACCGACCCGATGCCGGTCCAACTCCGCCGCGTCGCACCGATCCGGACGCTGTGGTTCACCGGCGGCGCGCTCACCGTCATGAGCCTCGCGGTCGGTGGCCTGACGTTCTGGGTGCCCAGCCTGTTGCAACGCCGATTCGGCCTCGGCGAAGCGGCCGCCGCGTCCGCGGGCGGTGGTCTGACACTGATCGGCATCGTCGGCGGCACGCTCGTCGGATCCCTGCTCACCCGGCGAACCCTGTTCTCGACGCCGTCGCAGTGGCGCGTCCTGGTGGGCGGCACCGGAATCCTGCTGGGCACCGCGGCCATGGCCGGGGCGTTGGCCTCCGAGAGCTGGCTGCCCTTCACCGTGCTGCTCACCGTGTTCGGCTTCTTCACCGCCTGGGCGATCCCCACGCTCACCTCGTGCGTCGCCGACGTGCTCGCCCCGCGCGACCGCGGACTGGGTTACGGACTGCTGCAGATCGCCGCGACCGTGGGCGGCGCCGTCGGACCGCTCCTCGTCGGCGCGGTGTCCGACGCGTACGGCTCCCTCACCACCGGCATGGTTCCGCTGCTGCCCCTGCTGCTGATCGGGGGCGTGCTCGCCCTCTGCGCCTACCCGTACGTGTCGCCGGACGCGCAGCGGGTGCTGGACGGCGTGGCCTGACACGCCCCTGCCCGCCCTCTCGTGTTCGCCCGTCTGTCAGGGCGGCGCGATAGCGTCCCGCACCATGCGACTCACCCGCGTGCTTCTCGCCGCGTCCGTCCTCGCCGCGTCCGTCCACACCCTGACCGCCTGCAGCGCGCCTGCCGCCGACGAGCCGCCCGATGACCCACGTACCGTCCGCGTCGCGACGTACAACGCCAGCATGAATCGCCCCGCCGCCGGCGATCTGGTCGCCGCTCTGCGGTCCGGAACGGATCCGCAGATCCGGTCGGTGGCCGACGTGGTCCAGCGCAACGCCCCGGACATGCTGCTGCTCAACGAGTTCGACTACTCTGACGGCGCCGTCGACCTCTTCCGCGACAACTACCTCGCCGTCGGCGACGCACCGATCGACTACCCGTTCGCGTACACGGCGCCCGTCAACACCGGCGAGCCGTCCGGGCTCGACCTCGACGGGGACGGGCGGTCCGACGGACCGAACGACGCCTGGGGCTTCGGGCAGTTCCCCGGCCAGTACGGCATGGTCGTCCTCTCGAAGTTCCCACTCGACGCCGCCGCGGTCCGCACGTTCCAGACCTTCCGCTGGGCCGACATGCCCGACAACCTGCTGCCGCGCGAGTACTACGGCGCGAACTCGGACGCCCTGCGCCTGTCGAGCAAGTCGCACTGGGACGTGCCCGTGGACATCGACGGGCGGGTGATCCACCTGGTCGTCTCGCACCCCACGCCGCCCTCCTTCGACGGGCCCGAGGACCGCAACGGCCGACGCAACCACGACGAGATCCGGCTCACCGCGGACTACATCGCCGGCGCCGACTACCTCGTCGACGACACCGGACTCGCCGGCGGCCTGCCGAACGGTTCCTCGTTCGTGGTGTTGGGGGACCAGAACAGCGATCCGGTCGACGGGGACTCCTATCCGGGCGCCATCGCGCAACTGCTCGACAGCCCGGCGCTGCAGGACCCGGCGCCCACCTCGCCGACCGCAGGCACCGACACGGCGGACTTCGCCGATCCCGTGCCGGGTGATCTGCGGGTGGACTACGTCCTGCCGAGCACCGATCTGACGGTCACCGGGTCGGGGGTCTTCTGGCCCGCGCCCGGCGAGCCGGGCGCCGAGTTGCTGTCGGCCAGCGATCACAGACTGGTGTGGGTGGACCTGCAGGTCTGACCCGTCAGCGCAGCAGTGCGGCCAACGCCTCGTCGGACGCACGCAGAGCGTCGCGGTCGAACGTTGATGCCGAGGACAGGATCTCGTCGGCGCCGGTGCGGTCGACGAGGTCCTCGAGCCGGCGGCGCACCGTCGCCGGACTGCCGTGCACGCTGCCGTCGAGCGAGCGCTGGGCCGACTGCCGGGCCCGCGGGGTGAGTCCGTCGGGCATCTCGGTGACCGCCCGCAACGGTGGGAACTCCCCGGTCCGGCGGGAGTCCGCCATGGCCACGGCCTCCGCCATGGCGAGACGGCGGGCCTCGGCGTCGGTGTCGGCGACAAGGACGTCGAGCGACACCGTCACGGACGGCTGCGCCGCGAAGGCCGACGGAACGAACTCGCGTCGATACGCCTCCAGTGGAGACAGGTCACCCGTGAGCATCGGACCGCCCACCACGACGGGAAGCCCGCGCTGCGCGGCGATCGCGAGCCCGTGACCCGTCGCGAGAACGTGGATCGGGATCAGTCGCTCGGGCGCGGGCTGCACGGTCACCGGACCGGTGCCGAGCAGGAAGTCCTGCAGATCCGCGAGGTCGTCGGCGAAGCGCTCGGCGTCCTCGGTGTCCGCCCGCAGCACCTTGCGCACCGGCGGCGTGAACCCCAGCGACCGGCCGACACCGAGGTCGACACGGCCGGGACACAGCGCGTCGAGCATCGCGAACTGCTCCGCGACGACGATGGGCGAATGGTTCGGCAGCATGACGCCGCCCGACCCCAGCCGGATCCGCGACGTCGCCGCACCGATCGCAGCGAGCAGCACCGCGGGTGAGCCGCTCGCGATGCCGGGGACGGCGTGATGCTCGGCCACCCAGAACCGCTCGTAACCCGCCGCCTCGGCCCACCGCGCACGCTCGATCGTGTCCGACACCGCGGCGGCGGCAGACCTGTCGGTGCGGGTACGGGAGCGATCGAGAAGGGACAGACGCATACTCTGCACAACCCTCGCGGGAGCCGCCCTGTTCCGCCCCGACCCGCTCGAGAAACCAGCACGAAGATTGGTAACAGTCATACAATCCGGTCGAGTGGTTCCATCACATGCACCATTCACGGGAGACTGACCATTCGACTGTTCTCGATCGATGGTGGGTGTGCACGTGAAGCGCAGGCAACTGCTGCAACTGGCCGCAGCAGGAATGGTGGGCCTCGCGGTCCCGCCCGCGATCACCCGGTCGACGGCGTCCGCACTCCCGCTCGGCGTCCCCTCGATCCGGAACCTCCTTCCCGAACTGTTCGCCGACCCTCCGCGTCCACCGGACCACTCACCCGCCCTCGTCATCGGATCGGGCTTCGGAGCCAGCGCCGCGGCGTTGCGGCTCGCGCAGGCCGGTACGTCGGTCACCGTGCTCGAACGAGGACTCCGCTGGCCGCGCGATCCGTTCCGCGACATCTTCACCGCCGACATGACGGCCGACGGGCGCGGCCTGTGGCATCAGCGCTCGTTCACCAACCTCACCGGCATGCCTGTCGGGCCCGTCGACTGGTTCAACGGCGTCCTAGACACCACGCGATACGAGAACCTGTCGGTGTGGCGTGCAGCCGCGGTGGGCGGCGGCTCGGTCGTCTACACCGGCGTCAGCATCGCCCCGGACAAGCGCTTCTTCGATCTCTCGTTCGGTGGCCGCGTGGACTACGACGAGATGGCGTCGCAGTGGTACCCCAAGGCTCGCTCGGTGCTCCGGCCGTCGACCATGCCCGACGACATCTACGCCTCCCCCGGGTTCGCCCACTCGAGGACGTGGGACGACCACGCCCGCCGCGCCGGTTTCGACCCGCAGCGCGTCGACGGAGGCTGGAACTGGAACGTGCTGCGTGACGAGATGTCGGGTCGGTCCCGGCCGTCCGCCACCGTCGGTTGCAGCACGTTCGGCAACTCCAACGGCGCGAAGCACGACCTGACGCAGAACTACATCCCGCAGGCCGAGGCCACGGGCAACGCCGTGGTGTGTCACAGCCACGAGGTCGTCGCCATCGGCACCGAGAGCGGTGGCCGCTACCGCGTGGAGGTGCGGCGCCTCGATCCCGAGGGCAACGTACTCGAGACGCGCACGCTGACCTGCGACTCGCTGATCCTCGGCGCAGGATCCATCGGCACCACCGAACTGCTGGTCCGCGCACAGGCCACCGGCGCGCTTCCGGAGCTCAACGAGTTCGTCGGACGCGGATGGGGCACCAACGGCGACGCCTTCATGACCCGCTCGCTCGGCCCCATCGGCGGCGGCCCGCAGGGGGCGCCGTGCGCCTCGCGCATCGTCGACGACACGGGCCTGCCTCTCAGCGTCGAGAACTGGTATGTCCCCGGTGTTCCCACCGAGATGGGGTTCCTCGGATCGCTCGGTATGACCATCGACCCACTGCGGGCCGATTTCCGCTACGACCGTGCAACGGACGGGATGAGCTTGACCTGGCCCAAGGGCGGCAGCCGCGACACCGTCGAGGCACTGCGCGCGGTGCAGAACCGGATGGCACAGGCCGGCCGCACCGTCGTCTCCGCCGAGCCGTTCACTCGCGACGTCGACGACACGTTCACCGCGCACCCTCTCGGCGGTGCGGTCCTGGGCGACGTCACCGATGCGTACGGACGAGTGAAGGGGCACCCCGGCCTGTACGTCATGGACGGAGCTCTCGTTCCCGGCAGCACAGGTGCGGCCAACCCGTCTCTCACCATCACCGCGCTCGCCGAGCGCAACATCGCAGCCGTCATCGCTGCGGGCGGCTAGGCGTACCCGGCCATCCGCTAGGCCAGGCCGATCTCCGGCCGACCCTCCGGCACCGTCACGGTCGCTGCCGTGCGGACCGGCGCGCCGGGAACCGAGATCGCGTCCAGGACCCGGACCTCGGAGCGCCACTCCGTCGGCGTCAGCGTCGCACGCAGGTAACCGCGTCGGGCATTGCCGAACTTGACGTGCGGTGACGCCGCCGCGATGTCCGCACCGGCCGTGTCGACGTCCGCACCGTCCTTGCCCGACGCGATGGATGTCGACGCGATCTCGACTCCGACCACCGGGGCGGAGTCGTCCTGATAGTCGCGGCGCAGTTCCGACACGATGGTGCGGTGGATGTCGCCCACGATGGACGCGAGGGTGATCCCCCGGTCGCGGGCGCCGTCGAGGATGCGGTGCCGTGACGCCTCGTACCCACTCCACGGGTCCATCCCGACCTTCCGCTCGCCGTCGCTGATGCGGGCCAGGTCGGAGATCACCGTCTGGTGTGCGAGGAACTTCCACGTGGCACCGGACCCGAAACCGTCGAGGATCCACTTCTCCTGTGCCGCTCCGGTGATGGTGCGACTCGGGTCCGCGGTCTCCGCGTTCTGCGCGTGTTCGCCGTCCCCGTTGGCCTGATCGCTGCGGTACTGCCGGGTGTCGAGCACCGAGAAGTCCACCAGGTCACCGAAACTGAAGCGGCGGTACGCCGTCAGATCCGGCCCCGTCGGTCGCTGGGCCATCCGCACGGGAGTGTTCTCCCACCACGCCTTGAACGCATCGGCGCGGCGCAGGAGGAACACCCGCGGATCACCCGCAGGATCGCCGGGAGCGGCGGTGCCGGCATCCTGGCTGATCGCCCCGGCCCAGTTGTTGTCCACCTCGTGATCGTCGAAGGTGGTGATCCACGGCGCCGCTGCGTGCGCCGACGCCAGGTCGGGATCCGACTTGTACAGCGCGTACCGATCGCGATAGTCGTTCAGTGCCAGCGTCTCTCGTCCCGCGGACTCGGGCCGTGGCTGCGACGCGCGGGCGCCTGTACCTTCGATCGCGTACTCGTAGATGTAGTCGCCGAGGAAGAACACGACGTCCGGGTCACTCGCCGCGAGATCGGCATAGGCGCCGTAGAACCCGTCCTCCCACTTCTGGCACGACGCCCACGCGAACGACAGTGACGCAAGGGGTGATCCCGGTGCGGGCGCCGTCCTCGTCCGTCCGACGGTGCTCACGTGCGGACCGACCATGAAGCGGTAGAAGTACTCTCGCGCCGGAGCCAGACCCCGCACGTCCACGTGCACCGACCAGCCGTCCGCATCGGATGCCAGTTCGATGCCCTGGCTCACCGTCCGCCCGAACCGTTCGTCCTCGGCGATCTCCCACCGCACCGGCACCACACCCGGCCGCATACCGCCGACCGGAGCGAGTGGGTCGACCGCGAGACGAGTCCACAGCACCACCGAGTCCGGAAGCGGATCGCCCGACGCGACGCCGAGGCGGAACGGGTAGTCGGCCGGGGTGCCGCGTTGCGGCTGCGCGTGCGCCGTCGCGCTCGACAGTTCCGGTGTCATCGCGAGCGCACCGACCAGTGCGGTCCACGTGAGGAACGAACGACGCGTGGTGCCGGCACGCAGAGAACGATCGGCACCGATGACGAGATCACGACGGCTCATGGACCGAACGGTGCCCCTCGAAAGGAAACTCCGTGTGGATCGGAGACGACGCGCGCGAGGACTCGCGCTGAAGCCACCCGAATCGGGTACGCAGTCGACATGGACGACAAGCGAGAGATGGGCAGACGCGACGTCGAGAAGCGGTGGCGCGATCCGCGCGCGATCCGGCACGCGGCCACGTACGACGGGGCAGTGATCGGCATCGCTGCCGTCGCGGTGGCCGTGTTCCTCGCAGCGGGCGCGTCCAGCGTCGCGATCGCTGCGCTCGTACCCGGTGTCTGTCTGCTCGGTGGGATCGGCGCACTGTGGATCGGCTACCGCTCCTACCGCCACGGCGGGACGTGGCCCGTCTGGCAGGGCGCCGCCTGGCTGCTGTTCGCGCTGATGCTGGTGAGCTTGTCCCTCCCGACCCTCGCTCTGCGCTGAGCCGGGAGGGAACGGATCACGCCTGCACGACGGTGATGACGTTGCCGTCGGGATCCTTCAGCATGAACATCGGCGGCACGTTCGGATCGTCGTCGCCGCCGAGCGGTTCCATCTCGAACCCGTCGAAGGCACTCAGGCGAGCGTGCTCCGCGCGGACGTCCGACGTCTCCACCCCGATGGACGAGCCGCCCGGCGTGTCGTACATCGGCGGGTTCAGCGCGAGGCGCGCCGTGGACCCCGGCGGCGCCACCTCGAGCCAGCGGTACTCCTCGTTCGGCCCGAAGCGGGTGTCACCGCGCACCTCGAACCCGAGCACGCGGGTGTAGAAGTCGAGGGCCTTGTCCTGATCGGCAACGGTGAACATGGCCACGCCGATGTTCGTGATGGTGCTGGGAGTCTCGGTCATACAGGTGCCGACTCCGCGGTGGCCCGGAACTCATCGCGGTGCGGTGCGCCCGGCGACACCAGCCGCACTCCGGTTCATCACCTGCACCCGCGATGGGGGGTGCACCAGACGATCCGCGGTGCGCCAGGCCGAGCAGCAACCGAGCCCGGAAACGACACGAGCCCCACCCCGCCGAAGCGGGATGGGGCTCGTTCGTTGCTCGTCTCTAGCGGTAGTCGCCAGAGAAACCGTAGTCGTCGAGCGGCACTGCAGCACCAGTGTTCTGGCCGAAGCCGTCCGCGCTGTAGTACTGATCGTCGTACGACGGCACCGCGTAGGCCGCGGCACGTGCTTCCTCGGTGGGCTGAACCGTGATGTTCCGGTACCGGTTGATGCCGGTGCCGGCGGGGATCAGCTTTCCGATGATCACGTTCTCCTTGAGACCGATGAGCTTGTCCGAGCGGCAGTTGATCGCCGCGTCGGTCAGCACTCGGGTGGTCTCCTGGAACGACGCCGCGGACAGCCACGAGTCGGTCGCCAGCGATGCCTTGGTGATACCCATCAGCACCGGACGTCCGGCGGCGGGCTCGCCACCCTCGGACACGACGCGACGGTTGCTCGACTCGAACTCGCTGCGCTCGGTCAGCGATCCGGGCAGGAACTCCGTGGAGCCCGAATCGATGATGGTCACGCGGCGGAGCATCTGACGAACGATCGTCTCGATGTGCTTGTCGTGGATGGACACACCCTGGCTGCGGTACACCTCCTGGACCTCGTTGACGAGGTGGATCTGCACCTGGCGCGGGCCCATGACTCGCAGGACCTCGTGGGGATCGGCAGCACCTTCCATGAGCTGCTGACCGACCTCGACGTGGTCACCGTCCGACAACAGACGCTCCGTGCCGTCGTCGTGCTTGAAGACACGCAGACGCTGACGCTTGGAGAGCTTGTCGTAGACGACCTCTTCGCCGCCGTCGTCCGGGACGATGGTGATCTTGTAGAAACGGTCACCGTCCTCGAGCTGGATGCGACCCGAGACGTCCGCGATGGGCGCCTTGCCCTTGGGCACACGAGCCTCGAAGAGCTCCTGCACTCGGGGCAGACCACCGGTGATGTCGTCGCCGGCCACACCACCCTGGTGGAAGGTACGCATCGTGAGCTGCGTGCCGGGCTCACCGATCGACTGTGCCGCGACGATACCGACGGCCTCGCCGATGTCGACGAGCTTGCCGGTGGCCATGGAACGGCCGTAGCAGGTGGCGCAGACGCCGGTTCCGGTGGTGCAGGTGAGCACCGAACGGACCTTGACCGACGTGATGCCCGCTGCGAGCAGCGCGTCGATGGCCGGGTCGCCCAGGTCGTGTCCACGCTCGACGATGACGTTGCCGTCGGCGTCGACCGCGTCGGCGGCCAGGGTGCGGGCGTACGTCGAGGTCTCGACGTGCGCGTCGCGGATCATCGAGCCGTCGGCCAGCTTCTCCGCGATCACCGTGGTGATGCCGCGCTCGGTGCCACAGTCGGTCTCCCGAACGATGACGTCCTGCGAGACGTCGACCAGACGACGCGTCAGGTAGCCCGAGTCGGCGGTACGAAGCGCCGTGTCGGCCAGACCCTTACGAGCACCGTGCGTGTTGATGAAGTACTCCAGGACCGTCAGGCCCTCCTTGAAGGAGGACTTGATCGGGCGCGGGATGAACTCACCCTTCGGGTTGGTCACCAGACCCTTCATGCCGGCGAGCGACCGCACCTGCGTCATGTTTCCGGCTGCGCCGGACTTCACGATCATCGGGATCGGGTTCTCGTCGGGGAAGTGGGCCTCCATGGCCTTACCGACCTGCTCGGTGGCTTCCTGCCAGATCTTGACCAGGGCCGAGTTGCGCTCGGTCCGGTCGAGAGCGCCACGCTGGTACTGCTTCTCCAGGCGGTCGGCCTGAGCCTCGAACTCCTCGAGGATCTGCGGCTTCTCCGGCGGCACGAGGACGTCGGAGATGGAGATCGTGACACCCGAACGCGTGGCCCAGTAGAAGCCGGCGTCCTTGAGCTTGTCGACGGTCTGCGCGACCACGATCATCGGGTACCGCTCGGCGAGATCGTTGATGATCGTCGCCTGGCGCTTCTTCGGCATCTGCTCGTTGACGAACGGGTAGTTCGTCGGGAGCAGCTCGTTGAAGAGCACGCGGCCCAGCGTCGTCTCGGCGGTCCAGGCATCGCCCGGGGTCCAGCCGTCGGGGAACAGCTCCGCCTCGATCTCGCGCGACGGACGCTGCTGCGTCAGACGCACCTTGATCTGCGACTGCACGGTCAGGACGCCGCGATCGACGGCCATCTGCGCCTCGGCCGGGCTGGCGTAGATGCCCAGCTCCGCCGAGTCGGACGTCGAGGCCTGGAACTCGCCCAGAGCCTTGTCGTCGAGACGCGTCAGGTGGAACAGACCCGTCACCATGTCCAGACGCGGCATGGCGAGCGGTCGGCCCGATGCCGGCGACAGGATGTTGTTCGACGACAGCATCAGGATGCGTGCCTCGGCCTGCGCCTCGGCGGACAGCGGCAGGTGTACTGCCATCTGGTCACCGTCGAAGTCGGCGTTGAACGCCTCGCACACGAGGGGGTGCAGCTGGATGGCCTTGCCCTCGACCAGCTGCGGTTCGAATGCCTGGATGCCCAGACGGTGCAGCGTCGGTGCGCGGTTCAGCAGCACGGGGTGCTCGGCGATGACCTCTTCGAGGACGTCCCACACCTGTGCGCGCTGACGCTCGACCATGCGCTTGGCCGACTTGATGTTCTGCGCGTGGTTGAGATCCACCAGACGCTTCATCACGAACGGCTTGAACAGCTCGAGTGCCATGAGCTTCGGCAGACCGCACTGATGCAGCTTGAGCTGCGGTCCGACGACGATGACCGAACGGCCCGAGTAGTCGACGCGCTTGCCGAGCAGGTTCTGACGGAAACGACCCTGCTTGCCCTTGAGCAGATCGGACAGCGACTTGAGCGGGCGGTTGCCCGGTCCGGTGACCGGACGGCCACGACGACCGTTGTCGAACAGGGCGTCGACCGACTCCTGCAGCATCCGCTTCTCGTTGTTGACGATGATCTCGGGAGCACCGAGGTCGATCAGTCGCTTGAGGCGGTTGTTGCGGTTGATGACGCGGCGGTACAGATCGTTGAGGTCGGACGTCGCGAAACGTCCACCGTCGAGCTGCACCATCGGACGCAGCTCCGGCGGGATCACCGGCACGGCGTCGAGCACCATGCCCATGGGCGAGTTACCCGTGGACTGGAACGCGGCGACGACCTTGAGACGCTTCAGCGCACGGAGCTTCTTCTGGCCCTTGCCACTGCGGATGGTCTCGCGCAGGCTCTCGGCCTCGGCCTCGATGTCGAAGGTCTCCATGAGCTTCTGGATGGACTCCGCGCCCATCGCACCCGTGAAGTACTCGCCGTAGCGGTCGATCAGCTCGCGGTAGATGAGCTCGTCGACGATGAGCTGCTTCTTGGCCAGCTTGGTGAAGGTGGTCCAGATCTCCTCGAGACGATCCAGCTCACGCTGCGCGCGGTCACGGAGCTGACGCATCTCGCGCTCGCCACCGTCCTTGACCTTGCGACGGACGTCGGACTTGGCGCCCTCCGCCTCGAGCTCGGCGATGTCGGCCTCGAGCTTCTGCGCACGGGCCTCGAGGTCGGCGTCACGCTGATCGGCGACAGCCTTCTTCTCGACCTCCATCTCGGCCTCGAGAGTGGAGAGCTCGTTGTGGCGCAGCTCGTCGTCGACCGACGTGATGACGTAGGCGGCGAAGTAGATGATCTTCTCGAGATCCTTCGGCGCCAGGTCCAGCAGGTAGCCGAGGCGCGACGGAACACCCTTGAAGTACCAGATGTGCGTGACCGGTGCGGCCAGCTCGATGTGTCCCATTCGCTCACGACGCACCTTGGCGCGAGTCACCTCGACGCCACAGCGCTCACAGATGATGCCCTTGAAGCGCACGCGCTTGTACTTGCCGCAGTAGCACTCCCAGTCGCGAGTAGGTCCGAAGATCTTCTCGCAGAACAGGCCGTCCTTCTCGGGCTTGAGCGTGCGGTAGTTGATGGTCTCCGGCTTCTTGACCTCGCCGTAGGACCAATTGCGGATGTCGTCCGCGGTCGCGAGACCGATGCGGAGTTCATCGAAGAAGTTGACGTCCAGCACGTCGTACTTCCTTTCCCCTTCTCAGGGATAGTTTTCTGCTGCTACGAGTGATCGGGGGTGGGCCGGCGCGAGTCCCCTCGCGCCGGCCTGTCACCGATTACTGCGCGAGATCGTCGACGGTCGCGGACTCGTTGCGGGAGAGATTGATTCCCAGGTTGGCCGCGGCACGCTCGAGATCCTCGTCGTCGCCGTCCGCCATCGTGATGGCCGCGCCGTCCGAGGACAGCACCTCCACGTTGAGGCACAGCGACTGGAGCTCCTTGAGGAGCACCTTGAAGGACTCGGGGATACCGGGCTCCGGGATGTTCTCGCCCTTGACGATGGCCTCGTAGACCTTCACGCGGCCGACCACGTCGTCGGACTTGATGGTGAGGAGCTCCTGCAGCGTGTACGCAGCGCCGTAGGCCTGCATGGCCCAGCACTCCATCTCGCCGAAGCGCTGTCCACCGAACTGCGCCTTACCACCGAGGGGCTGCTGCGTGATCATCGAGTACGGACCGGTCGAACGAGCGTGGATCTTGTCGTCGACGAGGTGGTGCAGCTTGATGATGTACATGTAGCCCACGGAGACCGGGTACGGGAACGGCTCGCCGGAACGGCCGTCGAACAGGGTGGCCTTCCCGTCCGCGCCGACCATGCGCTCGCCGTCGCGGTTCGGGATCGTGCTCGCCAGCAGGCCGGTGAGCTCGTCCTCCTTCGCACCGTCGAACACCGGGGTGGCGATGTTGGTGTCCGCCTCGGCGGCCAGCATCTCCTCGGGCAGCGTCGCGGCCCAGTCGGGTCGGACTCCGTCCGCGGCCACCTGAATGTTCCATCCGGTCTTGCCGATCCAGCCGAGGTGAGTCTCGAGGATCTGACCGATGTTCATACGACGTGGGACGCCGTGCGTGTTCAGGATGATGTCGACCGGGGTGCCGTCGGACAGGAACGGCATGTCCTCCTGGGGGAGGATCTTGCCGATGACGCCCTTGTTGCCGTGGCGGCCGGCGAGCTTGTCGCCGTCCTGGATCTTGCGCTTCTGGGCCACGTAGACGCGGACCAGCTCGTTCACGCCGGGAGGCAGATCGTCGTCGTCCTCGCGCGAGAACACGCGAATGCCGATGACCTTTCCGTTCTCGCCGTGCGGAACCTTCAGAGACGTGTCGCGGACCTCGCGGGCCTTCTCGCCGAAGATGGCGCGCAGCAGGCGCTCCTCCGGGGTCAGCTCGGTCTCGCCCTTCGGCGTGACCTTTCCGACCAGGACGTCGCCGTCACGAACCTCGGCACCGATACGGATGATGCCGCGCTCGTCGAGATCGGCGAGGACCTCGTCCGAGACGTTCGGGATGTCACGGGTGATCTCCTCGGCACCGAGCTTGGTGTCGCGGGCATCGATCTCGTGCTCCTCGATGTGGATCGAGGTCAGGACGTCCTCTTCCACGAGGCGCTGCGACAGGATGATCGCGTCCTCGTAGTTGTGGCCCTCCCACGGCATGATCGCGACGAGCAGGTTCTTGCCCAGCGCCATCTCACCGTTCTCGGTGCAGGGACCGTCGGCCAGGACCTGGCCGGCCTCGACCCGTGCGCCCTCGTCCACGATCGGACGCTGGTTGGCACAGGTGCCCTGGTTCGAGCGCGCGAACTTGCGCATCCGGTAGGTGTTGCGAGTGCCGTCGTCCGCCATCACGGTGACGTAGTCGGCGGACACCTCCTCGATGACACCGGACTTCTCGTTGACGATGACGTCGCCGGCATCGACAGCGGCACGCAGCTCCATGCCGGTTCCGACGAGCGGAGCCTCGCTACGCACCAGCGGCACGGCCTGACGCTGCATGTTCGCGCCCATCAGTGCGCGGTTGGCGTCGTCGTGCTCGAGGAACGGGATCATCGCCGTGGCGACCGAGACCATCTGCCGAGGCGAGACGTCCATGTAGTCGACGTCCATCGACGAGACGAACTCGACCTCTCCACCCTTACGGCGGACGAGGATCTTCTCGTCGACGAAACGACCCGAGGTGTCGATCGACGAGTTGGCCTGCGCCACGACGTGGCGGTCCTCCTCGTCGGCGGTCAGGTAGTCGACGTCGTCGGTGACCTGTCCCTCGACGACCTTGCGGTACGGCGTCTCGATGAAACCGAACGGGTTCACACGGGCGTACACCGAGAGCGATCCGATCAGGCCGATGTTCGGGCCTTCCGGGGTCTCGATGGGGCACATGCGGCCGTAGTGCGACGGGTGGACGTCGCGGACCTCGAGGCCGGCGCGCTCACGCGACAGACCGCCGGGGCCCAGCGCCGACAGGCGACGCTTGTGCGTCAGACCCGACAGCGGGTTGTTCTGGTCCATGAACTGCGACAGCTGCGAGGTTCCGAAGAACTCCTTGATGGCAGCGACCACGGGACGGATGTTGATCAGGGTCTGCGGCGTGATGGCCTCGACGTCCTGGGTGGTCATCCGCTCGCGGACCACACGCTCCATGCGGGACAGGCCCACGCGGATCTGGTTCTGGATCAGCTCGCCGACCGTGCGGAGACGACGGTTGCCGAAGTGGTCGATGTCGTCGACCTCCACGGGAACCTCGACGCCGTCGGGTGCCGTCATCGACTTCTCGCCCGCGTGCAGACGCACGAGGTACTCGATGGTGGCGACGATGTCCTCTTCGGTCAGCGTCGACGCCTCGATGGGCAGACCCGAGTTCAGGCCCAGCTTCTTGTTGATCTTGTAGCGACCCACGCGTGCGAGGTCGTAGCGCTTCTCCTTGAAGAACAGGTTCTCCAGCAGGGTCTGCGCGCTCTCCTTCGTGGGCGGCTCGCCCGGGCGGAGCTTGCGGTAGATGTCGAGCAGCGCCTCGTCGGTGCCGGCCGTGTTGTCCTTCTCCAGCGTGGCCATGAGGATCTCCGAGAAGCCGAAGCGCTCGGTGATCTGCTCGGTGGTCCAGCCGAGTGCCTTGAGGAGCACGGTGACGGGCTGACGGCGCTTCCGGTCGATGCGGACACCGACGGTGTCGCGCTTGTCGACGTCGAACTCGAGCCAGGCGCCGCGGCCGGGGATGACCTTGACGCTGTGCAGATCCTTCTCGGTGGTCTTGTCGACGGCGTGGTCGAAGTAGACACCCGGGGAACGCACGAGCTGCGAGACGACGACGCGCTCGGTGCCGTTGATGATGAACGTGCCCTTGTCGGTCATCATCGGGAAGTCACCCATGAAGACCGTCTGGCTCTTGATCTCACCGGTGTTGTTGTTGATGAACTCCGCGGTGACGAACAACGGCGCCGCGTAGGTCATGTCCTTGTCCTTGCACTCGTCGATCGAGGCCTTGACCTCGTCGAAGCGCGGATCGGAGAAGGAGAGGGACATCGAGCCGGAGAAGTCCTCGATCGGAGAGAGCTCCGTCAGGATGTCCTCGAGACCGCCGCTGCGAGAGCTGTCGCCACGTGCTTCCGCACGTGCGCGCCACTCCGGCGTGCCGACGAGCCACTCGAACGAATCGGTCTGAAGATCGAGCAACCCCGGTACTTCGAGGGGTTCGCGAATCTTCGCGAACGACACCCTCTTCGGGGCTCCGGGAGTTCCGGCGTTTTCCTTGGACTGGGTGGAGACTGCCAAGATGCGTCCTTCCAGCACCTCACGCGGGCCGCTTCGTGCACTGCGCGACCGTCGCTAATCTGCTTCTTTGTGTGGGAACTTCGCTGGTCACTACCCGTACGAAGTCCTCGCTCAGCAGAGATCGACACACGTGTCGATTCAGGCAAAGTCTGGAAGTGGACAGGAGGCACCCAGCGCAACGTCCAAAAGTACCCCAATGCGGCGGATATGGCAACCGCGTCCGCGCGGGGAGCGCGCTCGGCCCGGAGACTGCACGGGCCGTGATCCACGAACTGCCGTACGCCCCTGCCCGTCGATCCCGGCGCCCGGTGCCTCCATTTGCTCCGGCGTCGTTCTCGATCATGGCAGCGGGGTCGCACCCGCGTTCGATGAATCCGGTAATCAGAGTGGACTCCCGAAGCCCTCGCGTCAAGAGCGAGAGCGGCGTTTCGTCCCCCGAATCCGCTCGACGCGGGCGATCAGCGGTTGTCGATGGTCGCGAGCAGCCACTTTCCGTCGACACGTTCCATCGTCACCGAGACCGGCGTCTGCACCGTTCCCTGGTCGACCGTGTCCTGCGTCGCGGCGATGTCCATGCTGGCCAGCAGCTCGGCCCGGTCACCGTCGAGCAGTGACACCCCGATGTCGGTGACCGTGGCCGTCGTGGTGGTCTGCGTCTGGATGACGCCCTGCTTGGTCTGCTCCGCGGTGGAGTCGTACTCCCCGCGGCGCTCGTCGTTCAGCACCGCGCGAGCGGCCGCCTGATCCTGGTCGATGGTGTCGAACTTGTAGCTGAACACCGTCTGCAGGGCGTCGCGCCCGGCCGACGTGACCTCGAGTGTGGCCGGAGTGTCGACCCATGCCTGGTTGCTCACCTCGGACGTACCGGGGCGCACCACGGCGAGGAGCGCGATCACGGCGAACACCACGGCGAGTGCGGCGAGCAGCATCGTGCGGGGAGTCCACCAGGCCGTGCGGCCGGCGGGGGCGCCGTCGTCCGCCTCGGTCGTCTCGGTCGTCTCGTCCACGCCCGAGTCCGTGGCCGCGCTGTCGACCGCAGCGGTGTCGGCCGACGACTTCGACAGGTCGACGGTCGAGGCCGCGTCGGTGGACGCAGTCGTGGTCTCGTTCTCGATCGCGTCGCCGCCCGCGGGGGGCGCCGTGGAGCGTCCGGCGACCTTGGGTCGACGAACGCTGCCGGCGGGGACACGGGGAGCGCCTGTGGGGGGTCTACGGCGTGCGGGGGGCATAGGGAGAACTCCTGGCTGGTGCGAGGCGAGCGGGACGGACGGCGTCGTGACAGCGAGGTGTCACTGACCGCCGTCGGTCGGCGCGGGAGCGGGATCGACGGGCGCGGCGGGGTCGACCGGAGCTGCGGGGTCGACCGGAGCTGCGGGGTCGACCGGGGCTGCGGGATCGGTGGCGGCGGGATCGGTGGGTGCGGCGGGATCGCCCGTCGCAGCGGGTGCGCCCGGGACCTCGAGGGGGATGCGCTGCCCGATGGGCTGGATACGCGTGGCCTTCCACGTGCCGTCCACGTCCTGCAGTTCGAGACGCAGGGTGCTCTGGTACCGCTCGTTGCCGTCCGGCTTGGTGGTGTCGGTGGTGAGGACCACGAGCGACTGCGCGGTGCCGTCGTCGGAACTGAACCCGACGAGCGACGCGTGCTGCACCGCCGCGGTGGTGACCACACCGGTCTCCGCGAACTGCTGGCGGAACTGATCCTTGGTGTCGTTCAGACCGTTGGTGAGCTCGTCACCGGTGATGGAGGACTCGATGTCGGCGAACGTCTTGTCCAGATCGTTCGAGTCGACGGAGTTCAGATTGATCGCCGCCTGCCGGGCGCCGGCGAGGGCGTCGTCCCGCAGGGAGGCGTCCGAGGACTCCTGGTACGCGAGGAACCAGAAGATACTCAGCACGACGGCCGCGATCAACGTGATCGCGGCGGCCGCGGCAGTCACCGCCGTGGCGACCGGAGACGTGCGCGGCGCCGGTGCGGGCGTGGACTCGGACGTGCCGTCACCGGTGTCGGTGCCGTCGAGGTCCGAGTCGGAAGGAGAGGTGGTTGGCGTCACAGCAGACACCCTACTTGAGGGTAACTTCTCGCTGCCATCACCGCGCACCTCTCCTCACCCGACTCGACGGTCAGGGGCGGACCGTCACACCGAGCAGTGCGGCCAGCTGCGTCGCGATCGGGTTCAGATCCAGGGGGTCCGGCGCGACCTTGGGCTTGTCGTCCCACGGCTGCACCGTCTGCGGATCGGCGAAGCGCACGCTGTTGGCGCCGCGCACTCCCGTCAGGGATCCCTGCGGCACAGTGCAGTTCGCGTCGAGGTTCAACGGGAAGTCCTGCTGCGTCGGATCGAAGTCGGGATTCTTGGCGTACTCCGCGTCGAGGATCGCCTGCGTGCCCTCGTAACCCTGGGTGCACGACGGCGGGTTGTTCACCTCGAGCGCGATGCCGAAGTGAATGGTGCCGTCACCCGGACTCGCCGAGTTCGCTCCCTGCGCCAGGGCCGGGAGGAACTGGAGCAGCGGACGCAGTGCGAACGTGCGCGGGCTCAGTGCACTGGTCACACCCGCGAGGTTTGTCAGGTTGGTCGTCAGACCCGGGCCGGCCTGGTCGACGAGCGCGCCGACCTGGTCGCTGGCGGGAAGCCCGTTGTCGATCAGTCGTCGGATGTCCGGATCGCTCGACCGCAACTGCGCGGTGACCAGATCCAGATCCGAGCTGAACTGCTGAATGGACGACGACTGCTCCGACTGGGTGTCCAGCACGACGCGGCTGTCGCGGATCAGCGTGAGGGTCTGCGGCAGGTTGGCGAGACCGTCCTCGGAGAAGCTGTCGAGCGAGGTGACGAGCTGCTGCAGTGAGTCACCCGTGCCGGCGAAGCCGGTACCGAGCTCGGTCACCACGGTGTGCAGATCGTCGACCGGCACGGAGTCCGCGAGCGTCTTGACGTTCTTGAGCAGGCTCTCCACCGGCGTCGGGATGGACGTGTCGTCCTGCAGGATGACGTCGCCGTCCTGCAGGAACGGGCCCTGATCGGTGCGCGGCTGCAGATCGACGTACTGCTCACCGATGGCGGAGCGGTTGGCCACCACGGCGATGGTGTCGGCCGGGACGTCGGGAGCGCTCTTCTCGAGTTTCAGTTCGACGTCGACGCCCTGCTCGGTCAGCTTCAGCTCACCGACGCGCCCCACGGGAATGCCGCGGTACGTCACCTCGGCGTTGCTGAAGATGCCGCCGGAATCGGCGAACTGACCGGTGACCGTGTACTGGCCGAACCCGAACAGCTGGTCGACGCGCACGTACTTGGCACCGACGTACACCAGGCCGAGCACGGCGATGACGACGAAGAGGATCAGCTGTGTGCTGACCAGCTTGGATCTCACTGTCCACCTTCGTTCTGAGGAACGATCCCGAACTGCTGCAGGATGCCGTCCAACGGGTTCGCCGACGGTGCGGCGGCGGGTACACCCGGCGCCGGGGTCGGCGACGGGATGATGGGCGGCAGAGGCAGCAGCGAGATGGTCGGGAAGGAGTTACGCGGGCCGTTGCCGTTGTAGTACGGGTTCGACGGATCGACCCGCGGCTTGGGATCGCCGTTGCGGGGCGCGCTGTAGATCGGGTTGCCCTGGCCGACACCCAGCGCGGTGAGCTGGTTGCCGATCTGCAGATCCACACTGAGGAACAGATTCACCGCGTTGCCCTGGGTGATCTTCTCGACGCCGTCGGGGAACGGGAACGTGGGCACGAACGCGAGGTCCGTGATCAGCTCGTCGCCGTAGGTCGAGAGCTCCTGCAGGGTCGGGCGCAGTGCGCGCAGGTCGGCGATCAGATCGTCCTTCGACCGCTCGATGACGTCGGTCCCGACCTGCCCGAGGCGATCGAGCTGACCGAGAAGCTGTGTCAGCTGCGGACGCTGCTGTTCGAGCACCTCGGTGGCGACCGGCAGATCGACGAGGATCCGGTCGATCTTCTCGGTCTGCTGGTCGAGCGTGCCGGTGAGGACGTCGAGACCGTCGATCGCGCGCGTGATGTCGGCCTTCTGATCCTCGAGGCCGCCGATGAGCGAGTTGGCCTCCTCGAGCAGGTTCCGCACCCGGTCCTCGCGGCCGCCGAGCGCGGTGTTCAGCTCCTTGACGATCGGAGCGAGCTGCGCGACGCCGCCGCCGTTGAGCAACATCGACAGCGCGCCGAGCACCTGCTCGATGTCGGTGGCGTGGCGGGTCCGCTCGACGGGGATGGTGTCGCCCGAGGCGAGGCGCGCGGACGCCGCGTCGTCGGCCGGAACGCTGAGCTGGACGAACTTCTCGCCGAGCAGGTTGGTCTGCTGGACGGACGCCATGGCGTTGGCCGGCAGGTCCACGGACGAGTCGACCTCGACCTCGACGTCGGCGATCCACGAGTCGTTCGGCACGGAGACCGAGGTGACCCGACCGACCTGGACACCGTCGACCTTGACGGTCGACTGCGGAACCAGGTCCAGCACGTCGTCGAACTGCAACGTCAACCGGATCGGATCCGATCCGACGTCGGCACCGCCGGGCAGCGGGATCCCGTAGATACCGCTGGATCCGCAGGCACTGAGCGTCACGGCGACGACGCAGGCACCGGAGGCGGCCATCAGGCCACGCGAGCGCACTCTCATCGTCACTCCCCTTCCGCAGGAATGTTCAGGCCCGGAAGCTGCAGGTCGTCGACCCGCGGCGATTCGACACCGGGCACGGTGCCGGGCTCGACGTTGCGCTGGATGTTGTCCGCGCTGAGCAACCCGAACGGCAGGACCAGCGTCGGCGTCTTCACACCGGCGACGGCCTGGTCGATGATTGCGCCGCAGTTGTCGACGATCGGCTGCATCTGACGGCCGAGCGCCTCGAACTGCGGATCGCCCGGGCGCAGCTTCTGCAGATCGATGAGACTGCAGAAGAACGTCTTCGGATCCTGGAACTCCTGGAAGATCAGGCGCGCGTCCAGCGATCCGGACTCGGCGTTGTAGGAGCTCGCGACGTTCGCGACGGCCAGCGGCAGCAGCGTCAACGTGTCCGCCAGGTTCTGGCGGTTGTCGGCGAGCAACTGCGTGGTCGGAGCGAGGTCGTCGAGATCGTTGGACAGCTGGTCCCGGTTGTCCCGCACGAAGGTGGCGACGTCACCGAGCGTGACCGAGAGCTGGTTCAGCGCGAGGCCGAGGTTCTCCCGCTCCCCCGCCAGGAAGCTCGTCAGCGAGGACAACTGATTGTTGAAGGCACGCACCTGCTGGTCGTTCGCCGACAGTGCACTGACGAACGTCTGCAGATTCTGGATCGTGCCGAACAGATCGCCGCGGTACGAGTCGAGCGTCTCGACGGCACCGGAGAGCTGGGTCAGCGAATCGTTCAGCGCCTCACCGTTTCCGGCCAGGTTCTGCGCGCCGGTGGTCACGAGGTCGGAGACGGCGCCGTTCTGGTTGGCACCGTTCGGTCCGAGCGCGGCCGACAGCTCGTCGATGCTCTTGTACAGCTCGTCGACCTCGACGGGAGTGGCCGTGCGCTCGCGTGGGATCACGGCACCGGACTCCATCTTCTCGCCGCCGGTGTACGCCGGCGCGAGCTGGACGTAGCGGTCGGCGACGACGGACGGCGCGAGCTGGACGGCGCGGGCATCGGCGGGGATGTCGACGCCGCGATCGACGCGCATGTCGACCTGCACCTGATCGCCCAGGCCCTCGACCTTGGTGACGGTGCCGACCTTGACGCCGAGGACGCGAACCTCGGTGCCCTCGTACACGCCGACCGTCTTGTCGAAGTACGACGTGATGGTGGTGGTGCCGAGGCGGGTGAAGGCCCACCACAGCGCGAACACGACCAGCACCACGACAGCGACGACGGCAGCGATGATTCCCAGGTTGCGCTTGCTGAAGAAGCCGCCGTTCGACGGGGCTTCCTGGTCGGTGGATGCGGTCACTGGCCTGCTCCCGGACTACGGACGGGATCCACACCGAGGGTGCGAATCGGCTCACGGTATCCCGGAATGTCCGGGAGACCGGGCGGGAAGGTGTTGACGATGACCTGATCGAACCAGCGGCCGTTACCGACGATGTTGGTGTACAGCCGGACGAACGGCGAGTACAGCTTGATCGCCTCGGCGATGTTCTGGTTGTTGGTCTTCAGGGTGTCGATGACCTGACCCAGCGACTGGAGTGCGGGCCCGATCTGTGCCTCGTTGTCGCGGATCAGACCGGTCAGCTGAGTGGACACCCGCTGCGTGCCGATGAGCAGCTGCGAGATGGACTGCTGCCGATTGTTCAACTCCTGCAACAGGACCGAGGCGTCACCAATCAGCTTGGTGAACTCCTGGTTGCGGTCGGCGAGGACCTGCGTCGTCTTGTCGGTCGCGGCGAAGAGCTTGCTCAGCTCGTCGTCACGGGAGGAGATGGTCTCGGACAACCGCGTGACACCGTCGAGCGACGCGCGGATGTTCTCCGGCGTCTCGGAGAACGCCTGCGACAGCGTCTCCATGCTCGTCGCGAGCTGCGTCGTGTCGATGTCGCCGGTGGTGCGGGCGGCGTCGGAGAACGCGTCGATGACGTCGTAGGGGGCCGTCGTGCGGTCGATCGGGATCGCGTCGCGCGGGTTCAGCCGCTCCTCGCCCTTGGGCTCGAGCGAGAGGAACTTCTGTCCGAGCAACGTCTTGATCTGGATGGACGCCGACGTCTTGTCGCCGACCCACGCGTCACTGACCGTGAACTCGACCTTCACCTTGTCGCCGTCGAGGGCGACGTCGGTGACCTTGCCGACCTTCACGCCGGCGATCCGCACCTCGTTGCTGGCGCGCAGACCGGCCGCTTCGGAGAAGTTCGCGGTGTACTTCGATCCGGCACCGATGATCGGCAGCGAGTCGAGGAAGAACGCGGACAGCGTCGCCATCAGGATGATGAAGATGCCGAGGGCACCCAGCACCGCGGGCTTGCGTTTCGTCACGAGATACCTCCTGCGGCGCAACGCTTCGCGGAGTTGGTGTACAGCGGCTGATTGATGGTGGGCAGTCCTGTCGGGAGGTTGAGCTGCGGCGCGTAGCCCGGCCCGGCGACGATGTCGATGCCGCACAGGTAGAACTGGAACCACGAGCCGTAGCTGGCGACGCGGATCAGCTTCTCGAGCTTGACCGGGAAGTTCGACAGGATGTTGTCGAAGTCCTGCTGCCGATTGTTGATCTTGGTCGACAGTCCGTCGATCGACGAGATGGCCGACTGGATGGACGGACGGGTCGGCTCGAGCAGATCCGCTGTCGCGTCGGTCAGACCGGCCAGCGAGGTGACCGCCGAGCCGACGGTGTCACGATCCGCCGACAGCCCCGACACCAGCGCCTGGGTGTTCACGATCAACTGGTCGAGTTCCTTGTCGTGCTGGTTCACCGTGTCGAGGACCCCGTTGAGGTTGTCGATGACCGCCCCGATGACCTGATCCTTGTCCGCGACCGTGTTGGTCAGGCTCGCGGTGTCCCGCACCAGTTCGCCGATGGTGCCGGACTCACCCTGGAAGACCTGGATGATCTCGTAGGACAGCTTGTTCACGTCGTCGGCCGTCAGCGTCTGGAACAGCGGACGGAAGCCGTTGAACAGTGTCGTCAGGTTCACCGCGGGGGACGTCCGATCGAGCGGGATGGTGGCTCCGCTGGTGATCTTCTCGCCCTGGTCGCCCGTGCCCTGCTCGAGCGCGATGTAGCGCTGCCCGATCAGGTTCCGGTAGCGGATGGTCGCGGTGGTGGAGGCCGGCAGCCATTCACGCTCGGTCAGCGCGAAGTCCACCTGAGCCAGGTCACGCTCGTGGATCTCGATCTTCTCCACCTGGCCGACGCGCACGCCGGCGATGCGCACCTCGTCGCCCTCGTTGAGCGAGGAGACGTCGGTGAAGATGGCCGAGAACTTGGTCTTGCCGGACCCGGCTCCGTTGGCGATGGTCAACGCCAGGGCGGCCGTCGCCAGAATGGTCACCACCGCGAAGACGATCAGCTTGATCAGCGGTGCCGCTAGGCCTCTCATCGCACACTCACTTCCGTGCCGCGGAGCGCCGGAGCGCCCACCAGGGTGGTCCACGCGGGGACCTGGTCCGGGGAGATGCCGGAGCCTCCGCCGTAGACCACCGCCAGCGTGTCCCGTTCGATGTCCGATCCGGCGTAGGCCGCCGGGACGGGCGACTGCAGCGGGTTGGGCAGTGCGCCGGGGTCGACCGCGGGGCCGGGGTTGCGCGACGGCACCTGGTAGGAGCCGTCGTTGACGCCGCTGCCCGGGTACTGCGGGAAGAACTTGCCGGGTGTGGTCACGTTCTCGAAGCACGACGGGCCACGGGTGTCGAACAGTCGCGGCTCGTCCTGGTTGGGGATGTAGCGCCCCTTGGGGTTGACGAAGTTGATCGACGCGCGGACGCCGGGGTACGCGTCGTCGACCGAGAGGATCTTCTTCGCCTCGTCGGCGACACGGACGAACTCGGTGAACGTGCAGCCGAACGACGGGGAGAACTCGGCGAGCAGTTCGAGCGCCTCGCGGGAGTCCGCCGCGATGGACACGATGGACTCGGCGTTGGTCTGCACCAGGTCGGCCAGCGAGCCCGACGACGCGGTGGCGCTCGCCAGGAGCGTGGTGACGTCGTTCTGCTTCTCCACCACCGTGTTCCCGGTGACGCGCAGGTTGTCGAGCGCATCGATCAGATCCGGAGCGGCGGTCGAGTACGTCTCCGACAGGTCCGCGATGCCGACGAGATCCTGCTGGATGTTCGGCAGCTCGGCGTTCAGACCCGAGAAGATCTCCTCGAGCCGGTCGAGAGTCAGACCGAGCCGCTCGCCGTTGCCCTCGAGTGCCTGCGACAGCGCACCGAGCGTGTTGGCGAGATCCTGCGGCGGGATGGCGTCGAGGAGCGGGAGCAGCGAGTCGAGCAGCTGCCCGACCTCGACCGCGTTGCCGCTGGTGTCCTGACGGATCACCGCGCCCTCGGCGAGAGGGCTGGCGCCGGCGGAGTTCTCGGGGATCTGGAGCGCGACGTAGCGCTCGCCGAAGAGCGTCTTCGGCAGCAACCGGGCGGTGACGTTGGAGGGGATGGTGCCCACGAGACCGGGATCGAGTGCCAGCTCGGACGTGACCTCACCGTTCTCGGTGGTGGCGGACCGCACCTCGCCGACGATCATCCCGCGCGCCTTCACGTCCGCGTTGGCGGGCAGCGCGTTGCCGACGGTGTCGGTGATCAGGTCGACCATGACGACGTCCTTGAACGTCTTGTTGAAGGTCGTGATGCTCCAGGCGACGAAGAGAACGACGACGAGCAGGAATCCGATTCCGAGGAGGCGACGACGTGTCGCCGACGGAGCGTGGTTCATCCGGCGACCCTCACCGTCGTCGTGGTGCCCCAGATGGCGAGGCTCAGGAAGAAGTTCAGCACCGCGACCGTGACCAGTGCGGCACGCACGGCACGACCGACGGCCACCCCGACGCCGGCGGGTCCGCCCGACGCGGTGTAGCCGTAGTAGCAGTGGATCATGATGAGCACGAAGGCGAAGACCAGCACCTTGGCGAAGGAGTAGAGCACGTCCTCCGGAGGCAGGAAGAGCGTGAAGTAATGGTCGTACGAGCCCGGTGACTGACCGTTGAAGACGGTGCTCACCAAGCGGGACGCGAGATACGCGGACAGCAGGCCGACGATGTACAGCGGAATGACGGCGATGAATCCGGCGATCATGCGCGTCGACACCAGGAACGGCACGGACGGAACGGCCATGACCTCGAGTGCGTCGATCTCCTCGGAGATGCGCATGGCGCCGAGCTGGGCGGTGAAGCCGCAGCCGACGGTCGCGGACAGCGCGAGGGACGCCACGATGGGCGCGATCTCACGGGTGTTCACGTACGCCGACAGGAAGCCCGTCAGCACCTGGCTGCCGAGCTGTTCGAGCGCCGCGAAGCCCTGCAGACCGACGACGACACCGGTGAACCCGGACATCATCAGGATGACGCCGATGGTGCCGCCGATGACGGCGAGAGCGCCGGAACCGAACGTCACCTCCGCGAGCAGGCGGAGGGTCTCCTTCTTGTAGTGCACGGCCGTCTTCGGGATCCACCCGATCGCGCGTCCGTAGAACGACATCTGTTCACCGGCACGGTCCAGCACACCGAGCGGAGCCGAGGCCGCGCTACGGAGCCGGAGCAGGGTGCGGTCTCCACGACCACGAGCGATGGTCATCGCTCACCCTCCCTTCGCAGGGACGACCTGCAGGTAGACCAACGTCATGATCAGGTTGGCGAAGAACAGGATCAGGAACGTGATGACGACGGTCTGGTTCACCGCTTCACCCACGCCCTTCGGACCGGGATTGGGATGCAGCCCCTTGTAGGACGCGATGACGCCGGCGATGAGACCGAACACGACGGCCTTGAGCTCACCGACCCACAGGTCGGGCAGCTGCGCCAACGTGGAGAACGACGCCAGGTACGCGCCGGGCGTTCCGTCCTGCAGGATCACGTTGAAGAAGTAACCACCGGCGATGCCGATGACCGACACCAGGCCGTTGAGCAGCAGCGCGACGAGAATCATCGCGAGCACGCGGGGAACGACCAGGCGCTGCACCGGATCGATGCCGAGCACCCGCATGGCGTCGATCTCCTCGCGGATGGTGCGTGAACCGAGGTCGGCCGTCACGGCCGATCCCGCCGCACCCGCGATGAGCAACGCCACCACGATGGGACTGCCCTGCTGGACCACCGCCAGCACGCTGGCGGCACCGGTGAAGGACTCGGCGCCGAGCTGCTTGATCAGCGACCCGGTCTGCAGGGAGACCACCGCGCCGAACGGAATGGCGACCAGCGCGGTCGGAAGAATGGTGACGCTGGCGATGAACCAGGCCTGTTCGATGAATTCGCGGAATTGGAAGGGGCGCCGGAAGGTGTTGCGCGCGACATCGACCAGAAGTTCGACGATGTTTCCTGCCTGGGCCAGCGCTGCAGTGCCCGACTTGAGAATCGGGTTCTTCGTTTTAGCCATTGTTTTCGGTCAGCCCCGCGAGCCACTGGAAGGAAAACCGTCGTTCCGGTCCTGGCCGGGCTCACTCCACCCCTGGTTGCTGTAGCCCTGATTCTGGTCGTACGTCTGACCCTGGTCGTAGCTCTGGCCCTGGTCGTAGCTCTGGTTGCCGTAGGCCGGCTGCTGGTCGTGGCCCGACTGCTGACCGTACGACTCCTGGTAGCCCTGCTGAGCACCCGCGTACGCCGGCTCCGCCTGACGGCCGTCCTGGCCGTCCGCCTCGTCGAGGCTCTGCTGGATGGCGTGCTGTGCGTGCTCGGGCAGCGTGTGCATGATGCTGCGCACCCGGTCGCGACGACGATCCACGGCCTGACGACGCGGCATGCCGGGCGTGGGATCCATCTGCGGCATGATGCCCTCCACGTCCTCGACACCGCCGAGGTTGTGGCCGGCATCGGAGAGGGCCTGCTCCTGGCGCATCTGCGCCTCGTCCTTCTCCTCGCTCATGCCGATCGGCCCGATCATCGTGCCGTTCAGGAACTGCTTCACGGCGGGCTCGTCGGAGGTGAGCAGCACCTCGCGCGGACCGAACATGACGAGGTTCTTGCGGAACAGCATGCCGATGTTGTCCGGCACCGTGCGCGCGAGATTGATGTTGTGCGTGACGATCAGCATCGTCGCGTCGATCTGGGCGTTGATGTTGAGCAGCAGCTGGCTGATGTAGGTGGTGCGCACCGGGTCGAGGCCCGAGTCGGGCTCGTCCACCAGGATGATCTCGGGGTCGAGGACGAGCGCACGCGCCAGACCGGCACGCTTGCGCATACCGCCCGAGATCTCGCCGGGGAGCTTGTTCTCGGCACCGGTCAGACCGACCAGCTCGAGCTTCTCCATGACGATGCTGCGGATCTCGTCCTCCTTCTTCTTCGTGTGCTCACGAAGCGGGAAGGCGGTGTTGTCGTACAGGTTCATGGAGCCGAAGAGGGCGCCGTCCTGGAAGAGCACGCCGAACAACTTGCGGATCTCGTAGAGCTCCTTGGACGAGCACTCCATGATGTCCGTGCCGTCGACGACGATCGAACCCTCCTCCGGTCGGAGAAGGCCGATGAGCGACTTGAGGAAGACGGACTTACCGGTACCGGACGGCCCCAGGAGAGCACTGACCTCGCCCTTCGGGAGCGTCAACGTGACGTCCTGCCAGATCTTCTGCACACCGAACGACTTGGTCAATCCCTCGACCGAAACCTCGACACCCATGTGGATCCCTCCCACTGCTCGTCGCACACGACGCGAACGCGTCGACACCTGTGTGCGTCGCGTCACTCTAACCCAGCCGAGTGGTCGCAACGACCACGGACCTTACCGCCCAGTAACACGTCCCCCGACCTGGCCGCAGTCTCCGGATAGAAGTGTGACCCATGAACGCCCGATTCACGAGGGAACGGAGCCGACAAGGCCGAAATTGGTGGCGGCGGTGCACGCGCGGGTGGCCCGGGCTCACGCCGCGTGGCGCGGGACGGGCGCTCCCACCTGCAGCGTCGTACGGCGTCACCGGCTCGTTGACGCAACTCTGTGACGTCACACCGACTTCTCCCGCGCTCCCGCCGTTAGCGTCGACAGTGCCGTCGTGACACCTAGCGTTGCGCTCGCGCACGACACTCGCCGCGCTGCATCCGCGGGCGGGGTCCGGGGGGAATACGGGGGATCACGCCATGGGCAGCAGCTCGAGGGACGACACGGGCACGCCCGGGTCGAGGGGGCACTCGACGTTCGGTGTCCGCACCGAGATCGGTCGGCGTCGCCAACTCGCGGCCTTCGGCGTCATCTGCATCGCCGAACTCCTCATCGTCCTCGACATGACCATCATCAACGTGGCGCTGCCGTCCATCGGCATCGAGTTGGCGACGGGCATCTCGGGCCTGCAGTGGGTCGTCGACGCGTACACCCTCACCTTCTCCGGCCTGCTCCTGGCGTTCGGCAACCTCGGTGACCGGTACGGGCGCAAGCTGTTCCTCGTCGTCGGCCTCACGGGCCTGGGCACCGCGTCGGTGATCGGTGCGCTCGGCGACTCCCTCGCCCACGTCCTGACCTCACGCTCGGTCATGGGCGTCTTCGCCGCGATGGTCCTGCCCGCCACCCTGGCCGTCATCACCAACCTGTTCCCGAAGCCGCAGGAGCGTGCTCTCGCCATCGGCGTGTGGTCGTCCATCGCCGGCGTGGCCGTCGCGATCGGACCGGTGTCGGGCGGCTGGCTGCTCGAACACTTCTCCTGGCACTCGGTGTTCTGGATGAACGTCCCCGTCGCCCTCGTCGCCGTCGTGCTCGTGGTGCTGATCGTCCCCGAGTCGAAGGCCTCGGCGGTGGGCCCGCTCGACGTGCCCGGCGTGATCCTGTCGATCGCCGGCGTCACCCTGCTGGTGTTCGTGGTCATCGAGGCACCGAACTTCGGCTGGACGTCGTGGCGGACGATCGGCGGTCTCGTGCTCGCCGCGGTGTTCCTCGTGCTGTTCGTCCAGCGGGAGCGACGCATCTCGTCCCCCGTGCTCGACGTGTCGCTCTTCCGCATCCGTCCGTTCGCGTGGCCGGCCGTGTCGATCGCGGTGGGATTCTTCAGTCTCTTCGGCTTCCTGTTCCTCATCACCCAGTACTTCCAGGGAGTGCGCGAGTACTCACCTCTCGCATTCGGCATCGCGACACTGCCCTTCGCCGCCGCGCTGGCCGTCAGCTCCCCGGTGTCGACGATCGTCGCGCAGAAGATCGGCACGATGCCGGTTCTCGTGACCGGGCTCGTCCTCATCGGCGCGGGACTGCTCGTCGCGGGCCGCGTCGAGATCGACAGCTCCTACCTGACGCTCGTCCTGCCCGCGATGCTGTTGCTCGCGGTGGGCATCGCGATCATCCAGGGCCCCGCGACGGAATCCATCATGTCCTCGCTCCCCCTCGACGAGGCCGGAGCCGGTGCCGCAGTGAACGACACCACCCGCGAGATCGGCGGCACTCTCGGCGTCGCGGTACTCGGGTCGATCGTCGCCTCCTACTACGTGTCGACGGTGCGGCCGCTCGTCGAACGGATCCCCACCGCCATCATGAGCGAGACCGAGAAGGGCTACGCGCAGTCCAGCGTGCTCAGTGTCATCGAGATTCAGAAGCGAGACCTGCCCGCGATGTTCGAACCGCAACGCGCACAGTTGATCCTGGAGATGAAGGAAGCCGCTCTGCGCGGATCGTCCATCGCCGCGTACGTGGCGGCCGGAGCCGTGTTCGTCTGTGCCGCACTGGTCTTCTTCTTCTTCCCCGCCTCGTACCGCACCACGGGCATGCTGGCACCGCAGACCTCGGACGAGCGCGCGGTGGACCGTCTCGCCGCAACGAAGGACGTCGGCTCCGCACCGGGTAGCGGCCCGGACTCGCCGTCATGACCGGCCGGCACGCCGCGCCGCCGCCGCGGTCGTCGTCCCACCTCCTCTCGTCACCGCGGCGGATGATCGCCTTCCTCGTCATCTGTCTCGTCGAGCTGCTGGTCGTGCTCGACAACACCGTCGTCAACGTCGCTCTGCCCGACATCTCCACCGACCTCCGCGCCGGCTTCACGGGGCTGCAGTGGATCGTCGACGCGTACATCCTCACGTTCTGCGGTCTGCTGCTGGCGTTCGGCAACATCACCGACCGCATCGGGCGGCGCCGCATGCTGCTGATCGGCGTCGTGGGTCTCGCCGCGATGTCGGTGGTGGGCGCGGTGGCCGACGACCTGCCGCAACTGATCGCCTCGCGCGCACTGATGGGGGTCTTCGCCGCCGCCGCGCTGCCCGCGACCCTGGCGGTGATCATCGACCTGTTCCGTACTCCCGCGGACCGCGCCGTGGCCATCGGGGTGTGGGCCTCGATCGCCGGTGTCGCTATCGCGATCGGACCGGTCTCGGGCGGGTGGCTCATCGAACACTTCACCTGGCACTCCGTGTTCTGGCTGAACGTGCCGGTCGCCGTCGTCGCGGTGATCGGCATCGTCGCCGTGGTGCCCGAATCACGCGCTGCGGCCACCGGTCCGCTCGATCTGCCGGGTGTCGCCCTGTCCTTCTCGGGGGTCTCGCTCCTGGTGTACGCACTCATCGAAGCGCCGGGTCACGGTTGGGTGACCGTGCCCACGCTCGGCGGGATCGCGGTGTCCCTGGTTCTGTTGTCCGCCTTCGTCGTACGCCAGTCGCGCGTGTCCAGCCCGATCCTCGACGTGCGCCTGTTCCGGTTGCGACCCTTCGCGATGCCGGCGCTCGCGATCTCGGTCGCCTACTTCTCGCTCTTCGGGTACGTCTTCCTCATCACCCAGTACTTCCAGGGCGTCCGCGGCTACTCGCCGCTCGAGTTCGGTGTCGCCACACTGCCGTTCGCGGTGGCCCTCGCGGTGAGCGCACCGACCGCGACCTCGCTGGCACAGCGGATCGGCACCATGCCGGTGATCGTCGCGGGCCTGCTGTTGGTGGGCATCGGCATGATCATGGCGGGTCAGGTCGGCATCGACAGCTCGTACCTCGGGCTGTTACTGCCCACGATGATCGTGCTCGCAGTCGGCATCGCCGTGATCCAGGGTCCCGCGACCGAGTCCATCATGTCGTCCGTGCCCATCGACGAGGCCGGCGCCGGCTCGGCCGTGAACGACACGACGCGGGAACTCGGCGGCACTCTCGGTGTCGCGGTGCTCGGATCCGTGACCGCCTCGTACTACAACACCACCGTCGGCCCACTCGTCGCGACCATTCCGTCGGAGATCCTCTCGGACCGCGACCGGGGGTACGTGAACGGCAGCTTCCTCAGCGTGCAGCAGATCCAGCAGTACCCGCTCCCCGAGATGTTCTCCGCGGTGCGCGACAACCTCGTCCTGTCCATGAAGGAAGCCGCGATGGCCGGGTCCGAGGTGGCGTCCTACCTCGCCGCCGCGGCCGTCTTCGCCTGCGCCGTCGTCGTCGCGGTCCTGCTTCCCCGCCACCACCGCACCACAGGAGTCGTCATGACGGACCCACAGGACACCACCCGACAGTTCAGCTCGGACGAACGGTGAGCGGCCTGACCGTCGCCGTCACCGGTGCGACGAGCGATTTCGGTGCTGTCATTCTCCCTGTGCTGCTGGATGATCCGGAGATCGACCGGGTCATCGGGCTGGGTCGCCGGGCACCGCGCGTGCGGCACCCGAAACTCCGCTCGATCGCGATGGACATCCGCTCCCCCGAACTCGAGACTGCCTTCGCAGGCTGTGACGTGGTGATCCACCTGGCTTTCGTCGTGGAGGAGCAGCGCGACAAGGCCGCGATCCACGAGACCAATCTGGAGGGCTCGCGCAACGCCGTCGAGTGCGCGCACCGGGCCGGTGTGCGGTCGATGGTCATCGCCTCGAGTGTCAGCGCTTACGGACGCGAGGACCTTCCGGTGCCCGTCACCGAGGAGGAGTTCCCGACGTCGGATCCGTTGCGCTACTACTTCTTCGACAAGGCAGAGGTGGAACACTTCGTCGAGTGGTGGCTGCGCCGGCACGAGGGCGGCATGACCATCTCGATGCTGCGCCCCACCTACATCGTGGGCACCCACTTCTCGAACGACGGCATCGACACCCTCACGCAGTCCGTGGTGGCCTTCCCCGATCCGGCGCAGTCCCGCTACCAGTTCCTGCACGAGGACGACCTGGCCGACGCCTTCCACCGGGCCGTCCGGACACCCGTGAACGGCCCCTTCAACCTGGGTCCGCGCGACTGGCTCGGGGTGCGCGAACTCGGTGCGATGCAGGGCCAGTTGGTGCTGCCGATCCCGCTTCGAGTCCTGCGCACCGTGGTCGATCTCGCGTACGCGCTCCGCATCCTGCCGTTCTCCAGCCACTGGATCTCCTCGGGCGAGGCGGCCGTCGACTCGACGGCCTTCGAACGCGCCACCGGGTGGACCCCGACGATGTCGTCCGCCGAGGCCGCGGCCGTCATGGTGTTGCTCAACGGGCGCCCCCTCCTGTCGACCCGCCACGCGCCGGTCCGTCATCACGTGTGCGAGGCGGCCCTGGACGGCGCCACTCGCCGCGTACGGACGTGGGGCGACGTGGACCCGGACATGAAGCCCTTCAGCGCCGAGCTCGATCGCGCGGTCTCCTCGTGCGAGCACCGCCAGATCCGCACGTCGACGGGCTCGGTGCACGCCGAGATCCACGAGGGGACCGACACCTCGGCCCCGACGGTCGTTCTCGCGCTGCCCCGCGGCTCCCATGCGCGATACGCCACCGGTCTGGCACGGACACTGGCCGATCACGGCCCGCGGGTGGTGCTGCTCGACGCCCCCGGCCACGGTCTCGGTACCGGCATCCGCGGGCGCGCCGGACGCCGGGCACGAGCCGAGGCGATCGACGCTGCGGCCGGTGAGTTCGCGGGGACCGACGTTCTCCTCGTGCGGGTTCCGCGCACCAGGACCCGGCGGACGGCCGCGGCCCTCCGCCGGGGAGACGACACGCTGACGGCGGTTCCGGGCACGGACGGTCTGCTCGCCGCACGGAACGGACCGCGCCTGCCCCGACGTCTGCGAGGAGTCGAACATCAGGCAGCGCAGCCGGTCTCGGGTTCCTACCGGACCGTGTCGGTGCCGCGCAGAACGACCGTCACGTCCGGCCGTGGTCAGCGCCAGGTGCTGGAGGCGATCCTGCGCGCACTCCCGCGCCGCAGATGAGAGGGCTCAGGTCCGGAGGGCGAGCCACGACTGGGTGAACTCGCGCTCGGCAGAGAAACTCTTGTCGATCTCGCCGACCATGATCTTCTCGACCACCGGACCCATCACCGGGATCGACGCGTCGACCGTACCGACGAAGTGGAGCACGCACTGCTGCGCTCCGGTCGCGAGAAGTTCGAGTTCCCCGTCGATCACCACGGGCATCCGGGCGACCCGCAGGGTGTAGTGGCCCTGCGCGGACCCGTCCTCGCGCACCGACTGCCACGACTCGGTGCACCGTGCCGACATCGACGCTCCGGCGAAGCGCTGCAACGCCTTCGGTAGTGCCGCCGCCTCGAGGTCCTGGTCGACCACCGAGGTGGTCAGGCCCTCCTCGACGCGATGCTCCACCACTCGACTGCCTCCACCGATCTCGGCGATCCGGTCCTGCCAGTATCTCTCGTCGGTGAGGGTCGCGTGCAGCACCGCGGCGGCACAGTCGTACGTCGTGCGCTGGTCGACCTGTGTCACCACCGGGTCAGACCGATGCCGGCGCCGGCGCGGCGAGCGCTGCCCCCACCTCGGCCGACGCCACCTCGGACGTGGACGAGTTCTCGCCGAGGAACAGGCCCATCTGCTCCACCACGTAGTCGAGCTGGGTGGTGGTGTGATCGGGCTGGACGCACAGACGCAGGAGTGCACCGTCGCGGGCCACCGCCGGGAACATGGCGGCGGATGCGAAGATGCCCGCGTCCCACAGCTTCCGCCACGTGTTGACGGTGCGCAGGTCGTCACGGACGTTCACGGGGACGATGGGCGAGACCATGTCCGTACCGTCCGGGAGAGGGCTCGGCGCGTGCACGTCGACACCGGCCGCCACGAGCCCGTCGTGCAGGTAGCGCGCGTTCGCGAGTGTGCGGGTGGCGCGCTCGGCTCCCTCCTCGGTCTGCATGAGATGCACGGAGGCGAGCGCCGCGCCGAGGGCAGCAGGCACGCCCGCGGTGGTGAACAGGAACGTGCGCGCATGCACGCGCATGGCGTCCACGATGTCCTTCGAGCCGGCCACGAAACCACCCGAGGACCCGAGTCCCTTGGAGAGGCAGCCCATCCGGGCGTCGATGTCGTCCTCGATACCGAACAGCTCGGCGGCACCGGTGCGCTTCGCGCCCATGACCGCGACGCTGTGCGCCTCGTCGACGAACAGTGCCGCGTCGTACTTCTCGCAGACCGCGGCGATCTCGTCGAGCGGGGCCAGGTCGCCGTGCATCGAGTAGAGGCCGTCCACCACCACCATGACGACGCCGGTGGAGCGGGAGAGCTTCTCCTCCAACAGGTCCACCCGGTTGTGACGGAAGGCGCGGATGGTGGCACGTGAGAGGCGGCAGGCATCGTAGATGGACGCGTGCGCGGCCGAGTCGACGATGATGGTGTCACCGACACCGCACAGCGCGCTGATACCGCCCAGGTTCGCCTGGTAGCCGGTCGTGAAGACCAGCGCCTGCTCGGTCCCGTGCCAGTCGGCGAGTGCTTCCTCGAGTTCCGTGTGCAGCGAGATGGTGCCGTTGAGCAACCGGCTGCCCGTGACCGTTGCGCCGTATTTGTCCAGTGCCGCAGCGGCTCCCGCGCGCACCAGCGGGTGGTCGGCGAGGCCGAGGTAATTGTTGGAACCGAGCATGATGACGCTGCGGTCCTCCACGTCGACGACCGGCGCGTTGACCGATTTCATGACGCGGAAGAACGGGTTCTGGTCGTGCTTCGTCAGCACACGATGGGCCCAGATCCTCTTGTCGTGGCGGATTCGGTCGAGCATTCTCTGCGAGCTCATGTTCGCTCCAAGATTGGGGGATCGGTACGTGACGCGAGTGCGCTCGCCGGTCCGGGAGACCCGTGCGACGGGAGACGTCTGTGATTCGAGCCTACGGTCAGCACAGGCGGCCCGAGGGTGCCGCGACCTGTGAGTAGTTGCCAACGAACACGACTGCACTTGTGTCATGCAACAGCAGTTGAGACGGGCGCCATCGAGGCCGTCGCCGACCCCGAATACTGCGGTATCGAGTGACGTGCTGGCACGTGTCCCACACCCGTCCCAGCCACGGTCACCCTTCTTCGACGAAAGGCCGGTACGTGTCCGTTCTCGCTGACAGAGCAGCTCTCGCGTCCGACGGGACCGCGCAGCCATCGCGGCTCATGTCCACCGAACGCGCCACGCTCCGTCGCCTGCTGCCCGCCCTCGCCACCTACCTCGAGGCCACGCCGCTGTCCGTGCTCGAAGCGCCCGGCAGCGACGCCATCGCGACGTTCCGCGACGCGGGCGGATGCGGACTCATCGCACCCACCTCGCTCGGCGGACTCGGCGCGACCGCCGTCGAGGCACTGCGCGTCCACCGGGCCATCGGCGCGGCCTCCCCGTCGCTCGCCGCCGCCGTCACGATGCACCACCTGTCGATCGCCACGATCATCGAGATCGCCATGGCGGGTCCCGAGGAGGAGCTGCCGCTCGTCGCCGGCCTCATCGAACAGAAGTCGATCATCGCGTCCGGCTTCGCGGAGGGCGTGGGCAGCACGCTGGTGCCGTCCGTGGACGCCTACTACGACGACGGCGACTACGTCGTCAACGGCAGCAAGAAGCCGTGCAGCCTGTCGGCCTCGATGGACTTCCTCGCCGCCAGCGTCGCGACACGCGAGAAGAAGGGCGGCAAGACACGCAAGGCGGTCGCCCTCATCCCCGCGTCGATGCCCGGTGTCTCGGTGCGTCCGTTCTGGACGACGCCCGTTCTCGCGGGTGCGGAGAGCGAGGAGGTCGTCCTCGAGGACGTGCGCGTGCCGGTGTCGCTGACCATGGTCGGCGCGCTGGACGATCCGGAGGGCATGCACGAGCTCACCGGGTTCCTGTGGTTCGGCATCCTCGCCTCCGCCGGGTACATCGGCGCGGCCACCGCGCTCGTGGAGCGTCTCGTGGGACACCCGAAGGTCAGCGACAGCGTCTACACCTCGGCGGCCGCCGAACTCGAAGCGGCGATCGCGGGCCTCGAGGCCGTCGCCGCAGCGATGGACTCGGGTGAGCGCGGCGCCGACATCTCGGCTCGACTGTTGTTCTGCCGCATCGCGCTTCGAGGCGCACTGCGGCGCGCGGTCGACGCCGCCGTGACAGCGCTGGGCGGCATCGCGTTCATCACCGACCCGGACATCGCGTACCTGCAGTCCGTCGTGTCGGCGTTCGCGTTCCACCCGCCGTCGATCCGCGAGACCGAGTCGTCCCTCGCGGCCTATCACCGCGGCGAGAACTTCTCCCTCGCCTGAGGTGTCGCATCACCCCACGCGGGTGCCGAAGACGACGAGGTTGTTCTCGTAGGACCCGGCGTCGTCGTCGAACACTCCGGCACACGTGATCAGTCGGATCTCGTCGCGCGGGACGGCGCCGAACACGCGCGCCGTCGGGAACTCGGATTTCGCGTAGTCGCCGATGTCCGTCACCCGGTACCTGGCCTCGATGCCATCTGTCGTGGTGACCGTGACGTCGTCTCCCACCACGAGGTCGCGGAGTCGGAAGAACACGGAGGGACCCGTGGTCGAGTCGACATGACCGGCCAGCACCGTGGGTCCGACCTGATCGGCCGCACCGGGACGCCCGGGCCGCCCGCCGCCGGTGAACCATCCGACGTCGTCGTAATCCTCGGGAACCGCCATGGTGTTGTCCGGGTTCAGACCCAGCTCGATCAACGGTTCGTCCAGACCCATCGCGGGTGCCGACACCCGCGCCGGGACGAGAGGCCCCGTCTCGGACGCAGTGGCGGCAGCGGGAGACGTCACGGACACCGCCGTCTCGGTGGGCGGTGCGGCCGGTGGTCGCGCGCAGGCGACCACCAGCCCCGTCAGGAGGAACGCGCTCACACGCGTCGACCGTCTCATACCGGTCGGAGGATCAGGAGTTCCGCCGACGGGCGACACCCAGTCCGACCAGGGCTGCCACACCCAGCACGGCGGCACCGGCACCCGCGACGGTCGCGGTCGACGACTCGGCGACCGACCCACCGGCACCGGTATCCACACCGCCGACGGGAATCGGGGTCAGCTGTCCGCGCACCGCGCCGGCGGCGAAGGCGGTGGTGTGACTGTCCGCGGCGAACCCGGCGGCGTTCGCCTCGATGGCCGCGAGATCGAAGTTCGTTCCGGTGTCGGCACCGTTCGCCATCACGCCGGTCGTGAACGGCCCCTGCAGGCAGCCGCTGCTGGTGCGAGGTCCGTCGCCGACCGGAGACGGGTTCGGGAATGCGATGCGCGGCGGGCCCGCAGCACCCACTGCTGCCTGATGAATGTGCGTCGCCGTCTTCGCCGGCGACATGTAGTCGCCGGTGACGCCCTCGAGGGTGATGTCGTAGCAGACGATGTTCTCGTCCGAGTTGATGCGGAACGTGAACGTTCCGGTCGCGCCGGGCTCACCCGGCGTCGCGACGCCGTCCGCGTTCAGGACCTGGTCCGGTGTGGCCATGGCCGTGAAGGCGCTGGTGAACGACGACGGTTCGCCGACCGGTGTCTCGGCGGCCGCAGGGGCCGCGGTGAGCGCGAGGAACGCCGCGGCGCCTCCGGCGACGATGATCGTTCCTCGTGCAGTGCGTGTCGTCATGGTGGTCGTACCTTCCGATCGGGATGCGCGGACGTCCTTCGAGAGGGGATACGTCCGGAATGACCGAAACGTTCACCATGGTCGAACGTCGTCGCACTTCTCGACGTACACCCACCATGGAGGTCGGAGCGGCGTCGACGGTGAGTAGGGTTCGTCCTGCACGGGCACCGGCGGGGTACACCCCTCCCCCGACATCGAGGGGGCAGACGCTGGCGATCTTCCGGTCGCGCGAGAGCGGGACGTTCGATCTCACGGCCGCCTACGACGCCCACGCGTCGTCGCTGCTGGGTTTCGCCGTGAATGTGTTGCACGATCGTGTCGCCGCCGAGGACTGCGTGCAGGAGACCTTCGTACGTGCGTGGCGAGCGCGGGACAGGTTCGACGAGTCCCGGGGTGGAACTCGGACCTGGCTCTTCGCCATCGCACGCAACGTCGTCGCGGATGCTCAGCGGTCGCGAGGCCGTACTCCGCTGGTCGCGTCCTCCCCCGTCGCGGAAGGCGACGCCGTGGAACCCGATCGAAGCGATCACGTCCTGACCCGGATGCGGGTGGTGGAGGGTCTGGCCACCCTGTCCCCCGAACATCGACAGGTGGTGGTGGCCATCCACCTGACCGGCCTGTCCTACGCGGAGCTGTCGGCCGGCACCGGCGTCGCGATCGGCACCCTGCGCACCCGCGCGTACTACGCACTGCGTGCCCTGCGCGCTCACTTCGACGGTCAGGAGACCTGATGACTCCGGGACATCCGCGACGAGAGGAGTTGATCGCGGCTGCGGTGGCCGGCGACCTGACCGACGCCGAGCGGCGTGAGCTTCGCATTCTGGAGGCCGAGGACACCTCGGTCGCCGACGAGATCCGTGAGATGCGCGAGACGATCGCGTCGCTGGGGTCGGCAGCGGGACTGACCTGGGTCGATGCGGAACCCGGTGACCTGCTCCGACGACGCATCGTCAGACCGTCTGCGCCCGGTCGCCTCGTCCCGGCCGCTGCAGCTGTCGCCGGAATCGCGGTGGGCGTCGCGGCGGTGCTCGGTGTGCAGACGGTCGGCACCGGGGGTGGCGAGACGCCCGCCGACAGCACGATCGCGGCCCCCGAGGTCGAGGGACCACCGGGCGAGCTGGGCGCGTTCGAGGCGATCGACTTCACCGCGTCGAGTCCCGGCGTCACTGTCGACGGCGGCCTGGTTGCTCACACGTGGGGCACCGAGACGGTCCTGGACATGCAGGGTGTCCCGGTCGACGAAGCGTTCGAGGTGGTTCTGGTGGACCGCACCGGCGCGGATCGTTCCTCGGGCAGCTTCCTCGGCAGCTCCGTGACCATCGACTGCCGCATGAACGCCGCGGTGCTTCGTCCCGACGTCGCGGAGATCGAGATCCGGGCTGTGGGTGGAGACCTTCTCGCCCGCGCCGCACTGCCCACCGTGGGCTGACTCCGCGCACCGTCGCCAGACACGAGAAAAGCGGCCGCACCCCGAGGGGTACGGCCGCTTATGCGCTGTGGGGCTAGATCACTTGATGGAGATCTTCGCGCCGGCAGCTTCGAGCTTCTCCTTGGCGGCGTCGGCCGAAGCCTTGTCCACCTTCTCCAGGATGGCCTTCGGAGCGCTCTCGACGAGGTCCTTGGCTTCCTTCAGGCCCAGGCCGGAGACGACCTCACGGACGACCTTGATGACCTGGATCTTCTTGTCGCCGGCGCCCTCGAGGACGACGTCGAACTCGTCCTGCTCCTCAGCGGCCTCGGCGGGAGCAGCTGCTCCGCCTGCGGCAGCAACGGCGACGGGGGCAGCTGCGGTGACCTCGAAGGTCTCCTCGAATGCCTTCACGAACTCGGAGAGCTCGAGGAGGGTGAGCTCCTTGAACTGGTCGAGCAATTCTTCGGTGCTGAGCTTCGCCATGGTGGCGGTCCTCTCTGTAAGTCCTTGTCGCCGATCCGGGGACAGGAGATTGCGTGCAGGCCGGAGGCCGGCCGCACGGGGTGGTGTGCAGTCCTTGCGGATCAGCTAGTCGGCAGCTGCGGCTTCCGGCGCAGAGGCGCCCTCTTCTGCAGCCTTCTTCTCCTGCAGCGCAGCCGCGAGACGCGCGACCTGCGAGGCGGGAGCGTTGAACAGGCCTGCGGCCTTTGCCAGGTTGCCCTTCATCGCGCCGGCGAGCTTGGCCAGCAGGACCTCGCGGGATTCGAGATCCGCGATCCTGTTGACCTCGTCCACGGACAGCGCGCGGCCGTCCATGTAGCCGCCCTTGATGACGAGCGCCTTGTTGTCCTTGGCGAACTGCTTGATCGCCTTGGCAGCGTCGACCGGCTCACCATCGATGAATGCGATGGCGGTCGGACCGACGAACAAGTCGTCGAGGCCTTCGATGCCCGCATCAGCTGCGGCACGCTTGACCAGGGTGTTCTTGGCGACGGAGTACGTAGCTCCGGTACCGAGGGCCCGACGGAGCTCCGTCAGACGGGTGACCGACAAGCCACGGTATTCCGTGACGACGGCCGCCGTGGCGCCCTTGAACTGCTCGGAGATCTCCGCGACCGCGGATACCTTCTCAGCCTTTGCCATACTTCGCCTCCTCTCGTTGCGTCGAGTCGGCCCGGCCCGAACAAGCAGAAACGCCCCGGTGCAGGGCACACGGGGCGTCGGAATGCGGGCGGCGCGACTCGGAGAGAGTCAGCAACACGTATCCCTGGTCCTCGTCCTCCTGCGTGGGTCGCCGGCTCGGCCGGACCTTCAATCGCCATCTCCGACGAGGCGAACCTCTTCGGAGACCACGATGACCAACGGTCTTGGGTGGAACAGATCAGGTGAACGTCGCACGATCGCAGATCACGACCGCACGGTGTCCGAGGAGAAGAGTACCCCGGGGCCGCCGGAGACACCAAAAGGGCTCCGCCCCTGTGCGCCTTGTGCGCATCCCCAGGTACGCAAAGGGCGCACGGGGGCGGAGCCCGCTCGGTTTGAGAGGTGCTCTCTTGAGGGAACACGGTGCTCATGGCCAATTATCGCGTACTCGACCCCACCGGATCCGTCGTCGCCACCAAGGAGATCCCCAACTCCACCGACGCCCACACCTGGTTCAAGGAGAGCAAGTCCGACGACGCCGAGCTCGGCTGGCGTCTCGAAGTGGAGCACGACGGCGAGTGGGCCTTCTTCAGCGACAGCGAGGGAACCCCCGAGGGCGGCAAGTAGCAGCGCACTCACCTGGTGACATCGAACGACGACGTGCCCTCGTCGTTGTCGAAGGGCCGGGAATGGCGTGTTGTGTACCGCGTGTCACAGCAATGAGGTTGACTCGACGTTCATGACGACGACATCGGCCCATGCACTGGTGCAACCCGAGCATGTCGTCTCGCCCTTCCACCGTGATCCCACCGGCGGCGCCGACGGCCGAGCATGGGCAGAACTCGTGGAGTCCGCTCCCGAGTTCCCCCGTGTGCACATCGACCGCGGCGCCGCCGTCCCGATGACGGACGGAGCCGTTCTCCGCGCCATCGTCGTGTCCCCCGCCGACGCGAGTGGACGATCCGTCTCCTCCCGCTTCCCCGTCGTCCTCAACATCACCCCGTACAACTCGGTCCTGCTCGACTCGATCGACGCACTCCTAGCCGCACCCGTGCTCGGGCCGGCGCTACGTCGCGTGTCCCGCTCTGTCGACCTCTCGGGAACCCCGTTCGACGGCATCTCCGAGATCACCCGCGTCGTCGCGGGCGGTGCGGCGGATCTGCTCACCGTGAACCGCCATCTCGTCCGTAGCGGCTACGTGCAGGTCATCATCGACGCGCGCGGCACCGGTTCCTCGTCCGGCGTGTGGGACACCCTCGGCCCGCGTGAACAACTCGACACCCTGGAGATCCTCGAGTGGATCCGGGCGTCGCCGTGGTGCGACGGGCGCGTCGGCATGGCCGGCATCTCCTACTCCGCCATCAACTCCCTGCAGGCCGCCGCCGCGGGCAGCGCGGGACCGGACGCCGTGTTCGCCGTCGAGGGATCCGAGGACATCGTCCGCGAGATCTTCGCCACCGGCGGCGCACCGTCGCTCTTCATCCCCCTGTGGCTCACCGCCGTGAACACCCTCAAATGGGTTCCGGCAGTACAGATCCTGCGACGCGGCGGAGTCGGCTGGCTCGCGGATCGCATACGGTCCCCCGCCACGAACATCAGCAATCTGGTGAACGGGTTCCTCACCGGTTCGGACCCGCGCATCTACGACGACCCGTCCTTCGACACCATCGATCCCACCATCGAGGACATCGCGGTCCCCACGTTCCTCTACGGCTGCTGGCACGACATCTTCGGTGGCGCGGCACCCGACATGTACAACCGACTCACCGTCGAACGCGGGCGCAAGCAACTTCTGGTGGGCGACGGGTACCACGGCAACCCCGGGATCGGCTTCGGTGAACCCGGGTTCCCGCCGCGACTCGACGTGCTCGAACGCGCCTGGTTCGACAAGTGGCTGCGCGGCATCGACAACGGCATCGACCGCTACGGACCGGTCACGCTGCGTCAGCAGGGCGGCGGGTGGGAAGCGCACGGCCGATTCCCCGCGCCCGCCGCCGTGGCTCGGCGCCTCTACCTGAGCGCCGACTCGTCCGGTACCGCGTCGCACAGTCGGCACGACGGGTCCCTGCACTTCGAGGCGCCGACCGACACGGCCCGTCTGACGGTGAAGCCCGGGTTCCGCACCGTCGTCTCCCGCGACACCACGCAGGTGCTGGCCGGTGTTCCGGCCGTTCTCGGCGGCGGCTTCACCTACGACAACCGCTTCGCGGAGGGTGACGCGCTCACGTTCACGACGCCTCCCGTCATGACCACCGTCGTCTACTCGGGCCCCGCCAACGTCCACGTCCGCACCGTCGCGCGCGCCCGCGAGTCGATGTGGGCCGTGATGCTGTGCGACGTCGCTCCAGACGGCACTCCCACCGTGCTCACCAACGGTGCGCTGCTGGCGTCGCGCCGCGCGATCGACGACAAGGAGAGCATCCGCACCGAGTCGGGTGACTACCTGGTGGCCCACCACCCGCTCACGCGCGAGTCACTGCTCCCCGTGGTCCCCGGCGAACCGATCGTCCTCGACATCGAACTACTCTCGACCGAGGCGGTCCTGCACCCCGGACACCGCCTGCGACTCGACATCTTCGCGGCCGACGCGCCTCGATTCGTGCCGATCCTGCCCGATCGCCTCCGCACCCGATGGCGAGCGCAGGACGTCGACCTCGACCCGACGGACCCCAGTTTCATCACGTTGCCGCTGCTCGGTGAGCCCGGCTGGTAAGGAGATCCACGTATGACAGGCACACCCGAGACCGGCCGTTCCGAGACCGAGGTCGAGGTCGAGGTCCGTACCGGCACCGTCTCGGTCGGCGCGGTCGACATCGCCTACGAGGACATGGGCGACATCGAGAACCCGCCGATCCTGCTCGTCATGGGACTGGGCTGCCAGCTGCTCACGTGGTCGATGCCGTTCTGCCGCAAGCTGATCGACGCCGGCTATCGCGTGATCCGCTTCGACAACCGAGACATCGGACTCTCGGGCAAGCTCGACGGGCAGCGCGTCACGGGGAACATCCTGCTGCGACTGGTCCGCCACGAACTCGGGCAGTCGAGCTCGGTTCCGTACACGGTGGTGGACATGGCCGAGGACACCGTCGGCCTGCTCGACCACCTGGGCATCGAGTCGGCCCACATCGTCGGCGCCTCGATGGGCGGCATGATCACGCAGGTGGTCGCGGGGTCGCACCCGGAGCGCATCCGCTCGGTCTCCATCCTCTTCTCCAGCACCAACGAGGCGTTCCTGCCGCCGCCGGACGTCCGCGCGCTCGCGCCGCTGCTCAAGCCGCCGCCCAAGAACGCGACGCGCGAGCAGATCATCGAACACCAGGCGACGACGTTCCAAACGATCGGCAGCAAGCAGTTCCCCACCACGCGGGACGAACGTGTCGCCGACGCGACCGAGGCGTACGACCGCGGCTACTACCCGGCCGGCATCGTCCGTCAGCTCGCGGCGATCACCGGAACCGGGAGCCTCGCGAAGTACACGAAGCGGATCACGGCGCCGACGGTCGTCATCCACGGCACGGCGGATCCCCTCGTGCGTCCCGCCGGCGGGAAGGCCATCGCGCGCCACGTGGTCGGATCCGAGCTGGTGCTCGTCGACGGCATGGCGCACGACATCCCGAACGCCCTGGTGGACCGCGTGGTCGACACGATTCTCACGAACGTCGCCAAGGCCTGAGAACGCGACGAAGGCCGGCACCCTCACGGGGTGCCGGCCTTCTTCGGTGCTGCGAGTGACTCAGGCGGTCGCGTCGTCCTCGAGGAGGTTCCGAGTACGGTTCGGGTCCACCGGGATGCCCGGTCCGGTGGTGGTCGAGACCGTGATCTTCTTGACGTAACGGCCCTTGGCCGACGACGGCTTCGCACGCAGGATCTCGTCCAGGGCTGCGCCGTAGTTCTCCACCAGCTTGGCGTCGTCGAACGACGCCTTGCCGATGACGAAGTGCAGGTTGGCCTGCTTGTCGACGCGGAAGTTGATCTTGCCGCCCTTGATGTCGCCGACGGCCTTGGTCACGTCGTTGGTGACCGTGCCCGTCTTCGGGTTCGGCATCAGGCCACGCGGTCCGAGAACGCGGGCGATGCGGCCGACCTTGGCCATCTGGTCAGGGGTGGCGATCGCTGCGTCGAACTCCAGCCATCCGCCCTGGATCCGCTCGATCAGGTCCTCTGCGCCGACCTCGTCCGCACCGGCGGCGACGGCCTCGTCGGCCTTCGCGCCTGCGGCGAAGACGATGACGCGGGCGGTCTTACCGGTGCCGTGGGGCAGGTTGACGGTGCCGCGCACCATCTGGTCCGCCTTGCGGGGATCGACGCCGAGGCGCATCGCGACCTCGACGGTCGGATCGAACTTGCTCGACGCGGTGTCCTTGGCCAGCTTCGCCGCCGAGAGCGGCGAGTAGAGCTGGTCCTGATCGATCTTCGCTGCTGCGGCCTCGTAGGCCTTGCTGCGCTTTGCCATGATGATGTCCGTTCGTTGTTCGGAGCGTGGTTGACGAGCCTGGCCGGCTCTCCCACGTGATGCTGTGGAGCTGGTGAGCCGGTGGCTCAGCCTTCGACCGTGATACCCATCGAGCGAGCAGTGCCGGCGATGATCTTCGCGGCCTGGTCGATGTCGTTGGCGTTCAGATCCTCGGCCTTGGTCTTGGCGATCTCGCGCACCTGGTCCATGGTCACCGTGGCGACCTTGGTCTTGTGCGGCTCGCCCGAACCCTTGGCGACGCCGGCTGCCTTGAGCAGCAGCTTGGCGGCAGGCGGGGTCTTCAGCTTGAAGTCGAAGGTCCGGTCCTCGTAGACCGAGATCTCCACCGGCACGACGTTGCCACGCTGCGACTCGGTCGCGGCGTTGTACGCCTTGCAGAACTCCATGATGTTGACGCCGTGCTGACCGAGGGCGGGGCCCACGGGCGGTGCCGGGTTGGCCTGACCGGCCTGGATCTGAAGCTTGATGATCCCGGCTAGCTTCTTCTTCTTGGGGGGCATCTGTGATTCCTAGGTTGTTGCGTGGTTCTCGGATGTCTTGCGGTACTGCCTGCAAGTTGTGGGGGGGTTCTGAGCGCCCTAGATCTTCGCGACCTGGGTGAAGCCCAGCTCGACCGGAGTCTCGCGGCCGAAGATGGACACCAGCACCTTGAGCTTCTGCTGCTCGGCGTTGACCTCGCTGATGCTGGCGGGAAGCGTGGCGAAGGGGCCGTCCATGACGGTGACGGACTCGCCGACCTCGAAGTCGACCTCGATGGTCGGCTTCGACGACGTCTCGCCCGCACCCTCGGCACCGGTGGTGGCGCCCGCGGTGGCCTTCTTCTTGTCCTCCTGCGGCATGAGGAACTTGACGACCTCGTTGATGGTCAACGGGGACGGGCGCGACGTGGCGCCGACGAAGCCGGTGACACCGGGAGTGTTGCGGACAGCACCCCAGGACTCGTCGTTCAGTTCCATGCGCACCAGGATGTAGCCCGGCAGCACCTTGCGGTTGACCTGCTTGCGCTGGCCGTTCTTGATCTCGGTGACCTCCTCGGTGGGAACTTCCACCTGGAAGATGTAGTCACCGACGTCGAGGTTCTGGACGCGGGTCTCGAGGTTGGTCTTCACCTTGTTCTCGTATCCGGCGTACGAGTGGATGACGTACCAGTCGCCGGGGGCGCGCCGCAGCGCAGCCTTCATCTCGGCGACGGGGTCGACCGGCTCCGCGTCGATGGGAGCGTCGTCGGCGACGACGGCGTCCGCATCGGCGTCGACGGTCTCCGACTCGTCGGTGTCACCGGTGGCGGCAGCGACGTCGGCCGCGATGGCCTCGTCGGTCTCGCGGTCCTGTGCGGCCTGCTCCGCTTCGAGGCCCTGCTTGGTCGCCTCGACCTGAGCGTCGTAGGCGGCCACTTCGGTGGCGTCGTTATGGGGCGTGCTCACGAAAGGCACTCGCTTCCTGTAATCGTTCCGGTCGTACTCGGGGTGGTCGTGCGGACCTGTGTGTCCGGCGTCAGCCGAACAGCCACTGCACTCCCCTGATGAACGCCAGGTCCAGCCCACTGATGTAGGCCACCATGAACGTCACGAACACCAACACCACAGCGGTGTAGGTGACCATCTGCTTGCGGTTGGGCCAGATGACCTTGCGCAGCTCGGCGACGACCTCGCGCAGAAACTTGCGGAGCCGCTTGAAGATGTTCATCTTCGGCGTCGCTTCGGCGCGGGTGCGGCCCTCGACACGAGAGGCGGTGGCGACGGACTTGCCCGCGGTGGTCCTGGCACCGTCCTTGATCAGCGACGGACCATCGTCAGCGGACCGGGTCCGGCGGGCTGCGCGCTTGCCGGAGGGCCGGCTCGACCCGGCGGCATCGTGGGCGGCAGCAGCATCGTCGGCGACGACAGCATCGTCCGCACCGAGATCCTCGGAACCGTCGGAGCTGCTGTCGCGCGCGCCGCGCTGATCGCTCACGTCGTTCCTCTCGGTCGTCGGCAGGGTGTCTGCACTCGAATGCTCTGCATGACCACTGTCCGAAGCACCGCTTGCGAACGTGGCAGGGGCGACAGGACTTGAACCTGCAACCTACGGTTTTGGAGACCGTTGCTCTACCAATTGAGCTACGCCCCTTCGGCCGGATCGAGATCCGGTCGTACCGGCGACGGACAGCGCACAGCGCTGTACGACCCCGGAGATCTCAGTGTACTGCACTCACGGACGCCCCCGAAATCGCTGACTCGAGTCGGCGATCGGAGAGCCGGATCACGCGAGCTGGACGGTCGCGACGGCGCGACCGAAGATCTTCTTGCCCTCGTACTTCGCGGTGATGGCGACGACGGCCTTGCGGGTGTCCGCGTCGACCGACTTGATGCGACCCGTGAAGTCGACCTTGGCCGGCTCGGTCTCCTTGACCAGCACGGGGCTGGTGAAGCGCACGTTGTACTCGGTGATGGCGCCCGGATCACCCGACCAGTCGGTGACGAAACCGGCGCCGAGTCCCATGGTGAGCATGCCGTGAGCGACGACGTCCGAGAGTCCGGCGAGCGTGCGCGCGACCGGATCACTCCAGTGGATCGGGTTCGGGTCGCCGGAGACGCCCGAGTAGTTCACGAGGTCACCGCGGGTGAGCTCGTAGGTGCGCTCGGGAAGGTCGTCGCCGACGGTGACCTGGTCGAACTGCTTACGAGTCATGTTTCATGACACCTTTCGCCATCTCCAGCGCGTCCTGATCGGAACCGCCGCCGGTCTTCGCCACGAGTGTCGTCCAGGACGTCATGACGTCCTCGCCGGCCTCGTCCGTGACCATGTTCTTCGTGATGATGATGTCGCTTCCACCCATCTGGCGGAAGGACTCCAGGCTCACGTCGACGGTCAGGCGGTCCCCCGCCACGATCGGACGGTGGAACTCGAGACGCTGATCCGCCTGCATGATCTGCGACAGGTCGTACCCGGTGATGACCTCGTCGAACATGGCCTTCTGCGCGATGATGCCGACGACCGAGATGAAGGTGGCCGGTGCGACGAGATGCTCGTACCCGAGCTCGGCCGCGGCGTCCTCCGAGGAGTGCGCGGGATGATCGTTCTGCACGGCCCGTGAGTACTCGCGCACCTTCTCGCGCCCGATCTCGTAGAAGTCGGGCATGCGGTAGTGGTGCCCGACCATGCTGGCGGTGTGCACCGCCGGGTCGACGGCAGGCGTGTCGCCCCGGTCGGTTGCGGTTGCGGTGACTGTCACGTCGTCGACTCCCCCGAGAATGATGTGGAACTCACCACGGGACACCCGAGCGTGGGACGAGAGACAGTCCGGACGGCTCCGTCGGGCGAGTTCGAGACGGACGGCGCCGAGCCGACTGGGTCACCGGCACCTGGACACACGTCAGCGCTGCCACGGCGACTGTGCCGGGGCAGCGCTGCTGTGCGAATGATCAGCGAGATTCGCGGTGCGCGCGATGAGTTCCGCAGTTCGGGCAGAACTTCTTGATCTCGAGGCGATCGGGATCGTTGCGGCGATTCTTCTTGGTGATGTAGTTGCGGTGCTTGCACACCTCGCACGCCAAGGTGATCTTGGGCCGAACGTCAGTGGAGGAGGCCACGTCGATGCCTGCTTTCGGGTAGAGCGCGATACGGGTGCTGCGTCGGTCATGAATACCGGACCCCACTGCGCGCAGCAGCGGCGGAGTCCTCTGTCGAGTAGCGATGGCCGGACTTGAACCGGCGACACAACGATTATGAGTCGTTTGCTCTACCGACTGAGCTACACCGCCTCGGTGCCGGACGCCGGCCGGCGCTCGGTCCCGCGAGCCCCCTAACGGAATCGAACCGTTGACCTTTTCCTTACCATGGAAACGCTCTACCGACTGAGCTAAGGGGGCAGGATCGACGCACACGAGGTGCACGTCGAAGCCTTCGAAGACATTACACAGGGGTCAGACCGCTCGCCAAATTGCCTGGTGAACGAGTTGCACGCGGCGTTTCGCGTGCCGCCTGCCCCCACCCCGACGACGAAACCCCGGCGAGGATTCTCGCCGGGGTCTCGTCGGGTGTGGCAGATGTAGGATTCGAACCTACGTAGGCATAAGCCGACGGATTTACAGTCCGCTCCCATTGGCCGCTCGGGCAATCTGCCGGGATGCTCCATGGCGCCGGACACTCGTCGAGTGACCGCTCCAGGTGCGATACGCAGAATACAACGACCGCACCCCTCGATGGCAAACCGGCTGGACACGCTACCGTCGGCACCGTACCGATCACGCACGAAGGAGTGTTGTCAGTGGCTGATTCGTCGTTCGACGTCGTGAGCAAGGTGGACCGCCAGGAGGTCGACAACGCTCTGAACCAGGCCGGCAAGGAGCTGTCGACCCGCTTCGACTTCCGCGGCACCGGCGCGAGCATCGAGTGGTCCGGAGACGAGGCCATCGTCATCACCGCCGAGGCCGAGGAACGCGCGAAGGCCGCCCTGGACGTCTTCAAGGAGAAGCTCATCCGACGCGACATCTCGCTCAAGGCCTTCGACGCCGGCGATCCCGTGCAGTCGGGCAAGACCTACAAGATCACCGGCACGCTGGTGCAGGGCATCACCACCGAGAACGCCAAGAAGATCTCGAAGAAGATCCGCGACGAGGGCCCCAAGGGCGTCAAAGCGCAGATCCAGGGCGAGGAACTGCGGGTGAGCAGCAAGAAGCGTGACGACCTCCAGGCCGTTCAGCAGCTGCTCAAGGGCGAGGACTTCGGCATCGCCCTGCAGTTCGTCAACTACCGCTGACTCAGCGGTAGGGCCCCGCCATGCGCTCGAGGCGGGCGATGCGCTCTTCCATCGGCGGGTGCGTGGAGAACAGCTTGCTCGCCCGGTCACCCGCCCGGAACGGGTTGGCGATCATCAGGTGCGACTGGGCCGTGAGGCGCGGCTCGGGGGGCAGCGGGGCGGCCTGGGTGCCGCTCTGCAGCTTGCGGAGCGCGGAGGCCAGCGCCAGGGGGTCGCCGGTGAGCTCGGCACCCGACTGGTCCGCCTGGTACTCCCGCGAGCGCGACACGGCCAGCTTCACCAGGGACGCCGCGATCGGTCCGAGCATCGACACCAGCAGCAGGGCCAGCGGGTTGGCGCCCTGCCCGTTCCCGCGCCCGCCGAAGACGTTCGCGAAGAACGCGAAGTTCGCGAGTCCGGACACCACGGCCGCCATGGCGCCCGCCACGGACGAGATGAGGATGTCGCGGTTGTAGACGTGCGAGAGCTCGTGGCCGAGGACCGCGCGCAGCTCACGCTCGTTCAGCAGCGCCAGGATGCCGCTTGTGCAACACACCGCGGCGTTGCGCGGGTTGCGTCCCGTGGCGAACGCGTTGGGGGCGTTGGTGGGGCTGATGTAGAGCCGCGGCATGGGCTGGTGCGCCGCGGTGGCCAGCTCGCGGACGATCGCAAAGATGCGCGGGTACTCGACCTCGGTGATCGGCTGGGCGTGCATCGACTTCAGCGCCAGTTTGTCGCTGTTGAAGTAGGCGTACCCGTTCATGCCGACGGCCAGGACGACCGCGACCACCAGGATGGTCGAGTTCTGGAACAGAGCGCCGATGAAGACGATGAGAGCCGACATCCCGACCATCAGGCCGAACGTCTTCATGCCGTTCGCGAACTTCATCGTGTGTCGCCGATCCTCTCGCCGCAGTGCTTCCTGCACGAACAACGACCGAGGTGACGCGGGTAGTTCCCGTCAGCTGATGCGGGCGACGGTGTACTCGACCAGCTTGCGCAGCGCGTCGTTGGCCGGGCCCTGCGGCAGAGCGTCCAGCTCGGTGCGCGCCCGCTGGGCGTAGGTGTCGAGCGTCTCGCGCGCTTTGGCCATGCCCGGCGAACGACCCAGCAGAGTCAACGCCTCGGCCACGTCCGCGTCGTCGGTGATGGGACCGCGCAGCAGGTGGCGGAGCCGGTCGCCGTCCGTACCCTCGTCGCGCAGCGCGAACAGCACGGGCAGCGTGTGGACGCCCTCGCGCAGGTCGGTGCCCGGCGTCTTGCCGGAGTCCGACGCGGCGGACGAGATGTCGATGATGTCGTCGGAGATCTGGAACGCGGTGCCCACCGCGTCGCCGAGACGCTCGAGCCGCTCGATGTGCTCGTCGTCGCCCCCGGAGAACGTGCCGCCGAAGCGACCGCTCGTCGCGATCAGCGAACCCGTCTTCTCCCACACCGTGGTGAGGTAGTGATCGACCGGATCCTGATCGGGCTTGCTGCCGATCGTCTCGCGCATCTGGCCCGTGACCAGCGCGGCGAACGTCTCGGCGATCGTACGGACGGCGGAGGGGCCCAGCGTCGAGACCAGGCGCGACGCGTGTGCGAAGAGGTAGTCGCCCGCGAGGATGGCGACGCTGTTGCCCCAGCGCGCATTGGCGGACTCCACGCCGCGGCGCATGGCGGCCTCGTCCATGACGTCGTCGTGATACAGCGTCGCGAGGTGCACCATCTCGAGCACGGTGGCCGCGGTGACGATGTCCGGGCTGGACGCCTTGGGGCCGAGCTGACCGGTGAGAATGGTGAACAGCGGGCGGAACCGCTTGCCGCCGGCCTTGGCGAGGTGCAGCGCCGCCTCGGTGAGGAAGTCCTCACCGTCGGACAGCTCGGTCACGAGCAGGCTCTCGACCTCGGCCATCGCCGCGCGCACGATCTCCGCGAACTCCGCGTTCCCGAGATCCACGCCCGCCACCACGGTGGCCCCACTCGCACTCGTCTCGGTCACCGCGCTCGCACCCATTTCTCGTCGTCGAACACCTCGCGCGGCTCCGGGCCTCGGCGCCGCGTCTGCCTCCAACCTATCGTGCCTGCAAGATGGAACGATGACGGATGGACGCGCACAGGGTGTGACACCGGGAACTCGACGCGTGACCGACGTTCTCGTCGTCGGAGCGGGACCCGCGGGCAGCGCCGCCGCGGCCTGGTCCGTACGAGCTGGTCACGACACGATTCTCGCGGACGCCGCCACGTTCCCGCGCGACAAGACCTGCGGTGACGGACTCACGCCGCGTGCCGTGGCCGAGCTCGACGAGCTGGGACTCGGTGACTGGGTGCGCTCGCGGGCGATCAATCGTGGCCTACGCCTCACCGGATTCGGTCAGGAACTCACGCTGCCGTGGCCGGGTGGCTCACTGCCCGACATCGGTTCCGCGGTACCGCGTACCGAGTTGGACGACCGGATCCGCCGGGTGGCCGTCGACGACGGCGCGGTGATGATGGAGAACGCCAAGGCCGTCGATGCGGTGCTGGTGAGCGGGCGGGTCACCGAGGTGATGTTCGACACCGCCGACGGCCCTGTCGCCGTGGCCTGCCGCACGCTGATCGTGGCCGACGGGGTGCGCTCGCCGCTCGGCAAGATCCTCGGCCGTACGTGGCACCGCGACACCGCCTTCGGGGTCGCGGCACGGGCGTACGTCACGAGTGACCGCAGTGAGGACGAGTGGATCACCTCGCACCTCGAGCTCCGCGACGGGGAGGGCACCCTGCAGGCCGGCTACGGGTGGGTGTTCCCGCTGGGCGTGAACGACGAGGGCATCGGCGAGGTGAACGTGGGGGTGGGGACGCTCGCCACCTCGAAGCGCCCGGCTGCCGGCGCGCTGCGACCTCTCCTGAATCTCTATGCGTCACAACGGGAGTCCGAGTGGGGCCTGAGCGGCGGCGTGCGGCGCGTGCAGTCCGCCCTGCTGCCGATGGGCGGCGCGGTCTCGGACGTGGCGGGCCCCAACTGGGCGCTCGTCGGCGATGCGGCGGCCTGCGTGAATCCGCTCAACGGTGAGGGCATCGACTACGGACTCGAGGGTGGTCGACTGATCGCCGAACACCTGGACGGCGCAGATCTGACGCAGGTGTGGCCGGCGGTGCTCCGCGAGCACTACGGGCAGAGCTTCTCGGTCGCTCGTCGTCTCGCGGGACTGCTGACGGTGCCGCGGTTCCTGCCCGCCACGGGGCCGATCGGCATGCGGTCGCGCGCGATCATGACCGTCGCCGTGCGGGTGATGGGCAATCTCATCACCGACGAGGATCGCGACGTGGTCGCGCGCGCCTGGCGGGCTGCAGGATCGACGTCGCTGAAGGTGGACGACCGGCCACCGTTCTCCTGAGGGTGCCCGGCTGCCTCAGGAGCCGGGCCCGGTCAGCGTCCCGGCCGGAAGGCGTACACGGTGGTGCCGTCCGGCAGAAGTATCCCGTCGCGATCGCGGAAGCCGCACTCGAGAGACGCCACGACGCGTTGCAGCACGGGGAGCCGTGCCTGCTCGTCGAGTCCGGCGTGGACGGCGAGGGACAGTTCGGCTCCGTACAGCGCCAGGATGGCCTCGACCGCGCCGGCGAGCGCCGGGTCCTTGGCCTGGTAGAACGCGAAACGGTCCGCTTCCATCGTGTAGTCGCGCTCGTTGCCGCCCGCCAGTACCCGCACCCCGAACTCGGCCAGGTACTCCACCATGCGGCGCTCGGTGGCGCCGAAGCCGATCGACCGGCGGTCCGGCGAGAGGGTGTCGACGACGCGCTTGGTGTCCATGATCAACAGGCCCAGGTCGTTGGCGTCGAGCAGACCGAGGTCGGCGCGCATGGCGTCGCGCAGCAGACGCTGGATCTCGATCAGGAACCCGTGCTCACGGTTCAGCCGCTCGACGGCCGGACCCGGCATCGCGCCCGTCGTGGAGTAGGGCACCAGCACCCGGAGATCGAGCGACATGAGCATCTCGAGCAGCGGCGCGACGCGCTGGCGGGCCACGACGACGGTGATCGTCGAGATGCGCAGCAGTTCCTGATAGGCGGCGTCGACGTCGGCCTGCAGGTCGTCGGCACCCGGCGGCAGTGCGGTCGCGTCGGGGGCGGTCCGGCGACGTACGGCGTCGATCCAGACCCGCTGGAAGGTGGTCAGCGCGACCGACAATTCCTGGTAGCGCTCGGTGACCTGGTCGCGTACCAGCGACGTCTCGACGGCCTGGCGACCGGAATCGTGGGTCAGCTCGGCTCGGATGGTGCGCAGCTCGCGCGCGCGGCGCGTCTCCCTGGTGAGGTGCATGCGCGTGGTGCTGACGGCCCAACCGGCCCCGCCGGCGGCGACGGCCGAGGCAGCGAGGGTGGCATAGGGCAGCCAATCCGGTACGGGCATGCGCAGATCATGCCGTATCCGGACACGGTACGAACACCGATAGGTGCGTTCTCCGTATCTTTCAGTACACCGGTTTCACGGCGCTGTGCAAGGTGACGATGCCGCCCGTGAGATTGCGCCACTGCACGCGGCCCCATCCAGCGGACTGCATGCGCCGCGCGAGCTCCGCCTGGTCCGGCCAGGCGCGAATGGATTCCGCCAGGTAGACGTAGGCGTCGGGATTGCTGCTGACGGTGCGGGCCACGGCCGGGAGCGCCTTCATCAGGTACTCCATGTAGACGGTGCGGAACGCCGGGAAGACCGGTGTGGAGAACTCGCACACCACCAACCGTCCGCCGGGCCGGACCACCCGCAGGATCTCGCCGAGGCCGGCGTTGTGATCGGCCACATTGCGGAGACCGAACGAGATGGTGGCGGCGTCGAACACGTCGTCGCCGTACGGCAGGTGCATCGCGTCGCCCGCGATCATCGGGACGCCGCGCGAGAGGCCCGCGCGGAGCATGCCCTTGGAGAAGTCGGTGGCGACGCACCAGGCGCCGGACCGGCCGAGTTCCTCCGTGGACACTCCGGTCCCGGCCGCGAGATCGAGCACCGCTTCCCCGGGCTCCAGCGCGAGCGCGTCGCGCGTCGCGCGCCGCCAGCCGCGGTCCTGCCCGAAGGACAGGACGGTGTTGGTCAGGTCGTACCGCTTCGCGACTCCGTCGAACATGGACGCGACGTCGTGCGGTTGCTTGTCCAGTTGCGCTCTGGAGCCGTGTGCTGCCACACCTGAACAGTACGTGGGCCGCGCACTCACCTAGGCCGCCGTCGTCCGCCGTCCGACGTCCGAGGTGCCGATGACGGCCTCGTAGTGGCCGATCAACTGGCTGCACAGCGCGGGCCAGGTGCGATGCAGGACGGACTTGCGCGCGGACGTGGCGAACCTCGCACGCGTGGTGGGGTCGGCGAGGGCCTGCACGGCGCTCGGCAGCAACTCCTCGTACCGATCCACGGGCAGCAGGTACCCGTTGCGGCAGTGGCTCACCAGATCGCGGGGACCGCCGGCGTCGGGTCCGATCACGGGGACACCGCTCGCGAGCGCCTCCTGGACGGTCTGGCAGAACGTCTCGTGCTCACCGGGGTGCGCGAACACGTCGAAGGACGCGTAGGCCTCCGACAGAGCCTGCCCGCCCAGCTGACCGGTGAACACCGCGGACGGCATGAGCGCCTCGAGCCGCGCGCGCTCCGGACCGTCACCGACGATCACCACACGCACGCCCGGTGTCCGCTCGAGCACCGCGAGGCGTTCCACGTGCTTCTCCGGTGCCAACCGGCCGACGAAGCCCACCACCAGCGCGTCGCCCGCGTCCCACTGCGCACGACGCTCCGCGTTCCGCGACGACGGCGCGAAGCGCACGGTGTCCACTCCCCGACCCCAGCGATGCACGCGGGGGATGCCGTGCGCGGCGAGTGCGTCCATCGCCGACGTCGACGGTGCGAGGGTGCGGGCACTGCCCTTGTGGATCCGGCGGGTCCACGCCCAGCAGGCACGCGAGGTCAACCCGAGACCGTAACTCTCGGCGAACCCGGCGACATCGGTCTGATAGACGGCGACGGCCGGGACGTCCAGCCTCCGCGCGGCCGCGAGGCCACCGGCACCGAGCGAGAACGGCGATGCCAGGTGCACCACGTCGGGCGCGAACGAGCGCAGCGCGGCGGTCATACCGGGGCTCGGCACGCCGACGGGCAGCGAACTCACCTTGGGGACCATCACCGACGGCACTCGCAGAACCGGGAACGAGCCGTGTGAGGTCGGTGCCGCGGGCACCCCGGCCGGCGTGTCCGGCGCGACGATCATGGCGTCGTGACCTGCGGACTCCGCATGCTCGAGCACACGGAGAATCGAGTTGGTGACACCGTTGACGTGAGGCAGGAACGATTCGGCGACCACGGCTATGCGCACACCGTGGACTGTTCCGCGCCGCGACGACCGCGATGCGAGGGCGACGTGACCAGCGGGCGAACCCCGGGCGAACCCTCCGGTACCGGGTCAGACGCGCGCGTCGCGGCGCCGCAGGTAGAGGATCGACGGGCCGGCGATCAGCCACGTGACGACGATGACGGAGAGCGCGGGCACGACGGCCACCGAGGCGTCGCGGCCGGCGACCCGCACCAGGTCGGGATCGCTGCGGGAGTACTCGACGTCGATGCGCTGACCGGCGACGAGGTTGGTCGGGTACAGCACTCCGAGCTTGGGATTGTGCATCTCGCCGTCGGGAGTCACGAAGCTCACCGCCGAGCGCAGACGTCCGGCCGACAGCACCTCGGCCGTGGCGACGCCCTCGTCCGAGGAGATGGTGTGGTCGTTGCGCCACGCCGCGAGGACCAACAGGACCGCGAGCACCGAGACGACGGTGGCGATCACCAGGAGAACGGTGGGAACGCGCGAGCGGCGCCGCACGGGGGCCTCGTCCGCCTCGGAGTTCTCGACAGCAGGCATGTCGCCACCGGACATCTCGGCACCGGCCGGACTCGGGACGACGGGGTTCACCAGAACAGGCTAGCGACCGCACCACGCAGGACGTCGGCAGCGGTACGCCGAGTAACGTCTCCTGCCATGGGGCGGAAATTCAGTTACACCGAGGACTTCGACGTGACACCGGCGCAGGCGCACTCCGCCTTGACGGACGAAGCGTTGTGGGACAAGCGAACCAAGGAGGTCTCCGACCGGGCCAGCGTGGAGTACTCGCACCGGCCCGACGGCGGCTTCGACGTGGTGATCTCCGAGGGGGTCGGCGCGTCCGTGCTGCCGGGGTTCGTCCGGAAGGTGATTCGCGGCGACCTGGTGATCACGCGCAAGGACAGCTGGGGACCGCTCGAAGGCGACCGTGCGAACGGCACGCTCGAAGGCGGATCGACGGGCTTGACCTCGAAGGTGCGCGGAACGTTCGAACTGGTGCCTCACGGCGCCGGATCGCGCCTGACCCTGAGGGGGACGGCCGAGGTGAAGGTCCCGTTCGTCGGCGGCAAGATCGAGGGCATGGTCACCGAGATGATCGGCAAGATGGTGCACTCCGAGAGCAAGCAGGCACGGGAGTACCTCGCCGACAGGGCCTAGAGGGCAGCGCGGATCGAGGCGTGCAGATCGCGTAGACCGGACCGATCGGTGGTCACCTCGAGCACCCGGGTGCCCTCGGCGTGACCCGTGAGCAGCTTCGCGAGCTCGTCGGGATCGACCCGCCGGTGCGGGATCCGGTACGCGGCACACAGCGCCGCGAGGTCCATGCCGTGCGGAGTGCCGAACACGCGCTCGAAGACGCCCGCGTACTGGGGATCACCCTGCTCGAGCAGTTCGAAGATGCCGCCACCGTCGTCGTTCGCGACGACGATGGTGAGGTCCCGCGGTCGGGGCTCCCCGGTGCCGATGAGCAGTCCGGACGCGTCGTGCAGGAACGTCAGGTCCCCCATCAACGCGATGGTGCGGCCGTCGTGTGCCAGCGCAGCGCCCACCGCGGTGGAGACGGTGCCGTCGATGCCCGCCACACCGCGATTGGACAGCACCCGGACGTCCTCCGCCGGGTAGCCGACCAGCGCCATGTCGCGCACCGGGTTGGAGGCGCCGAGCACGAGCAGGTCACCCGGCCGACGTGCCGACGACACGGCGGCGGCGACGTGCAGACCCGTTGGAATCGAGAGCGAGTCGAGCTGCCCGCGGACCGCGGCATCGGCCGACTCCGAGGCGTCGGCACAGCGACGCAGCCACTCGGGTGACGGTGTCCCGGTGACCAGCGCGCGCGTTCCGGTCGCCACGACGTTGCCCGAGACGTCGGGCCAGCGGGGTCCGGTGGTGAGTGCGATGACGGAGACGGCCGGATCGGCCAGCACCTTCGAGACCTGACGATGCAGCGTGGGACGCCCGGTGATGATGGCCTGGCGCGGCGACAGCGCACCGAGCGCGAGCGGGTTGAGCGGGTGGCCGTGCAGGGGCGCGGTCGGCTCGGCGACCGTCGGCAGCCCGGCGAGTTCCGGCCGATAGGCGGCGCCGTGTCCGGAGATGACGACGGTGTCCACCGAGAGGTCCAGGTCCACCGGAACGTCGAGCGTCGCGTACTGCGTGGTGGTCCACGGGGAGCCGTCGGGACGTCCCTCCGGGGCGGGGCGGGAGTCGGCCAGGTCGGGCGTGAGGGGCTCGCGCAGCGGCATGTCGAAGTGGACCGGGCCGGCGTTGCCCGAGCGCGTACCGCGTGCGGCAGCCAGGACGCGGCACACTGCCGACCGCCACTGGCTGTTGACCTGGTCGGACTCCTCGGCGAGACCGAGGCTGATGGTCGCGCGCACCTGACCCGCGAACAGGCCGAGTTGCTCGACCGTCTGGTTGGCGCCGGTGCCGAGCATCTCGTAGGGGCGGTTGGCGCTGAGCACGACCAGCGGAATGCGGGCGTAGTTGGCCTCGAGCACGGCGGGTCCGAGATTGGCGACGGCGGTTCCGGACGTCATCACGACAGGGACGGGTCGGCGGCCGGACACGGCGAGTCCGATGGCGAGGAAGCCGGCGGTGCGTTCGTCGATGCGCATGTGCAGGCGGACGCGACCGGCGCGGTCGGCGGCCTCGAGCGCGAACGCGAGCGGCGCGTTACGCGATCCGGGGCACAGCACGACGTCCTGGACGCCGCCGCGGATCATCTCGTCGACGACGACGGCGGCTTGAGAGGTGGACGGATTCACCATTTCAGAGTGTCACAGATGCCGGACCTGCCTGAATGATCGGCCGGCCTCCAGGGCGCGCGTGGCCCTGGCACGATGAACCGGTGCGCACACACTTCGATCCGCAGACCATGGACGCCGGCGACTACTACAAGCTTCTCACCACGTCAGTGGTGCCCAGACCCATCGCGTGGGTGTCGACGGTCTCCGCGGACGGCGTACCGAACCTGGCGCCGTACAGCTTCTTCTCCGTCTCCTCCAGCGCACCCGCCGTGGTGCAGTTCACGTCGGTCGGCCGCAAGGACAGCCTGCGCAACATCGAGGAGACGGGCGAGTTCGTCGTCAACCTCGCCACCGAGTCGTTGTTCGAGCAGATCAATCAGACGTCCGCGAACTACGACGCCTCGGTGAGCGAGTACACCGCGGTCGACCTCGAGAGCGAGCCCAGTGAGACCGTCCGCCCGCCGCGCGTCGTCGCGTCCCCGCTCTCGATCGAGGCGACGCTCCATCAGGTGGTCGAGGTGGGCAACTCGTTCGTCGTCATGGGCGCGGTCACGATGATCACGGTGCGTCCGGAGTTCCTCGCGGAGGACGGGTTGCCCGACTTCGGCGCCCTCGCACCGCTGAGCCGGCTCGGCCGCGACGAGTGGGGCATGCCCCCGGCCGTGCGACGAATCCAGCGCCCCGACAGGCCTTGAGTCCGGATCGGGTCCCGTTCGACCGCTCGCGCACGGTGCGCTGGGCCTCGCTCGCTCTGGCGACCGTCGTCGTCGCCGTCCTGGCGGAGCGGGTCGGCGTTCCGTCGGCCGCTCTGTTCGTCGCGCTCGCCGTGGCGACGGTGTTCGCGTTGTGCGGATGGGGCCCGGGGAAGGTTCCGCGCACCGCGTCGATGGGCGCGCAGGCCGTGCTCGGCGTCGAGATAGGCACCCTGCTCGATCGGGACACGATGTCCTCGCTGGGGTCCGATTGGATCTGGGTGGTGGTCGTCTCGCTCGGCACCCTGGTGCTGTCCATCGCGGCCGGCGCTCTCCTCGGACTGCATCGTGACCTCGACGCCACCACCGGCGCCCTCGCACTCGTGGCCGGGGGTGCGTCCGGCATGGTCGCGATCGCCCGTGATCTGGGCGGCGACGAGCGGGTGGTCGCCGTGGTGCAGTACGTCCGGGTGCTGCTGGTCACCGCGTCGCTACCGTTCGTCGCCACGGTGGTCTTCTCGGCGGACACCGGACAGGGCGGATCACTCGACACCGCCTCCGCCCCGCTCTGGACGGACGCGCTCTTCATCGCGGTGTGCCTGCTGGTGGGCATCCCGCTGGGCCGACTGATCCGCCTGCCCGCGCCCGCCCTGCTCGGACCGTTGCTGATCTCCGGTGCCGCGGACCTGCTGGGGTGGACGGGCGACGCCGGCGTGCCGTTTCTGCTGCTCCAGCTCGTCTACATCGTCATCGGGTGGCAGGCCGGCCTGCAGTTCACCCTCGACAGCCTGAAGTCCATCGGCCGCATCATCCCGTGGGCGGTACTGCTGATCATCGCCATCGCGGTGGGCTGCGCGCTGCTCGGCCTGATCCTGGTGGGCACCACCGGCATCACCCCGTACGAGGCCTACCTCGCCACGACGCCGGGCGGTATCTACGCGGTGCTCGCGCTGGCGGCGGCGAGCAGCGTGAACGTGACCTTCGTCGTGGCGGCCCAGGTGCTCCGGGTGTTCATGATGCTGCTGGTGGTCCCGCTGTTCACCCGGGCACGCGGGCGCGGCTAGCCGTTCGCGTCCTGCACGAGCCGCGCGACGACATCGGGTGTCAGGGTTCCGTCGCCGAAGGCCACCATGCGGGCGAGCGGGACGCTCGACAGGAAGACTGCCGTCTCCGGGTTGCCCATCATCGCCTGTGCCACCGACGGTCCGTCGCCGTCGTCGATGGCCGTCCGCAGCAGGTCACCGCCGCGCGGATCGTCCAGCCACTCGGTGACGGTCGACTCGGCCGTCAACGGCAGGCGGACGTCGTCGCCCGTCACGGAGACGATCGCGACGCTCCGGAGATCGCGCGACGATGCCGCCGCGGCCACGACGTACTCGCCCGGCGCCACGATCCAGGACGACACCCGGGTGTCCCAGTACGCCAGGTCGGCACGCCGGACGGTGAGAGTCACGGTCTCGGTCGCACCCGCGGCGATCTCGACCGACTCGAACGCCGCGAGCTCACGCGGAACACGGTGCGCGTCCTCGTCGGGCGCGGACACGTAGATCTGCACGACCTCCCGGCCGTCCCGGTCCCCGGTGTTGGTCACCGGCACCGTGACGTCGATGCCGTGCTCCCCCACCGTCGCGGTCACGTCGCCGTACTCGAACGTCGTGTACGACAGGCCCCACCCGAAGGGGTACGACACGTCGGTCCCGCGCGCATCGAAGCCGCGGTAGCCCACGTGGATGCCCTCGCCGTAGCGGACGACCCCGTGCTCACCGGGGAAGTCCAGGTAGGACGGGTGGTCCTCGAGCCGGAGCGGAACGGTCTCGGCGAGCCGTCCCGACGGGTTCACGACGCCGAACAGCACGTCGGCGATCGCTCCGCCGGCGGCCTGTCCCAGCAGCCACGTCTCGAGGATCGCGGGGACGTCGGTGTCCCACGGAGACGTCAGGACCACGCCGCCGTTCGACAGCACCACCACGGTGTTCTCGTTCACCGCGCGCACTCGTTCGACCAGGGCCAGATGGCCTTCCGGCAGCGTCAGCGTGGTGCGGTCCATGCCTTCGGTCTCGGGGTCGTTGCCGACGAAGACGAGGGCGATGTCGTGCGTGCGAGCGAGCTCGACGGCCTCGTTCAGCAGTCCGTCGTCGGCGTCGGTCTCCTCGGTCGACGCGTGGTCGGCGTCGTACCCGGGCGCGAACGCCACCTCGCCCTGCGCGGCAGCGGTGATCGCCGACAGCGCGTCGTCCAACCGGGTCGGGGTGATCTGCGAACTACCGCCGCCCTGGTAGCGCGGGGTGCGGGCGATCTCGCCGAGCACGGCGATCGACCCGGAACCCGGCTCGAGCGGCAGCAGACCGTCGTTCTTCAGCAGGACGATCGCCCGGCTCGCGATCTCTCGGGCCAGCGCATGGTGGGCATCGTGATCGACGTCCACGGAACCGCTCGCGTCCTGCGCGCGCTCGACCAGTGCGCGTACGCGCGCCGCCGCCGTCTCGAGAGCGCCGGGATCGAGCGCACCGGACTCCGCCGCCTCGGCGACCCGCTGGTCACCGGCAGCGTCGGGTCCGGGCATCGTCAGGTCGAGGCCCGCGGCGATCGAATCGACCCGGTCCACGACGGCGCCCCAGTCGGACACGACGGCGCCCTCGAAACCCCACTCGCCGCGCAGCACGTCCGTCAGGAGCCACCGGTTCCGCGAGGCGTGGACGCCGTTGATGCGGTTGTAGGAGCACATGACGGTCCACGGCTGCGCCTGCTCCACCACACGCTGGAACGCCCGGAGGTAGATCTCGCGCAGGGTGCGTTCGTCCACCTCGGCGCTCACGCGCATGCGGTCGGTCTCCTGGCTGTTGACCGCGAAGTGCTTGAGCGAGGTGCCGACGCCCCGGCTCTGCACGCCCTGCACGTAGGCGGCGGCGAGCGTGCCCGTGAGCAACGGGTCCTCCGAGAAGTACTCGAAGTTGCGGCCACCGAGCGGGCTGCGCTTGATGTTGATGCCGGGGCCCAGCAGGACGGACACGTCCATCGACCGGGCCTCGGTGGCCAGCGCCTCTCCCATCCGCCGCAGCAGGTCGGGATCCCAGGTACTCGCGGTGGCGGTGGCCGGCGGGAAGCACGTCGCGGGTCGTCCGGAGAACATGTCGCTGTCGCTCGCCTGCATCCGCACGCCGTGCGGGCCGTCGGTCAGCGTGATCGCCGGGAGCCCGTCCTGCTGCTCGGTGCTCCAGAAGTTGCGTCCACTGGTGAGGGCTGCGAGATCGTTGCGTGGAGTCATGGCTCCATCATCGACGATCCGGCCCTCCGTGCGCCTTTCGCGCATCCGGGGATACGCGAAAGGCGCACGGGGGGTCAGGCTGCGTACTTCTGCACCAGGGCGCCGACGCGCGGGAGAGCCTCGGTGACGTTCTTCTTCGCCGAGGGGCGGAGCGAGGAGTACGCCTTCTTGATGGTCGACTTGCTGGTCTCGTCGATGCGCGCGTCGGTGACGGACAGCAGCGCGTCGGACGCCTCGTCACCGTTCGCGGCGAGGAACTCACCGAACGTGCCGGTCGGCGCGGCCTGGTACCGCTGCCAGAACGGGTCGAGCTTCTCGACGAAGCTCGGCCACAGCTTGGCGACCGCATCGTCGACGACGCTGGGGCTCACCTTCTTCACGGCGCCGTATCCGCCCTTGACCGCCAGGCCGGAGGCGCCCTTCTTGTCCGAGACCTCGGCGTCGATCAGCGCGCGGACGTCCGCGCGCACGGCCGGTGCGGTGTTCTCGTCGAGGAGGGTGGTCTGCAGTGATGCCACGGGAAACAATCCTGTCGTTTGGAGTCGGGCGCAAACGCCGTTCTCGGAGAAGGTTTCTGGTCGGCGCGACCCTACAACAGAGCGAGGGGATGGCACCGGGCGAGACGCTCCAGCCACCACGTCCGCCGATCGTCCGGGGCGGCGAGCTCACGGAGTCGATCCGCATCGGGGACGACGGTGTCGACCCGCAGACGACCGTCGACGAGTGCTCGCGGCTCGGCCACGTCGGTGACGAACAGTGCGCCGGTGCCCAGGCCGCACGCGGCACTCGACGGCAGGGCCGCCGCCGCAGCGAGTCCCGCCGACATGCCGATCGCCGAGTCGAGGGCGCTCGACACGACCACGGGGACGCCGTACTGCGCCAATTCCTCGGCGAGCCGCAGCACCGCCCGCACCCCGCCCAGCGGCGGCACCTTGACGACGGCCACGTCGGCGGCCCCGGCCCGCACCACGTGCAGCGGGTCCTCGGCTCGCCGGATGCTCTCGTCGGCGGCGATCGACACTCCGCGCACGCGTCTGCGCACCTCGGCGAGTTCCTCGACCGTCGCGCAGGGCTGCTCCGCGTACTCGAGATCACCGTTCTCGGTGAGGGCGCGCAAGGCCGTCTCGGCCTCGTCGACCGTCCAGCCCCCGTTGGCGTCGACACGCACGGTGGGGACGAGCGCCCGGACCGCCTCGACTCGTGCGACGTCGTCGGCGAGGGTCTGTCCCTTCTCGGCGACCTTGACCTTCGCCGTACGCGTGCCGGGATAGCGCGCGAGTACGGCGGGCACCTCGGCGGCGGGCACCGCGGGCACGGTGGCGTTGACCTCGACGTGGTCCCGCACCGGATCGGGCGCGCCCTGCCACGCCATCTCGATGCCGGCACGCAGCCACGCCGACGCCTCGGCGTCGTCGTACTCGGGAAAGGCGCCGAACTCGCCCCATCCCGCGGGTCCGGAGAAGACCAGTACCTCCCGCGTCGTGATGCCGCGGAACCGGGTGCGCATGGGCAGCGACAGCACGTGGGCCGACGCGACGATCTCGTCGAGCCCGGGAGCGGGTGCCGCCGTCACTGCTGGCCGGGGAGCAACTGCACCATGAGGGCGTTGCTCTCGGCAACGAGCGTGCCGTCCTGCTTGGTCAACCGGGCCTCGATGAACGTCTTGCGGCCCTCGACCTTCGTCACGTGCCCCTCGGCGACGAGCTGCTCGTTCAACGGGGTCACGGCGCGGTAGTCGATGTGCAGGAAAGCGGTGCGGCTGATCGGGCGACCGTACGCGTGCTGGATCAGCCCGAAGAGGTCGTCGAACAGCAACGGCAGCGTGCCGCCGTGGGCTGCGCCGTTGCCGCCGAGATGGAACCGGCGGAACACACCGGTGGACCGCACGCCCTCGGCGCCGTATTTCTCGATGGTCCACGGCAGCATCAGCAGACTGCCGCGGCCCGGGAGCTCCAGCGCGCGGCCCGCCGGTGACAGACCCTCCGGCACCACGTACGGCGCCATGGTCGCAGCGAGTTTCTCCGCCTGGTCGGCGGCCAGGGCGAGCTGGTCGTCCGGCAGGTCCGTGGACACCGCGAGGTCCTGGACGGTGCGCAACGCCTCGATCAACCGGCCGTAGTCCGGCGGCGGCGTGGCCCTGATGAACTTCGGGAATCCGCCGTGGGGGGAATCGTCGGTCATCGGACGACGGTAACGCGGAGTCCGATTCGGTCCGTCGTTAGGCTGTCGAGGGTGACCGATCAGACCTCGCCGTTCCAGCCCGAGCAGTGGACCGCGGTCCCCGGCTTCGAGGACCTGGTGGACATCACGTACCACCGCCACGTCACCGACGGCACCGTGCGCATCGCGTTCGATCGCCCCGAGGTGCGCAACGCCTTCCGCCCCGGCACCGTCGACGAGCTGTACCGCACGCTCGACCACGCCCGGATGACCTCCGACGTCGGCGCCGTCCTCCTCACGGGCAACGGGCCCAGCGAGAAGGACGGCGGGTGGGCCTTCTGTTCCGGCGGCGACCAGCGCATCCGGGGGCGGTCCGGCTACCAGTACGCCAGCGGCGACACGGCCGAGACCGTGGACCGGGCGCGCGCGGGACGCCTGCACATCCTCGAGGTGCAGCGCCTGATCCGCACGATGCCCAAGGTCGTGATCTGCCTCGTCAACGGGTGGGCCGCGGGCGGCGGACACAGCCTGCACGTAGTCTGCGACCTGACTCTGGCGAGCCGGGAACACGCCCGCTTCAAGCAGACCGACGCCGACGTGGGCAGCTTCGACGGCGGATACGGCAGCGCGTACCTGGCGAAGATGGTGGGGCAGAAGTTCGCTCGCGAGATCTTCTTCCTCGGTGACACCTACACCGCCGAGGACATGCACCGGATGGGTGCTGTGAACAAGGTGGTCGATCACGCCGACCTCGAGACCGTCGCCATCGAGTGGGGGCGCACGATCAACGGCAAGTCCCCGCAAGCGCAGCGAATGCTCAAGTACGCGTTCAATCTTCAGGACGACGGGCTGGTGGGGCAGCAGCTGTTCGCGGGCGAGGCGACGCGGTTGGCCTACATGACCGACGAGGCCGTGGAGGGTCGCGACTCGTTCCTCGAGAAGCGTGAGCCGGACTGGTCTCCCTACCCCTGGTACTTCTGAGAGGCGACCGACGATGGAGGTGCTGGCGAGCCGGATCATCCTGCGGCCGAGAAACGTCGACGAGACCCTGAGCTTCTATCGGGACCGGTTGCGGCTCGGCATCTTCCGCGAGTATCCCGGTGGCGTGGTGTTCTTCGCGGGGCAGTCGCTGATCGAGGTGGCCGGACACGGCGAGCCGACGGCGGGGGCGACGATTCTGCTGCAGGTGCGTGACGTCGAGGCGGCACGCGCCGAGCTCGAGGCGGCGGGCGTCGAGATCGTGCGGCCCCCGCAGACCGAGCCCTGGGGACTGACGGAGATGTGGATCGCCGACCCCGACGGCACGCGCATCGTCGTGGTCGAGGTTCCGCCCGACCACCCGCAACGCCGTGGCTGATCTGACCGTCCTCCCGGTGCCCGGCGGCGACGCGGTGCTGGGTCTGCTGCCGCGACTGCGCGCCGTGCTCGACGGCACCGCCGAGCCGGTCCTGCCGGTCCCCGCCGACGACGATCGTGAGCGTCGACGCCTCGCCGACGCGCTGTCACCGGGCACTCCCGCGGAGCCGGGTACCGCGATGGTGCTCGCCACGTCCGGGTCGACGGGAACCCCGAAGGGGGCCCTGCTCGGGGCGGCCGCACTCCGGGCCAGCGCCGCCGCCACCCATGCCCGGCTGGGTGGGCCGGGACAGTGGTTGCTCGCGCTGCCGGCCCATCACATCGCCGGGATGCAGGTGGTGCTGCGCTCCCTCGCCGCCGGCCACGAACCCGCGGTGGTGGACGTGTCGACGGGATTCGACCCCGCGCACCTCGTCCGCGCGGTCGCGTCGATGAGCGGGCCCCGGCGCTACACCTCCCTCGTCCCCACCCAGATGGTGAAGGCGCTCGATCGTCCGGACGCCGTCGCGGCGCTCGCGTCCCTCGACGCCGTTCTGCTCGGCGGGGCCGCGACCCCGGCTCCCGTGCTCGACCGCGCACTCGCTGCGGGGATCACCGTGGTCCGCACCTACGGGATGAGCGAGACCTGCGGCGGGTGCGTCTACGACGGCGTTCCCCTGGACGGCGTGACCGTCGGCCTCGAGGCGGACGGCCGGGTGCGCCTCGGCGGACCCACACTGGCGAACGGTTACCGCGGAATGCCTGATCACCCGGCGTTCGCCGAGGCGGGGTGGTTCCGCACCGATGATCTCGGACGCCTGCAGGGCGACCGTCTGCAGATTCTCGGGAGGGCCGACGACGCCATCACCACGGGCGGACTCACCGTCGTACCGCGAGTGGTGGAAGACGCCGTCGCGGGGATCGACGGGGTCGCCGAGTGCGTCGTGGTCGGTGTTCCCGATCCGCGCCTGGGCGAACGGGTGGGCGCACTGGTGGTGCTGCGGCCCGGTGTCGAGCTGTCGCCGGAGTCTCTCCGGGCGGCCGTCGCCGACGCGCTCGGCCCTGCCGCGGCACCCCGGCAGGTGCTGTTCGTGGACGCGCTCCCGGCCCGCGGCCCGGGCAAGGTGGACCGCGCGGCCGCGCGAACGACGCTGGTCGCGTGTAGTCCGACCGAATGACATCTTCCCCCGCACGCCGAGGGGCGAGCCGCCCGAGACCGTGACGGTGAGTAAGGTCCTCCCGGTACATCCGGGTCGGGGGCTTGGTTGTTCGCGGGTTCGGAGGACAGTGACGATGGCGAGGCAGGCGACGGGAGCAGCTCCCGACGCGCACGACGGCTGGATCGTCGTGGAGACACTCGCCGAACCGCCCGACGGCGATGCCGGTCCCGTGGGGACCGTCGTCGCCAAGGACGGTCGGGCGAAGGACTGGACGGCGCTCTCCCGCGCGGTCGGCAGCAAGCGCATCGCGGACGCGGCGCGTGCGATGACCGCGTTCGTCGCGACCAGCGGCGAGGACGCGGCCGAGACCGTGCCGGGACTGCACAGTCCGCTGCGGGCCGTCGCGGTACCGGGTCCCCGGAAGGCCGTCCACGGTGTGATGCTGTACGCCGGTGACGATTCCGACGCACCGCCGCCCCTCGTCGTCGGCTACGACTGGTCCTCGTCACGTCGACAGTTCGCGTTCACGCCCGGCATCGCCGGCGTCACGGGCCGGGAGCCGGCATCGAAGCTCGCCGCACCGGCATTCGAGCTGTTCGACCACGCGGACGACGCCGACAGCGCGATGTATCTCCTCGTCGCTCTGCTCGACGCGGAACCCGGAACCCGCTGGGACGGCACCGTGGCGCTGCGTACCCCGCGCGGTGCCCGGCCCCTGCGCAATGCGGTGCGGACGGTGCTCGACACCTCGTCCGCCGACGACGCCAGCCGGTACGTCGACACCGTGTCGCACGCGTTGGCGATCTCGCTCCGCGCGGACGAACTCGTGGTGGCCGGACCGTCGGTCGAGGCGTTCGCGCTGCGGTCGCTGACGCGCAACTCCCCCACCGCGATCGCACTCATCGACACCGAGCGCGTGCGCGTCGTGCGGTGGCTGACAGATCCGGTGGAGAACATCCTGTGGAAGGGGCAGGTCGATCAGCGCGACACCCCGCACCCCTCGGACATCGCGCGCATCGTGTCGGCCTATCGCCGGATGCACGAGTGGGCGGACCATCGCACCGAGATCCCCGGCGTGCGACTGCGCCGTGTCGACGGCGGGTGGACCGTCGTCGACCTGCGGGCGACACGTGTTCCGGGACAACGCTTCCTGATGGTGGAATTCCAACCGGTCGGATTCTCCGACGAGGACGATCCCGTCCCGCCCACCGACACCGGATACCCGGGTCGTGGGCCGCGCAGGCGGTCCAGCTGAGCCTCTTCTGGGGCTCGAGCGTGTCAGGTTCGCGGCATACCGCACCGGGCGGCGAGGCAGCGCTCGAGATCTTCGGTGACCGCCCAGGCCGTGTCGAGGTCACCGCCGAGCAGCAGTGACCGCTGGCGCAGTGTGAGCGCGCGGATGGCGCGGTCGAGTTCGACGTCCGTCATGGCCGCGACGGCGTCGTCGATCGTGGAACTGGTGATGTCGTCCATCGTTCATCCCCGGGGTGCGACAGGTGAACCGATCGAAGAACCGGTTCCGCATTCGTGTGCCACGTTCACGGCCGACGGCGACAAGCCTGTGAGAAACCCCCGAGGTCGAGGGCGCATCCGGAGTGTACGCCGGGAGCGGTGGGCCTCACAACACGACCGCGCGGGGCCGCATCGGCATGCGTAGGCAATGATCCACACATGGCGACAGCATCCCAGTGGCTCGAAGGCGCACGGCCGCGCACACTTCCGAACGCGATCGCACCGGTCGTGGCCGCGGCGGGTGCGGCAGCGGCGGCCGGCGACGTGACGTGGTGGAAGGCCCCGGTGGCACTGCTCGTGTCGGTCGCCCTCATCGTCGGCGTGAACTTCTCCAACGACTACTCCGACGGCATCCGCGGAACCGACGACGACCGAGTCGGACCGATCCGCCTCGTCGGCTCCCGGCTGGCGACGCCGTCGGCCGTCCGCGGCGCGGCCGTGGCGTGCTTCGCACTCGCTGCCGTCGCGGGGCTCGTCCTCGCCCTGACGACGGCCTGGTGGCTGGTTCTCGTCGGTGTCGTGTGCATCGCGGGAGCCTGGTACTACACGGGCGGATCGAAGCCCTACGGCTACAGCGGCCTCGGAGAGATCGCCGTCTTCGTCTTCTTCGGCCTCGTCGCCGTGCTCGGCACCCAGTTCGTGCTCACCGATCGCGTCGACCTCGTGGGACTCGCGTGCGCCGTCGCGATGGGCTGCTTCTCGAGCGCCGTCCTGGTGGCCAACAACATCCGCGACATTCCCACCGACACCGAGGCGGACAAGCTCACCCTCGCGGTCCGGCTGGGCGACGCCCGGAGCCGCGGTCTGCACGCCGCGCTGCTCGGCGTGCCGTTCCTCGTCAGCCTGCTGCTGCTCCTGCACTCGCCGTGGGCCGTGCTGGGCGTCGTCGCCTTCCCGTTGGCCTGGCGTGCCAACGCCCCCGTCCGCACCCGGCAGCAGGGTCTCGCGCTCATTCCGGCGCTGCGCGACTCGGGTCTCGCGATGCTCGTCTGGGCGGTGGCGACCACCGTCGGCCTGCTGCTCGGATAGTCGCCGCGCGACGGGCAATTCCGTTGCCGACGGTCATGATCTCCCTCTACGGTCGTCCCATGGACCCCGTGACCGAACCCGAGATCCGGGCATCGTTCGTCAACTGCTCGAAGGGCGAGGCGAAGCGCATCCCCGTCCCCACCGATCTGGACGGTCGCCCGTGGGACGACCTGGACTTCCTCGGCTGGAGCGACCCCGCGTATCCGGGCCGCAGCTTCCTCGTCGTGCCGACCGCGGATCGGCTCGTCGGAGTCGCCCTGCGTTCGGAGAGCAGTTCTCGCCGATCTCAGATGTGCAGCATCTGCACCACCGGGCATCAGAACGGCGGTGTCACGTTGATGGTGGCCCGCAAGACCGGTGAGTCCGGCCGCCGCGGCAACACCGTCGGCACCTACCTGTGCTCGGATCTGGCCTGCTCCCTGTACGCGCGGCGGATCAAGACCCCGACGCTGGGACGGCAGTACCGCGACGACACCCCGGTCGAGGAGCGCGTCGGCAAGCTTCGCGAGACCATCACGGCATTCGTGGCGCGGCTGGACTGACCGCGGTCGGCGGCAGCCTCAGCGGCGCGCCGATCGCCGGTCCGGCACCAGTCCACCGAGAACCCAGTTGACGATGGACACGATCACCGCGCCCCAGAAGGCGGACCCGAAACCGTCGACGGTGAGCCCGTACCCGGTGCTCTCGGTGATGGCGGCGGTGAGCAGCAGCATCAACGCGTTGATCACCAACAGGAACAGCCCGAGGGTCAGCACGATGAGGGGCAGCGACAACAACTGCACGATCGGCTTGACCAAGGCGTTGATCACGGTGAACACGGCGGCGATCCCGATCAGCACCACCAGGTCCCAGCCCTGCCCGCGCCCCGAACTCGCGATCGAGATGCCGTCCACCCAGGACGCCGCCAGCCAGATCGCGAACGCCGTGACGATCAATCTGAGCACCAGAATCATGCGCCCCATGATGGCACGGGTCGCCGCGACGGTGGTGTGTCGCGAGCCGCGCCTCCGGTGGTGTTGCATGAAGGTGTGAGTACCGCGAACCTGACCCGCGCCGAGACCGCCGACCGCGCCCGGGTGGTGTCCGACGTGCGATACGACGTGGCGCTGGACCTGACCGAGGCACGGACCCGAGCCGAGTTCGGCACCGTCACCACCGTGAGCTTCGCGGCCACCGCGTCGTCGACGTGGATGGACTTCCTCGGTGCCGGCGTGGACCGCGTGATCGTCAACGACCACGAACAGGAGGTGCAGTACGACGGTGCGCGGGTGCTGCTGCGTGATCTCGGGAGCCGCAACACCGTGCGCATCCACGCCCGCGGCTCGTACAGCCGCACCGGTGAGGGCCTGCACCGATTCGTCGATCCGGCGGACGGCGAGACCTACCTCTACACGCAGTACGAGCCCGCCGACGCGCGGCGCGTCTTCGTGAACTTCGAGCAGCCGGACCTCAAGGGACCGTTCGTCTTCCGGGTGAGCGCACCGGACGAGTGGACGGTGCTGTCGAACGAGCGGGTGGAGGAGACCACCACCGACGACGCAGGGTCGTCCACCCGTGTCTTCGCCGCCACGCAGCCGATCTCCACGTACATCACGGCCGTCGTCGCGGGCCCGTACCACCGCGCCACGTCGGAGTACCGCCGCGGCGACCTCACCATCGAACTCGGCGCGTGGTGCCGTGCGTCGCTCGGCGAGCACCTCGACCACGACGACATCTTCGACGTCACGCGCACCGGGCTCGACTTCTTCCACGATGCGTTCGAGTTCCCCTACCCCTTCGGGAAGTACGACCAGGTGTTCGTGCCCGAGTACAACCTCGGCGCCATGGAGAACCCAGGCTGCGTCACGTTCACGGAGTCGTACGTCTTCCGCAGCGCGGCCACCCGAGCGCAGTACGCACGGCGCGCGAACACGATCATGCACGAGATGGCGCACATGTGGTTCGGCGATCTGGTGACCATGCAGTGGTGGGACGACCTGTGGCTCAAGGAGTCCCTCGCCGACTACCTGGGCGCGTACGCCTCGGTCGCGGCCACCCGGTTCACCGACGCGTGGGTGTCGTTCGCCCTGCGCCGCAAGGCCTGGGCCTACTCGCAGGACCAGCTCCCGACCACCCACCCGGTCGTCGCCGACATCGTCGACCTCGAGGCGGCCAAGCTCAACTTCGACGGCATCACCTACGCCAAGGGCGCCAGCGTGATCAAACAACTCGGGGCCTTCGTCGGTGACGAGGCCTTCTTCGAGGGCGCCCGCGCGTACTTCCGCGCTCGGGCCTTCGGGACGGCCACCCTGCGCGACCTGCTCGACGCCCTGGCAGCACCGGCCGGTCGGTCGCTCGACGACTGGTCGGCCGCCTGGCTCGAGACCACCGGCGTGTCGACCGTGCTGTACGACCGCACCAGAGGTGTTCTCACGCAGACGGATCCGCGTCCTCAGCGGTTGGACATCGCGTGCCTGTCGCCGGACGAGAACGGCCACCTCGTCGATGCGGAACCGATCTCGGTGCACATCACCGACGCGGAGACCCCGCTCGCACTGCCCGACGCCGCGGTGATCCTGCCGAACGACGGCGATCTCACGTACGCGAAGGTGCGCCTGGACGCGCGGTCGATGGAGGCGACGATGCAGTCGCTGGACCGCATCCCCGACGACCTGCGCCGCGCGCTGGTGTGGTCCTCCTGGTGGAACGCGACGCGTGATGCCGAACTGCCTGCGCAGACGTACGTCGATCTCGCCGTCCGCTTCGCACCCACCGAGTCGCATCCGGCCGTGCTCGGATCGATTCTCGCGGACACCGCGGTCGCGGTGGAGCACTACGCCGCGGACCGGGACGGTGTCCGGCAGCGGTGGACCGCGACGGCGGCCGAGCAGCTCGCCGGGGCGCCGGCCGGGTCGGACGCGCAGCTCGAGTGGTTCCGGGCGTTCTCCGCCGCGGCGTCACACGACCCGTCGCACGCCGGAAGGGTGCGCGCGTTGCTCTCCGGCGAGGACTCCGTCGACGGTCTCGAACTGGACGCCGAGCAGCGCTGGGGCCTGTGGTTCGCCCTGTCGGCGACCGGTCACACCGACGAGGCCGAGCTGGCGACGGTGCTCGAGTCCGACCGCACGGGGGCCGGTGAGGTGCAGTACGCCGCCGCGGTGGCGGCGCAGCCCGTCGCGTCGGTGAAGGAGGCGACCTGGGCCGCCCTGACCGGTTCGGACGCCCTGAGCAACGAGCGGGTGGGGGCGCTGATCCGCGGCTTCACCGCCGGACCGTCACGCACGCTGATCGAGCGCTTCGACGAGCAGTACTACGCCCTGCTGGAGACCTTCTGGCGGGAGCGGAGCATCGAGATCGCTCGACGACTCGTCATCGGGCTCTTCCCGTCGGCCGCCCACAGCGAGGACGCCGATCGCTGGCTCTCGGGTCACCCGGACGTACCCGCGGCTCTGCGACGGTGCGTGATAGAGCAGCGCGACCACCTGGCCCGCGCTCTCGCCGCACGGTCACTCTCCGCGCAGGCGTGAGTGCAGATCCTCGCGGTCGCGGCGACGCTTCTCGTCGACGGCGGCGATGTCCTCGTTGACGCGTCGGCGCAGTCCCTTAAAGAGCACGAGCGACAGGGGGAACGCGACGACCAGGGCGAACACCATGGCGATCAGCAGCGGCACGGTCACCCCGACCAGCGCGGCACCGAAGTAGATGACGGCCGCGACCACAGCGATGAGACCGAGCCGGGCGGCGGTGTAGAGGCCGAGATCGCGGACCAGTCGGCCCTTCGCCGACCCGCTCGGGGTGCTGCCGGTGGGGATGGGATCGGTCATGGACACAGATTACCGGAGCCGTTCGACGTATCCGATTTGTCCATTACCTCCCCTTTACCAACATTAGAAGAGTCGAGTACCCGGGGGTCTCGGTGCCACCATGGGCAACGGATGCGGACATACAGCCGCATTCGACCGAGATGAAGACTGTGTCCCTGGAGGATCGCGATGAGTGCACCGGCTTACACCCCCACGCAGGAGAACCTGCTCACCCCCGGCCAGGTGGCCGCACTCTTCCATGTCGATCCGAAGACCGTCACGCGCTGGGCCCACGCCGGCCGGCTCGGATCGCTCCGCACTCCCGGCGGCCACCGTCGCTTCCGCGAGTCCGAGGTCATGCAGCTCCTGACCTCGCTCACCACCGAGGCGCACCGCTGATCACGCGTCACCCCTAGAGCGCCACCCACTCGTCACCGAGTCGACCATCGGTCGCCACTCGCGGTGTTCGTGCCGGACACCAGTGCGTGCGAGCAGATTCTCAGGATCTTGCGAGCTCGACTCGAGTGCCCCGGCGCTCCGCCACGACTACGCTCGGTAGTGGAGGTGCGTGATGATCTATGTTCTGGCTCTGATCGGGCTCGTGGTCGTGATCGTGCTCCTCTGGAAGTCTTTCGGCCCCGAGACCGGGGCACCCAGAGGACGCGTCACCGGACCGGACGACGACCCGGAGTTCCTGTGGAAGATCAGGAACAACCCTGCACGTGATCGTGGCAACGGTCCCGAGCGTCCCGATGCGGGAACGCCCGGTTCCGTCGACTGAGTCCCGTCACGCGGTGCGGTGCGGTGCAGCGGACGACCGTCACCGCGTGACGTGGGGCGGGAACTCGGCGGTCATCGCTGCTGCCGTCTCGAGAAGCGCCGTGCGCGTCGCCGGCGCGAGAGCGTCGAGGTCGACCTCCGCCCCCTGAGCGAGATGGTCGTCGTACGGGATCACCCGCACGGCGCGGCATCGCTGACCGAAGTGGTCGACGATCTTCGAGACGTCGATGACCTTCGACCCGGGCCGCACCATGTTGACCACTGTCAACGACTGCTCCACCAGATGCCGGTAACCGTGCGCGTCGAGCCAGTCCATCGTCGCCGATGCACTCCGCGCACCGTCCACCGATCCGCTGCTCACGATCACCAGCCCGTCGGCGCTGCGCAGGATCGCCCGCATCGCCGAGTGCAGAAGTCCCGTTCCGCAGTCGGTCAGCACGATGTTGTAGAACCGCTCCAGCACGGCCACCGTGGTCTCGTAGTCGTACGCGTCGAACGCCTCCGACATGGCCGGATCGGACTCCGACGCCAGCACTTCGAGCCGGTGGTGATTCTGGGACGTGAAGTCGCGGACCGCGCTGTACTTGTCGATGTCGCGGGCATCCTTCAGCAGGTCGCGCACCGTCTTCTCGGTCTCCAGCGGAACCCGGGAGCTCAGCGTTCCGCGGTCGGGGTTCGCGTCCACGGCGATCACACGGTCGCCCCGGACCGACGAGAACGTCGATCCCAGCGCCGCCGCCACCGTGGTCTTCCCGACGCCTCCCTTGAGGCTCAGGATCGCGATGCGATGACACCCGTGCAACGGGTTGCCGACCTGACGGATCAAGGCGAGCCGCCGCTGCTCCTTGGCACTGTTGCCCACGTTCACCCGGCCACCGGTGACGTCGAAGAGCGTGCGGCGCCAGCCGCCCGTCGGTGGGGGCGGCGAGGTCCGCAGCAGCCGTGATGTCGAGAGGTCGTGCGCCGTGGGCGGTTGCATCGGCGAGGCAGGTATTTGCTGGATCGCCGGATCCGTCGGCGTCGACGCGGACGGGATCCGCCCGTCGTCCTGCGGGCCGGGCGACCACCCGTCCCAACGATCGTCCGTCACCGATTCCCCCCGGCGGTCATGTCGAGCCGACGGTCAGTTCAGACCCGCGTACGAGTGCAGACCGGAGACGACCATGTTGATGATGAAGAGATTGAACAGCATGGCGACGAAGCCCGCGACGTTGATCCACGCCGCGCGGGTGTTCCGCCAGCCCGACGTCGCCCGTGCGTGCAGGTACGCCGCGTAGACGACCCACGCGATGAAGGACACCGTCTCCTTGGGATCCCAGCCCCAGAAACGTCCCCACGCGGCCTCGGCCCAGATCGCACCGAGGATGACGCCGGCGCCGAACAGCGGGAAGCCGATGATCGTGGTCTTGTAGGCCAGGCGGTCGAGCGTGCGGGCGTCCGGAAGACGCTGGGCGAACCGGGCGAGTGCACCCGTGTTCGCGCCGTCCTCCGTGGCGGGGAAGCGCATCCGCAGCAGGAACAGCAGCGACGCGACGCCGGCCACCAGGAAGATTCCGCTGCCGATGCTGACGATGGTCACGTGGATCGGCAACCAGTACGAGCGCAGGGCCGGGACCACGGGGGCCGCGTCGGCGTAGAGGACCGTCGCCGCGAGGAACATCAGGATCATGACCGGGACGACCACGAAGATCAGCGTCGGGCGCATCTTCCGCAGCGCGATGATCGAGGTCGCCGTCGCGGCGGCCGTGGCCATCGTCACGAACTCGTACATGTTGCCGAGCGGGAACCGGTCGGTGGCGAATCCGCGCAGCACGATCGACGTGACCGTGAGCAGCAGACCGAGCACCACCAGCGCGTAGCCCATGCCGCCGTAGCGCTCGGACGCGGGACGCCGGGGCGCCTCCTCGATCCGACCGGGACCGGTGGGCCGCACGGGCGCCTTGCCCGCCGCGACGAGCTGCCGCTCGGACTTCTGCTCCGCAGCCGTGACGGTCTGCGTGGCGTACTGGGCGATGAGGAACACCGCCGCGAGCAGGTAGACACCGAACGCCGACCGGAAGGACCAGTCGCTGAACTGCGCGAGTGTGGCGTCGATCGGCATGGTCACTCCCTGTTGTTCGAGGTCGGTACGTCATCGGCGTCGGGTCGGTCGAGCACCCGCGCGGTGAGGCGGTCGAACTCGTCACCCCAGCCGGCCTGATCGGTCCGGGCGAGTCCGCCCACTTCTACTACGGTACGTCGTCGGTCGTCGTCCGTGCTCACGCGGACCCAGATGCGACGGCGCTTGATCACCAGGGACACCAGCAGACCGGCCATCATCGACAGCGCGAACACCAGCACCCACGTCTGCGCGGGGTCGTGCGAGACCTGCAGGTTGACGAATTCCTCGGCACCGTCGAATCGCACCTGCGTGCCGTCGGACAGCGTCGTCGACTCCCCCGGTGTCAGGTTGACGCGATCCTGCTTCACCAGCCGGCCCTGCTCCACCAGCACCTGGCTCAGCGAGAACAGCGACTGTGGATTACCGGTGTCGAGGCCGGTGTCGCCCTTGTAGATGTCGACGGCCACCGCCGGATCGTTCGGGGCGGGGAAGCTCGACGACAACAGCGAGCCGTGGAAGAACGCGGTGGGCGCGAACAACCCCTCGATGGCGATCTGGTTCTGGCGGCGGACATCGGGATCCGGGTACAGACCTCCGGGCGGATCGAAGCGGTGCACTCCGCTGGAGAGGAACGTGGTGCCGTCCGTGGGCTCCCACTGGACCGTCTCGGTACGGGTCTCCCCGTTGGGGAACGTCACCGTGAACGTCGGCGCGTATCCGTGTCCCTGCAGGTAGACGCGGTCACCGGCGACCCGCAGCGGATGGTTGACCTGCAGGGTGTCCGGGCGCCAGGTGTTCGTGACCAGGTCGTCGCCGGCCTGGTACTCGATGTCGGACGTGAACTGCTCGGCCTGCCCGTTCTCGAGGTAGTCGGCCGTGAAGTTCTTCACCCGCACGCAGAGCGGGGTCATGCCCGTGCCGTCCTCGCTGTTGCCGGCCCGGAACGAGTCGAACTGGGCGGGCGAGGTGGTGCAGATGCCCGGGCCGTCGTTCGCGATGACGACGACGTTGCCCTCGTAGCTGAAGAGCTTCCCGACGGCGATGGCCACGAGCAGACCGACGAGCGACAGGTGGAACACCAGGTTGCCTGCCTCGCGCAGGTACCCCTTCTCCGCGGACAGCGTCAGGGCGCCGCTCTCCTCGGTGCGCCGCATCTTCCGCCAGCCGCGCATCCGGCCGTCGATCTCGTCGAGGAGAACGTCGGGTGCCGTGTCGACCTCGGTGCGCAGGTGGTGGGGCAGCCGCCCCAGGTTGCGCGGGGTGGCGACCGGCGAGGTGCGCAACGCGCGGGCGTGGTCGACGCACCGCGGCAGGATGCAGCCGACCAGCGAGACGAACAGCAGGACGTAGATCGCCGTGAACCAGAAGCTGCCGAAGACGTCGAACAACTCCAGCCGGTCCATGACGGGCCCCAGGGACGGGCGGTCCGCGATGTACTGGTCCACCTTCCCCGAGTTGAGGCTGCGCTGCGGCAGCAGCGCACCCGGGATCGCGGCCAGGGCGAGGAGGAACAGGAGCACGAGTGCCGTGCGCATCGAGGTCAGGCCGCGCCAGGTGTTCCGGACTGCGGCGACGACGCGCCCCGCCGGAGACTGCCGCGGCGGGCGCGCCTCGGCGTCCGGGCGGGCCGACAGGTCAGTGCTCATATCTCTTTCTCGTCCACTAGATCGGCAGGGTCACGCTGGTCACCGCTCCGTCGCGGATCCAGCTGACGAACAGGTCCCAGGCGCCGGTCACCAGTGCGATGCCGACAGCCACCAGCATCAGACCGCCGAACACCTGGATGGCACGGGCGTTGCGGCGCAGCCATCCGACGCCGCGCAACGCGCTGACGGAGCCGAACGCCAGAACGACGAAGGGCAGTCCCAGTCCCAGGCAGTAGGCGACGATCAGCACCACACCGCGCGCCGCGGTGGTGCCCTCGGTGCCGGCCGTCAGCGAGATGACGCCCGCCAGCGTGGGTCCGAGACACGGGGTCCATCCGAGCGCGAACACGCCACCGAGCAGCGGTGCCCCGAGGATGCTGCCGACGCGGCGCGGTTCGAAGCGCGTGTCGCGCTGCAGGGCGGGGATCAGACCGAGGAAGACGAGACCCATCGCGATGGTGACGACGCCGCCCACACGCTGCAGGATCTCGCGGTTCACCGACAGCACCGAGATGGCGCCGAAGACCGAGGCCGTGGCCAGGACGAACACCACGGTGAATCCGAGAACGAAGAGGGCCGCGGCACCGGCGACGCGGCTGCGACCCCGCACCAGAGTCTTGGTGGCCGCCTCGTCGGCGGTGACGGACGGGGAGTCCGCTCCGACGACTCCGGCCAGGTAGGACAGGTAACCCGGAACCAGGGGGACGACGCAGGGCGATGCGAAGGACACCAGACCGGCGAGCAGGCAGGCACCGAGAGCCAGGAACAGCGGCCCCGACGCGGCAGCCGACTGGAACGCCTCACCCATCGGACACGTCGGGTGGCTCGGCTGCGATGCGCTCGACCACGGGCTGCAGGTCGCTCGCGAGAAGCTCCGTCAGGAACACCGCGGCGACGCGGTGCTCACGGTCGAGCACGATCGTGGTCGGGACGACGGTGGTCGGGTAGTTCGATCCGAGAGCGAGGAGGGTGCGCAGCGGCGGGTCGTAGATGGACGGGTACGTCACGTTGTTGTCGATGACGAAGTCCTGCGCCTTGTCCTGCTGGTTGTCGCGCACGTTGATGCCCAGGAACTGCACACCCTGGTCCTTCGTCGCCTCGAAGACCTGCTCGAGATCGTCGGCCTCACCACGGCAGGGGCCACACCACTGACCCCAGATGTTGAGGACGACGACCTGGCCCTCGTAGTCGGACAGCGACGTCGTCGTGCCCTCGGTCATGAGGTCGGGTCCGGAGAGGTTCCCCACGGTGCCGCGGTCGGCGGGCGGGTCGTAGAAGATCGACGTCTTGCCGCCGGGTGAGACGAACTCGAAGGTCCCACCCTGTGCCACGGCGTCGGTACCCGTGGCGCACCCGGTGAGAACGGTGGCGGCCACGAGCAGCGGCGCGAGCAGGCGGGCGGGTCTCATGCGCCGGTCTGGAGGGGGTCCGACGCCCCTGCGGGCTCGGAGTAGACGATGTCGACGAGGGTGTCGCCCTCGTAGATCAGCGAGGTGAGCGACGCGAGGCCGCACTGGCGGTTGCGGGGGTCGTGCCACAACCGGTCGCCCTGCAGGAAGCGGCGCAGGGTCCACACGGGCAGCTGATGACTCACGCACACGGCCTCGTGGCCCACGGCCGCGACGCGAGCCGCGTTGACGGCGGCCAACATCCGGTGGGCGATCTGCAGGTAGGGCTCGCCCCACGAGGGGGTGAACGGGTCACGCAGCTTGAGCCAGTGGCGGGGCCGGCGAAGCGCACCGTCTCCGACGGCGACCTTCAGACCCTCGAAGTCGTTCCCGGCCTCGATGAGGTTCTCGTCCGTCTCGATGGTGAGCCCGAACGCCGACGCGATGGGCGCCGCCGTCTCCTGCGCGCGTTGCAGCGGGGAGGCGACGACGTGCGTGACGTCGTGCCCGGCGAGCACGTTCGCCACCGTGCGCGCCTGGGCCTGACCGTTCACCGACAACCGGAAGTTCGGGAGGCGCCCGTAGAGGATTCCCTTGGGGTTGTGCACCTCGCCGTGCCGCATCACGTGCACGATCGTGCGGGTGTCGGCGTGCGGGTGCCCGGAAGTGTCGATACCGGACGCGTCGCTGTTTGTCGGGTCGGTCGGGGACGACTCGGTCATGACGGTGCTTTCTGCTCGGCAGCGGCTGCTGCGGCGGCGGCGTGGGGAGCGGCCGCCTCGATGATCTCGAACGCGCGGTCGTCGAGCGCCGCGGAGACGAACCAGGCCTCGAACGCGCTCGGCGGCGGGTACACGCCGCGGCTCAGGAGCGCGTGGAAGAACGCGGGGAAGCGCCAGGTGGCGGCCGCCTTGGCGCCCGCGTAGTCGATCACCGGTTCCTCGGAGAAGAAGACGCTGACCATGTTGGCGGCGTACTGCACGCGGTGCGGGACGCCCGCCGCGGTGAGCGCGTCACCGAGGATGCCGCCCAGACGGGTGGAGTTCGCGTCGAGTGCCGCGTAGACGTCGGCGTCCGCCGCGCGCAGCGTCGCCAGACCGGCGGCGACCGCGACGGGGTTACCCGACAGGGTGCCGGCCTGGTAGACGGGGCCCGCGGGGGCGAGGTAGCTCATGATGTCGGACCGGCCACCGAACGCGGCCGCGGGCAGGCCGCCGCTCATGACCTTGCCGAAGGTGTAGAGGTCTCCGGCGATGCCGTCGACGCCGTACCACCCCGACGCGCTGACGCGGAAGCCTGTCATGACCTCGTCCATGATCAGCAGTGCGTCGTGCGCACGGGTCAGGCGCTGCAGACCCTCGTTGAAGCCGGGCTGCGGCGCCACCGCACCCATGTTGCCCGCCGCGGCCTCGGTGATGACGCACGCGATCTGCCCCGGGTGGTCGGCGAACGCCTTCGCTACCGCATCGAGGTCGTTGTAGGGAACGACGATGGTGTCGGCCGCCTGCGCACCCGTCACGCCGGGCGACGTCGGCAGCCCGAGGGTGGCGACGCCCGAGCCGGCGTCGGCGAGCAGGGCGTCGACATGGCCGTGGTAGCAGCCGGAGAACTTGACGATCTTGCTGCGACCGGTGAACCCGCGGGCCAGACGCACCGCACTCATGGTCGCCTCTGTGCCCGAATTCACCAGGCGTACCTCGTCGACGGGATCGACGCGGCGCACGATCTCCTCCGCCAACTCGATCTCGCCGAGCGTGGGTGCGCCGAAGGACAGTCCCGTGGAGGCCGCCTTCTGCACCGCCTCGACCACGGCCGGGTGGGCGTGACCGAGAATCATCGGTCCCCACGAGGAGATGAGGTCGACGTAGTTGTTGCCGTCGGCGTCGCGCAGGGTGTATCCGCTGGCCTCGGCCATGAACCGCGGGGTTCCGCCCACGGAGTGGAAGGCCCGCACGGGCGAGTTCACGCCACCGGGGATGACGGCGGACGCGCGTGCGAAGAGTTCTGCGGATCGGGCGGTGGGGACGCCGGTGTCGGTTCCGCTCGAAGGAGTCACGCCCTCCAGTCTTTCACAGGACGCGGAGTGCTCTTTCTGATAAGGAGCAGTCTCACACCGGCTGTCTCACGCCTCGATCAGGAGCTGCATCCAGGTCAGGTCGAGCCACCGCCCGAACTTGACGCCGACCTGCGGCATGACACCCACCACCGTGAAGCCGAACTTCGCGTGCAGGGCGATCGAGGTGGTGTTCGAGGACTCGATTCCCGCGACGATCGCGTGGACGTCCCCACGGCGGGCGCGCTCGATCAGTTCCGCCATCAACGCGGTCGCGACGCCGCGCCGATGGAAGCCGTCGGCGACGTACACGGAGTTCTCGACGGTGTGCCGGTAGCCGGACTTCGGACGGAACGGCCCGTAGGACGCGTAGCCCGCGACCCGCCCGTCGATCTCGGCGGTGAGGATCGGCAGGGCGGCGCCGGTGCGCTGGTCGAACCAGGCCTGCCGGTCCGCGAGTCCCACCTGCTCCTCGTCCCAGATCGCGGTCGTGTCCGCGATGGCGGCGTTGTGCACGGTGAGGATCTCGGGCAGGTCGGCGGGCACGGCGTCGCGAATCAGCACAGCGACACGGTAGTCGGCTGCAGGGAGGCACGATCGACGAGAATCGACTTGGTCGAAAGTGTTAAATCTGTGTTACACCGGGCATATCCTTCTGCCATGACGGCACCACACGAGCCCGACCGGCACCCGGGATCCCGACTGGCCTGGCCGGAGGGGTTCCGCGAGCACCTCGTCGAGCAGTGCGACGGCTTCAGCTCGATCATGTCGCGCGCCATCGCGGACAACGGCGCCTCGCTCTTCCGCGACGGCCCCTACGCCCCGTCGACCCCGCAGGCTGCGTCGATGGACGCCACGAGTGTGATGTTTCGCAAGATTCGCGCGGTGTGGCGTGAATTTCTGTGGCCGCGCTGACAAGTCCCTCCCGGGCAACTCGAGTTTTGGTTACCGTCGAGTATGACCACTACCGAGACCGGCACCACTGACACCGGCACGTCCTCCGACAACGCTGCTCAGCTGGCGAATCACCTGCGCAGGACTCTCGACGGACGGTGGCGCGACGTACGGAACCAGACGCGCGAGCAGCTCGCGCGTCACGAGTTCGCACCGCACTACACACCCAACACCGCCATCGCGCGGACCAAGGCTTTCGAGCAGCTGCGTGTGCTCGCCGCGGCCGGCGCGGCAGAGTCCGGTTTCGCCAAAGAGGTCGGCGGCACGGGCGACATCGGCGCCGCCGTCACGATGATCGAGATGCTCGCCATGTCGGATCTATCGCTCATGGTGAAAGCCGGCGTGCAGTGGGGCCTCTTCGGTGGCGCGATCGAGAACCTCGGCACCGAGAAGCACCACAAGGAGTTCATCAAGCCCCTGATCGATCTCGAGACGCTCGGCTGTTTCGCGATGTCGGAGACCGGCCACGGCAGCGACGTGCAGTCGATCGGCACCACCGCGACGTACGACCGCGAGACGCAGGAATTCGTGATCCACACGCCGGACAAGTCCTCGCGCAAGGACTACATCGGCGGCGCCGCCGAGTCGGCGAAGTACGCCGCCGTGTTCGCGCAGCTGATCACCGCCGGACCGGGTGAGGAGCCCGAGAGCAAGGGCGTGCACTGCTTCGTCGTCCAGATCCGCGACGAGAACTTCGGCAGCGACCTCCCCGGCGTCACCACGTTCGACATCGGCTACAAGGGCGGCCTGCCCGGCGTGGACAACGGCCGCATCATGTTCGACCACGTCCGCATCCCGCGCGAGTACATGCTCAACAAGATCGCGGACGTCGCGGCCGACGGCAGCTACTCCTCGGACATCGACAACCCGAACCGGCGCTTCTTCACCATGCTGGGCACCCTCATCCGCGGCCGCATCACCGTGGGCGGTTCGGCGGGCGCCGCGGCGCGCGTCGCGCTGACCATCGCGACGAAGTACGCGCTGCAGCGCAAGCAGTTCAGCGCGCCCGGGACCGACGACGAGGTCACGATCATGGACTACCTCGTCCACCAGCGTCGGCTGTTCCCGCTCATCGCCAAGTCGTACGCGCTGCAGTTCGCGCAGAACGAGCTCGTCTCGAAGATGCACGACATCCAGAGCGCCGAGGACCCCGACGCCACCGAGCAGCGGGAACTCGAGTCGCGCGCGGCCGGCCTGAAGGCAGCGAACACCTGGCACGCGACGAAGGCGATCCAGGAGTCCCGCGAGGCCTGCGGCGGCGCGGGCTACCTCGCGGAGAACCGACTCATCGCGCTCAAGGCGGACTCGGACGTCTTCACCACCTTCGAGGGCGACAACGTGGTGCTCACGCAGCTCGTCGCGAAGGAGCTGCTCACCGCGTACGCCCACGAGGTCCGCTCGTTCGGTGCGGCCGACTGGGTGAAGTTCGCCGCCGGCACGGTCGGCGACGTGGTGAAGAAGCGCACGGCGGCGGCGCCCATCATCCAGACCCTCGTCGACTCGCGTCAGGACAACGAGGAGGAGGGCAGCCTCTTCAACCGCGGCACCCAGATCTCGATGTTCGAGGAGCGCGAGGAGTACCTCATCTCCACGTCCGCGAAGCGTCTGAACGGGTTGTCCAAGAAGATGAGCCAGTTCGACGCGTTCAACGCGGTGCAGGACCACATCCTGCACGCGGCCACGGCGCACGTCGATCGCGTGGTGCTCGAGGCGTTCGTCGCCGGCATCGACAACTGCGAGGACGACGACGCCAAGGAACTGCTCGGCGAGGTGTGCGACCTCTACGCGCTCACCACGATCGACGCCGACAAGGCCTGGTTCATCGAGCACCGCTACATCTCCACGGAGCGGTCGAAGGCCGTCACGCGCGGGATCAACGAGCGCTGCCGCACGCTGCGCCCGCACGCCCACACGCTGATCGACGCGTTCGGCGTTCCCGAGGCGCTGCTCGGTGCGGCGATGCTCGCCGACGACGAGCCGGGTGAAGTGAAGGAATCCGTCACCGCCGACTAGGCCGGCACCCCTTCGGCCCCCTCGCGAGTACGCCCAGGATGTCGTGATTCAGTGCTCCACAACGACACTATGGGCGTACTCGCCGGGGGCGGGGCTCAGGAACGGACGAGGCGAGCGATCGCCTCGGACGCCTCCCTGACCTTCGCGTCCGCTTCGGGTCCGCCCTCGCGGGCCGCGTCCACGACGCAGCCCGCGAGGTGGGCGTCCAGCAACTTCAGCGACACGGACTGCAGCGCCTTGGTGACGGCCGAGACCTGCGTCAACACGTCGATGCAGTACCGGTCGTCGGCCACCATGCGAGAGATGCCGGCCACCTGTCCCTCGATGCGGCGCAAGCGCTTGAGGAGGTCGTCCTGATCGAAACTGCTCATGCGTCCAGAGTACCCCCAGGGGGTAACGGGTAGAGGTCAGCGCCGCCGCACGACGCGCATCACCAGGTACACCGCGACGGCCGCCGCGACCACGGAGAGAGCCGCCCACGGCCCCGCGACACGGGTCGAGTCGTACGTGACCGAGAACCCCTCGAACGACGACGTGGTGGGGAACTGCTCGGTCACGGTGGTCGTGGTCCTCGACTGCACCCACAGAACCACGGCCACGACGGCGAGGACGACCGCGACCACCACCGGAGCGAACCGGCGCATCACGCGTCGGGCTCCGCGTCGGTGGCGGGCGCCACGAGTGCGAGCAGTTCCTCGCGGAGCGTCTCGTCGTCCTTCGCCCACGCCTGGACCAGGCCGGTGCCCCGCAGCTTCAGGCCGACGCCGGTCCGCTTGCGCGGCACCCCGGACAGCTCCCCCAGCACTCGCGCGGCCTGCCACTTCTCCAGGGTGTTCCCGTTGGCGTCGTAGTCGGGCTCCGGGTACACCTCGAGGATGTCCGCGATGGCGACGTTCTCCGTGCCCTGGCTCAGCGTCGTCGGCGTCAGGATCACCGTGGCGTGCCGACGGGCGGCCACGATCTGCACGTAGGTGAAGGCCATGAGAACCAGCGCGATCACGACGAGCGCCACGTAGTGCACGACGGGTCCCGTGTAGATCTCGACGCCGAGAGCGATGAGACAGAAGATCGGTCCCCAGGCCAGGGCGCGCCACTTCGCGCCGTACTCGGCGAAGATCACCGGTTCCGTCTCGTCGCTCACGGGGCCTCCGGTGCCGCGAACCACGGCGCCGCGGACGGTCGGTACACGAGCACGCAGGCCACGAAGAAGAGGATCGCCCCGAGCGTCGCCAACAGGGGCACGATGGCGAAGCCGACGGTCACCGAGCCCAGGAGCACCAGCCCGAAGACGATCGACAGGACCGTCAGTGCCCGGCGGAACCGCGGATCGCCGCGTCGACACGCGGGCCCCGCGAGGAATCCGATGGCCAGTCCGACGATGATCTCGAGGACACCGACCGTGCGCAGCACCGTGATGACGCTCTCCACGGCATCCGGCTCGCCCCCGGTCTCGGTCAGCTGGGTCCGCAGCGAGTCGGCCGGGAACGTCAGCGAGATGAGGCCGAGCAGCACGACGAGGACGGCCCCGAGAACCCACACGGCGAACGCGACGGTGACGATCCGGGGACGGGCGGGCGACGCGGGCTCGGGCTTCTCGACGTTCACTCGACCATCCTGCCAAGACGCCTCCACACGGTGGAGTCCAGGCGTCTCTCGATCAGGTGAGGACGGCCGGCAGAAGCACTGCGGCAGCCATGAGAATGCCCGTGATCAGCACGATGGCGAGCAACCACAACTCGCGTCGGCCACTGCTGCACTCGACGGTCTGCATACGAGTGCGAGGCGCCGTGGAACCGGCGGAGGTGGAGGAGAAATCGGCGGGCAACACTGTCTCCGTACTGATCAGAATGCTTGTGACAGTGGTCACGATACACCGATCGATGTTTGACGCAAAAAGACAGCCTGACCAGGCAGGACGGGCGTCTCAGGCGCCCGAGAAGCCGCTGGCGACGACGAGGACGACCACCACCACGGCAGACGTCAGGAGCAGCAGGGCGAACACCTCGGCGAGAGGGTTGCGGCGGTCGTTGGCGTCGTGCCCGACCGTCTGTCGTGGGGTCATGAAGATCCTCCGATCAGGGTGTGTCCGATCGTCAGAACCATAACGCCACTTCTGTAACTCAGGTCACATCTGTCACGGCGTGTCGCAGGTCAGCGCGGTGATCTCCGGGAGAGGAAGTACTCCGACGACTCGCGTCGATGCATCAGATACACCGCACCCGCGGCCGCGACGGCCTGCAGGATCCCGAGCACCGCGGTGACCAGGGCGATCGCGCCTCCGGAACCGAGGCCGAACAGCGTGGGAATCGTGGTGACGACGATGACCACGCCGATCGCCGTGAGAACCGCGCGCGCCCAGAGCTTCCCGGCCCGCATCTTCCGCACCACCAGGAGGACGAGCCCAGCGATCAGCACCCCGACGATCAACGACAACACCATGGCCACGACGAGCACGGTGTCCGCGGTCTCGGGCGGCAGTGCCAACGACGGGTCCTGCGCCTCGAGGTCCGTCAGGAACGCGTCGAGAAAGGCGTCACGGTCGGTGAACAGGGAGTAGAGCCCGATGAGCATCGAGAGCAGACCGATGCCGATCACGCCGAACCACAAGTGGCGCGCCGTCTCGATGTCGACCGGCGCCTCGCTGTTCTCCGGTGACCGCATCGGCTGCATCGCACTCGGGGGCAGACCCTCGGGGTGCCAGTTGCCCTGCGGCTGCTGACCCCACTGCGGCTGCTGACCCCACTGCGGCTGACCCTGCGGATCGTGGGGGTCGTGGCGAGGGTCCTCCGGGTTGCCGCCCGGGCGCTGGTCGTTCACAGCCGCGTCGCGATCTCGGTGGCCCAGTAGGTGAGGACGATGTCGGCGCCGGCTCGGCGAATACTGGTGACGGACTCCATGATCGCCGCGTCGCGGTCGATCCACCCGTTCTGCGCGGCGGCGGTGATCATCGCGTACTCCCCCGAGATCTGATAGGCGGCGACGGGCACGGGCGACGCGTCGGCCACGTCGCGCAGGATGTCGAGGTAGCTCATCGCGGGCTTCACCATCACCATGTCGGCACCCTCGGCGATGTCGAGGTCGAGTTCGCGCATCGACTCGCGCCGATTGGCCGAATCCTGCTGATAGGTCCGGCGATCGCCGCGCAACGTAGACCCGACGGCCTCGCGGAACGGGCCGTAGAACGCGGAGGCGTACTTCGCCGTGTAGGCCAGCTGACCCACGTCGGCGAATCCGGCGGTGTCGAGGCCCTCGCGGATCGCGCCGATCTGCCCGTCCATCATGCCGCTCGGGCCGAGCAGGTGAGCGCCCGATTCCGCCTGCGCCACAGCCATGTCCACGTAGCGCACCAGCGTCGCGTCGTTGTCGACGCTGCCGTCCGCGGCGAGGACACCGCAGTGACCGTGGTCGGTGAACTCGTCGAGGCACGTGTCCGCCATCAGGACGGTGCTGTCGCCGAGGCCGTCCCGGAGCCGACGCAGACCTGTGTTCAGGATGCCGTCGGGATCCGAGGCCATCGACCCCTGTCCGTCCTTGTCCTCCGGACGCGGAACCCCGAAGAGCATCAGACCGCCGACTCCGGCCCGCACGGCCTCGTCGGCAGCGGCGGACAGCGAGTCCAGGGTGTGCTGGACGACGCCCGGCATGGAGCTGATCTCGCGCGGGGCATCGAGGCCGTCGGCCACGAACATCGGCAGCACGAGGTGCCGCGGTTCGAGCGACGTCTCCGCCACCAACCGGCGGATGGCTGGGGTACGACGCAGTCGCCGGGGACGGTCTACGGGGAACACGGAACCCTCACTTCGTTCGGCCGTGCGCCCTTTGCGTATCCCTGGATGCGCAAAGGGCGCACGGGCGGGTCAGCGCCTACGAGACTTCTTGCGCGGAGGCGGCAGTGCACCCTCGGCGCGCAGTCGTGCAGCGTGCTCGGCCAGTGCCTCGACCAGCGGTCCGACCTGAGCCGTCTCGGGCTGCACGTCGACACGCAGGCCGAACTCTACGGCCGTCTCGGCGGTCTTCGGTCCGATGCACGCCACGAGGGTGCGCGCGTGCGGCTTGCCGGCGATGCCGACGAGGTTGCGCACGGTGGAGCTCGACGTGAAGCACACGGCGTCGAAGCCGCCGGTCTTGATCATCTCGCGGGTCTCGGCGGCCGGCGGCGCAGCGCGCACCGTGCGGTACGCGGTGACGTCGTCGATCTCCCAGCCGCGCTCGCGGAGGCCCTCGGCGAGAGTCTCGGTCGCGATGTCGGCGCGCGGCAGCAGGACCCGGTTGACGGGGTCGAAGACCTCGTCGTACGGCGGGAAGTCCTCGAGCAGCCCGGTGGAACTCTGCTCGCCGGACGGGACGAGCTCGGGGTTGATGCCGAACGAGCGGACCTTCTCGGCCGTCGCTTCGCCGACGCAGGCGATCTTGACGCCGGAGAACGCGCGAGCGTCGAGTCCGAACTCCTCGAACTTCTCCCACACCGCGCGCACCGCGTTGGTGGAGGTGAAGACGACCCACTGGTAGCGGCCGTCCACGAGTCCCTTGACCGAGCGCTCCATCTGCGCGGGGCTGCGCGGCGGCTCGACGGCGATGGTCGGCACCTCGATGGGGATGGCGCCGTGCGTCACCAGACGCTCGCTCATCTCGCCGGCCTGGTCCTTGGTGCGCGGCACGAGGACGGTCCAGCCGTACAGCGCGCGGCTCTCCCACCAGGACATCCGGCTGCGCTGCGAGACGACCTTGCCGACCGTGACGATGAGTGATCCCACGAGCTCGGATCCCGCGTCGTTCAGCGTCGCGAGGGTCGCCTCGACGGTGCGCTGCTGACGCGTCGTACCGCGGACGGTGATGGCGACAGGCGTCTGCGGGGCCAGGCCGTGCTCGACGAGCGCACTGGCGGTCTCGGCGAGGTGGCCGGACGTCGCGTGCAGGACGAGCGGTCCGGGTGCCGCGGCGAGCGACGCCCAGTCGACGTCGCCCCGGACGTCCGCCTCGGTGTGCTCGGAGCCCAGTGCCATGCCGGCGTAGCTCGGCACCGCAGACCCCGCGGGAAGGCCGGGAACGACCTCGAACTGCACCTGGGTCCGCGCCACGGCGGTGACCTCGGCGATGACGGAGTCGGTGGTCAGCGGATCACCCGAGACGAGCCGCACCACGTCGTGGCCGTTCTTCGCCTCGGCGACCAGCGTCTTGGCCACCTCGGCGGGCTCGCCGAGCGCCGGACGCACGTCCACGCCGTTCTCGCCCGTCTCGGCGTCGGCCGGGACTGCGGTGCCCACCAGGGCGATGACACCCTTGTCGACGTCGGGATCGGTGAAGGCCATCTCGGCGATCGCCAGCGCGTCCCTCGCCCGGACGGTGAGCAGGGCCGGGTCGCCCGGTCCGGAGCCCACGAACAGGATCCGTCCCGGGGTGTTCTTGCGGACTCGGCTCATGATTCGTTCTCCAGTGCAGTCTGTTCCGCGTACTTGTCGCGGAAGCGGATCTCGATCTCGGTGGCGGGACCCCGCTTGGGGATCAACCGCGATGTGGCGATGCGCTCGTACCGTCCCGGACGGGGTGTCACGCGTCGCCCGGGCAGGCCGCCACGTCTGTGTCGGCTCGCGGTCCCGACGACGCTCAGCGCCCTCTGCTCACGCATCGATCGACTCGCCTTTCTCGGTACCGCCCGGTCTCTGGGTCGAGGCGGCGGTGGACGAACTGGAGGGCTCGGTGACGGCGACCAGGTCTCGGGCGCCGAGTTCGAGAAGTTCACGGGCGACACGGCGGCCGATGCCGTCGGCGTCGTCGACGGGCCCCACTGCGGAGGCTCGGATCACGTCGGAGCCGTCCACCGCGGCGGCGCAGCCGCGCAGGGACAGTTCCTCGAAGACTCGGCCGTCCTCGTCGATGGACTCGACGACCTCGGCGATGGCCCCGACCGGAGCTGTGCAGCCGGCCTCGAGCTCGGCGAGCAGGGCCCGCTCCGCCGTCACCGAGGCGCGGGCCGCGGGATCGTCGAGGGTCGCGAGCACGGAAGCCAGATCGTGGTCGTCGGAGCGGCACTCCACTGCGAGTGCCCCCTGAGCGGGAGCCGGCAGGAACTGCACCGGCTCGAGAGCCTCGGTGACGACGTCCAGACGGTCGATCCGCGCCAGTCCGGCACGGGCCACGACGACGGCGTCGAGCTCACCCTTGGTGACCTTGCCGATGCGGGTGTCGAGGTTGCCACGCAGGGGCTGCACGTCCAGGCCGAGGCCGAGTGCGCGCAGCTGGGCGATACGCCGCGGTGCGGACGTGCCGACGGTGGAACCGGCGGGCAGTTCGCCGAGCACCAGTCCGTCGCGCGCCACCAGGGCGTCACGCGCGTCCTCGCGCTGCGGGATCGCGCCGATGGTGAAACGCTCGTCCTCCGCCGTCGGAAGATCCTTGTAGGAGTGCACGGCGACGTCGATGGTCTTGTCCGCCAATGCTTCCCGGAGGGCGGCGGTGAAGACGCCCACGCCGATCTCCTGCACCGGTGCGGCCGACTTGTCGCCCGCGGTGGTCACGACGACCAGTTCGGTGCGGACACCGGCGGCCGTGATGGCAGCGCGGACGGTCTCGGCCTGCGTCGTGGCGAGCAGGCTGCCGCGGGTACCGATACGCACCACGCGATCACCCAGCGCAGCGGCATTCGCGATCATTCCGTACCCCGCTCGTGGGAGAGGGTGAAGTCGTCCGCGAGGGCGGCGGTGGGATTGTCCGTGTCGACGGCGGTGGCGACCTCCATCGGCGACGCGACGGCCTGCACCGTGCTCGGCGAGAGCTCGAAGAGCTCCCGGAGCGCCTCGGCGTAGGAGTCGCCGCCCGGCGTGGTGGCCAACTGCTTCACGCGCACGGTGGGCGCGTGCAGCAGCTTGTCGACGACGCGGCGCACGGTGCGGGCAACCTCGTCGCGCTGCGGGTCGGCCAGATCGGGCAGTCGTGAGTCGAGCCGCATGAGCTCCGACTCGACGACCTCGGCGGCCCGCTGACGCAGCGCCGTGACGGTCGGGGTGACCTCGGCGAGGCGCTGTCCGGACAGGTAGGAGGCGAGCTCGGCGGCCACGATGTCGCGGGCCGCACGCTCGTCGGACGCCGCGGCGCCGGCCGCGGGATCGTGCTGCAGCGACTCCATGTCCAGGACGGTCACGCCGGGGAGGCCGGCGACGGCGTGCTCGACGTCGCGAGGCAGGCCCAGATCGCAGATCACCAGCGGGCGAGCCTGCGTGTCGCGCTGGGCGAGCGCACGATGGGCGTCGGCGATGGTCACGACGGCACCCACCGCACCGGTACAGGTGACGAGGATGTCGGCGTCCGCCACCGTCGCGGAGAGCTGGTCGAGTGTGATCGCGAACGACGTCACGCCGCCCGCGGCCGCGGTCTCGGACAGGTGCTGCGCGCGGCTCTGGGTGCGGTTGGCGACCGCGATGCTGCCGATTCCGGTGCGCGTCAGATGAGCGACGGAGAGACCGCCCATCGCGCCGGCGCCGAGCACGACGGCCTTCTTGCCCGCGAGACCACCGAGCACGTCGGAGGCGCGATCGAGCGCGACGGAGACCACGGAGGCTCCCGCCTTGTCGATGCCCGTCTCCGAGTGGACCTTCTTGCCCACGCGCAGCGCCTGCTGCGCCAGCTCGTGGAGCGCGCGGCCGGATGCCTGCTGAGCGTCCGACGCCGCGTAGGCGGCACGGATCTGCCCGAGGATCTGCTGCTCACCGATCACCATCGAGTCGAGTCCGCCGGCGACGGCGAACAGGTGCTCGGCCGCGGCCTCGCTGTAGCGCACGTAGGCGTACTTCGTGAGCTCGGCGAGCTCGAGACCGGAGTGCTCGGACAACAGTGCACCGAGATCGGTCAGGGCGCCGTGGAAGGCGTCGACCACCGCATACACCTCGACGCGGTTGCACGTCGAGACGATCATGACCTCGGAGACATGCGGCGACATCATGATCTCGTCGGTCAGTTTCGGGCGTTCCGTGTCGCTGACAGCGATACGTTCGAGCACCGAGACGGGAGCGCTTCGATGCGAAATCCCGAGGAGAAGGACACTCACGGTGCTATCACCGATCCGTTTCTACTAGCGGGGGTGACCGTCCGGGGATCACGACAGACCGGGCGGGCGGGACGGATGCGCGGTGCCTTGTGGGCGTTCGCGAACGAGAGGACCTGCAGCTCCACGGCGAGATCGACGCGGCGGAGATCGACGTGCGGGGGCGTCACCGGATCGGTGGACGCGAAACTGAGGATGCAGTCGATGTCGGCCTCGACGAGGGCGTCGACGGCGGACTGGGCGGCAGCGTCCGGCGTGGCGACGACGCCGACGGTGGCGCCGAGCTCGGCGGCGACCTCGACCAGCCGATCGACGTGCAGAACGGTGAGCTGCGAGTAACCGTCGTCGGCGTTGCCGACGGTGATCTCGCGGCCCACGACGGCCGGATCGCTGTCGAACAGGGCGACCATCGTGAACCCGCGACGACTGAACCCGTCGTACCCCACCAGTGCGGTGCCGAGGTTGCCGGTGCCCACCAGCACGACGCGGTGACCGCGATCCAGACCGAGCGCCAGCTCGATGCGCGCCCGCAGGCGAGCGACGTCGTATCCCACTCCGCGCACGCCCATCGGGCCGAGGAACGAGAGGTCCTTGCGCAGCGTGGCCGAACCGACCCCGGCGGCCGTCGCGAGGTCCTCGCTCGAGACGATCATCACTCGGGTGTCGGTCAGCGAACTCAGTACCCGGAGATACCCCGCGAATCGGGTGACCGTAGCCTGGGGCACAGCGCGAGAGACCGCACCACCGTCACGAGACACAGCACCACCGTCGCGGCCGGAGTCGGACACGGCGCCGGAGCGCGCGATACCGACGCCGGGCAGGCGGCGTTGTGAGGTCACGTCGAAGGCTCCTCGTCCGACGGCACGCCTAATGACAGGCATGCGGTCTCCACGGTCATCCGAGGATCGGCGGGCCACGCACAGGACCGTGGTACCTGTGACGCAGGGTTCGTCGCCGACCCCTTTCTTCTCTCCACGGTAACCTCTCGTGGAGGGATGAACAAAGTCGCCGACCCGTGTAGTACGATCCCGCGCCCGGCGATCCGACGGCCGCGTGCACCGATGGTGACGAGCGGCCCGGGTCAGTTCTCCAGATCGCGCCGCAGCCGGGGCACGTCGACGTCCCAGTAGCTGTGTTCGCGGCCGTCCAGCAGCACCACCGGCAGCCGGTCCCCGTACTCCGCCCGCAGGTCAGGGTCCTGCGGGGCCACCGCGTCGACGTCGACCGACTCGCAGGCCACGCCGTACTCCGCACACAGGGGAACGAGCACGCGCAGCGCGGCGTCGCACGCCCCGCATCCGGCGCGTGTCAGCAACGTCACGGTGCGTACCGGGCTGGTCATGAGTCGAGTGTCTCACCGCCTCGCGCACGCGGTTAGGGTGGATCGGCAGGACCGGGACGGCCCGCGCCCGTGGGACGACCGGTCGAGGTGGGGAGGTGCACCGTGCCCGATCAGCATGATCCGGACGACGCACATGCTGCTGTCACGCCCGATTCGGAACTCACCGAGTCGCCCGAGGTGATGGACGAGTCGCGGGAACGTCGACTCGTCGACCCGGAGGCGGCCGAGAAGCAGGTCCGTCGACGGATCCGCAATCCCCTCGGCCCCACCGCCGCCCAGATCCGCGCCAAGCTCGCCGGCGAGGCGAGCGCCGATGCCGCCATCGCGCTGCAGGCCGAGAGCGCCGAGGCCGCCGACGACCACGTCAGTACGGTTCCGCGTGATCTCACCGCCGCCGCGTTTTTCGACGTCGACAACACGATGGTGCAGGGCGCGTCGATCATCCACTTCGCCCGCGGGCTCGCGGCCCGCAAGTACTTCACGTCCAAGGACGTCTCCGAGTTCGCCTGGCAGCAGATCAAGTTCCGCGTGAGCGGCAAGGAGAACCTGGGCGACGTCAGCACCGGCCGCGAGAAGGCACTGTCCTTCGTCGAGGGCCGCTCGACCGCGGAGATCGTGCGGCTCGGCGAGGAGATCTTCGACGAGATCATCGCCGACCGCATCTGGGCCGGCACCCGTGCTCTCGCGCAGATGCACCTCGACGCCGGCCAGCAGGTGTGGCTCGTCACCGCCACCCCGGTGGAGCTGGCGTCCATCATCGCCAAACGCCTCGGCCTGACCGGCGCGCTGGGCACCGTCGCCGAGAGCAAGGACGGCGTCTTCACCGGGCGCCTCGTCGGCGACATCCTGCACGGTCGCGGCAAGGCCCACGCCGTGCGGACCCTCGCCGTGCGCGAGGGCCTCGACCTGCGACGCTGCACCGCCTACTCCGACAGCCACAACGACGTGCCGATGCTGTCCCTCGTCGGGACGGCCGTCGCGGTCAATCCCGACGCGGACCTGCGCGAGCTCGCGAAGAACCGCGGGTGGGAGATCCGCGACTTCCGCACCGGCCGCAAGGCCGCCAAGATCGGCGTCCCCACCGCTCTCGCACTCGGTGCCGTCGGCGGCGGCGTCGCCGCGGTGCTCGGCCGACGCAACGTATGAACCGACCGGCCTCCGGCCTACCCGCCACCCGACCGGCCTCCGGCCTACCTGTGAGAGCAGTCATCATCGGTGCGGGTGTCGGCGGACTCGCCACGGCCGCCCGCCTGGCCCACCGCGGTGTCGAGACCGTCGTGCTCGAGCAGTCGCACGATCTGGGCGGGAAGCTCGGCATCGTCCGGCGGGACGGCTTCTCGTTCGACACCGGGCCGTCACTGGTCACCATGCCGCACGTGTTCGACGATCTCTTCGCGCAGACCGGTGGGCCGTCGGACCTCACGTTCGACCGGCTCCCGGTCGCGTGTCGCTACCGCTTTCCCGACGGCACCGAGCTGGACATGCCCGGTCGCGCGGAGGAGATCCCCGGCGCTCTGGACTCGGCGCTCGGAGCCGGTGCCGGTGCGCAGTGGTCCCGGTTCTCCGGGCGTGCCGAGCAGATCTGGGACGCCACCCACGAGGCGTTCCTCGAGTCGCCCATCGGCCCCCGCGAACTGGTGTCGTTGTCGCGACGGGTGGGCGACCTCCGCACCATCAGCCCGTGGTCGTCGCTGCGTGATCTGGGTCGGCAGTACCTCTCCGATCCGCGGCTCGCGATGATGCTCGACCGGTACGCCACCTACACCGGCTCGGATCCGCGGCGCGCCCCGGCGGCCCTGGCCACGGTGCCGCACGTCGAGCAGCGCTGGGGATCGTGGCACGTTCCCGGTGGGCTGCACCGCATCGCCGAGGCGATCGCCGACCGCGCGACGTCGCTCGGAGCGGAGATCCGCACGGGTGTCACGGTGACCGGCGTGCGCGTCGAGAACGGACGCACCACCGGCGTCGACACCACGCACGGACCCGTCGCGGCCGACATCGTCGTCGCGAACGCCGATGCCGAGCAGGTCTACCGGTCTCTGGTCCCCGCCACGCGGCGCACCGCGCTCGCCCGGCGGCGCCTCGACGCGACCACCGCGAGCCTGTCCGGATTCGTGATCCTGCTGGCTCTGCGGGGCCGCGACGCCGACACCCCGCACCACCGGGTGCTGTTCCCGGACGACTACGACGCCGAGTTCGACGCCGTCTTCGGCACCCACACGCGGCCGGCGCACCCCGCCGATGCCCCGACCGTCTACGTCAGCGCCCCCGACGATCCGGCTCTGCGCCCGGACGACGACACCGAGGCCTGGTTCGTCCTGGTGAACGCGGCGCGACACGGGACGGGATCCGCGGCACTGGTCGACTGGGATGCTCCCGGACTGTCGGAGGGCTACGCCGACCACATTCTCGACGTCATGGCGTCGCGCGGAGTGGACGTGCGCGAGCGGGTGCTGTGGCGGGAGATCATCTCCCCGGCAGATCTTATGCGCCGCACCATGACTCCGGGCGGGTCCATCTACGGAACGTCGTCCAACGGGGCGACGGCCGCGTTCCTGCGCCCCGCCAATCGCTCGCCGATCCCCGGCCTGTTCCTGGTCGGTGGATCGTCGCACCCCGGCGGTGGACTCCCGCTGGTGACGCTCTCGGCACAGATCGTCGACGAGCTGATCGCCGACGTCCTCTAGCCGAGGAAGACGTTCCGGCGACGGGTCAGCAGCCGGTAGAGCGTCTGCTGGATCGTCTCGCGCACGCGGTCGGTGACCTCGAACAGTTCCATCGGGTCGTCGGCGGCGGACGGCTCGTAGGACGTGGTCTCGATGGGCTCGCCGAACTCGATGTACCACTTCGACGGCAGCGGAACGAGACCCAGCGGACCGAAATGCGGAAACAGCGGCGTGACCGGGAAGTACGGCATGCCGAGGACGCGTGCGAGCGTCGTCAGGTCGCCGATCTTCGGGTAGATCTCCTCGGACCCGACGATCGAGCACGGGATGATGGGCGTCTGGGTGCGCAGCGCGGCGGAGACGAAGCCACCGCGGCCGAAACGCTGCAGCTTGTAGCGCTCACTGAACGGCTTGCCGATGCCCTTGAACCCCTCCGGGAACACCGCCACGACCTCGCCGCCACGCAGCAGTCGCTCGGCGTCGGGTTGGCAGGCCAGGGTGTGGCCGGCGCGGCGCGCGATGCTGCCGACCAGCGGGGTCTCGAACGCGAGGTCCGCGGCGAGCATGCGCAGCGCGCGGTGCTGCGGGTGGTGATCCCGCATGGCGACCGAGGCCATGAGTCCGTCGATCGGGATGACACCCGCGTGGTTCGAGACCACCAGGGCTCCGCCCTCGGCGGGTACGTTCTCGATCCCACGCACCTCGACGCGGAACCACTTCTCGAACAGCGGTCGCAACGCCGGAAGCCAGACGGAATCGGCGAAGTGGGGGTCGTAACCGAACTCGTCGACCTCGTAGTCGCCGGACAGGCGTGTCCGCAGGAAGTCTGCTCCCCCGGCGACACGGTCGACGAGCGCACGCCGTACCGACTCGACGGCCGACGGGAACTCGCCGACGTCCGGCGTCGCATGCGGTGCTGCCGTCTCGGGCACCACCAGAGGCGTCGGCACCTCGACACTCGGCACCATCGAGGGCGAGGGCGACGGGGACGCGTAGGACGAGGGGTGCCGGCCGCGGACGTCCGCCGGGTCGCTGCCGGCGCGTGGCCCACCGTCGGGCGTGGACTGCCGGAGGCGATCGAACGACTTACCGTGCAGCGGAATCACTTTGGCCACGTCGGTCACCTTCCCGCTCCGGCCGGCAACGACACGGGCGACGGGTGCACCCCGGAGGTTGCACCGCCCAACAGTCCGATGACGCGGTTCTCGATCGCGTCGACCCATTCACGCCGAATCACGGGCGTCAGCGCGACTCCGCGCACGAAGTCGTCGAACGCCTGCACGGTGGTCCACCGTGGGGTGAATCCGAGGACGTTCTTCATCCTGGTGGTGTCCACCCCGCATCCGAAGTTGAAGTAGTCGAGCTGCTCCGCCGAGAAGTCGCGCATCAGCGATCCCATCACCGCCTTGCCGGTGGTGCGGAACAGGGCCATGGGCACCGGCAGCTCCACGCGGCCGGCTCGGCGGATGGCCTGCGACAGCATGATGATGCCGTCGGCCGCGATGTTGAAGGTGCCCGCGGGGCCGGCCAACGTGGCGCGTTCGAGTGCGGAGAGCGCGTCCTCCTCGTGCAGCAACTGCATGCGCGCATCGCGACCGAGAATCGACGGTGTGACCGGCGAGGTGAGGTAGCGCGAGACGGATCCGTTCAACCGGGGTCCGATCATGGGGGCGTTGCGCAGGATGCTGACGTCGATGTCCGGACGACGACGGCCCAGCCCACGGGCGTAGCCCTCGGTCTCGATGGCGTCGCGGGCGAAGCCGCCCTGCGGACGTGACCGCGCGCCCATCTCCTCGGTGAACTGCGCCGGATCCTTCGCACTGCAGCCGTACACCGCCGTCGACGAGCGCAGCACCACGTGCCGCACCGTCGGCGACTTCTGGCAGACGGCGAACAGCTGCATCGCCCCGAGCACGTTGAGGTCCTTCATCACCGTGCGGCCACCGCCGCTGGGCGGCCGGGACAGCAGCGACGCGTGCACGACGGTGTCGACGCCCGCGCTGCGGATGACCTTGCCGATCAACGGATTGCGGATGTCCGCCCGCACGAATTCGGCGCGACCCATCCGCCGGATCATGTCCTTGGTGGGTGCCACGGCATCGACGGCGACGACCCGCTCGATCGACGGGTTCTGCGCCAGTCGCATGGTGAGGTATCCACCCAGGAATCGGCTCGCTCCCGTGACGAGCACGACACGTGGAGCGTCGCGCCCGGTGTCGTCAGAGCTCACCAGACCCCCTCGGTTTCTCCCGTGGCCACCGCTCGCGCGGCGCCGCACACGCCATGGTGTCACGAACCCCGCGTGCGCGCTCCGGCACGAGAAGAACCGGCACGCGACACCCGCGGGACCGGATACGACAACGCCCGCGAGGACGGTCGAAACTCGATCCTCACGGGCGGAAGTCGTCGCGATCCCTACCGGATCACTTACCCAATTTCCTGCGCTGAACGCGGGTGCGGCGAAGCAGCTTGCGGTGCTTCTTTTTCGACATGCGCTTGCGACGCTTCTTGATCACTGAACCCATGCGGGTGTCCTCGCGTTCTTTCGTCTCTGTACAGCTGCACTGCTGATACCGCTGCTGGTGCTGTTCGGTCGTCGGCGGACACGGCAGTGACGGGACTGCGCGCTCACGCGACTCAGCCCCATCATACCCAGCTCACACGACCACTCTCGACCGGCCTCCGCAGCAGCGGCGCACGCCCGAACCGTCCGATTCCGGTGAACCGTGCCGATGCCCTTCCCCGGGCATGCACCGTTCCACGTGGAACAGACGGGACGAGGCGTGCGTCAGCCTGCGTCGAAGTAGGACGTCTCCAGGTAGTCGTGCACCGCCTTCGCATGCACTCGGAACGAACGGCCCACACGAACGGCGGGCAGCTCGCCACCGTGCACCAGGCGGTACACGGTCATCTTGGACACCCTCATCAGTGAGGCAACTTCTGCCACCGTGAGGAACTGGGTTCCGGCCACAGCCGGTTGGCCGTCGTGGGACGAGCTCTTGCTCGACCCGGACGGCTTGTTGACGGATTCCATAAATCCACATACCTCCGGCACGCCCGCGCTGCCGGCTTCCCCTCCGGCAGAACAGACACGCACGTGCTGCAGCGAGCTTAGCGGGACTCGAGTGACAAAAGCGACGGGTGGGGGGACCAATATTTATTCGACCGGTGAACCGAGAGCCGTTCCCCGCGCCTTGGCGGCGTCGATCGCGTCGAGAAGCGCAGCTCGGAAGCCCTTTCGCTCCAACTGGGCGATGGCCGCGGCCGTGGTGCCGCCGGGAGACGTCACACCGGCGCGGAGCTCCTGCGGTGACTCGTCCGAGCGATCGAGCATCGCCGCGGAGCCCACCATCGTCTGGACGACCAGTGTCGTGGCGGTGTCGCGAGGCAGTCCGAGACCCACGGCGGCGTCGATCATGGCCTCGGCCATGAGGAAGAAGTAGGCGGGTCCGGATCCGGAGACGGCGGTGACCGCGTCGATCTTGTCCTCGGACACGACGGCCGTCTTCCCGACGGTGCCGAGCAGCTTGCGCACCGTCTCGATGTGCTCCGAGCGGGCATGGCGGCCGGGGGCCAGCACGCTCATCGCCTCGCCCACCAACATCGGGGTGTTGGGCATGACACGGACGATCGGGATGCCCGCGGGCAGCTTCGGCTCGTAGCGCGACGCGGTGACGCCGGCGGCCATCGTCACGATGATCTGCTCGCGCTCCCCGTTGAGCTCGGCCTTGGACATCTGGGTGATCACCGAGTCGACGTCGTCGGGCTTCACCGCGACGACGATGACGTCGGCGCCCTCGATCGCGTCGATCACGCTGGTGGTCCGGATGCCGAACTGGGTGGCCACCGCGTCCGCGCGGGCCGGGTACTTCTCCGCCAGCACCACGTTGCCGGTGGGCAACCCGCCCTCGATCAGTCCTGCGATCAACGCCTCACCGATCCGGCCGCCGCCGATCACCGCAATTCTCGTCATGCGCTCAGCGTGCCATGCCGCGGGTGGCGATCGGCAGGGTGTCGCGGTCCCTCGGTCGGGCTCAGGTCGCGAGCGGCACCATGGCCAGCTGTCGGCTCTGCACCACCACGGCACCGGTCGAGTCGACGATGGTGTGGTCCTCCTCGAACCAGGAACCGCCGAGCACGGTGCTCGACGACTTCACGCGCAGCCAGCCGGGTGCCGGGGTGTGACGCAGGTACGTCGTGAGCTGGACCGTCGGAGCCCAGCCGAAGAGGCCGCGATTCATCGTCACGGGCGGGCAGATGTCGCCGGCCATGATGGCGAACAGCGCCGCGGTGACGGGATCGTTCTCGTCGTCGGGCCGCGGCCGGACCCACATGCGGATCTCCGCCGACCCCTGCGCGCCGGTCAGGAAGTGCGCGGCGGTGGGATCGAGACGCATGTCGCAGCCCGTCGCGACGTGGACGACGTCCGCCATCGGGTGACCGGGCGCCACTCGAGCGGCCGAGTCCGGCGGCTCGACGGCCATGTCGAGGACCGACGCCAGGGACGACTCGTGCTCCTGGTGCACGGGCGCTCCGCTGTCCGGCGTGCCGAGCGTGACCACGCTCCGCACCGCGGGACGACCGTTCTGCAGCAACACCGCGTCGACGTGCACCACGCGCCGACCACGCTTGAGCACCGTCGTCTCGACCGTCACCGGGCCGGGATCGGGCGCCGCGAGGTAGCTGGCGCTGACGGCGAGCGGAGTGAGCTCGATCGGGTCGTCGTCCAGCGCGAGACGCTGAGTGGCGGCCGCGGCACAGACACTCATCATGGCGCCGCCGTGCACCTTGGGGCCGATGGTCCACGTCGGGTCGATGCTGCCCTCGAACAGATCCGTGTCGGTGCGGTCGAGTGTGGTGAGGGTGCGGAACGGGGCGTCGGTCACTGGTCGCTCGAATCTGTCGTCGGGTGGGGCCGGTCGGGAAGGCCGGAGGCCGGCCGGGTGAGTTGGTCGGGAAGGCCGGAGGTCGCCCGGGTGAGTTGGTCGGGAGAGCCGGTCGGGGCGAAGTGCTGCTGGGCGAGGTCGTGGTGCGCGAGGCGGCGCAGGGCAGTGACCACCGGTTCGTAGAGCACCGTCCCGAGGACGGCGAAGCGCACGGCGGCGCGTGGCTCGGTGTGGTCGAGCACCCGCGCCCACTCCCCCTCCGCGATCACGCGGACGGCACGGGCGTACGCGACGACGTCGTCGTCCGAGAGCGGGACGCCCGCAGCGTCGGCGGCGGCGAGGGAGTGGTCGAGCTGACGAGCCGCCGAACTGTCGGTCGGGAGATCGGCGGCGGCGTGGCCGAGCCGTTCCAGGATCCGCGACGTACGCGGCGCGGGACCCTGGTCGAGTCCGTCGTGCCCCGCGTCGTCGAGGTAGGGCGGGAGCGCACCGAGTGCCCGGCTCATCGCGGGATGGACGTCGCCGGTCGCCTCGTCGAGGGCCGCGAGCACCGTCCTGATCCGTCCGAGAGGAAGGGAGGCGCCGGTCAGGGCCTTGATCAACCGGAGGCGGTCGAGGTGCTCGTCGGTGTACTCGGACACCGTCGCCGCGCCGACCCCGGGCATGAGGAGCCCTTCGCGGAGGTAGAACTTGATCGTGGGTCGCGGGACCCCGGATCGCTCGACCAGCTCGGACATGCGCACCGGTCGAACTCTAGACCACAGTGGATAGTGCCACTATCCCAGGTGCGAACTTCCGAGGGTGCGGGCTTCAGAGGTGCGGACTTCGGAGGTGAGGGACGTCAGAGGTGCTGCCGGGCGAACGCCAACGATCGTTCGAGTGCGGCCGACCGCTCGGTGGCGGTCCGCGCGTTCTGGGTGTTGATCTCGAGCACGGCCTGACCGTCGAAGCCTCGCGCGACCAGCGCCTGGCAGACCTCCGCGACCGGCTGCGTGCCGTCGCCGGGCACGAGGTGTTCGTCGACGGAGGCGCCGCGGCCGTCCGCGAGATGCAGATGCTTGAGCCCGGCGCCCATGCGCTCGGACAGCGCCACGGCATCGAGCCCGGACGTCGCGGTGTGCGAGAAGTCCAGCGTGTAGTGCTGGTGGCCCACGTCGGTCGGGTCGTAGGACGGCGCGAATGCGGTGAACCCGATGCCGGGCTTCCCGCCGCGCTTCTCGAGCCGCTTCACAGAGCCGGTGCCCGCACCGAAGAGCCGGTCCGCACGCATCGGGAACATGTTCTCGACGGCGACGACCATGCCCTCGTTGTCGGACTCGAGCTCGGCGACCTGGTCGGGAAAACCGTCGGCGTAGATGCGTTGCCACCGGAACGGCGGGTGCACCACCACGGTGGACGCGCCGAGCGCCTCGGCAGCGTGGACCGAGCGCACCAGCTTCGAGACCGGATCCGAACCCCACACCCGCTGGGTGATCAGCAGGCACGGTGCGTGCAGCGCCAGAACCGGAACGCCGTACGCGCGGCTGAGCTGCTTGATCGCACCGACGTCCTGGCTGATCGGCTCGGCCCACACCATGAGCTCGATCCCGTCGAAGCCGAGTTCCGCGGCGAAGCGGAACGCGGACTCGGTGTTCTGCGGATAGACCGAGGCCGTGGACAACCCCACCGGAACGTGCCGGCGACCGGGCGTCGTCACGTGGTGCTGAGCATGAAGGCCAGCGGGCCCAGAGTGACGAATCCGCCCACGACCACCGCCAGCAGGATCGACACGATGTCGTCGGTGCGGCGCAGCACACGCACCACGGCCACGAGTCCGACGATGACGAAGAACGCGAGGACCAGGGCGACCCAGGGCAGCATCTCCCACAGTCGCTCGAACCCCTTGAACAGGAGCGCGCCGAGCACGATAGCCACGATGCCCTGGCCGATCAGCGACAACCACTGCTTGACCGGGCTGCGGGACTTCGACGGCGCCACCGGTGCGTCCTCGACGGGTTCCGCATCGGTGGGGGTCGCGAGATCGGCCTCGTCGGCCGTGTCGGTGGCGATCGTGTCCGGGTTCTCGGAATCCTCGGTCACTGCCGGGACGATCGTGGTCACCGCGTCGTTCTCGGCCGTGACCTCGTCGGCGTCGACCTCCGGCTCGGCCGGCGTCGACCGCTGCTGCTCAGGAGCGCCGGGCCGATCGGAAGCGGGACGCTCCTGCGCCGGCCGCTCGGGTGCGAGCGCACGCTCCTCGGTGGAGGCGCGCAGGCGGTCGACCGCCACGGACGGAGCGCCGGAGAACAGCGCGGGTTCGGGCCGAGCGGAACGGGCGGCACCGAACGCGGGGGTCGGGCGGGCCTGCTGCTCACGGCGGCGGTCGTCGATCCGGGGCGTGGTCCGTGTGGGCTCGGGTGCCGGGGCGGGCCGCTCGGGCTCGGCGTCGCGGGTCGACTCCTCGGCCTCGGCCTGCCGCGGCTGGTCCTGCGGCGACTCGGTCTCGGGCGACGCGTCGGTCTCGTCGTCGGGCGCCTCGGCCGGGGGCTCGTCGCGGACGATCGGGATCTCGCCGGTCAGCTCGGCGACGGAGATACCGCCGGCCATGCCGCGTCGACGTCGACCGCCACCGGACTGCGTGTCCACCTTGGCGCCGTTGCGCGCGAGCAGTTCCGCCACCGACACCTGTCCGGTGTCGGCCGCGCCACTTCCGTTGTTGTCGTCACTCATGTCTCTCGAGTCTCCACCACATCGCCGAACGTCTCCGTGTCCAGCTTGCGCAGGATCAATCCCTCACGCAGCGCCCACGGACAGATCTCCAACGAATCGATCGACAGCGCGCGCATGCTCGCCTCGGCGACCAGTGCTCCGGCCACCATCTGTCGTGATCGATCCGCGCTCACGCCTTCCAATTCTGCACGGTCCGCCGAGGTCATCCTCGAGATGAACGAGATGACCTGACGCAGACCGTCGGCCGTCAGGGTCCTGACGACACGGGGGCCGGCAGCCGACGGAGCGGCGCCGGTCAATCGAGCCAACGAGCGGAACGTCTTCGACGTTCCCACCGCCCGGTCGGGCAGCCCCGGCTCGAGCAGCTTCTTCGCCGGTTCGACGAGTTCCGCGTCGAGCCAGTCACGCAGCACGGCGACCCGCCGCTTGCCGGGAGGATCCTCGGCCAGCCAGTCGCGCGTCAGTCGGCCGGCCCCGAGGGGAAGCGACATCGCCACGTCCGGGTTCTCGTCGATCCCGGTGCTGAGCTCGAGGGATCCGCCGCCGATGTCGAGGTCGAGGATGCGCCCGGCACTCCAGCCGTACCACCGACGCACGGCCAGGAACGTCAGTCGCGACTCGTCCTCGCCGGAGAGAACCTGCAGGCTCACGCCGGTCTCGTCACGCACTCGGTTCAGCACGGCGGTCGAGTTGCGTGCGTCGCGGACGGCCGACGTGGCGAAGGCCATGAGCTCGCCGCAGCCCGACGATGTGGCGATCGACGAGAAGTCGGCGACCGTCCGCACCAGTCGATCGGAGCCGGACTGGGTGATGTCACCGGCGTCGTCGGTGTTCTCCGCCAGGCGCAGGGCAGCCTTGGTGGAGCTCATCGGTGTCGGGTGACCGCCGCGGTGAGCGTCGACCACGAGCAGATGAACCGTGTTGCTTCCGACGTCGAGCACCCCTAACCGCACAGGGAACACCGTACTGGGTCTAGCGTCGTGGCTTGTGACACGTGCTGAGAAGGCGGGTAGGCCGGAGGCCGGCCGGGCCGCAAAGCAGACGACGAGCGTGGGCGACGAGGCCGGACGGCGGTCGGGGGAGGCCACCGGACGGCCCGCGGACGTGCTGGAACCCGCGGCGACCCACAAACTCGATCCCGCACCCGAGGTGGCGCCGGACTTCCCGCGCGAGTGGGTCGAGTTCGTCGATCCGACCAACCCCGAGCACGTCGTCCGCGCAGATCTGACGTGGTTGCTGTCGAGTTGGACGTGCGTCTTCGGAACCCCCGCGTGCCAGGGAACGGTCCCCGATCGGCCCGACGACGGGTGCTGCTCGCACGGGGCGTTCCTGTCGGACGACGACGACCACGCCAAGCTCGTCGCCTCCGTCGAGATGCTCACGCCGGACGACTGGCAGTTCTTCGACAAGGGACACGGCAAGAAAGGCTTCGTGGAGGTCGACGATCTCGAAGGCGAGCAGGCGCTGCGCACCCGCAAGTACAAGGGAGCGTGCATCTTCCTCAACCGACCGGGCTTCGAGGGCGGCATCGGGTGCGCACTGCACCGGATGGCGCTGCGCACCGGCGTCGAACCTCTCGAGGTGAAGCCCGACGTCTGCTGGCAGCTGCCCATCCGCCGCACCCAGGACTGGGTGACGCGCCCCGACGGTGTCGAGATCCTGCAGACCGTCGTCGGCGAGTACGACCGACGTGGCTGGGGTGAGGGCGGCGCCGACCTCAGTTGGTACTGCACCGCCTCCCCCGACGCACACGTCGGCTCGAAGGCGGTCTGGCAGTCGTACGCGCCAGAGCTGACGGAGCTGCTCGGCAAGGACGTCTACACCGAACTCGCCGCGCTGTGCCGTCGTCGACAAGGCTTGGGGTTGATCGCCGTGCACCCCGCGACCCGCGAGGCTCAGCGCACGTAGTCCCGTCAATGCCCCGCGGGGCTTGGTCAAGCTTCATCCACAGGCACCCCGTCATCCCCACGGCACTGGCGAGTTGCTCGATCGACGCGGCGCCTGTCGGTGCAGCTCGTGACGGTCTGCGCCATGGACCCCACACTCGTCGACGCAATGAGAGCCAACGGCGGCTTCCTGCACACGACCGATCTCCTCCGACGCATGTCCCCGAGCCGCGTGCGGTGGCTGGTGCACACTCGTCAGCTGACCCGCGTACGGCACGGGCTGTACGCGGTCGGAACGCTCCCTGTCTCGGCGCGACTCGACGCTCTGAGCATCGAGCTCGGAACGCGGGTCGCCGCATCCATGGACACGGCGGCGGCGATGCACGGTTTCGACCTCGACCAGACGCAGCAATTACATGTGGTGGAGCCGGACGATCGGCGCATCGAGAGCAGACCAGGGGTAGTGGTGCATCAGCGGCGGGGTGCACCACTGGTGGCGGTCGGCACGCGATTGGTCGTGGAGCCGGCCTGGACTGCTGTCGAGGTCGCACGGCAACGTTCTCCCGGTCGCGCGCTCGCCGTTCTCGATGCCGCGGCGCAGGTGGGCTGTAGTCCCCGCTCGCTGGAACGGGCTGTCGTCTCGCAACGGGGCCGGCGGGGCATCGTCGAGGTCCGCCGCCTCGCACCGCTCGTCGACTGCAGATCCGGCTCACCGATGGAGTCGGAGACCCGCCTGGTGCTGCACGACGGCCACCTTCCGGCACCCGAGTTGCAGTGGCCCGTGATGCACGGACTCGGCATCTTCTATCTCGACCTCGCTTGGCCAGCACGACGATTCGCGGTGGAATACGACGGCGACGAATTCCACGGAACGCCCGATAGCGTCCGACGCGACAAGGCCCGTCTTGCGCTGCTCGCTGATGAAGGCTGGCGCGTTCTGCAGATCACGTCGGACGATGTGCGGCGCGAACCTGATGTCCTGGTCGGTCGTGTCCGCCGGCTACTCGCCGCCTGATGTCCGCGAATACGCCGAAAGTGTCGTGATCAACGGATCCGCAGCGACACTTTCGACGTACTCGCCGAAACCGAACGGCCTCACTCCTCCAGCTTGTACCCCAGTCCACGCACCGTGACGAGGTGCACGGGCTTCGCGGGGTCCGTCTCGATCTTCGAGCGCAACCGCTTCACGTGGACGTCCAGCGTCTTCGTGTCGCCCACGTAGTCGGCGCCCCACACACGGTCGATCAACTGTCCGCGGGTGAGCACTCGTCCGGAGTTGCGGAGCAGGTACTCGAGCAGGTCGAACTCCTTGAGCGGCAACGTGATCTGCTGCCCGCCGACCATGACGACGTGGCGCTCGACGTCCATGCGCACTGGCCCGGCCTCGAGGATGCTGTTGTCGTCGATCTCCTCGGTGTCGGATCCGCGGCGCAGGACCGCGCGGATGCGGGCGATGAGTTCGCGCGACGAGTACGGCTTGGTGACGTAGTCGTCGGCACCGAGCTCGAGGCCGACAACCTTGTCGATCTCGCTGTCGCGCGCGGTGACCATGATGACCGGCACACCGGAGCGGCTGCGCAGGTGCTTGCACACGTCGGTGCCGCTCATGCCCGGCAGCATGAGGTCGAGCAGGACGATGTCCGCTCCCACGCGATCGAACTCGGCGAGGGCGGAGGGGCCGTCGCCGACGACGGTCGCGTCGAAACCTTCCTTGCGGAGCAGGAACGCCAGCGGGTCGGCCAACGATTCTTCGTCTTCGACGATGAGCACGCTCGTCATGGGGTGTCCTTCTCGGTCATGACGGCTCGCCGTCGTCTTCGATGTGAGCAGGAATGAGGAGCGTGAAGGTCGAGCCCGTCCCAGGCTTGCTCCACAGCTCGATGCGGCCGTTGTGGTTGGCGGCGACGTGCTTGGCGATGGCCAGTCCCAGACCGGTACCGCCGGTGGCCCGCGACCGCGCCTTGTCGACGCGGAAGAAGCGCTCGAACACGCGCTCCTGGTCCTCCTTGGCGATGCCGATGCCGCGGTCGGTGACCGAGAAGGCCACCATGCTCTGTGGGCCCGTCGCATCGTCGTCACGCAGGGACCGCGTCACCGACACGGGAGACCCCTTCGGGGAGTACGCGATGGCGTTCTCGACGAGGTTGGACAGTGCGGTGACCAGCAGGGTCTGATCGCCGAGCACCTCGAGTCCGCTCGGTCGGTCAGTCGTGACGACGATGCCCGTGGCCTCGGCCTTGAGGGCCGAACGCGAGAGCGCGCTCTTGACCACGGTGTCGACGTCGACGACGTCGAGATCGGGGAGCTTCTCGGCACCCTGCAGCCGGGACAGCGAGATGAGTTCGCTGACCATGTTGCCCAGGCGCGTGGACTCGTCGAGCATCCGCTCACCGAAGCGCTGCACCGACTCGGGATCGTCGCGCGACTGCAGCAGCGCCTCGGCCAGCAGGCTGATGGCGCCGACGGGGGTCTTGAGTTCGTGGCTGACGTTCGCGACGAAGTCCCGCCGCGTGGCCTCCATGCGGACCTGCTCGGAGTCGTCGTCGGCGAACAGGACGACGAACCGGCGATCCTCCTGGGAGAGCAGCTGCGCGTGCCCCTTCACGGCGATGCCGGCGCGCCCGCGGGCGTCGAGAACCGTGAGGTCGACCTCGACGTGGTCACCGGTCTCGAGGACCCTGGTGGCGGCCTTCCAGGCCCGATCGTCGAGCGACCGACCGCGGACGAGACCGAGCTCCTCGGCGCGCGGATTGAACAGCACGACGTCGTGAAACTGGTCGACGACGGCGATACCGCTGTGCGCGGCCAGCACGATGAGGTCGAGGACCTGGGACATCGTCAGCCCGTTGTCGCGGGTCTGACGCAGGACGTGGCGGGAGTTCAGATACGGGATCAGCACTCCACCGACGAGGTACCCACCGAACGCCGCGACGGCGGCGATCAGTACGACGGTCGGAGTGGTCACGGGCCGATCGTACGGTCACACGACCGTGCACCGACGCACGGTGGGCCGGGTTTTCCGGCCGTCACCGCACGTCCGGCGCACGTTCGCACCGCGTTCATCGAGTCGTTACTTCTTGCCCTGGTTCGCCACTGCCGCGGCTCCGGCCGCAGCGGCCTCCGGGTCGAGGTAGGTGCCGCCCGGCACGGTGGGAACGAGCTTGTCGCCCGACTCCGTGAGGTCGTACTGCAGCGGGATGCCGGTGGGGATGTTGAGCCCCGCGATGTCCGCGTCGGAGATGCCGTCGAGGTACTTGACGAGGGCGCGCAGCGAGTTGCCGTGGGCGGCGATCATGACCGTCTTCCCTGCCCGCAGCTCGGGGACGATGACGTCCTCGTAGTACGGAACGAAGCGTTCGACGACGTCCTTCAGACACTCGGTCAGCGGCACGCTGTCGAGATCGGCGTAGCGCGGATCGGCGTCCTGGCTGTACTCGGAGCCGACCTCGATGGGGGGCGGCGGGGTGTCGTAGCTACGACGCCACAGCATGAACTGCTCGTCGCCGTACTTCTCCTTGGTCGCCGCCTTGTCGAGACCCTGCAGTGCGCCGTAGTGCCGCTCGTTCAGACGCCAGTCGCGGACGACCGGGATCCAGTGCCGATCGGCCGCGTCGAGCGCGAGGTTCGCAGTGCTGATGGCGCGACGCAGAAGCGATGTGTACAGCACGTCGGGAAGCACACCGGCCTCCTTGATCAGCTCGCCGGCACGCTTCCCCTCCGCCTCACCCTTGGCGGTCAGGCGCACGTCCTGCCATCCGGTGAACTGGTTGGACGCGTTCCACTCGCTCTCGCCGTGGCGGAGAAGGATCAGAGTTCCGATGCTCATGCCGCCCAGTTTCTCACGATGCCGTCGACGGGACGACCGGTCGGGCGCGCCGCAGGTCGTGCGGGGTGCGCAGCGGGAACTGCGCTTCCGCCGAGCCGAACCGGCGTGACCGCTAGCCTCTGCTGATGAGAACCCGCTGGACAGTGGCGCTGGCGGCGTGCGCGTGGCTCGCGTGCGCGCCGACCGCCACGGCCGATCCGCTGCCCGTCGACTACAACTTCTTCAGCGGCTTCCCGGCGGAGATCGCGAACCCGGGCGGATCGCTGCCCGGAACCAACGACTTCTCGTGCGCGCCCACGGCGGAGCACCCGAATCCGGTGATCCTGGTGCACGGCACGGGGACCGGGCAGCAGACAGGGTGGGGCGTGTACGCGCCGCTGCTGAAGAACGAGGGGTACTGCGTCTTCGCTCCGACGTACGGTGCGCTGCCGGGTGCGTGGCCGATCAGCGCGATCGGTGGCCTCGGGCCGGTTCCCGAGAAGGGAGCACAGTTCGCGGCGTTCGTCGACGAGGTGCTGTCCGCGACGGGCGCCGAGAAGGTCGACATCGTCGGACACTCGCAGGGCACGGTGCTGCCCAACTACTACGCGCAGGTGCTCGGCGGAGCGGACGACATCGACAGGTACGTCTCGCTGGCCCCGCTGTGGAAGGGGTCGGGCCCGTCGCAGTTCGCGTGGCCCGACGCGTCGTACCGCTACGCGCCGGGCATCACGTACACCAACATCATGACGCGGTACGACGAGGTGGTCGTGCCGTACACGGACGGCTACGTCGAGGCTCCGAACGCGACCAACATCGTCGTACAGGACACGTGCGACGTCGACTTCTCCGAGCATGCCGGCATCGTCGGGTCGCCGAGGGCCGCGGCGTTCGTGCTGAACGCTCTCGACCCCGCGCACCCGCGACCCGTGCCCTGCGAGTTCGTCCCGCCCTTCACCGGCTAGCGCGCACCGTCCCACACCGTGCGGGTGTCGGGCCGCGGGTCGTTCACCACGGCCGACTCCGTCCCGAACATCTTCACCGTGCGCTCGGACCCGTACTGCGCCCAGCCGGGATCGCCGTCGCGCACGAAGTCGACCCAGGCACGGTGCATCTCGTCGGCGACCGCCTGCGGCGGGTTCGGCCCCGTGATGCGAGCGGTCTCGGGCTTGCCCAGCACGTCGAAGACGAACGGGATCTCGAGCGCATGGCACGCGCCGAGGTTCCCGTCGAACAGCGGCGAGCGCCAGGTGAACTCGTAGACGTGAGCAGGGTGCGCCTCGGCGACGCGCACGGCGGGGATGCGGAAGAACCAGTCGGTCATGACCGCGATCATGAGTTCACCGGGCGAGGCGTCCGGATACCGATCGCGGTACGTGTCCAGCACCGACGGGTCCAGTCGATACCCGACGAGCACCGTCCGCAGGTAGTTCTCGGTGATGTGCGGAACGATGCCGGCGGGCACGAGAAAGAACGCGTGCTCCTCACTGGTGGTGCCGAGCAGGAGTTCGACGTCGGCGCCCGCACCGTCGGCGATGCGCGAATACGGTAGCGCAGGAACGACATCACCGTCGATGCACGGCTCGAACGCCATCATGTTCAGTGCCACCTCACCCCACGCGCCGCTCGATGCCTCCGCGGCGATGCGATCGGACAGGGTGCGCTGGGCGTCGACGAGGGCGTCGACGGGTACCGAGCCGAGCCCCTCCACCGTCGCCGGAACGCCGAGGGCCGACGCCAGCGCGGCCGAGACGGTGCCCGCGGTCTCCGCCGAGATGACGTGATGGCCTGCGCCGCTCTGCAGGACCGCGCGGTGGAACAGCCCCTCCGCGCGGGGCATCGACAGCAGCGTGCCGACGCTCATGGCACCCGCGGACTCTCCCGCGACGGTCACCCGCGCCGGATCGCCGCCGTACGACGCGATGTGGTCCCGGACCCATTCGAGCGCCGCGACCTGGTCCAGCAGACCACGATTGGCGGGAGCGCCCTCGATCTGCGCGAAGCCGTCCACGCCGAGCCGGTAGTTGATCACCACGGCGACGACGCCGTCCCGCGCGAAGGCGGTGCCGTCGTAGGCGGGGACGGCGTTGCTGCCGTTGACGAAGGCGCCGCCGTGGATCCAGACGAAGACCGGAGCCGACCCCTCTACATCGGGGCTGTAGACGTTCACGTTGAGGCACTCCTCGCCGGGCACCACGGGCTCGCTGAGGATCTCGCTGGTGGGCGGCCGGTACCCGACCTTCGGGACGGTGGCGCCGTGCTCGAGGGCGTCGCGCGTGCCGAACCACCGCGGCGGCGCGGTCGGCGCTTGGAATCGGTGCGGTCCGAACGGCGCCTCGGCATAGGGAACTCCGAGGAACGAGGCGATGCCGTTGTCGGTGCGACCGCGCACCTGGCCCTGGGCTGTGTCGACGGTGATCGTGTCCATGGCTCATGAGTACCACCCCGAGTGCCCCCACACCCCTCACATGACGCGAACACCCTCTCCAGCACGCTGGAGAGGGTGTTCGGGTGGTAAAGGGAGTGTCAGCCGGCGGCAGGCTCGGCCGCGCGCAGATCCTTGCGCAGGATCTTGCCGGACGCCGACTTCGGCACCGTGTCGATGAACTGCACGCGGCGAACCTTCTTGTGCGGCGACACCTTCTCGGACACGAACGTCATGACGTCGTCCTCGGTGAGCTCGGCGCCCTGCTGCAGCACGACGAACGCCTTCGGTACCTCTTCGCCCTCGTCGTCGAGCACGCCGATGACGGCCGCGTCGGCGATCTGCGGGTGCGTGAGCAGCAGCGACTCGAGCTCGGCGGGCGGCACCTGGTAGCCCTTGTACTTGATCAGCTCCTTGAGCCGGTCCACGATGCTGACGCACCCACGACCGTCGACGACGGCGATGTCGCCGGTGTGCAGATACCCGTCGGCGTCGAGCGTCTCGGCCGTCGCAGCGTCGTTGTTCAGGTATCCGGCCATCACGTTCGGGCCCTTGATCCACAGCTCACCGGGCTCGCTGACCTTGTCCGAGCCGGGCTCCGGGTAGGCCACCTCCTCGCCGGTGGCCGGATCGACGAGCTTGTTCTCCGAGTTGGCGACGGCGGTGCCGCAGCTGCTCAGCGGCATGTCGTCGCCGTCGAACGGGATGGCGTGCGAGACGGGGCTCAGCTCGCTCATGCCGTAACCCTGACGCACCTTGGTCTTCAGTCGCTTCGCGACGGCGTTGCCCAGGTTCTCGTCGAGGGCGGCGGCACCGGAGAACACCATTCGCACGCTGGAGATGTCGTACTGGTCCACCATCGGGTGCTTGGCCAGTGCGACGGCGACGGGCGGCGCGATGAAGAGGTAGGTGATCTTCTTCTCGGTGGTGAGGCTCAGGAACTGTTCGAGATCGAAGCGCGGCATCGTGACCAGCGACGCGCGCACCTTGAGGCCGAGGTTGAGCAGCACGGTCATGCCGTAGATGTGGAAGAACGGCAGCACGGCGAGCAGGACGTCGTCCCGGTTCGCGCCCATGCGCGGCTCGATCTGCGACACGTTGGCCACCAGGTTGCGGTGCGTGAGCATGACGCCCTTCGGCCGTCCCGTGGTGCCCGAGGAGTAGGGCAGCACCGCGAGGTGGGTCGACGGGTCGAAGCTGACGTCGGGCGCCTGTGCACCCTCGGTGAGGAGGTCGCGCAGCGACTCGTGGCCCTCCGCGCCGTCGAGCACGACGATGCGATCGGCCGACAGACCGACCTGCTCCGCTGCGGCCTTCGCCTGCGGGAGCAGCGGCGAGACCGTGAAGATCATGGTCGCGGACGAGTCCGTGAGCTGCTTCGCGATGTCCTCGGCGTTGTACAGAGCATTGATCGTCGTGGCGATCGCACCGGCGCGCAGGATGCCGTGGAACACCGACGCGAACGCCGGCACGTTGGGCGAGTGCACCGCGACCACGTCGCCGACCTTCACTCCGCGCGAGGCGAGTGCGCCTGCGACTCCGTTGATCTGACCGACGAGAGTGCGGTAGTCGGTGACGGCGCCGCTGGGGCCGTCGATCAGGGCGGGGCGCGCGAGGTCGTCCTCGGTGAGGTCACCGAAGAGGAACTCGTAGACGCTCTGCTCGGGAATCTCGACGTCGGGGTACGGGCTGCGGAAACTCATGGAACTCCTCATCGGCACAGCAGGGACGACAGAAAGGCAACCTTAATGTGTCGGGCGGTCACATAAACATCCTTCGGACATTCCGGGTGACAGCCATCACATGAAGGAGCCTACCTGCACGGTGTCCGAATCAGTCCCGGTCGTCGTCGTCCGCTCGGTCCGCCGGCTGCACCCAGGACGTGGGCCCGTCGTCCGGCCTGCCGTTCACCAGATGCTCGAACGCCTTCAGGTTGTTCAGCGACTCGCCGCGCGAGACGCGCCACGCCCACTCGCGGCGGATGGACTCGGCGAAGCCCAGTTCGAGCAGCACGTTGAAATCGCCGTCGGCCGCCTCGAGCACCTGCCCGAGGATGCGGTCGATCTCGTCTCCCGTGACCGCGTGCGTCGACATCTTGCCGACGAGGTAGATGTCGCCGATCTTGTCGATCGTGTAGTGCACTCCGTACAGACGGCGGTTGCGCCGCAACAGGTATCGGTACACGCCCTCGAAGTTCTCGTCGGGCTTGCGGCACACGAAGGCCTCGATGCGCACGCCGTGGTTGCCGACCGTCAGCATCGTCGAGGTCTTGAGCTTCTTCTCACCGGGAAGGTCCACGACGAACTGCGTGTCGGTGGCCCGGGAGTAGTCCAACTCCCGGTCGGCCAACACCGAGTCGATCAGTTCCGTCACCTGGTCGGTCGTCGTCACAGCGCTCTCACCGGTCCTGTCCGTCGTAGTCGCCACAGACCACGGGGTCTGCGAGGCGAGAACTCACCCGTCGGTCTCTCGACACCCGCGGTACGGCCGAATCTCCACGCCGCGCGGGCGTAGGTGTCCAGCAACGCGTCCGAGGTGTGTTCCCACGAGAAGTTCTCCGCATGTCGTGAGGCATTCGACGCCATCACGGTGCGCAGACGGTCGTCGGCGAGCAACGACTGCACCGCGGTGGCCCAGTCGGCCGGATCGTGGCCCTGCACCAGCACGCCGGTCTCCCCGTCCCGCACGGCCACACCGAGGCCCCCGACGTCCGCGGCGACCACCGGGACACCGCACGCCTGGGCCTCGATGGCCACGAGACCGAAGGACTCCGAATAACTGGGCACAGCAACGAGATCCGACGCGCGGTAGACGTCCGCAAGCCTGTCCGGCGGTTGCGGCGGGAGGAACGTCACCCGATCCTCGATGCCCAGCCGGCGACTCAGCTCGATGAGGGAGTCGGGCCGTTCCAGACCGGTGCCCGACGGGCCACCGACCACCAGCACGCGCACGCGCGACGACGGGTCCCGCCGGTGGATCTCGGCGACGGCCGCGACGAGGACGTCCGGCGCCTTGAGAGGTTGGATCCGTCCCACGAACGTCACGAGAGGGTCGTCGGCGTCCAGACCCAGGGAGCGTCGAGCGGCGGCGCGATCGCCCGGCCGGAACATGCTCAGGTCCGCTCCCGGCGCGACGACGTCGATCTTGTCCTCGGCCGCGTCGTACAGATCGACGAGGGCGCGGGCCTCGTCGAGAGTGTTGGCCGTGAGCCGATCGGCTTCCTCGACGACCTGCTTCTCACCGATGCGACGGGCCGCCGGTTCCGGCTTGTCCCCCGCCGCCACCGACAGGTTCTTCACCGCGGCGAGCGTGTGCGCGGTGTGCACCAGGGGGACCTTCCACCGGTCGCGGGCGAGCCAGCCGACCTGCCCCGACAACCAGTAGTGCGAGTGGATCATGTCGTAGTGGCCCGGCTCGTGCCGTGCCTCCTCGCGCAGGACGCCCGCGGCGAAGGCGCAGAGCTGGGTGGGCAGGTCGTGCTTGTCGAGACCCTCGAACGGGCCGGCCGCGATGCTGCGCACCAGTACGCCGGGCGCGGCCTCGACCACGGGTTCGTCACGGGAGGACGTGGCCCGGGTGAAGATCTCCACCTCGACTCCGCGCGCCGCCATCTGCACGGCGGTCTGCAGGACGTACACGTTCATGCCGCCCGCGTCCCCCGTGCCGGGCTGCGCCAGCGGAGACGTGTGCAGCGACAACACGGCTACCCGATGCGGGCTGTGACGGCGGACCACCGCTCCAGTGTGCCCTGTCCGATTGCGTCGCAGGCCCCCGCCTACCCGGCCATCCCCCTACGAGCGTGCCGACACATGCGCGGGAACCCGCCGACATTCACAGGCCGGGAACACGTACGCCACTGCCCCGCGGGAGTCATGGAAACATGTCGGAGGACCCTGCTAACTTCGCACACATGTTCGAACAGGGGTGGGCGACGCAGGATCCGGAGGCCATGGGCCTACCCGGAACGCTCCTCGACGCACCCGTGAACACCCTCCTGTCCACGATGTCCTACACCTCGGCCGGACTGTCCTATCTCGAATGGACCCGATACCGGGCCGCAGCGGAACTGCACATTCAACTCGTCGTTCCTCACGAGATGTCCGATCACCGCCGGATGGATGCGACGACTCACTGCGCCGCCCGCATCTCGGCCGTCCTGTCCGTCAGCCAGGGCGCCGGAGAAGGCATCCTGACCCGCGCAATTGCACTCCGAGACCGGCTTCCCCGCGTAGCCGAGTGCCTCCGCGACGGCCTCATCGCCCCCAAACACGTCCACACCATCATCGGCCGAACCGACCTCGTCGACGGCACCACGTACGTGCGGGAAGTCGACACCGAGATCGCCGCGGCCCTACAGCGACGCGGCTCGTGGTCGGACACACGCATGCGGGACATGATCGACCGCATCGTCTACCGCCACGATCCCGACGGCGTCAGGCAGCGACGTGTGCTCGCCGAGAACAACCGCAGCTTCTGGATCGACGCGGGACCCGACGGCATGGCATACCTGGGCGCAACCATGACAGCCGACAATGCCGTCGTCGTCGCTGCCGCGGTGGAGGAGTTGGCCGGACGCGTGTGTCGCAAGGATCCTCGCAGCAAGGGCGCCCGTTCCAGCGACGCCCTGTTCGCCCTCGCCACCCGCACAGCGTACGAGTGCCAGTGCGACGATCCGGACTGCTCCGCGCCCGGGTGGACCGGTGAGGACGGCCTGCTCACGTCATTCATCGTGCACGTCGTCACGGACTCCACCACCATGGCCGGCGACACCGCCGCCGACGGCAATCCAGGGTTCCTCGTCGGCCACGGCGTCATCTCGCCCGACCACGTCGCCGACCTCGCCGATCGTGCCGACGCCGTCATCCGCCCCGTCTCGACCACCAACCCCGCATCACAGCCCGCCGATCCGTACCGCCCCTCCAGCGCCCTCGACACGTTCGTGCGCATTCGCGACCAGTACTGCACCTGGCCCGGCTGCAACCGTGGGGTGTGGACCGGCGATCTCGACCACATCGCGGAGTACGACCATGAGAATCCCGACGGCGGCGGCCAGACGACCGACGTCAACCTCGGCGGCAAATGCAGGTTCCACCACAACTTGAAGACGTTCGGCGACTTCGTCGACGATCAGTACACCGAGGACGACACGGGACGCGTCGTCTCCACCGTCACCACGCCCGAGGGCCTCGTCGTCCCGGGGCCGGCACACAACGGATACGACATCCACCCCGGACTCGCCGACGTCACCTTCGAGACGCCCGATCCTCCACCACCGAGTCCGCCCCGCACTCCCCCCAGCAGACGCCGCACACGTCTGGCGGACAAACATGCCCGCCGGAGGAACGAACGCAACCGCAACCGACGGGCCCGCGAAGTCGCCGACACCGACGACCCCCCACCGTTCTGACATGCATCACGTGTGTGGACTAACCCAGAGAGTCGACGAAACCCGCCAGCTCGGACAGGAAGCGGGCCGGGTCCGCGACGAACGGACCGTGATCGACGCCCTCCCACCACGAGGTCGACGCACCGGGCACGACGGAGGCGGTGTGCCGACCCGCGCCGACGTCCACCACCGTGTCCGCCGTGCCGTGCATCACCAGGGTGGGGACGTCCAGCGCCGCCAGCGTCTCGTCGTGTCCCACGTCGCGCCGGAACACCGCGGACCGCACGCGTGGACGCGTCGCCAGGCTGGCGCCGAACAGTGCCTGAGCTGCGGCGCCGTGTCCTTCGCCGGGTCCGGTGAGGGCGTTGCCGAAACTCGCGAGCGCCCTGATGGCCACGCGCGAGTCCTCGCTCATCGCGCCGGGGATCGCCGCACGCATCGCCGTGCCGACGGCGCCGCCGGGTCGGTCCGGACCGATCGCGGTGATCGCCGCGACGAACACGACACCCGCCACCGCACCGGTGCCGTACACCGACAGGTAATCGCACAGCACCAGACCGCCGTAGGACCAGCCCAGCAGGACCGCACCCGAGCGGATGCCCTCCTGCTCGAGAACGGCGTGCACGTCCCCGGCCCACAGCGCGGACCGGTCGTAACCGACGTCGGGGGCACCGGACATGCCGTGCCCGCGCAGGTCCACCGCGATGACGCGGTACCGCTCGGACAGGTCGGCGAGGAGGTCGTCGCCCCAGCAGGCTCCGGTCTGGGCCCAGCCGTGCAGCAGCACCAACGGTCGAGCCGAGACGTCTCCCGTGACGCGGTAGACCAGAGATGTTCCGTCGCGCCCAAGCGTCTCTCGTATTGCCATGCCACCAACATATTGGGCGCACGTTGTGGGATCTCAGAAGGGCTCGTGCAGCGGCCTGAGCAGCGTCGACTCGTCGGTAAAGTTCCGTCGTGACCGAAACACACCAGCGCTCCATCTCGCCGAAGACGGGCGAATGGCGTGACCTCAACCGGTACTACTGGCCGTGGGCTCTCATCGCTCCGATGCTTCCGCTCATCTCCGTGGGCATCGTCTTCGGGCTGCAGTGGTGGGCACCGGGAGTGTCACAGGTCGCGTGGTGGTCGGGTCCCCTGTTCCTCTACGTCGTGGTCCCCATCGCGGATCGCATCGTCGTCCCGTTCGACGAGAATCCGCCCGAGGATCTGGTCGAGTCTCTCGAGGCCGACTTCTGGTATCGCGGCTGCGTCTACGCCTACATCCCCATGCAGTTCTTCGGCATCGGGCTGTCGTCCCATCTACTGACGGCCGACGACCTCTCGTGGCTCGGGCTCGAGAACGGCCTGTCACTCGCCTCGAAGATCGGCGTGGCGCTGACCATCGGACTCGTCGGCGGCATCGGCATCAACACGGCGCACGAGCTCGGTCACAAGAAGGTCGAGTACGAACAGTGGCTCTCGCGCATCGTGCTCGCGCAGAGCTTCTACGGGCACTTCTACGTCGAACACAATCGCGGGCATCACGTCCGGGTCGCCACTCCGGAGGATCCGGCGAGCTCGCGTCTCGGTGAGACCCTGTGGCAGTTCTACCCCCGCAGCGTTCTCGGCGGATTCCGTTCCGGGTGGGCACTCGAGCGAGATCGTCTGCACCGCACCGGGAAGCGCACCTTCTCCTTCTCGAACGCGAATCTCACCGCCTGGCTCATGAGCCTCGCCCTGTGGGGTGCGCTGGTCGGCGTGTTCGGTGTCGAACTGCTGCCGTTCCTGGTTCTGCAGGCGGTGTACGGGATCTCGCTGCTCGAGGCCGTCAACTACCTCGAGCACTACGGGCTGCTGCGGCGCACCAAGGAGAACGGACGCTACGAGCGCTGCACTCCGGAACACAGCTGGAACAGCGACTACGCCGTCTCCGACATCTTCCTCTACCACCTGCAACGACACAGCGACCATCACGCCAACCCCACGCGCCGGTACCAGGTGCTGCGGAGCATGCCCGAATCTCCGCAGCTCCCAGCGGGTTACGCGCCCCTGATCCTCGTGTCGTACTTCCCGTTCCTGTGGCGGGCGCTGATGGACAAGCGCGTGGTCGCGCACTACGACGGCGACCTCCGGCGCTCCAACATCCAGCCCGCGAAGCGGGAGAAGTATCTCGCGAAGTTCCCCGCGCCGACGCGGTAGCTACTTCTTCCGGCGCCGACTACCGCCGTGCCAGTCCTGCTGCACACCCGCCTCGTCCTCGCTCACACCGAGAGCCCGCAGCTGGGGTAGCTCCCGCAGACTGCGCTTCAGCTCCGCGAATCCCGGGAACCGTGCCAGTCCCACGACGTGGTCCCACAACTCGACCGCGTCGTCGTCCGACGGGAGCCGGCTGATGACCGGGCCGAAGAACGCCACGCCCTCGGGCGGCTCGACGTGGATGATCGGTGTTCCGACGTCCTTGCCCGTGAGCGACAGCGCCTCGTCTGTCGACGCCTGGATCTCCTCGTCGAACGACGTGTCTTCCAGTGCCCGGACGTGATGCTCGGGCAGGCCGAGGCCGGCGAGGATCGGTGCGAGGAACTCGGCCGTTCCGCGGTGCGCGTGAGCACCGGCCTCGTCGGGCACCGGCTCCGCATCGAAGATCCGCGCGCCGAGCGCGGCGTACAGCGGGCCCATCGCCTCCCGGCCGTGCTCGGCCCGCACGCTCGCGGCAGCCCGGAGCAGCCGGAGTCCCGCAGTGTGTCCCGCCTCGTACTCCGGCGGGAAGTGCGTCGCGTAGTCGATGTGCGCGTTGAGTTGTCGCAGGGAGATGAAACTCCAGTCGACGGTGTAGTCCCGTTGCGCCTGGACGAGGCGGACCCACCTGCTGGTCATCCAGGCGAACGGGCACACCGGGTCGAAGTAGAACCGGAGATCGGGTGCTGTCATGTCCGCAGTATTCCCCGTGCGGTCAGCGCTGAGCGTCGATCTTCCGCATCGTCACCACGGGATCGGCGTAGAGCGAGCCGAGGGACACCGCCGCCGCGGCGTGGTCCTGCACGCGCTTGCCGAAGCTGGTGACCCGCACTCGCCGCGACGTCGCGACCGAACTGGAGGACTCGAACGCGGCCTCGACACGCTCCATCGCCGCCGGATACGCGGTGAACGCCTGACCGCCCACCTGCACGCTGTCGGGGTTGACGACATCGTGCACCAACGCCAGTGCGCGACCCAGCGCATCGGCGCGGTCGTTCAGAAGTCCCTGTGCCACAGTGGAACCCGTGCGCGCCGCCAGGTACACCGCAGCGATGGAACGCTCCGACTCGTCCAGCAGTCCGGCGCGCTGCGCCGCGGCCACGACGGCCCGATCGCTCACGGTCGCCTCGAGGCATCCCGTACGCCCGCAGTCGCACACGACGTCCGAGCCGGTCGGTAGATGAGCGATCGACCCCGGGCCGCCCGCTGGGGTGTGCACCCGACCGTCGATGGTCAGCGCCAACCCCGTCATCTCCCGCGCATAGAAGTACAGCGACGTACCCGGCCGGCCGCCGACAGACCCACCGGCCTCCGGCCTTCCAGCATCCTCGGGGGCCGACTCCGTCGCGAGCAGCAACTCCGACGCCGCCATCGCCTCGACGTGGGGCGCCACGGCCACCACGGCACCGAGCCGCTCGCCCAGGACCGCGCCCACCGGGGCGTCGGACCAGGCGAGGCGAGGGTGATCGACGGTGCCCTTCTGCACGTTCACGCGGCCACCGATGGCGACACCCACGAACAGGATGCGGCGCCGGTGCCACCGTGCGGCGAAGGACGCGGCACTCTCCGCGATGGAGCGCAGTGCGCCGGCGTGCGGGCCGGAGGGTGTGGCGATCTCGACGCCGCCGAGCACGGTGCCGCGCAGGTCGACGGCGACGATGCGCGTGGTGGTCGCGCCGATGTGCACCCCGAGGGTGCACTGCCCCTCGTGGTCCACCTCCACCGGAACGCGGGGACGCCCGACGGCGCCGGACGTGGACAGATCGGCACGCTCACGCAGCAGCCCTGCGGCGATGAGCGCACTGACGTGGCGATTGACGGTGGCGGTGCTGATGCCGGTGGCCGAGACGATGACGTCGCGCGACACGGGGCCGCGCTGCACCACGGCGCGCAGGACGACGGCGGCCGGAGTGTCGCTGACGCGCAGTTCGGGCGCGACGACGCGCGCCGGCCTCGGCCGGTGGGGACGTCCGTACGGGGACCGCGTGGCGGAACCCGGCGTACGAGGAGCAGAACTCTGGGCGAGAACGGTGGGGGCAGACATGGGAATCCCTCGAAAGCGAGACGGGTGGGCCGGGAGCCTGGGAACGAGGCCGGTCACACCCGATCGTCAGACCTCACATGGAGGTCGTCCGTCGACGCGCGATCAGACTCGTGAGAGACCGCGTCGACAACAGAGTTCGCGAGCGAGAGGCAGACGGGAACCGAGCGCGGCGGTCACATACGTGACCCGCGGTGCGGACTTCCTCGCTGGAGCCATGACCGAAAAGTAGCACCGATGTCGCCGCGCTGCAGAATCGCCTGTTTCGCTCGAGGTGATTCGAAGGGTGGACAACCTGCGACTTCGGCATCACAGTGAGCCCATGAAGACCGTGAAACTGGGCGCGAACATCGGCGCACGCATCGACGACGTGCGGATCGGCGGCGATCTCCCGGACGAGATCGTGCACGAGATCAACGAGGCGCTGCTCGAGCACGAGGTCGTGTTCTTCCGCGGCCAGCATCACGTGGACGAGAAGGTGCAGTACGCGTTCGCCGAGCGGCTCGGGATCCCCACCACCCCGCACCCCACGGTCCGGTCGCGCGGAACCCGCACTCTCGCCATCGATTCCACGTACGACAAGGCGGACAGCTGGCACACGGACGTGACGTTCGTCGACCGCGTGCCGAAGGCGTCGATCCTGCGGGCCGTGCACCTGCCCCCGTACGGCGGCACCACCACGTGGGCGTCGGCGACCGCCGGCTACGAGCAGCTGCCGCCCGCGATGAAGGCCCTCGCGGAGTCGCTGTGGGCCGTGCACACCAACATCTACGACTACGCGGCGACCGCTGCCGAGAAGTCCGTCACGTCGACGGCCGAGCGCTACCGCGCGGAGTTCCGCAGCGAGTACTTCGAGGTCGAGCATCCCGTGGTGCGCGTGCATCCCGAGACGGGGAAGCGCGCGATCCTGCTGGGCCACTTCGCCGAGTCGTTCCCGGGCCTCTCCTCCAAGGAGTTCCGCGCACTCTTCGAGCTGCTGCAGGACCGGGTGACCCGCCTGGAGAACACCATCCGGTGGTCGTGGGAGCTCGGCGACATCGCCATCTGGGACAACCGGTCGACCCAGCACTACGCCGTCTCCGACTACGACGACCAGTACCGCCGCCTCGAGCGCATCACCCTCGCGGGCGACGTTCCCGTCAGCGTGCAGGGCGAGTACTCGCGCGTCGTCGCCGGCGACGCGTCGGGCTACAGCGCGATCGCGAGCTGACGCGATCTAGCCTGGTTCCCATGACCAGCGTTCCGACGACACCGTCGACCCAGACCGACCGCCCCACCGCCGTCGTCACCGGAGCCAGCTCCGGGATCGGCGCCGCCACCGCGCGGACACTCGCCGCCGGCGGCTATCACGTGGTCGTGGGCGCCCGCCGCGTCGACCGCCTCGAGGCACTGGCCGAGGAGATCGACGGCACCGCCCTCGCCCTCGACGTGACCGACGAGGACTCCGTCGCGGCCTTCACCTCGGTGCTGCCGCGTGTGGACGTCCTGGTGAACAACGCGGGCGGCGCGAAGGGCCTCGCCCCGATCCTCGAGGCGGACCTCGACGACTGGCAGTGGATGTGGGAGACCAACGTCGTCGGCACGCTGCGCATGACCAAGGCGCTGCTGCCCAAACTGATCGAGTCCGGCAACGGTCTCGTCGTGACCATCACGTCCATCGCCGCCTTCGAGACGTACGACAACGGCGCCGGGTACACCACGGCCAAGCACGCACAGGGCGTGCTGCACCGGACGCTCCGCGGCGAATTGCTGGGCACGCCCGTGCGTCTGACCGAGATCGCTCCGGGCGCGGTGGAGACGGAGTTCTCCCTCGTCCGCTTCGACGGTGACGAGGAGAAGGCCGCGAAGGTCTACGAGGGCATCGACCCGTTGGTGGCCGCCGACATCGCCGAGATCATCGGCTTCGTGGCGTCCCGCCCCTCGCACGTGAACCTCGACACCATCGTCGTGCGCCCGCGCGATCAGGCCCCGAACGGCCGTTTCAGCCGCCGGACCTGATTCTCACGCGGCAGTCCGACTCTCACGCGGCAGTCAGGGCGCTCATGCTCTGCCATGTGGGCCAGTCGAGCGCCCAGTCGTAGATGTCGCCGTCCGCCGCCGAGAGATCGATGCGCGTGCCGGTGACCTCGACGGGGTCACCGTAGACGGCCATCTGGAAGTACGTCTGCGCATCCTCGGTGGAGAGGTTGATGCAGCCGTTGGTCACGTTGGACGAGCCCTGTACTCCCGTGGTCAGCGAATTGGCGTGGATGAACTCGCCGTTGTTCGAGATACGGGTGGCCCACCGTTCCCGCACGTTCTCGTAGTACGGCGGGTTGGACATCAGGAAGTCCTCGTACTTCTCGGTGACGACGTGGATGCCGCTGCGCGTGACGTTGCGATCCTCGTTGCCCTCGCCGTAACTCACCGGGATGTCCATGACGGTCTGGCCGTCGCGCACCACCTGCATGCGGTGGCTGGTCGCATCGGCGACGACGACCTGGCTCCGACCGATGGTGAAGTTCACCGTGACGTCCGAGTCGCCGTAGGCGCCGCCGCCGTAGTTCACGCCGTAGAGCTTCGCCGACACGTCGACGGTGGTGCCGGGGGCCCAGTAGTTCTGCGGACGCCAGTGCACGCGGGACCCGCCGTCGTCGGGCAGCCAGGCCCACGAGCCGGCCGTCGGCGGGTTCGTGGTCACCGTCAGCGCCTTCTCGACCGCCTTCTTGTCGACGATCGCGTCGTCGAACTTCAGGATGATCGGCGCCGCGACACCGACCTCCTGGCCGTCACCGATGTTGGTGGAGACCGACGTGATCGACTGCGGCGCCACCGTGCCGAGAGTGCCCTCGACCGGCACCGGCTTGCCGTCGCTGCCGACTGCCGTCCCGGCCCACGTGTAGACCGCGTCGTATCCGAGGGGCTCGGTGACGGTGAACGTCGTCTTCGCCGGGTCCAGCGTTCCCGCGACGGCGCGGCCGTCGGCGGTGGTGAGCGACACGGCCTCGAAGGTGCCGTTCGCGACCGAGACGGAGATCGGAGCGGTGGGTGAGACGTCGGTCGCACCGGCCGCCGGTGCGTAGGTCACCGCCGCCACGGGCGCGGCCTCGGTGGTCGGCGCGGCGCTCTCCGAGGACCCGGGTGTGCCGGAGCACCCCGCGACCAGCGCGATCACGAGTGCCAGCACGGCCAGGACGGCTGCGTACGGTGTTCTCCCCTGCATCTTCACGGGGACGACGTTACCTGTGGCAACAGACCGATCAGTCGAGCGTGCAGTTCACCAGGCGGCACTCGGGGATCAGCGTGATGCCGTACTTCTCCTGCACACCCGCGCGCACGTGCGACGCGAGGGCGGTGACGTCCGCTGCACTCGCGCCGCCCCGGTTGGTGACGGCCAGGACGTGGCGGGTGGAGAGGGTGGCCCGTCCGGTGCCGACGCGCTCGCCGTACCCGCGGGAGAACCCGGCGTGCTCGATGAGCCAGGCAGCACTGAGCTTGATGCCCTTCGGGTCCGTGAACTGCGGCGATCCGAGCGCCTCGGGCGGTACGGACGACACGATCGGGTTCAGGAAGAAGGACCCGACACTCCACGAGTCGTGCTCCGCCTCGTCCCACACCATGCCGCGATCGGTCCGCAGAGCGATCACGGCGTCGCGCACCTCGCGCGCCGAGACGCTCTCTCCGATGCGCACGCCGAGCCGCTCGGCGAGCGCCGCGTAACGCACCGGCGCCGACTCGTCGCTGCGTCGGAGCGCGAACGTGACATCCACCACGACGTAGCGATCGGTGTACTTGAAGGCCGACGAGCGGTGCGAGCCGAATCCGCAGCGTGCGTTGTCCCACACCTCGACCTCCCCGCTCTCCCGGTCGAGCACCGTCACCGACTCGAGCCAGTCCGAGGTGGAGGCGCCGTACGCGCCGACGTTCTGCACGGGCGTTCCGCCGGTGCTGCCCGGGATGCCGGAGAGTGCCTCGATGCCGGCGAGCCCGTGATCGAGCGCGGTGCGGACGACCAGATCCCACTCGACTCCGGCGTCCACGTGCATCCTGGTGCCCTCGACCCGGAGCCCGGACGTCGCGACGCGGACGACGGTGCCGTCGAAACCGTCGTCTCCGACCAGCAGGTTCGAGCCGCCGCCGATGACGAGCACCGGAGTTCCGGCCGCGTCGGCGCTGCGTACGGCGTCGACGAGCTCCTGCGAGGTGGTCGCCTCGACGAGACGTCCGACGGGGCCACCGACGTGGATCGTGGTGAGGTCGGCGAAGGACACGGGGCGGTGCGCGGCCGTCGCGGAGCCGGGATCGCCGGTCTCCGGAGCCGTCGCGGACTGGAGGGGACTGCTCGTCACGGGGGTGAACGCTACCCGGCTGTCCCCCCGCCTCGTCGTGAGCACCGGGTGTTCGCGCCTACCATGGTCACCGAACCAGGTTCCATATTTCGGGAGGATTCACGTGCAGGTCACCAGTGTCGGACACGCGGGATTTCACATCCAGACGTCTGCGGGGTCCATTCTGTGCGACCCGTGGGTCAATCCGGCGTACTTCACGTCCTGGTTCCCGTTCCCCGACAACTCCCAGCTGGACTGGGACGACCTGGGCAACTGCGACTACCTCTACGTCTCGCACCTGCACAAGGACCACTTCGACCCGAAGCACCTGGCGAAGCACGTGAACAAGGACGCGGTCGTGTTGCTGCCGGACTACCCGGTGCCGGACCTGCGCACGGAGCTGGAGAAGCTCGGCTTCACGAAGTTCTTCGAGACGACGGACTCGGTCAAGCACACGGTGTCCGGCCCCAAGGGCGACCTGGACGTCATGATCGTGGCGCTGCGTGCCCCGGCCGACGGACCCATCGGCGACTCGGGCCTGGTGGTGAGCGACGGTGAGACGACCGCGTTCAACATGAACGATGCCCGGCCCGTCGATCTGGACATGATGACCGAGGCCTTCGGCCACATCGACGTGCACATGCTGCAGTACTCGGGCGCCATCTGGTACCCGATGGTCTACGACATGCCGCAGCGCGCCAAGGACGCGTTCGGGACGCAGAAGCGGCAGCGTCAGATGGACCGGTGTCGGCAGTACATCGAGCAGGTCGGCGCGACGTGGGTCATCCCGTCCGCCGGTCCCCCGTGCTTCCTCGACGACGAGTTGCGCTCGCTCAACGATGTCTACGGCGATCCGGCGAACATCTTCCCCGACCAGATGGTCTTCCTGGACCAGATGCGCCGCCACGGCCACGACAAGGGCCTGCTGATGATGCCGGGAACCACGGCGGACTTCGCGGGTTCCGACTTGAACGAGCTGGAGCACCCGCTGCCCACCGACGAGGTGGAGGCCATCTTCACCACCGGCAAGGCCGACTACATCGAGGCGTACGCGCAGCGTCAGGCCGACGTCATCGCGGCCGAGAAGGCGTCGTGGGCGACCGCGTCGGGTGAGCCGCTGCTGGGACCGTTGCGCGCGCTGTTCGAACCGATCATGGCGCAGACCGACCAGATCTCCGACGGCATCGGCTACCCGGTGGAGCTCAACCTGCAGGGTGCAGATCGGGTCGTGCTCGACTTTCCGAAGCGGATCGTCCGCGAACCGATCCAGGACGAGAAGTTCCGCTACACGTTCGAGATCCCGGCCGAGCTGGTCCGCACGGTGCTGCGGGACGGCGAGTCCGACTGGGTCAACTCGATCTTCCTGTCGACGCGGTTCCGGGCGAAGCGGGTCGGTGGCTACAACGAGTTCCTGTACACGTTCTTCAAGTGCCTCACCGACGAGCGCATCGCCTACGCGGACGGCTGGTTCGCCGAGGCACACGACGACACGGCCACCATCGTCAAGGACGGCTGGGAGATACAGCGACGGTGCCCGCACCTCAAGGCGGATCTGTCGAAATTCGGAGTGATCGAGGGGAACACGCTCACCTGCAACCTGCACGGTTGGGACTGGAACCTCGAGACGGGCAAGTGCCTCACGTCGAAGGGCCACCCGCTGCGGGCCGAGCGCGCCCGACCCGAGGGTCAGTCGGCCACACCGAACACCCGGTAGACCCGCCAGACAGGTTGATCCGCACCGTCGTTGGGCACCTCGACGACCAGGGTGCCCACCTCGGCGCCGTTCTCCCAGATCGTGGGGTAGCGGCGATTGAGCGCGTCGGACTCGCCGCGCCCGACGTTGGGCACGGTGAGCATCAGTCGCACGCCCGCCTCGGCGGGATCGTTGAGAACAGTCGTGAAGTCCTCGTCGGAGGGCACCACGAACTGCTTCGGGTGACGTGACGCGGCGACGATCGCGAACCCGTAGACCGAGTCCACCAGAACGGAACCGTCGGGCAGGTTCTGCGCGTCCAGGTAGTCGGCCAGGCCGCGCTCCGTCGAGAACGACGCAATGATCCGCTGCGCCTCGTCCGACCTCTGCCGACTCAGCAGCTGCCCCACCGCGTACTGCTGCGGCGACAGCGACGGCTGCAGGAGCGCGTAGGTGGTCACGGGCAGCGACGCCACCGACAGGACCACCGTGCCCGTCGCCACGATGCGGCGGAACCGGGTGCGGTCGGTGGGGGCCTCGGGTCGACGCCGGTCGTGCGCGAACCCCCCGGGACGACGGCTCGGGACGGCTCCGCGCGCGGAGAGCAACTGGATGCATCCGATGAGCGCCAGGGGAATCGCGGCGATGAAGAAGCGCAGGAATCCGAACGTCGATCCGCCGATGTAGGTGAGTGCCTGGAACGCGAGGACGGCCCCGAACAGAGCAGGTGCCACCAGGAACTCGAGATCGCGGCGCCGCCAGGACAATCCGGCCAGGGTGGGCAGCAGCAGCGGAATGGCCGGCCCCAACGCGAGGACGGCGGTGGCCACGTAGGCCGCGTTGCCGACGGGGTCTCCGGTGGGCCCGCCGGACTGCGCGAGGATCGCCGCGTTGCCGTACGTCGAGGAGAACTGGGCGAAGGCCTGTCCGGTGATGATCCAACTGATCGCCGCCCACACCACGAACGCGATCAGGCCCGGTCCGGCCACCAGCACCGCATCGAGCACGGCCTGTCGGCGCATCTGTCGCCACCCCGACCGGCCACGACGCCACAGCGTCACGCCGAACACGAGGAAGGCTGCCGCCGCGATGGCGGCCACCGCGTCGTAGCGCGTGAGATACGCCAGTGCCAGGGCGATTCCGGCGACGAGCAGGTCATGGACGTCGTCGGTGCTGATCCAGCGCAGCAGGCGTCGAGCCGTCCAGCACAGGAAGAACAGGAAGACGGCCTCGCTCATCCCGTTCGCGCCGTAGAACACGATCATCGGGTTCACCGCGAACACCACGGTGAGAGCGGCGGTCAGGACAGGGCCGCTGCCGCGGTCCCGGCAGATTCCCCGCACCATCATCACGGTGCCCGCCATGAAGAGAGCGGACACCGCGATACCGGAGAGGTTCCACCGGGTGATCGCGGGCAGCAGGTCCGAGAACACGACCAGTGGAAGCTGCAGCAGTGCGGTCAACGGCGTGAAGACGAAGCCGATGGCCGCCACGTGCGGATCCCGACTGTGCAACACCGCCTGTGCGGCGTACGTGCGGCTGAGGGCATCGCCCATGAGGTATCCGTAGCGCAGGGAGAGCACGGTTCCCACGAGGCCGTAGGCGGCGGCGAGGCACACGAACCACAGGGCCGCCGTGGACGGTCGGCGTGGGCTCACGGCGGCGCGTCCTCGGTGGAGCCGGTGTCCCTGGCGGGCGTCGACAGACCATGGAAGGTCTTCTCCCAGTACGACGGGTTCCGCAGCAGCTGCCAGCACCCCTTCAACGCGGCGACGCTCATCATCACCCAGTAGAGCGGCATGGTGAGGCTCGGGACGAGCAGATAGGCGTTGCCGCTCTCCCGACTCGCGACGAGATACATGTAGATGGTGGCGACGTTGCCGAGAATCAGTGAGACGAGCGAGAAGTAGTAGATGTACGGCGGGAACAGCGCCACGATCACACTCGGCTGTCCCAGGATCCAGGCCGCGGTGGTGAACCAGAAGACCATGTTGATGCAGGCGGTGACGGGCGTACCGGCGAGCAGGAGGGTGAAGCGGTAGGTGCCCACCCAGCCCAGTGCGCGCACGGTGCGGCGCGGACGACGCATGTGCACCAGCCAGGTCTGCAGATACCCCTTGTACCACCGGGATCGCTGCCGTACCCAGTTGATGGGATCGCTGTTGGCCTCCTCGAGCGTGGTCGAGTCGAGGACGGCCGTGGAGTACCCGGACGCCGCTATCCGCACGCCGAGATCCGCGTCCTCGGTCACGTTGAAGCCGTCCCACGCACCCACCTCGGCGATGACGTCGGCGCGCAGGTGATTCGACGTGCCGCCCAACGGGATCGGGGATCGGCTCTTCATCAGCCCCGGAAGCAGGTAACCGAACCAGAGGGCGTAGTCGGCCGTGAACCACCCGGTGAGCAGATTCTGAGATCCGTTGTGGAAGGCCAATTTCGCCTGGACACATGCCACGGTCGACGGCAGCCGGGCGAAGGCCGCCACGACGCGCCGCAGTTGCAGCGGTTCGGGGAGGTCCTCGGCATCGAAGATCGTCACGATGGTGCCGGTGGCGAAGTGCAGTCCGTAGTTGCAGGCCTTGGGCTTGGTCCGGGGATCACCGGCGGGAACGAGGACGACCTCGACCACCTGGCTGACGCCGGCGCGCCTGGCTGCCTCGATGGTGACGTCGTCGTCCTCCTCGAGCAGGAGAAGGACCTGCAATTTCTCCGGCGGGTAGTTCAGAGCCGTCATGGCGGCGATCAGATCGCCCACCACCTCCGGCTCGTTGTACGCGGGAACGAGAATCGTGTAGTCCGGCAACTCCTCGTCGGGCACGGCGTGCGCCTCGGCGTCGGTGACCGTGACGATGGCCGACGCGTCGAGACCCCGCGCGAAGAGCAGCACCCGGTCCACCATCATCGCGATGTACCCGAGAGTGCAGACGACGCTGACTGCCACGAGAGTGGCGATCGGTGCCAGGACGAGCGCCGCCACCGCCACGGCGACGACGCTCAGTCCGAGGTTGCGCTGCCAGGGGACGAACGCCACCGCGGCCGACGCAAGCGGGTCGCGCCGGGCGAGGCCGTCGATCGCGTCCTCCAGTGCGGCAGCGCGGAACTCGGCGGTCTCGGTACCGATCCGCGGTGGCCGCGCCCGTCCGATCTCGGCCGTCATCGGGGATCCTGGACGCCGACGGGGAACTGCGCGTCGACGAGGGCCGTGCCCACCGAGGCCAGCAGACCGCGATCGTCGAAGTCGGGATCGTCGTCCCCGACGATGGTGTTGCCCCGCAGGAAGACCGCGAACACCGCCGAGAGGTTCGATGCCATGGACGGAGTGGGTTCGGGGAACGTCGCATCCGGGTCGTGGTTGTCCACGCTGATCACGGTGATCCGCTGGAACACGCCGTCGCGCACCCAGTCGAAGACCAGCTTGGTCCAGGTGAGCAGCAGGGTGTCGTCCACCGAGGTGTAGAGCGAGGCCGTCACGCCGTGTCCGAGTTCGACGGGCAGTGCCGTACTGGTGCGGGTGCTCGCCAGGTGGTAGAGCGTCCGCTCCGGGTAGACGGCGAGCGACGCGGCATTCGTGGTCGTCAGCGTGTCCACGACGACGGTGCGCGGACGACCGCGCACGTCCCACTCCGGAGTCGCCACCGCCGCCTGCAGTTCCTGACGCACGAGGGAGGAGCTCTGACCGAAGTACGACCGGACCCACGGAAACGACTCGTCGTCGATGAGGCGCCATCCCGTGGGGACGGCCAGTGCGGCCGCGACGGCTCCGGGGGGACCGACCGTGTCCACGGGCGGCGGCGGAGCGGGCAGCGGTCTGGTGACCACTGCGACCGCGACGACCACCAGCGTGATCATGGCCGATCGTGCGGACTTCACCGACGGCGCACCGACCGGGCGGCCGAGCACCCGCTTGGACCGTCCGCGCCGCGCGAGGAGATAGAACAGGGTCCCCGTCGAGGCCGCCGCACCGACTGTCGGGATCAGCTGCAGCGCGATGATGTCGATGGTCGGGTCCAGGAACAGCACCAGCCTCAGCACGGCGGCACCGACGGCCACGGTGGTGAGGAATCCCAGCGCTGCACGCCGTCGGGTCCGTCCCACCGCGATGGCACCGGCGACTCCCGCCACGAGCACGAGGACCAGGCCGTACGCGAAACGGCTGCCGCCCAGTGACACCGCGACGAGCCGGTAGAGCACCGGCGACATGGTGAAGGCGAGCACCAGGATCGGCCAGAACCGACCGACCGGCCGCAGACCGAAGAGCATGATCGCGCCGCTGAGCGTGAACAGAACGATCGCCGCCACGTCGATGTGCAGCAACGCGTACTGGTCCGAGTACCGCGGGAGCCACAGGGCCTGGACGGCCAGGGCCAGCAGGGCACCGATGCCGCCGACGATCAGGTCGGTCTGGCGGTCGTGGATCGGCAGCTCCCCTTCCCGCCGACGGGCGATTCCCTGCCCGGCCACCACCGCGAGAGCGGGAAAGACGAAGACGTAGGCGGTGACGGCACCGCTGCGCGCTTCCTCTGCGAGCCGTGTCCACGTCGGCGCGAAGGCGAATGCGACACAGACGACGAGAACGGCCCACCGCACCACGAGGATGCGGACCGGGTGCGTCACGGAGCCTCCGACTCGCCGCCACTCGAGTCCGTCCGAACGGGCGGCACCTCGTCCTGACGGCCACGACTGCGCACGAACACGAGGATCGCGGCGACCACGCCGACGAGCACCGCGACGAGCCCTGCGATCAGGATCGCGACCACCCCGGACGGGGCCGTCGAGCCGGCGGCCACCGGCTCCGTCTCCGGAACGTCGGCGGACGACGACAGCGACACCGGTTCCCGATCACCCGCACCGAGGACCACGTCTCCGGTCAGGCCTTCCCACCGGGTCGGGTCCTCTCCCAGCCACGCCACCAGTCCATCGAGCTGGTCGGGGTCCGACGCCGTCGCCACGAGCAGAGTGCGGTCGCCGTCGCGGGCGACCTGCACCGAGGCGAACGGCACGTCGCTGTCGACGGTGACCTGTGCGCCGTCGTCGGCGGCCGCCGCGTCGCGCAGCGTCAGGATGCTGGTCCCGGTCGTGGCCAGTGGCAGGGCCAGGTCGGTGTCGACACCGAGATCCTCGATGCCGTCGGGCGCGACCAGCAGTCCGGGGCCCGACCCGTCGAGCAGTTGCTCCACGGGAACCACGGCCGGCGCCAGTGCACGGGCGGACAGCCGCTGCAGTCCCGTCAACATGGTCGCGGCGCGAACGGTGTTCGGCAGATCCTGCTGCGCGAGCGCCACGTCCACGGTCGGCATGAGTGCCTGTGGGATGGAAGCGAATCCGCGCGCGGCGGGCGTCCCGGCGGCACTCTCGATCGTCGTGCCGCCGGCGACCGTCACCGTCAGCGACCCACCGGTGGAGCAGGTGTCTCCGTTGCCCGACGTCTGCATGACGACGTCCAGCGACGTCACTCGATCGACCAGCCCGGACGGAACATCGACCCACTGATCGATCTTCCCGGTCTCGTCGGCCGGCCAGGTGACCAGATCGCTCGCGCCGATCGAGATCCGGAGTGCGCCCGCGATCTCCGAGGAGAGCGGGGTGTAATCGCCCAGGACGTGGACGCGGAGGTCGGACGCCGCCCGTCCCAGACGTGTCTGATCGACCGGGATCGTCACCGTCACCTCACCGGGCCCCGACGCTGTCAGCGGTCCGAGCGACATGTCCGCGAGAGTCATCGAGTCGGAACTCAGAGTGGGTCGCTCCGGGACGGCACCGGCCGACACCCTGGTCGAGACCGCCAGTGCGGACACGTCGCTCGTCAGCAGCGCGATCTGGTCCACGAGGGTGGTTCCGTCACCTGCGACGAACAACTGCGGCGGAGCGCCGGGAGTCGTGGGATAGATCAATCGGGCGTCGGGATCGGTGTTCGGCGTCAGCACCACCGAACGGTCGAACGGGCCGTCGGGGGCCGCGCCACCGAGTGAGCTCGCCGGGACGACGGTCACTCGGACGGGCTGCGAACCGTAGTAGTCGACCACCGAGGTGGCCAGGGTGAGCGCTGCCGTCGACTGATCCGCCGTCGGCTCGTCCGGCACGAAGATCCGCAGTCCGGAGAGCACGGGTGGCAGGAAGTCGGCCACGACAGTCGGATTCGCGGGTGTTCCGACGACGTCCATCACAGGATCCTGGAGCCGCACCGTCGACGACTCCCGGGTGTCGAGGCAGTAACCGGCGGACGGCACCATGGTCGTCGTCATCTGGAGGGTCACGGTGTCGTCGACGACGTCGAGACCGGTGAGGGGGATGTCGACCGGTGCTGTGGGAACGCCGGTGGGCAGATCGACCCGCCCCACGATCCGGTCTCGATGCGAGATGTCGAGCCACCCGCGCTCGATTCCGGCGGGTACCTCGATGATGCCCCGCAGGGAGGTGGGGACGGTCCCGGGGGGCACCGGCAACGTGACGACGGCGGACCCGCGCTGACCGGACAGGGCGATCGAGCCGCCGAGCCCCAGCGCGCCGAAGCTCAGGGGTGTCGACACCGGCGCGCTGTCCGACTCCTCCTGTGCGGAGGCCGGAACGGGGGCGGAGAGAAGCAGGGAGAACGCGACGACGGACGCAGCGAGGGCGCGTCGACGACTGAGAACCACACGCATCGGCGCAGCACGTCTTTCTCGAGAACAACAATGGGGACCACACACCGCACAACAATGCGTATTCCGATGATCATAAACGAGGCCGCTCGGGTTCTCTCGGCGTCGCAGATCCGGTGCCCGTGCGGAATTACGAGTGCCGCAACGATATTGCGACTGCGTCCGTTCAACTACGCAGACCAATCACGGTGAGAATGGCATCGAAAGTATCGAATCGCCCCGTTTATCGTCGCCGAACGGGGCGCCCATGTCGGGACGCGTCGCACTTTCCGTGGGCATGTCCGGAGATACAGTGACGCAATGTCGTTCGCAGCCTCCGTGCTGCGCGCAGCCGTCGTCGTGGTTCTGCTCGTGACGAGCTGCACGCAGGCCGTTCCTTCCGTCGCCGCACCGCCGGAGGTCCCGGCCCGCGTCGCCGCGTCCGCGGACGGCCTCACCCTGGACGGCAGACCCTGGTGGCCCTCGGGGTTCAACGCCTACCAACTGGCGACGGACTGGTCGATCAACGAGGGCTGCGGCGCGATGGTCGATCTCGACCGGTACTTCGCCGCCCTGCCGCCCCGCTCCATCACTCGATTCGACGCCTTCCAGGCGCTCGCGATCGACCGCACCACGGGCACCCTGAACTTCGCGCCGATGGATGCGGTCATGGAGGCCGCCCGGACGCACGGTCAGTTGGTGGTACCGGTGCTCGCCGCCCAGGACGGCGCGTGCGAGGACGAACAGTTCAAGGACCGCTACTGGTACGCGGAAGGATGGCGGGACGTCGCCGACGCGCGTGCTCTCGTCAGCTTCGAGGACTGGGTGGCGAGAGCGGTCACCCGGTGGCGCGGAGACTCGGCGCTCGCCGCGTGGGAGGTGGTGGGCGAACCCGAACCGGGCGTGTGCGGCGCGACCTGCGACTGGACCGACAGGACGTGCCCCACCGACGCGGCATCGGTGCTGCGCCACTTCGTCGACGACACCGGCGCGCTCGTCCGCTCACTGGACGCCTCCACACCGATCACGGCCGGCCTCACCGGCGGCGGGCAGTGCGGAACGCAGGGCGACGAGTACCGCGACATCGCCGCGTCCCCGTACGTCGACATCGTGCAGTACCACGACTACGGCGCAGACGGCGTGCCGCTTCCCGGCGACCGGTGGAACGGGCTCGAGCGCCGTCTCGCACAGGCGTCCGAGGTGGGGAAGCCGCTGCTGATGGGAGAGATAGGGCAGAACGCCGGTCCCTGCGCTTCGCTCGATCACCGGGCGGAGAACATCGAGACCAAAGTGGTCGGTCAGCGCGCCGCGGGCACCGCCGGGTTCCTGCTCTGGGCGTTCGTCCCCGATCCACGCCCCGATGACTGCACCTTCGACATCGGCTACGACGATCCGCTGTGGTCGACGGTCGCGCGCCTCGGTTCCGGGTGACCCGCACGGGGTTCGGCAGACGCGCAACAGGCTAATCTCAGCTCATGCCACGCAGGTTCGATCACACGGTCCCGTCCACGCTCGCCGCGTCCGACGTCCACGCCGCCCTCACCACCGAGCAGTACTGGACCGATCGGCTCGAGGCCGTCGGCGGCCCCAAGGCACAGCTGAACGACGTGACCGTCGCGGGCGACGACGCGGACAGCCGCACGGTGTCGGTGTCGATGACCCAGGCCATCGCGGAGGAGTTCCTGCCCGGCGCCATCACCAGCATCCGCCCGGGCGATCTGATCATCCACCGGACCGAGTCGTGGGGTTCCCTCGACGCGCAGGGCGCCTCGGGCACCTTCGAGGCCAAGGTCGAGGGCGCCCCGGCGTCCATCACGGGCACCCTGGCACTGCGCTCGAAGGGCTCCGCATCGAGCCTGACGGCGACGGGTCAGGCCGAGGTCAAGGTGCCGATCTTCGGCGGCAAGATCGAGCAGGCGGTCATCGAGCAGGTTCTCGCGCTGATCGACGCCGAGCAGGAGTTCACCGACACCTGGGCGCCGGAGCACCTCTGACTCACCGGTAACCTCATCGACCATGGCACGTCGCATGAACTACTCGGCTCGTCTCCCGTTCACCACAGAGCAGGTGTACGGGGCGCTGACGACGCGTGACTACTGGGACGCGGTGATCGAGGAGCTGCGCAAGTACTCGGAGAACGAGCTCACGCGCTTCGAGGTCACGGCGGACGGTGTCGACGTGGTCATGCGGCACATCATTCCGCGCGACACGCTGCCCGACGTCGCGCAGGCGGTGATGAAGAAGGACATGGTCATCACCCGCAACATCCATCACGACGCGTACTCGGAGACCACCGCCGGGAAGTACGACGCGTCGATTCCCGCCGGCCCGGGCAGCCTCACCGGCACGACGTCCCTCTTCGCCACCGAGGCCGGCTCCACGTTGCGCACCACGTCCGAGGCCAAGGTGTACATCCCCTTCATCGGCGGAAAGCTCGAACAGTTGATGCTCGTCAACCTCGTCGATCTGTGGCGGGGCGAGGGCGAGGTCACGCACGACTGGCTCACGAAGAACGCCTGACCGGCGGGTAGGCCGGAGGCCGGTCGGGATGAGCGGAACGAACTGCTGGGCACTGTGATCTCCCGGATCGGTCCCGAGGGTGTGGTCACTCGAGGGACGACCAACATCAACCGGTTGCGGCGCAGTGATCGCCGGCTGGTGCACGATCCCGACGTCCGAGCGTTGCTCCGCGGCGCGACGCGTCCCCTGGTCGTCGACCTGGGCTACGGCGCCAGTCCGGTCACCACTCTGGAGTTGGCCGCGCGACTGCGCACCGTCCGTGCGGACGTCGCCGTCGTCGGGCTGGAGATCGAGCCGTCCCGCGTCGTCCCCGATCGGGACGGTGTCTCCTTCCGCCGCGGCGGCTTCGAACTCGCAGGACTGCGGCCACACCTGGTGCGCGCGTTCAACGTGCTGCGTCAGTATCCCGAGGACGCGGTACCGGGTGCGTGGGCACGCATCACCTCCGCTCTCGCGGACGGCGGCCTCCTCGTCGACGGCACGTGCGACGAACTGGGGCGTCGGGCCACGTGGGTCACCGTGGACGCGTCGGGACCGCGCAGTCTGACCATCGCGTGGGATCCGTTCACGGTGGAGCGGCCGTCGGACATCGCGGAGCGGCTGCCGAAGGTCCTGATCCACCGCAACGTCGCGGGCGAGCGCGTGCACGAGGTGCTGCGGGCGGCCGATCGGGCGTGGGACGTGGCGGCGCCGCTGGCACCGTTCGGACCCCGCGTGCGGTGGCGTGCGGCGCTGACAGCCCTGGCGGCGCAGGGACTTCCGGTCACCGTGCCGCGCCGACGACTGCGGGACAACGTGCTCGCGTTACCGTGGTCGGCCGTCGCTCCCGCCGAGGACACGCAGTAGCGCGTCGGCCTTGAGGTGCATCTCGTCCACCTCGTCCTGCGGGTCGGACAGCGAGACGACGGCGCCGCCCGTTCCCACCGACGCCCGGCCGTCCGCGAGCACCACGGTCCGGATGACGATGGACAGGTCCGCCGCGCCGGTGAGCGAGAACCAGCCCAGTGCACCGGAGTACACGCCGCGCGGCCCGCCCTCGAGGCGGTCGATGATCTCCATCGTGCGGCGCTTCGGGGCGCCGGTCATCGATCCGCCCGGGAACGCCGCGCGCACACAGTCGACGGCCGAGAGCCCCGGGCGCACCCGACCCTCGACCGTCGAGACCAGTTGGTGCACATGGGTGTGGCTCTCCACGTCGAAGAGCACCGGCACGTGCACCGACCCGGGCACGCACACCTGATTCAGGTCGTTGCGGACGAGATCGACGATCATGATGTTCTCGGCGCGGTCCTTCTCGCTCGTCGCGAGGTCCAGGCGCGCGGCCGCGTCCTCCGCCGGCGTGCGCCCGCGAGCCCGAGTTCCCTTGATGGGCTTGGAGTCCACGACGCCCGACGCCGTGATCCGCAGGAAGCGCTCCGGTGACGCGCTGAGTATCGCCAGCCCGGGGAATCGCAGGAACGCCGCGTACGGGGCGGGACTGGCGCGCCGCACCGCGAGGTAGAGGTCGGCGGCGTCGCCGTCGAACGGCACGCTCATCTCGTTGGTCAGACAGATCTCGTAGCTCTCCCCCATCGTGATCTGCTCCAGGCAGTCCGCGATCGCCGCGCGATACGCGCCGTCGTCGTGCCGGGTGTCGATCACCGACGGCAGCGCGCCGAGGGGGGTGTCGGACACGGCCGGGCGACCGCGCTCCGAACGGGGCAGCGCGGTCACGGCCGCGGCGGTCTCGTCCAACCATCCGAGCGCCGCGGTGTCGTCGCCACCGACGAGTGTGAGGGTGAGCAGATAGGTGCACCGATCGCGGTGGTCGAGCGCGATGAGCCTGTCCGCGAACATCATTCGCGCATCGGCCGTCGGCGACGCATGCGCCGCCGCTCCGCCCGTCTCGGCCTTGAGCTCGTAGCCGAGGTGACCGACGTAGCCGAGTGCGAAGTCGAACGGCACCGCGGGCACCCGGTCGACGGCCCGCGCCGCGATCTGTTCCCCGAGGTGGTCGAGGAACGACGTGACCGTCTCCTCGGTCGTGCCGTCGGCGGTCGTCGTCGTCACGCACGAGGTGGCGACGTCGTACGACACGTCCTCCGCCAGTGGGCCGTCACCGGGTCCGAGGTAGGAGAACCGGGCACTGCCGTCGAGCTCGGCGCTCGAGTCGAGCCAGAACGTGGACCGTCCGCGGAGTGGGCGCGCCACCTCCTCGGGGTCCGGCAGAACGTCGAGACGGCGCACGAGCACCCGGTAGCGGGGGTCGCGCACGACCGGGTCACGCGGCGCCACGGTCGGCGCGGAGGTGTGGGTGCTCGGGCGGGCGTCCCGCGCGAGGTCGAGAAAGTTGGCGATCACCTGCAGTCCACGTTCCGTGCCGATCGACTCGGGATGGAACTGCACTCCCCACAGCGGCCGTGACCGATGACGCAGCGCCATCATCACCCCGTCGTCGGTCCACGCCGTCGCCTCGAGCTCGTCGGGCAGGGCCGTGACGGTGAGGGAGTGGTACCGCACCACGCGCAGGGGCGACGGCAGGCCGGCGAAGAGATCGGTGCCGTCGTGCTGCACGTCGGACATCCGGCCGTGCATGGGCTCGGGTGCCAGATCGACGACGCCACCACAGCTGTCCGCGATGCCCTGATGCCCCAGACACACCCCGAGAAGCGGCAGACCACCGTCCCGGACCACCCTGCTGCTGACGCCCATGTCGGCCGGGCGACTCGGGCGGCCCGGGCCTGGCGAGACGACGACGGCGTCCACCCGGTCCAGCGGGAGGAAGGACCACGGGACGTCGTTGTGCACGACGATGGGGGCGGTGCCGGACACCTGCTCCAGGTACTGGGCCAGGTTGTGGGTGAACGAGTCGTAGTTGTCGATCAGCAGCGTGCGCATGAGATGAACATCCTCTCAGCGCAGCGCTGTCTCCACCCGCTCGGCCACCCGGTCACCGCACTCCACAGCCTGCTCGAAGAGGTCGTCGACGACCAGTCGTCCGAGCACCAGACCGTCGGCTACCACTTCGTCGAGGGTGAACTGCGAGATGCCACCCGCCGCGAGATCCAGCACGGTGCGGACCGGCGTGGTCATACGGAAGGCACCGGAGAGCTCGATGTCCGCGCCCGTCAGGCGTCCCCGATGGATCGCGAGGCGCTGGTCGTGCGCTCGCGCCGTCCCGCTGACCCGGACGTGGACGAACTGCGGGTGCAGGCTGCCCATGCCGTGCAACTCGGCCGCACTCTGGTGGGAGATCACCGCGGTGGCGCCCAGCCACACGCACCACTTCGAGTACTCCTCGAGATCGTGGCTCGGCCAGTCCGACAACCGCAGCAGATCGGTCTCGACCCGCGTCCAGGATCCGTCGGCGACGTGCGCCTCGATCTCGGACGGCAGATACCCGGCATCGAGCGCGTGAGCTGCGGTGAAGTACCCGTCCTGTTCGGCGACCACGCCGTCCAGACGTTCCGCCACATCGTCGCCCGCCATGCTCGAAGAGCCTACGTGGTTGTGTCACGCGTCACAGAGAAATGGCGCTGTCGCCGTGCACCCGATCGGCCGGTCCACAGAGGAACCTCAGAGATGTCGTCCACACTGTCTCTCATGACTCACGACACCGCACCCAGACGACGCTCCCGGGTGCCTCTCATCGCCGGAGTGCTGGTCATCGTCGTCATCGCGGCACTCGTCGGCGGCGAGTTCTATGCCCGCAACCGCGTCGAGAACTGCCTCACGACCCAGTTCGAGAGCGAACTCGGCTCACAGATCGACGTCGGCCTCGGCCTGCAGCCCGTCCTGTTCTCCCTCGCGACCGAGAAGTTCTCGTCCGTCGACATCTCGAGCGACGACACGAAGTTCGGGCCCGCACAGGACATGCAGGTCCAGGCGACCGTGAACGACGTCGACCTCACCTCCACGGACACCACGTCCGGTCAGATCGGCAGCAGTTCGGCCGACGTCACGTGGTCGACCGGCGGCATCCTCGCGACCCTGCAGGAGCAGGGCGTCGGCAGCGTCGTGTCCGGTGTGACCAGCGATCCCGCCGCCGGAACGCTGAAGTTCGCCATCGTCGGTGGACTCGCGGAACTCACCGTGAAGCCCGTGGTGCAGGGCGACACGATCGAGGTCCAGACCACGGACGCGTCGATCCTCGGCATCGGCATTCCCACCGACCTCGCGGACAGCGTCGTCTCGGTGCTCACGGACAGCCTGCAGGCGTACCCGCTCGGCATGACGCCGGACGCCCTCGAGGTCACCGACACCGGGATCCACATGACCCTCAGCGGCGGCCAGTACACGATCCCCGCCGCGCAGGGCGGTCAGCAGCAGGTCACCTGCTGAGAGGCGAACGCAGTCCGGTCATTCGGTGAACCCGTCCAACACGCTGCGGGTCCCGGACAGGCCCAGTCGGGTGGCGCCGGCCTCGATCATCGCTCGGGCGGTGTCCGCATCGCGGATGCCGCCCGACGCCTTGACACCCAGGCGGCCACCGACGGTGCGGGCCATCAGACTCACGGCCTCCGTCGACGCTCCACCCGCGGGATGGAACCCCGTGGACGTCTTGACATAGTTCGCGCCGGCCCGCTCCGCCGCCCGGCAGCACTCGATCACCGCGCGCTCACCGTCCGCCGACGCGAGCAGCGCCGCCGACTCGATGATCACCTTCAGGACGGCGTTCTCGCCCATCGCCTCCCGGACGGTGATGATGTCCGCCAGGACGGCGTTGAAGTCACCCTCCACCGCGGCGCCGACGTCGATCACCATGTCGACCTCGCGCGCCCCGTGCTGCACCGCCAGACGCGCCTCCGAACCCTTGATCAACGAGTGGTGCTTTCCGGACGGGAACCCCGCCACCGCGGCGACCACCAGGTCACCCGTGTCACGAACCGGGAGCATCGACGGCGACACGCAGACCGCGAGGACGCCCAGATCCTTCGCCTCCGCGACGAGCGCCCGGACGTCGGCGACCGTCGCCTCGGGCTTGAGCAGAGTGTGATCGACCATGCGGGCGACGTCGGTGCGCGTGAGGGTTGTCATGCGCTCCACCTTTCCAGACGGAGGCCGGTCGGGATCGGTCAGGAAGGGACGGGTGTCAGTGAGACAATGGCGCCCATGCCGCCCGAATCTCCACGCTCCGACTCTCGCCGCTACGTCCTCACCCTGGGCTGCCCCGACCGCACGGGCATCGTCGCGCGCATCTCGACCTTCCTGGCCGATCTCGGGGGCTCGATCGTCGAGGCCGCCTATCACGCCGACGCGGACAGTGGCTGGTTCTTCACCCGTCAGGCCGTCGCGGCCTCGTCGATCGACATCGGAGTCGACGAGCTGCGCGCACGGTTCGCGGCGGTCGCCGCGGAGATCGGCCCGGAATCCGAGTGGTCGCTGCACGATTCCGGAGAGCGCAAGAAGGTCGTGCTCCTGGTGAGCAAGGAGGGACACTGCCTCCACGATCTGCTCGGGCGCGCCGCCGGCGGAGAACTGCCGGCGACCATCGAAGCGGTCATCGGAAACCACCCTGATCTCGAATCCGTCACGCGCGCACACGGTGTGCAGTTCCACCATGTTCCGTTCCCCGAGGACCCCAGCGAGCGGGGGCCCTCCTTCGACGCGCTCCGCGACCTCGTCGACGGCTACTCCCCCGACGCGGTGGTGCTGGCGCGCTTCATGCAGGTGCTGCCGGAGTCGTTGTGCGAGCACTGGTCCGGGCGCGCGATCAACATCCACCACAGCTTCCTGCCGTCGTTCGTCGGCGCCCGGCCGTATCACCAGGCGTTCGCACGAGGGGTCAAGCTCATCGGCGCGACGTGCCACTTCGTCACCGCCGAGCTCGATGCCGGACCCATCATCGAGCAGGACGTCATCCGCATCGACCATGCGGACGCGGTCGCCGACATGGTCCGTCAGGGCCGGGACATCGAGAAGATGGTGCTCGCGCGCGGACTGCGCTGGCACCTCGAGGACCGTGTGCTGGTGCACGGCCGCAAGACAGTGGTGTTCGACTAGACGGCTGGTCGTATCAGCCGGCTGGGGTTCGACCCACCACGACGGTCTCGTTGTAGACGAACAGCTTTCCCACCGGACGCGGAAACGGGAACGAGGCGGACGTCGTGCGCTCGATGCCGGCGGCAGCGCAGAGGGCGAGCAGGTCGGCGGCGTCCAACCAGCTCGTGTGCGTCGGGTCGCTGGCGAACCCGACTTCCTGTGGGCACACGATCATGACGACGGAGTCCGGCTGCAGACACGGCAGGTACTCCGTCAGCACCTCACCCTCCGCGCCCGGCGGCAGGTGCTCGAGCAGGTGGGCCATGAGCATGCCGTCGAAGCCCGTGTCACCGAGGGCGTGGAACTCCTCGGGTGTGTACGCGGTCATGCCCTGCGAGCGGCAGAACTCGACGGACGCGACGTTGTGATCCACACCGACGCTGCCCGCGGGAAGGTTGCGCAGATTCCGGCCGATGCCGCAGCCGACGTCGAGAACGCGCCGCCCAGCGAGATGGCGTCGGATGTTCCACTGGTACGGAGCCTGCACGCGCAGAACGCGTTTCCACCGCGCACCCTGCAGCTCGCGCAGCCGCTCGGTGTAGGCGTCCCCTCTGGTGTCGTCGCTCATGCCGGCAGCTCCGCCAGCCGGACCAGCTCGGCGTCGAACTCCGCGATCGATTCCACCGAGCTCATGTGTCCGACACCGTCGAGTTCGAGGAACCGGCCCAGCACTCCGGCGCGGGAGAGTTGATCGGCGAGCTTGCGGGCGTGCACCGGCGGCGTCAGGCGGTCGCGAGTACCGACGATCACCGACGTCGGGACGTCGATGTTCTCCAGCGCGTCGTGAATGTCCAACGCGGACAGCGCCGATCCCCACATGCCCCGCGTTCGAGGGGAGCACTCGCGCACGATGCGTTCGCAGAACGCCACCTGCGCCGGAGTGGACTCGGCGCCCATCGTCACGTACTTCAGAGCACGAGCGGAGAACGGACTCGACGGGATGGGCAGTGCCGATCCGAGCACGCTCGACGCCACCCGCGCCGGCACCTGCGCGACACCGGGTGGCAACGGGATGACAGTGGTCTCGCGGACCAGACTGTCGGTGGCCGTGTTGGCCAGCAGTATCGCCTTCACGTAGTGGCGCACCTGCGCGGGATACTGTGCCGCCCAACTCATCACGGACATGCCGCCCATGCTGTGTCCGGCGACGACGGCCTTGGCGTCCGAGTCGACCGTCGCGTCGAGCACCGCGGCGAGATCGTCCCCCAGGACGTCGGCACCGAGTGGCCGGGTCCCCACCTCACTGGCTCCGTGCCCGCGCTGGTCGTACACGACGACGCGGTACCGTCCGGCGAGGTCGTTGATCTGCGGCGCCCAGAAGTCGGCGGAGCAGGTCCATCCGTGACTGAGGACGATCGGCGCGGCGTCCGGGTCGCCGTACTCGCGCACGTGCAGCGCGGCACCGTCCTCGGCGACGACCGTGCGCACCCGTGGGGTGAGCTCCGGACGCGCCAGCAGTACATCGGTGTCCGCCATCCGCGCCGAGGGCGGTGACGCCCGTCGAGTCGCCCGGATCGAGGCTGCACCGGCCACCGCGACCGCGGCCACGGCAGCGGTCACCACTGCACCACGAGTGTTCATCGGTCTCCTGTCCTGCTGCTCGAGCTGGTGCTCGCGCCGTTGCCGTCACTGTCGTCGGTGTCCGCCGTGGCGGCGTCGCCGCTGTCCTCCGTGGCGGCGTCGCCGCTGAGCGCCGTGGCGGCGTCGCCGCTGAGCGCCGTGGCGGCGTCGCCGCTGAGCGCCTTCTCCATCGCGTGCACGATCTCGGCGTCCATGGTCTCGGAGAAGAGCGCCTGCACGGCACGGCTGGCCAGCGGACGCAGGGTGGTGATGAGGTCCGCCATGGCCGAGAGCTCGCTGGGGTCGAGCGTGAACGGATCGGCGCCGCCCGGAACGAACCTGTCGACGACCAGACGCACGAACTGCTGGGACACGCTCGTCAGATCCTGGTGGACGCGCTCGGTGCGGGACAGGATGTCCGGCAGCGCGAGACCCGCGTCGAACAGCACCTTGGCCGCGCGGACCAGGGCGGGGTTCTCGATGCGGTAGCCGTCCCCGTCGCGGGAGAAGACGTCGAGCGCTTCCGCACGCGTCAGATCGTCGTCGCTGATCCGTCCGTCGAACATGGTGTCGATCTCGTCGCGGGTCAGCCGCGCCGGGTGGTCGACGTTGGCGGCGCCGTCGGGATCCTCAGTGCCCAGGACGTCCTCGACGCGGAGTCCGTACTGCGCCGCGGTGAGGAGTTCGCTGATGGTGACGAAGGTGTAGCCACGGTCGAGCATGCGCGAGATCATCTGCAGCCGAGCGAGGTGCGACTCGTCGTACCAGCCCGTCCGACCCACCTTGCGCGGGGGCGGCAGCAGACCGCGGTCCTGATAGACGCGCACGTTGCGGACGCTCACGCCGGCTTCCCTGGCGAGGTCGTCGATCCGGTACTCGGTCAGGCCGACTCGGCGGAGATCCCGGGGATCACGCGAGCGAGCATCGTCGAGTGGGGAGTCCGGCACCCTCAGACCTTAACCCTGCCGCCCTCCCGCACCAGTACCTATTGATTTTCGATAGATCCTGACCGATACTCGATGCATGATCACGGAAAGACGCGTCGTCGCGACACTCAGGGTGTTCCTCGCCGGCCTGTTCGCCCTGCTCGTCCTGTTCCAGGTCATGTCGCTGCCGGGACAGTTCGCGCACATGGCCAGCGAGAACCCGGAATCCGCGTACCTCCGATGGCCCCTCACCGCGCTCACCATCTTCTGGGTGGTGTGCGTGCAGATCGTCGTCATCGCCACCTGGAAGCTGCTCACTCTCGTCCGCCGGGATCGCATCTTCTCCGGTGCCGCGTTCGTGTGGGTCGACGCGATCGTCCGCGCGATCGTGGCCGCCGGTGTGTCGCTCGGTGTCGTGTTCCTCGTCGTCGGGTTCCGCGCGGACGATCCGGGGCCCGTGCTCCTGCTGTTCCTGCTCTGCATGATCGTCGGCGTCGCCGCACTGCTGATGATGGTCATGCGTGCCCTGCTGCGGAAGGCGAGCGACCTGCGCGCCGACCTCGAGGGCGTCATCTGATGCCCATCGTCGTCCGCATCGACGTGGAGCTGGCCAAGCGCAAGATGAGCGTCGGCGAGTTCGCCGAGCGCGTCGGACTGACCCCCGCCAACGTCGCCGTACTCAAGAACGGGCGGGCCCGCGCGGTGCGGTTCAGCACCCTGGAGACCATGTGCCGGGTGCTGGAGTGCCAGCCGGGTGACCTGCTCGAATGGGTGGACGACGAGACATGATGCGGGTGCCCTAACTTATCGGTACGGCCCGGCGAACACGATCGCGCCGGGTGCCCTACACTTCCGTCATGGTCGACCGCATCGGAACTCGTCTACCCACATCCGGAGGCATCACTCCCGTCCGGCTGTTCACGCTGCTCGGCCCCGCGTTCGTCGCCGCCATCGCCTACGTCGACCCGGGCAACGTCGCCGCGAATCTCACCGCGGGCGCGCGCTACGGCTACCTCCTCGTGTGGGTACTCGTGGCCGCCAATGCGATGGCGGTACTGATCCAGTACCTCTCGGCCAAGCTGGGCCTGGTCTCCGGACGATCACTGCCGGAGATGCTCGGCGACCGCATGCGTCCCTGGCCCCGCCGGGCGTTCTGGGTGCAGGCCGAGGCCGTGGCGATCGCGACGGACCTCGCCGAGGTGATCGGCGGCGCCATCGCGCTCAACCTCCTGTTCGGCGTTCCGCTCTTCGTCGGCGGTCTCATCACCGGCGTCGTGTCGATGGTGATCCTGGCCGTCCAGTCACGGCGGGGTCAGCGCACCTTCGAGTTCGTCGTCATCGGCATGCTCGCCATCATCACGATCGGCTTCCTCACCGGCCTGCTGTTCACCGACATCGACGCGGGCGGTGTCGCCGGCGGTCTCGTACCGGGGTTCGACGGCTCCGGATCGGTCCTGCTCGCGGCCAGCATGCTGGGCGCGACGGTCATGCCGCACGCCATCTACCTGCACTCCGCGCTCGCCCGCGACCGACACGGCGTCGAGAAGGACTCCGGCAAGCTCGACCGCCTGCTGCGCGCGACCAAGTGGGACGTCACGTTCGCGCTCATCATCGCCGGCAGCGTCAACATCGGCATGCTGCTGCTCGCCGCATCGGCGTTCCGCGGCGAGGAGGGCACCGACACCATCGACGGCGCGCACGCGGCCATCGAGAACAATCTCGGGCCCGCGGTCGCCGCGATCTTCGCCGTCGGCCTGCTCGCCTCGGGTCTCGCGTCGACCTCGGTGGGCTGCGCCGCCGGTGCCGAGATCATGAAGGGACTGCTGCAGAAGCGGATCCCGATCCAGGTGCGCCGCGTCGTCACGTTGATTCCCGCGCTGGTGGTCCTGGGTATCGGCGTCGATCCGACGCTGGCGCTGGTGCTGAGTCAGGTGGTGCTGAGCCTGTGCATTCCGTTCGCGCTGATCCCGCTTGTGCGGATGACCTCCAGCAGCGCGGTGATGGGCACCCGCATCAACTCACGGACCACCGTGGTCCTCGCCGTCGTCACCACCGGCCTGATCGTGGCGCTCAACGCGGCGCTGCTCTGGCTCACGGTCACCGGCCAGGGGTAGCTACCAGCGCGGTCCGCGCTGGATGTCGTCGACCTTGGGCCGCACGTCCACGAGGTACACACCGATGGCGACGACGGCGATGATGCCGACGAAGCCCACCACCGGGAAGACGAGCAGGATCAGCAGCGCGACCGCGAGAATGGCCACCCACCCCGGCTTGTTCAGCTTGTCCGCGGCGGTGAAGGCGTCGGGGCGCTGGCGGATGGCGTGGAAGAGCGCGAACGCCACACCCACCAGAGCGATGAGTTGCAGGATGTTCATGATCGCGCTGGTCGCGCTGTACGCCATGGGCATGCGGTCATCCTAAACGACACCGACCCCCGCGCTTCGTCAGCGCGGGGGTCGGAATTGTCGCGATCGACTAGCTGGTCGACTTCTTGGCCGGAGCCTTCTTGGCCGGGGTGGCCTTCTTGGCGGGGGCGGGAGTCGAGGCCTTGGCCGGGGTGGCCTTGGCGGGAGCCGACTTCGTGGCCGGGGTCTTCTTGATGGGCGAGCCCGCGTTGTTGCGCGTCTTGCCCTCGACCGTGCCGGCTGCACCCGAGGCGCGATCCGACGCCTTCTGGCCTGCGGTCTTCGCCTTCTGGCCGAGCTCGTCGATCTTCTCGCTCAGCTCGTCGGCAGCCTCGTCGACATTGTCGACGGCGTCCTCGGCGCCTTCCTTGATCGCGTCGGTGGCCTCGTCGGCACCTTCCTGCACACGATCGGACGCGCGGCCCGCGAGGGCTGCGGCGCGCTCACCGACGGCGCGGGTCTGCGAGGCGACGGTGCCGAGGGTCTGCTCGGTGAGGTCGACAGCGTCGTTGGCGACGGCGTTGGCGCGCTCGAGACCGTCCTCGACCGCCGGGTTCTTGCGGATGCGCTCGACCGTCTCCTCGCCGCGCTCGGCGAGTGCGGTGTAGAGGTCCGACGCCACCTTGAGGTAGGCCTCGGCGACCTTGCGGAGCTCCTCGGGGGTGAAACGCTCGCGGAGATCGGCGATCTCGTCCGGCAGCTCCTGCGGCAGCGCGTTCAGGCGTCCGCGGAGCGTCTCGACGCTCTCGGTGACGTCTTCCTGCAGGTCGGCGAGGCGGGCGCGGGCGGTGTCGACGCGGTCGTTGACGTCGGCCTGCGTGCTCTCGGCGCGGTGGCGGACCTGGGCGACGACGTCGGCCACGGCCTGGACCACGGCGTCACCGGCGCCGACGGCGGCGAACAGCGGGGTCTTGACGGTGTCGAACTTCGGGTCGGTCATGTGTGATCTCCTGATGTCGTTTCGTGGTTGATCTCTGATCGCAGCGTGGGGGTGCCGGTCTCGTTCTCGCGGCGGAACGAGTAGTAGATCTCGAGGAGCACCTGCTTCTGACGCTCCGTGATGGAGTCGTCACCGTGCACCGCGTCGATGATGGGACTGTGCGGCCGTTCCTCGAGCAGACCGGCTTGCACGTACAGGACCTCCGAGGACACACGAAGACCCTTGGCGATCTGACTCAGAACCTCTGCCGACGGCTTGCGCAGGCCCCGCTCGATCTGGCTGAGGTAGGGATTGCTGACGCCGGCGGAGAGTGCGAGTTGCCGCAGGGACACCTGGGCCGACTCTCGCTGTGCCCGAATGAAACTCCCGATGTCCTGTGTCGCCGTGCTGACGACGCGGGCGGCGAGATCTCCGGCTGCCGACACCACTGTGGTGTCGTCGCCTTCCTTCTCCTCGGATGCCATCTCGAACACTCCTGACTGATGTCGAATGCGCCTCGCCAACGACGATAACCAAGGGTGCTAGCAATTGCAAGCACTGTGCTAGCACCCACACCCCAGGGCACGCGGTGGTGGTGTCGACCAGCCACACACCCTGCTCGGCGCTGCGCACCCCGACCAGTCGGCGGAAAGGGGTGGGCACCTCACGCACCCCGTGCACGGCCGCGGCGGCTACCCGAACAACAGGTGCGAGATCGAGTAGATCGCCAGACCCGCGAGCGAGCCGACCACAGTGCCGTTGATGCGGATGAACTGCAGGTCCCGTCCCACCTGCAGCTCGATCTTGCGGCTGGCCTCGTCGGCGTCCCATCGGGCGACGGTGTCGGTGATGACGGTGGTGATCTCGTCGGTGTAGTTCTCGACGATGTAGCGCACGCCGGCCATCAGCCAACCGTCCGCCTTGCCGCGCATCGCGTCGTCGTCGCGCAGGCGGAGCCCGAACTTCTGCACGTTCTCGCTGATCTTGGCGCGCAGGGTGCTCTTCGGGTCGTCCACCGAGTCGACGATGAGCCGCTTGGCCACCTTCCACGATGCCGCCGCGAGGCCGGTGACCTCGTCGCGGCCCATGATCTCCGACTTGATCGACTCGGCCTTGGCGATGGTGTCGGGGTCGTTCTGCAGGTCGTCGGCGAAGTCGGTGAGGAACTTGTCGGCCGCGAGCCGCAACTCGTGCTGCGGGTTCGACCGGACCTTCCACGTGAACTCCACGAGTTCGCGGTGGATGCGTTCTCCGAGAAGCACATCGACGAACTTCGGCGACCAGGACGGAGAGTCCCTCGACACGATCCGGTCGATGGTCGGCAGGCTGTTCTGGGCCCATTCGTGCGCGCGCTCGGCGAGCAGGTCGATCAGTGGCTTCTGCCGGTTGTCCTCGAGCAGCGAGCCCAGGACGCGTCCGATCGGCGGCCCCCACTGCGGATCACCGAGGCGCTTGACGATGGTGTTGTCGATGACCTGCTGGATGTCCTCGTCGTCGAGCACGTCGAGGAAGCCGCGCAGCACGGTCGCCGTCTCCTCCGCGACACGGTCGGCGTGGGCCGGGTCGGCGAGCCAGGTGCCGAGGCGCAGCGGGATGCGCGCGGACTCGACCTTCTGCGACACCACGTCGACGGCGAGGAAGTTCTGCCCGACGAACGATCCGAGGCTGGTGCCGAGCTGGTCCTTCTTCCGCTTGATGATCGCGGTGTGCGGGATCTTCAGACCCATGGGGTGCTTGAAGAGAGCGGTGACGGCGAACCAGTCGGCGAGCGCGCCGACCATGCCCGCCTCCGACGCCGCCCGGACGAAACCGACCCAGCCGCCGGCGCCGCGGGACTCCTGCCACCGGCAGAAGAGATAGACGATGGAGGCGAACACCAGAAAGCCGGTGGCGACGATCTTCATCTTGCGGAGGTCGCGTCGTTTGACGTCCTCGTCGAATGTCATGAGCTGCACCGACTCCATTGTGCAGGGTCGGCGCGCGACTCGTGCCCCGACCGGCGACGACGTCTCGCCCGGACGCGGGTCCGACGGCGCCGGGCACTACTGTTGGAGTGGGCGACGTGACATGCGCCGCCGCACACGAGTGCGCCAGAAGCGCAGTCGGACATCGGGACGGAGTACACGCGCGTGGCGAGCAGATCGGCAGCGAGGAAGAGCGACGGGGACACCGCCGACCAGGACGCCGACGAGACCGGGGCCCGGAAGACCGGGCGAACCCGTTCCGCCAGGGCCGAGACGGTGAAGCCGGATTCCGACGACACCGCGACCGACGCCCGCACGGACAAGCCGGACGGCCGCAAGCGACGCTGGCGCGAGCACAAGATCGCCCGTCGCGAGGAACTGGTGGACGGCACTCTCGCCGCCATCCGGCTGCGCGGCCGCAACATCGGCATGGACGAGATCGCCACCGAGATCGGTATCTCGAAGACCGTCCTGTACCGCTACTTCCACGACAAGAACGATCTGACCAACGCGACGCTCGAGCGATATGTGGAGACGACTCTCGCACCGCGGATCTACGACGCGATCAGCGTCGAGCTCGACGAGTACAACCTCACCCGCCAGGTGGTCGCCGCGTACGTGGAGACCGTCGCGGACGACCCCGAGGTCTACCTGTACGCGATGTCGAACAGCTCGGGGCCGAACCGCGACGTGGTCGCCGAGTCGGAGCGCATGATCGCCGAACTGCTGGCGACGGTGCTCGGTGAGCGCCTACGCCGGATGGAGATGGACTCGGGCGGCTCGCTGCCCTGGTCGTACGGGATCGTGGGCGGCGTCCAGTTGGCCACGCACTGGTGGATCTCGAACCGGTCGATGTCGGCAGCGGACCTCATCGACTACCTCACCATGATGGTGTGGGGCGGCATCCACGGTGTCGCGGAAGCGGGCGGTTCGCCCTCACGCTTCAACGCGGTCGACCACCCACTCGTCGACGAATAGAGGCGCCTAGCGGTCGTGCTCGTCGTCGAGCGGGACGTCGCGACTCTGCTCGAGCAGGTCCGCGTCGGAAGCGTCGTACGTCACGGCGACCGTGGGCGTGACCGCGTCGGTGTCGTCGTCCCGCACCGTGTCCTGCTCCTGCTCGAGAGCGTCCTCGACGGGAAGTTCCGGGCTCGTGAAATCGGGCATCTGTCGTTCCCTCCCTCGGTGAGTCTGCGTGGGCCGTTCCGAGGTTACCGGCGCTCGACCGGAACCAACACCACGGCCATACCGGCCATACCGATCATGAGGACACCGACCAGGGCTCCCAGGGCGAAGGAGTTCACCGCGGCCGCCACGAAGGCCGCCATCCCGGCGCACAGAGCGACCATCAGGACGATTCCCGCCGTGGTGTGCTCGAAGAGGCAGGTCATCACGGGTGCCTCGGCGGCATCGCCGGCGGTGTCGGGCACGACCGCTCCGGCCGCGTCCACTGTCGGTGTGCTCACTGGTGTTCCCCTCTCCCGCGTCACCTCTCGGTGAACGCAGCGGTGCCTCGATCGGACGTGCTCACCATCCGGTCGAAGGGCAGATACCCGCGCCCGGGCCGATCCAACCCGCCGAGGGTGTGCCGTTTCCCACCACCGGGTGCCGGGTAGATCGGGACAGCCGCATCGCGTCCCGCGACACGGCGAGAACGAGAGAGGTTCACGATGACTGACACCCCGAACACCGACTCCGGGTCGGCCCGCCGCACCGTGGCGTTCCTCGCGACGGACGGTGTCGAGCAGATCGAGCTCACCGCTCCCCGCGAGGCACTCGATCAGGCCGGAGCGACCACGGTGCTGCTCTCGCTGACCCACGGTGAGATCCAGGCCTTCGAGAACGACACCGAACCTGCCGACACCTTCGCCGTCGACCAGTTGGTCGCCGAGGCCTCCGTCGACGACTTCGACGCGCTGGTCCTGCCGGGTGGAACGACCAACCCCGACACGCTGCGCCTCGACACCGACGCGGTGTCGTTCGTCCGCGACTTCGTGAACTCCGGCAAGCCGGTGGGGGTGATCTGCCACGGCCCGTGGACGCTCGTCGAGGCCGACGTCGTACGCGGTCGCACGCTGACCTCGTACCCGAGCGTGCGTACCGACATCAGGAACGCCGGCGGCACGGTGGTGGACGAGGAGGTCGTCGTGGACGGCAACCTGATCTCCAGCCGCAACCCGGACGACATCCCCGCGTTCTGCGAGGCCGTGGTCCAGGCCGTCACCGCTCTCGACGCGGCCGAGTGAGCCGGGGTCAGCCGTTCGACTCGTCGGCCGGCTGATCCTGCGCGGGCGGCGGGAATCCGCCGGTCGCGATCGGTCCCCACGTGTCGATGGCGATCCGGATGATCGACTTGCCCTGCGTCACCATCGCCTGCCGGTACTCGTCCCAGTCGGGGTGCTCGCCCGCGATCGCCCGGTAGTAGTCCACGAGCGGCTCGACGGAGTCGGGCAGGTCGATGACCTCCGCGGTGCCGTCGATCTGCACGTAGGGGCCGTTCCAGTCGTCGGAGTGGATGCAGAGCGTGACGGCCGAGGACCGACGGATGTTCACGGTCTTCGCGCGCTGCGGGTACGTCGAGACGACGATGCGCCCCTGCGCGTCGAGCCCGCAGGTCACGGGTGAGATCTGCAGTCCACCGGACTGCTTCGTGGTGACCAGGGTGGCGTGATGCCGCTCGGCGACGAAGCGATGCAGGGCATCGAGATCGACTCGGTCGGCTGTTGCGTACGTCGGTGCCATGATTCGAGGGTAGGTGCTCGCCCGCCGGGGGCTAGAATCGGTGCCGACAGACGACACTCGGTCCGGACTCACCGGCCACGCGGTTCCGGGGGTGCCGCGGTCGACCTTCCGCCCTCAGGACAGACCGTGACCGTTCCACCTCGTCCCCCCTCGATCGCACCGCCGCCCTCCGCGCTCTCCACCTTCGACGCCGCGGGCGCGGCCGTCGTCGCGTATCTCGACAGCATCCTTCCCGCCACGGCCTGGGCCGTCTCGCGCGTCGTCGACGACAAGCAGATCTTCCTGCGCACCAACACCAACGGCCTGGGGATCGACACCGGCCTCGTCGTGGGGTGGAACGAGTCGCTGTGCCATTCGATGACCGAGGGCGAGATCCCGTCCGTCGTGGAGGACCTCGACGACGCGGGCATCCCGCGCATCGGCGTTCCCGGGCACGACCCGGTCCGGTCGTACATCGGTGTGCCCATCCGGCGGGCGGACGGCTCGCTGTTCGGCACGATGTGCGGTTTCGGCTCGCGGCCGATCAGCGGGCCGCTGCCCGCCGGCATGACCGCGCTGCTCGATCTCCTGTCCGGGCTGCTCACCACGGTGTTCGAGACCGACCACGCCCGCGCGGTCGCGGAGCGGTCCGCCGAACTGGCTCGGCGCGAGGCGGAGACCGACCCCCTCACCGGACTCTTCAACAGGCGGGGATGGAACCGGGTGCTCGAGCCCGAGGACGCGCGCTGGACTCGCTTCGCCGACCCCGGCGCCGTGGTGGTCGTCGACCTCGACGGGATGAAGCAGGTGAACGACCGGCACGGCCATGCCGCGGGAGACCGGGTGATCCGACGCGCCGCCGAACTGCTGCGGGCGTGGGCTCACGAGTCGGACGTCGTGGCCCGTCTCGGCGGCGACGAGTTCGGAGTCCTGGTGTTCGACCGCGACGCCACCGACGTCGACGGCATGCTCACGGCCCTGGGGTCCTCCGCCCACGCGGCGGACGTGCCGATGTCGGTCGGCTGGAGCACGGTCACCGAGGCCGGCAGCATCACCGCGTCGTGGTCGCTCGCGGACGAGAACATGTACGTGTCGAAGCGTCGGTCACCGAGCAGGTCCGGCATCGACATTCATCCGACCCCCGGACGCCACCAGGGCGGTCACGTCGCCCGGCGGTAGTGGTCGCGCCATCAGGTAGCCCTGGGCGTACCCGCATCCGCACCGGACGAGGCTGTCGAGTTGGGCCGTGGTCTCCACGCCCTCGCCCACCACGTCGAGACCGAACGCGTCGGCCACCGACACGACGGCGCGGATGACCGCCTCCGACTGCTCGGTCGGCAGGTCGGCGACGAACGATCGATCGATCTTGATGGCGTCGAGGATCGGGAAGCGCGTCAGGTAGTCCAGCGAGCTGTGGCCGACACCGAAGTCGTCCAGCAGGATCTTGATGCCCATCCGGTGCAGCTCGTCGAGGTTGTTCTTCACGGCGGACGTGTCCTCGAGCCACAGGGTCTCGGTGATCTCGATGCCCAGCAGATCCGGGGCGAGACCGGTGCGCTCGAGCGTGTCGGCGAGGGACGACGCGAACGTGCGCTGACGAAGCTGCAGCGGACTGACGTTGACGCGAAGTTCCACCGGATCACCGGTCTGCCAGCGCGCGGCCTCGGTGCACGCCCGGCGCAGCACCCAGCTGCCGAGCGGCCCGATCAGGCCCGCGCGTTCGGCGGCGGGAACGAACTCGTCGGGCCCGACGACGCCGAGACTCGACGTGGTCCACCGCGCGAGCGCCTCGACCCCGGTCATGCGTCCGGATCGGATGTCGAACACGGGTTGGTACGCCACGTCGAGGTCGTCGTTCTCGATCGCGGACCGGAGCTCCGAGGCGATGGTCAAGCGCCGCAACGCTTCTCCGCCCTGCACCTTGTCGTACAGCTCGTAGCTCCCCGGCCCCTCCTTCTTCGCGCCGCCCATGGCGACGTCCGCCTGGCGGACCATCTCCGCGGCGGTGTGCTCGCCGTAACCGACCGAGATGCCCATGCAGGCGGTGACTGTCGTCGTCCGGTTCCCGATGGTGAGCGGACGGCGGAACATGGCCAGCACACCCTGGGCGACGCCGATGGCGTCGAAGGTGCTGCGCAGGCCCGGGCACACGAGCAGGAACTCGTCGCCGCCGAAGCGGGCGACGGTGTCGGAGGGCCTGACGGTGCGGGTGAGCATCGGCGCCACCGCCGTGAGCACCGCGTCCCCCGCCCCGTGGCCGAAGCTGTCGTTGATGGTGCGGAAGTCGTGGAGGTCCACCAGGATCACCGCGGTGAGCGTCCCGTCCTCGCGCGAGACTCCGAGCGCGGAATCGATGCGTTGGTACGCGAGCGTGCGATTCGCCAACTGCGTCAGCGGGTCGTGCAGGCTGCGGTATCGCAGCTCGCGTTCGAGGTCGGACCGGCGCACAGCGGACGCCAGCACCGCGGCCACCGTGACGACGAAGGACAACGTGTCGGCCGACGGCGTGTGCGGCTCGGTGCGATAGACGACGAGGACACCCCACGTGCCGTCGCCCCCGCGGACGGGAGCCGCGATACCGCTGCGGAGGTCGTGGTCCTCGAGCAGGGTGACGTCGAAGCGGGTCTCGTCGCGGGTGTCCGCGCACACGATCACCTCCTCGCGCTCGAGCGCGTAGCCGGCCAGCGTCGCGGTGCCCGAGGGCAGGGTCTCCTCGTCCGGCGGCTCGAAGGTGGCCGCGTGGACGGCCAGGCGGTCCGCACCGCGTCGGCGGAACACCACGGCGTGCGTGGCACCGACAAGGTCCACGATGGACTGCAGAGCGGTGGCCACGAGGTCGTCGAAGGATCCGGTGAGCGCCGCACGGTTGAGCCCGGCGACGATGCGCTGCTCGCGCGCTCGGCGGCGGACGGCGGTGAGGGCGTCGACGAGCTCCTCCTCGCGCTCCTGCCGCTCGGAGCCGTCCACGAGTGTCGCGACCACGACCTCGTGGCCGTCGGTGGGCCCGAGTACCCAGGCGGACACCAGGATCGGTCGGGCCGGAGTTCCCACCGCGACCCGACCGGTCCAGGCTCCCGTGGCATTCAGCTCGGCGAGAATGAGGTCGAGTGTCGAGGCGGCCGTGTCCGCGACGAGGTCTCGCGCGGACGGGTTCTCGTGGGCCGGGAACTCGAGGATGGTGCGGGCGGCGGCATTGGCGTACCGCACGGAGGTGTTGCGATCGAAGACCACGACACCGTCCTGGGACGACTCGGAGATCGCCGTCAGCGCTGCCAGAACGGTGCGCCTGTCGCCGGCGTCGCCCGAGTCCGAACCACCAGAGTTCAGGCCACCCGAGTTCAGGCTTCCCGTCACCACGTCTCCGCCCCCAGACCCGTTTCCGCCCCCAGCAACACCTCGCGATTGTTCCACCTTCGACGCACTCTGCCCGTTCTTTGCCCGCTTTTCCTCTCGGGGACCGGTACCTGCCCGCGTCACGCTCCGTCCGACGACGCCCAGTCCAGCAACCGGTCGACCGGCCAGGTGGTGACGATACGGTCCGGCGGAACGCCCACCGCGGTGGCACGTGCACAACCGTGGCCGAGCCAGTCCAGTTGGCCGGGGGCGTGCGCATCGGTGTCGATGCTGAACAGGCAGCCGACCTCCAGAGCGAGTTCCATCAACCGCTCCGGCGGGTCCTGGCGCTCGGGACGAGCGTTGATCTCCACCGCGGTCCCGTGGTCACGGCACGCCTCGAACACGGCACGGGCGTCGAACGTCGACTCGGGGCGGGTGCCGCGTCCGCCCTCGACGAGACGGCCGGTGCAGTGGCCGAGAACGTCGACCTGCGGGTTCGTCACCGCGGCGATCATGCGCGCCGTCATCGTGGCGCTGTCCGCGCGCAGGTGGGAGTGGACGCTCGCGACGACGATGTCGAGGTCGTCGAGCAGCTCCGGCTCCTGGTCCAGCGAACCGTCGTCGAGGATGTCGACCTCGATGCCGGTCAGCACCCGCATCGGCCGCCCGCCGTCGGTCTCGAAGCGTCGCTGCACCTCGTCCATGACCTCGAGCTGGGCGCGCAGTCGGTCGGCGGAGAGCCCGTGGGCGACGGTCAGACGCGGTGAATGGTCGGTGAGCACCCAGTACTCGTGCCCGATCCTGCGCGCGGTCTCCGCCATCTCCTCGATCGGACTTCCCCCGTCCGACCAGTCGGAGTGCGTGTGCAGATCCCCGCGCAGAGCTGTTCGCAGTTCCTCGCCGCCGACACCGATGGGCTGTGCCTCGGCGCGCAGTTGCAGGAGGTACTCGGGAACCTCGCCGGCCGCGGCCGCCGCGGCGACCGCGGAGGTCTTCGGACCGATGCCGCGCAGGGTGGTCCAGCCGTCGGTGCGAGCGAGCTCGGCCATCCTGTCGGCGTCCAGTGCGGCCAGGACGTCGGCGGCGGTGCGGTAGGCCTTGACCCGGCGCGTCTCGGCCCGCGACCGCTCGAGCCAGAACGCCACCTCTCGCAGTGCGGCAACAGGTTCCATGCCGTCAGAGCCTACGGCCCCGGACATGACACTGCCCCTGCCACCGGGAACCGGCGACAGGGGCAGGGGGGAGCGACGACCCGGACGAACCGGATCACGCCGAGTTTCGGTGCAGGGTGGTCAGCGGACCACGCGTGCGGTGGGCTCCCACCGAGCGGCACCCATGACGCGGGTGACCGCGTCGCCGACCACGAGGGTCAGGTGGGAACCGTTCGCCGCGCTGCGGTCGTCGAGACCCGCCACGACGGACAGTGCTGCGGTGCCGAAGAAGTCGACTCCGGACAAATCGAGCACGATGCTTCGTTCCGCCTCGACGTCGTTGCTCACGACGTCCGAGAAAGTGGACGAGTTGGACAGGTCCACACTGCCGGTGACGCGGTACGTGGTCTCCGAGTCGGTGCGCACGACGGAGATGAGTCCGCCGAGCATGACGACGTCGTCGCCGAGAGTGGTGGTGGTGGATGCGTGTGAAGTCGAAACAGTCATGATTCTCCAAATGCCGATCTAGCTGGAGAAGCAGAGCAATGGTGCTGCAGGTGAAAGAACCCGTCCGCGACTGCAGAATGAGTGGCGGTTGATGGAAAGGAGTCCGAGCGACCATCGACGGTGCTTCGTACGTCGGCTGCTGACTCAACCTGTCTCTGAACCTACGCTACCCGGAGCGGTCTGCCAACCACTTCGGTGAGGATCCTGGTGAACATCGAGCGACGCCGCGGGAGACGCCGCCGGTACGGTGCACGTTTTGCGACGACGGCCCCCGGGTAATCTCGACCGGTCGAACACGTACGAGGTTCGCCTGAACCGACACGCGACACGAAGAAGTGGGAGACCTCATGACACGGGCCATCACGACGGAGCCGAACACGGAGGGGGCCGACGCCACCATCGAACTCGGTGTCCACGCCGACGCGAGCCAACTGTCGGTCACTCGCGCCGTGGCCGCGACACTCGCCGCCCAGGACGACTTCGATCTGGACAGCATCGCCGACATCCGGCTCGCCATCGACGAGTCCTGCAGCCGCCTCATCGTGCGTGCCACCCCGGGTGCCCGCATGGTGTGCCGTTTCCTCACCGCGGACGACGCCCTCCACGTGTCGGTGACGACGACGACCGAGGCCGGCGCCGATCTGGACGCCAGCGGTTTCGGCTGGCACGTTCTCAACGCCCTGACCGACTCCGTGTCGACGTCGCAGTCCGAGGACGAGCACGGTGTCGTCTCGACCACCATCGAGTTCACCAAGAGCAAGCACGGCTGGGACGAGTGACGACAAGCGAACGCAAGCCGAAGTCACGGCGCTCGGCGGACGAGTACGCCGACGTCGCCGAGCGCTTCACCCGCATCCGCACGCTGCCCGAGGGCGATCCCCTGCGAGGCAAGCTGCGCGACGAGCTGGTGACGCGGTGCCTGCCACTCGCCGAACACATCGCCCGCCGATTCGACGGCCGCGGTGAGGCGCACGACGATCTGGTGCAGGTCGCCCGCGTCGGGCTGGTCAACGCGGTCGATCGCTTCGACGTCGAACGCGGATCCGATTTCGTGTCCTTCGCGGTACCCACGATCATGGGCGAGGTACGCCGGCACTTCCGTGACGCGGGATGGGCCGTCCGCGTCCCTCGGCGCATGAAGGAACTGCACCTGCAGCTCTCCCGTGCCATCGCGGATCTGTCGCAGACGCAGGGGCGGTCACCGACCGTCTCCGAGTTGGCCGAGTATCTCGACCTGGACCGCGACGAGGTCGCGATGGGGCTCACCGCCGGCAACGCCTACCAGACACTCTCGGTCGACAGTGCTTCCAGCGGAAGCGATTCCGAGGGCCTGTCGTTGGCGGACACCCTCGGCGACTACGACAAGGAGATGGAGAACGTCGAGAACCACGAGGCTCTCCGTCCCCTGCTCGAGAAGCTCCCCGAGCGTGAGCGCAACGTGCTGCTGCTGCGCTTCTTCGGAAACATGACGCAGACGCAGATCGCCGAGAAGATGGGGATCTCGCAGATGCACGTCTCGCGTCTCCTCGCCCGGACACTCGCCCAACTCCGCGAGGAACTGCACTAGAGAAGCGGGGCGTGCGCCTACGCTCGCGGGATGAGCAGCTCACCGTCGCCCGGCTTCACCACGAATCTGCCCGCGGCCCTGGCCGCGTCGGGCACGTCGTGGTCGACGGTGGACGCCGCGTCGACGCCCGGTTTCGATCGCGACAAAGACGCCGGCAAGGAGTTGATGTCGGCGCGCGGCAAGATCCTGTCGGAACTTCAGGAGCGTCTGTACGCCTGCGGCAAGAGCGGCGACCACCGGTCGGTCCTGCTCGTGCTGCAGGGGATGGACACCTCGGGCAAGGGCGGCATGGTCCGGCACGTGCTCGGCATGGTCGAGCCCCAGGGTGTCGATCACGCGACCTTCGGCACCCCGACGGAGGAGGAGCGGGCGCACCCGTTCCTGTGGCGCGTGGAGAAGAAGCTGCCGCGACCGGGCCAGATCGGGGTCTTCGATCGGTCCCACTACGAGGACGTCCTCATCGTCCGTGTGAACGAACTCGCTCCTCCCAGCGTGTGGCGCACGCGCTACGACGAGATCAACGACTTCGAGCGCCGCGTGGTCGAGAGCGGCACCACCATCGTCAAGGTGGCCATGGCGCTGTCGTGGGAGCAGCAGGGCAAGCGTCTCGCTCGTCGACTGCGCCGGCCGGACAAGTACTGGAAGTACGACCCGAGCGACATCGAGGCGCGCGAGAAGTGGGTCGCCTACCAGGAGGCGTACCAGGCGGTCCTGGATCGCACCGACACGCAGTGGGCGCCCTGGTACGTGGTGCCGTCCGATCACAAGTGGTACAGCCGGCTCGCCGTCACGGAGCTGCTGACGGGAGCACTGACGTCGTTGGACCTGCAGTGGCCGCCCGCGGACTTCGACGTGGAGCACGAGAAGCAGCGTCTGGCGTCCCTGCCGCGGCCGTGAACGCCGACGGGCGCCGACCGCGAGGTCGGCGCCCGAAGGTGGTGTTCGCAGCTGTGGCGCTGCGCCTGTGGATCAGAGGGTGGCGGTGTCGATCACGAAGCGGTAGCGCACGTCCGACTTGACGACGCGGTCGTACGCCTCGTTGATCTGGTCGCCGGAGATGACCTCGATCTCGGCGCCGATGTGGTGCTCGGCGCAGAAGTCCAGCATCTCCTGGGTCTCGGCGATGCCGCCGACCATGGAGCCCGCGAACGAACGACGGTTCGCCAGCAGGTTGAAGGCCGGGACCTCGAGGGGCTTCTCGGGAACGCCCAACTCGACGAGCGTGCCGTTGCGGGCGAGCAGGCCGAGGTAGTCGCCCATCGGCAGGTTCGCGGAGACGGTGTTGAGGATGAGGTCGAACTTGCCGCGCAGGTCCTTCAGCGCGGTGGTGTCCTTCGTGGCGTAGTACTCGTCGGCTCCGAGTCGCTTGCCGTCCTCCTCCTTGCTCAGCGTCTGGCTGAGCACGGTGACGTGAGCGCCGAGCGCGTGGGCGATCTTGACGCCGACGTGGCCCAGTCCGCCCATGCCGATGATGGCGACCTTCTTGTCGGGGCCCGCGCCCCAGTGCTTCAGCGGCGAGTAGAGGGTGATGCCGGCGCACAGCAGCGGCGCGGCGACGTCGAGCTCGACGCCCTCGGGGATGCCCAGCACGAACTTCTCGGTGACGACGATCTGCGTCGAGTAGCCACCGTGGGTGAACTCACCCTCGTAGGTCTTCGAGTTGTACGTCTGGACGACGCCCTTGGTGCAGTACTGCTCGTCGCCGTCCTTGCAGGCCTCACAGGTGCCGCAGGAGTCGACGAAGCAGCCGACGCCGACGCGATCGCCGACCTTGCGGCTGGTGACGTCGGAACCGACCTCGGCGACGATGCCGGCGATCTCGTGGCCGGGGACGACGGGGTACGTGGTGCCGCCCCACTCGTTGCGGGCGGTGTGGATGTCCGAGTGGCAGATACCGGCGAACTTGACGTCGATCAGGATGTCGTTCGGACCGAGCTCTCGTCGCTCGATGGTGGTCTTCTCGAGCGGTGCGTCGGGTGCGGTGGCGGCGTATGCGGTTGCTGTGGACATGTACACATGTCTACCCGTGCATCGTTGACTCGTAAACCATGTCCGGTTCGTCCTCGGCGACGGATCAGCGAGCGGTGGCCATCCGGTACCCGAGGAAGCCGAGGTACCCCGCGAGCGCGACGAGACCGACCTTGCGCGTGGCCGGGACGGCGATGGCGGTGCCGATCACGAGCTCCGACGCACCGTTGCGGTAGGTCCACGTACGAGTGTCCTTCGGGAACGCCGGCTCGGTGATCGAGCGGAAGGCGTCGGGCGCCACGAAGTGCGCGGCACCTGTTGCAGCGAGACCGATTCCAGCGATGGTGGGCACCGTGATCGAAGCCATGACGTGACGTCCTCCCCTGTACGCGAACGGGTCCGACCGGACCACGTCGGTCACAGTAGCAACGTCCGCACCGCCGTGGGCGTGGTCGCGCTAGCGTGGTCGGTATGGCCGAGACACCCGCGGTACGGCGGACCCGAGAACTGCTCCGAACGGGTGTCGACGCGTCGTCGCCGATGCGCGGAGTGCTCGACGTCCGGGTGACGGACTCCACAGCGCGAGAGGCGTCCCCCGCCTCCGCATCGTCCGTCGCCGGGCGCCTGATGACCTTCTCCCCCCTCGCGGCCGTCTACGAACGCGCGTGGCGGCCTCTGTTCCGCCTGTGGATGGGCGCCGGCGGGCCCTCCGTGGAGGAACAGCGGGCCTACGCGGTGCGTGACCTCGGTCTCGTGTCCCCCGACGTGTCGGTCGTCCTGGACGTCGCGTGCGGACCCGGCAACTTCTCGCGATCGCTGGCCGAGGCCATGCTCACCGGAGCGCACGGTCGGCCTCTCGTGACCGGGCTCGACGTGTCGGAGCCTCTCGTCATCGGCCTGGACGCGTCGGAGCCGATGATCGCCCGCGCGTCGGCGGACACCGACGACGACGAGCACGTCGCCTACCTGCTCGGGGACGCGCGAGAGCTCCCGTTCGAGGACGACGCCGTGGACGCGGTGTGCTGCTACGCCGCGCTGTACCTGGTGCCGGAGCCGTACCGGGTCCTCGACGAGATGATCCGGGTGCTGCGACCGGGCGGCCGCATCGCGCTCATGACGACGGTGCGGCGCGGCCCACAGCCGGTCGGGGCGGTCACCGCCGCGGCAGCGAGCACCGTGGGACTGGAGATGTTCCGACGCGACGACATCACCGACGTCCTGCGGGAACGCGGGGTCGAGCATGTGGAGCAGCGCATCCACGGCGCAGCCCAGTTCGTCACCGGGCGGCTGAGCCGCAGCGATCAGGACGTGCCGGTGTCGGCTCCGTAGTCCGAGACCAACCACTCGTCGCCGGTGTGCTCGACGGTCACCGTCAGAAGCGTCGGCACGGCACCGGGTTCGGGCTGCTGCAGGTTCTGCGTGGTCTGGGTCGCGAAGACCGACACCGTGTAGGTGTCGCCCTCCTGCGCCGTGACCGTCGCTGCGTTCACCCGACCCGACGCCACCACCTGCGAGTCGGTCATGATCTGCGTGAGCACCTCGCGCACACCGTCGAAGCGCTCACGCAGAGCGTCGGTGGTGCCCTCCTCGACGCCCCCGAAGAAGCCGTCGATGTCCGTGTGGTCGTAGGTCAACGACCGCTCCGTGTACGCCCGCGCCGTGTTCTCGGCGGTGGCGCGGTCGGCATCGGCTCCGCGTTCCGCGGCCAGGGCCGAGTGGGCGGACTGCCACTGCACTCCTGCCACCACGGCAGCGACGGTCGCGAGCACGGCGACCACGGTGGCGACGATCGCCACGAGGCGCGTCCGGGACGACACCGCGGGCACCGCCGTGTCCGGCGCCGCGTCGTCCTCGGTCGAGGTGGTGTCGAGTTCTGTTGTCATGATGGCCTTCTCGTCGTCCGTCTGATGCAGGAGGGGTACGTCAGTTGCCGGGCAGGGTCACGGCCACCCGAGCCGGTCCGCCGCGCGGGAAGACCTGCTCGAGCATCGTCACCAGGGCGCCGGCATCGACCCGGAGCGGGCGGATCGGCTGTGTGACCGGGCGCAGCACGGTGGCGATGAAGCCGAGGTCCGGCGACAACTGACTCAGGTACTCGTCGATCTTGGGCACCAACCGGGCCAGTTCGCCGTCCCACACGGTCTCGCCGACGTACGAGTAGTCCTGGTACGAACCGATCAGGTGGTCGAGACCTGCTCCGGAGGCGTTCAGTTCGGGAACCGCGTCCGCGAGCCGCGGGCCCAGCGCATCGGCGTACGCGTTCTCGCCGAGCACCTGCAGGTTGCGATACAGCCGCCGGATCTCGTCCTTCTTGTCGGCCAACGTGAGGGACAGCAGCCGCAACACCTCGACGACGTTGTCGATGTCCGACTCCCGGCCCCGCGTGGCGGTGTCGACCGTGTCGACGATGCCGCCCAGCGCATCGGTGTCGATCTCGCGCGTGAGTGCCTCGGCGACCGCGAGGGTGTCGCTGACGCTGGGAGCGACCGAGACGTCCGCCGCGTCCACCACGTCCCCGTCCGCCAGGTACGGCCCGGAGTCCGAGTGCGGACGGAAGTCGAGGAACTGTTCGCCCGCCGCGGAGAGATTCGAGACCCGCACCTCGGTGTCGACCGGAATCTTCTGCGCCGCATCCACTCTGACGACGGCACGAAGTCCACCGCCCTCGACGTCGATTCGCTCGACCCTGCCGATGGCGAATCCTCGCAACGTCACCTGAGAAGTGTCGATCAGGCCGCCGGACGTCGTGAGCGGCACGGTGATCTCGGCGTGGTCGTGTCGCGGATCGATGTCCAGGACGTTCAACGACAAATATCCGACACCCAGCACGGCGACCGCCGCGAGCGCCGTGGCGGACAGGATCGAACCCCTCATCGCACGAATCCGATCGATCGCAGAACCTGAATCATCTCGTCGGCTCGATCGAGGCCGTCGGCCGGCCTCCGGCCTTCCCGGTCGGGTGCTTCTCCCGCGGGCGTGTCGCCCGAGACGGAGGCGATGCGGACGTTCGGCGACGACGTGAAGAACGGCACCAGCTTCTCGCGCAGCAGGGCGTCCATGCGGGACGCCAGCATCGGCGCCGTCAGATCGGCCGTGGCGAGAGTGCGGATCATGGGCTGCAGAGTGGCGATCACGTCGTGCAGATCTCCCGCCACCGGGTTGATCACGGCACCGATGTTCCGCGACATGTACCCCAGATCGATCAGGGCGTCGACCACGACCAACAGGGCGTCCGCGAGTCCCGCGACACGTTCCGGACCACTCGTCAGGATGGTGTCGAGCGTGTCCGTCTTCTCGGCGAACGACCGGGTCACCGCCTCGGCGCCGCCCAGGATGCGGTCGAGCTCCGTCGTGTTGGTCGCCAGGTCCCGCAACGCCTCTCGGGCCTTGTCGTTGATGAGGTCGACCGTCGCCGGATCCGGCGGGATCGCCCGGTTGAACCGATCGATGGACCGCTGGAAGTCGACGATGTGCCCGCCGGCCACCACCTCGGAGAGCCCGCGCAGCACGTCTTCGACGTTGTCCGCCGGCGTCGTCCGCTCGAGCGGGATGACATCGCCGTCCTGCAGGGTGGCACCCGAAGTGTCGGATCCGTCCTCCGGACGCTGCAACGCGACGTAGATCTCGCCCAGGATCGTGCCCTGGCGCAGTTCCGCTCGCGTGAGCGCCGGCAGTGCGACGGTGCGATCGACGTTCACGGCGGCGACGGCGGTCGAGCCGGTGAGGGTGACCGACTCCAGGAGCCCGACGTCCACACCGTCGAGGACCACCTTGGCCCGCGCCGGCAGATTCAGCACACTCGAGAACTCGATGTCGACCCGGTAGGTCGGGCCCGGAACGTAACTGCCCGGCACGGGCAGGTCGGCGATCGAGGCACCGCAGCCCGACGCCGTCACGGCCGCGGCCGCCACGGTCAGCGCCGCCAGGAGCCGCTTCACCGGGACCCTGCCGATCCGAGCACGAGCGGGACCAGATCGACGTTCACGGTGGACCCACCCGCGACGGGCACCGCGAACTGCGGAGGTGCGAACGTCAGCCGGGCGGCCTGCGTGTCCGGATCCTGGAGGGAGGCGAGCTGTTCCGTCTGCTTCGGCACCCGCGACAGGATGCTCGCGATGTCGCCGACTCTGCTGACGATGATCGCCACGATCGGGACGACGACGTCGAGCACGCGGTAGAGCGTGGGTGCGAACTTCGGCAGCGTCTTCTCGAGGACGGGGAGAAACTCGACCGTCAGGTCGATCGCCTGGGCGAACCGCTCCGAGAAGTCGCCCGCGGCCCCGAGCCCCTGCTTCAGGTTCTCGATCAGCAGGGTGATGTCCGGCCACCGGTCCACCAGGGTCGCCGTCAGCGTGTCGACGTTGTCGACCATGCGGCGCACCTGGGTGTCCTTGTTCGCCGGATTGCCGACCAGATCGGAGACCTGGGACAGCGCGGTCCCGAGTTGCTCCCCGCTGCCGTCGAGTGCGGTGTCGAGCGAGCGCAGGGTGTCGCCGAGAATCTCCTCGTCCGGCGGCCGCGGGTTGTCCGGATCGGTCGTCGACGTCGTTCCGAGAAGCTCCGCGCCGAGCTTGTTCACCGCCTCGAGGGTGTCGCTGATCCCGATGGGGGTGCGGGTGCGCTCGAGCGGGATGCACTCGTCGCGATCGAGGGGCACGCCGTCGCGATACGGCGTGGTCAGTTCGAGCCGGCGATCGGTGACGATGGAGTCCGACATCGTCACCGCACCCACGTCGGCCGGCAACGTGAGCGAGTCCTCGACGGACATCGTGACCCGGACGTGGTCGCCGCGAGGCTCGATGCCGGTCACCTCGCCCACGGGGATGCCGAGGAGCGTGACGTCGTTCCCCTCGTAGAGACCGACCGAATCGGTCATCTCGGCGCACAGATCCGAGCGCGGGGTCCCGACGAGCTGGGCTGCGGACGACGCCGCGGTCCCGGCGCCGACCAGGACGACGGCGGCGACGGCCACTGCCACCACCTTGCTGCGAGCGGCCACGTCAGCACACCTTTCCGGGAACCGGGACACACAGCGTCGATCCGGTGACGACGGCGGCACTGCGGTCGATGACGGGCCCGGCGCCGGTGTCGAGAAGGCCGGCCATGGACTCGGAGAACTCGCGGCCCGCGGAGATCGCGTCGTCGATGGACCCCGTGCGCTCCTTCAGCGACGCCACGAGATTCTCGACCTCGTCGATCGTGGGGCCGAGCCCCTCGTCGAGCGCCATGATCGGTCGGTGCAGGAGCGAGAACAGCCGGTAGAGCTTGTCGGCGGCCGCGGCGACGTCGGCGCGCTTCGCGCCCAGCTTGGAGGTGATGATGCCGATCTGCTTCAGCAGCCCCAGCAGGATCTCGCGATCGGTCGCCAGTTCGCCGATGTACTCGTCGGCCACGTCGAGGCTCCGGTCGAGATCGTCCTGGCGATCGGCGATCGCACCGGTCATGGACGTCAGGGTCGTGGTGATGTCACGGATCGACTCCGGCTGAGCCTGCACGGCCCGATCGATCTCGGCGATGTTCTGCCGCAACGACGTTCCGTCCAGATCGCGGAGGATCGGCGTCGCCGCCTCGACCGTGTCGGACAGCGAGAACGGCACGCGGGTGTGCTCGAGCGGGATCTCCCCGTCCTGCAGCTCTCCGGTACCGCCGGGAGTCAGCGAGAAGTAGTGGCCCCCCACCGGCGTCAGCAGGCGCACCCCGAGCGACGTCGCGTCGCCCAGTTCGACGTTCTCGTCCACCTCGAAGGCCACCTGGACGTGGTCGCCGTCCAGCTTCATCGACGTCACCGATCCCACCGAGATACCGGCGATGCGGACGTCGTCCCCGGCGTGCGCTCCGCCGGTCGTCTCGAATGCCGCTGTGTACGTGCGATGCCCGATGGGAAGCGAGTACACGACGACGGCGGCCACCACGGCGACGACGAGCGCGAGCACGCCCACGATTCCCCAGACGGTCTGGCTTCCCTGACGTACGGAGCTCATCGGCACACCACCAGGCGCTGGGTTCCGAGCACGACCGAGCCGATGCCGGGAATCTCGGTGTCGCCGGCCGAGCACGCGGAGACCTGCCCCTCGGGGGCGTTGCGCACCGTCTGGTCGACACCGCGCAGCAGACTGGGCACCATCGCGAGCAGGTCCACCAGTTGCTGAGCTCCCGGTACGAGCCGCCTGAACGCCGAGTCCACCGGGCCGTACTCGGAGTCGTAGGTGTCGCGCAACTGCTCTCCGATCGAGATGAACGGTCCCTGACCGGAATTGATGTCGTCGACGGACGAGAGCAGGGTGTCGGCCCTGTCGGCGAACGTCGACACCACGCGGTCGAGTTCGGCGAACAGTCGACCCAGTTGCTCCGAGCGCTCGGCCACCACACCGGAGATGGCGCCCAGGTTGCGGATGAGGAGCACGATGAGGTCCTCGCGCTGCGAGGCATAGGTGGTCAGCCCGTCCAGGTCGCGCAGGACCGGCCCGAGGCCCGACCCATCGCCCTGCACGAGATCGAGCACGTTCTGCGCGAACCGGTTCACCTGGTCGGTGTCGATGGTCTCGAAGATGGGCTGGAACCCGTCGAAGAGCGTCGTGATGTCGAACGACGGCACGGTCATGTCGTCCGCCAGCGAGGACCCCGGTGCCAACTCGGATCCCGAGTCGTCGGTGCTGATGAGCTCGAGATACCGCTGACCCAACAGGTTCTGGTAGCGCACAGCAGCTTTCGTGGTCGTGAGCACCGGCCGGTCGGAGTCGACCTCGAAGGACACCCTGGCCCGGTTCCCGTCGAGTTCGATGTCGTTCACCGACCCCACGAGCACGCCCGAGAGGCGGACGTCGTCACCGGCGTAGAGACCGGAGACGTCGTCGAAACGCGCGTCGAACGTCGACCGGTCGTCGCCGCCGCCGTTGCGCAGCGCGCCGCCCACGAGGACGAGACACAACACGGCCACGAGCGCGAACGCACCGAGCTTCACCAGGGTCGCCACCGGCGTCCCCACCACCGACGAGCGCGTCACAGCACACCGCCCAGTCGCGCCGCGAAGGCTTCCGCCGGACCGGCCATGGCGGGCATGTTCTTCACGATCACCTGAAGTTGCAGCTGGGTCCGGCCGTCGACGTTCGGGAAAGCGTCCTCGACGCCGGAGATCACGTCGGGCACACGCTGGTATGCCGGCGCGAGCGTTCCCGCCGAGAGCGCCACCGGCAGCAACACGTCCAGCAGGGTGTCGAGCAGCGGGCGGAGGTACGGACCGTTGTCGCGCAACAGATCTCCCAGTGGGATCGAGAGGCCGGATCCGAGTCCGGACATGGCCGTGATCGCCCGCGCACTGTTCTCCGGATTCTCGAAGTACTCACTGCTGGTGACGACCTGGTCGATCACGTCGGTGACCGGTCCGATGGAGGCGCCCAGCCCGTCCGCCAACTCACCACCGCGGTGCAGCTTCCAGGCGAGCGGCGCACGCTGGGTCTCGGCCATCATCTGCGCGGTGTCGAAGAAGGGCTTCAGGCTGTCGCCGAACTCCGACGACACGCGGGACGCCAGGTCGAGCACCCGCTCGGTGTTGTCCGCGTCCAGCACATCGGTCAGATCGGCGAGTCGGCGGAAGACGCCGGTGACCGTCGCCGTCTCGGTGTCGTCGCCCAGCGCCAGGACGGTGTCCTCGCGCAGCGGGGATCCCTCTCCCTCCGAGTACAATTCGATGACCGTCGCTCCGAAGACCGTCGCGGAGGAGAACCGCGCGGTGACGTCGTCGGTCAGGACCGAGGCGACGGCCGGCTCGATGTGGGCGTGCACTCGCTGCGATCCGAACCCGAGCGGCTCGATCTCGTCGACACGGCCTATGGGGAGTCCGCGGTACTTGATGTCCGACCCGACCGCGAGGCCGTCACCGACGGCGGTGCTGTCGATCGTGAGATCGAACCGGGACTCGAAGTCACCGGTGGCGTACTTGCCGAGCACCACACCGAGGACCACGAGCACGACGGCCACCACGAGGCCGCGTACCCGGAGCGAGCGAGGGCCCGCGGATCTGCGGGACAGATCGTCGAAGACTGCCATGGTCCCCTACCCCGAGATCCTGATGCCGACGTCGACTCCCCAGATGACCACGGTGAGGATCATGTCGAGGACGACGATGACGATGAGCGACGCGCGGATCGCGCGGCCCGACGCACGGCCGACACCCTCGGGTCCGCCCGTCGCGTAGTAGCCCTGGTAGCCGTGGATCATGATGACGGCGCCGACGAAGATGGTGGCCTTGAGCAACGAGTACAGCAGATCCGACGGCTGCAGGAACGCCGAGAAGTAGTGGTCGTACGTCCCCGACGACTGATCGCCGAACGCGGCGACGATGAACGCACACGAGACGTAGCTCAGGATCAGCGTGAGCAGGTACAGCGGGATGATCGTGACCACGCCGGCGATGACGCGCGTGGTGACGACGAACGGGATCGAGCGGATCCCCACTACCTCGAGCGCGTCGATCTCCTCGGAGATGCGCATCGCACCGATCTCCGCCGTCATGCGGCATCCCGCCTGGGAGGCGAACCCGATCGCGGCGATCATCGGGGCGAGCTCCCGCGTGCTGGCGTAGGCCGAGATGAAGCCCGTGAGTGGACCCATGCCGACGAGATTCAGGGCGTTGTAACCCTCGATCCCGATGGACGACCCCACGGCCACACCGAGGATGACCAGCACCGAGACGGTACCGCCGCCGACCACGAGATTACCGCTGCCCCAGGTGATGTCGGTGAGCACGATCATGGTCTGGCGCCGGTAGGCACGCAGGGTGTGCGGAATCGCGACGAGCACCTGCCACACGAAGGTGAGCTGATGCCCGAGGTGTTCGACCAGCCCGAGCGGTACGCGAGCGATGCGCTTGCCGCCGCGGACGAGCGGCGCGGTGCCGGGCGGGGTGTAGCGAGCGACGGTCATGGCGTCACCCGAGCCGCTGCGGAAGGAACATCGACACCAACTGGGTGGCGAGGACGTTGACGATGAAGGCCGACAGCACACCGACGACGACCGAAGCGTTCACCGCGTTCGCGACACCGCGAGGGCCCGACGTGGCCTCGAACCCGCGCTGGCACGCGACGAGAACCACGATGATGCCGAAGATCTCGGCCTTCACCATCGCGACGACCAGATCGGTGGTCGAGGCGAAAGACGCGAAGGAGGACAGGTAGCTGCCCGGCGTACCACCCTGGAACCCGACGTTGACGACGTACCCGGACACCAGACCCATGAAGATGACCAGCGAGCACAGCAGCGGTGCGACGACGAGCATGGCGGCGAGCCGGGGAGTCGCGAGCCGACGCACCGGGTCGATGCCCATGACGCGCATCGCGTCGATCTCCTCGCGCACCGTGCGGGCACCGAGATCGGCCGCGATCGCGGATCCTGCTGCGCCGCCCAGCAACAGCGCGGTCACGATGGGCGCTCCCTGGCGGATGACTCCGAGGCCGCCCGCGGCGCCCGCGATGGACGTGGCACCGATCTGATTGGTCAGGCTGCCCACCTGGACCGAGACGATGACGCCGAACGGCACCGAGACGAGAACGGCGGGAAGCACGGTGACCGTGACCATGAACCACGCCTGGTCGAGGAACTCGCGCCAGGCGAAGCGCAGGCCCACCAGGTCCCGCACCAGATGGCCGAACGCAGCGACCACGAGGTCGGCGAAACGACCCAGCGTGCGGGTGCCGGTGGTGACGCGGGAGACGAGCGGCATGCTGCGCGCCATGTCGATCCCCCCGTACGTCTCGAGTCAGTCGGACGCAGGTGATGCGCCGCGCTGAAAACTAGCGCGGCAGAACGGGGATCGAGTCGGTTTCTCGGGAGTTCAGTGATGCCTGACAAACATCGGGCCCCGGACTAGGTCGCGATGCGACCGTTGACGTACTCGTAGAACCCGGCACTGGTCTTCTTGCCCAGCAGGCCGGCCTCGACCATGCGGAGCAGGAGAGGCGGCGGCGCGTACAGCGGTTCCTTGTACTCGGCGTACATCGAGTCGGCGATCGACTTCACGGTGTCGAGCCCGATGAGGTCCGACAGTGCGAGCGGGCCCATGGGATGCGCGAGACCCAGCACCGTGGCCTTGTCGATGTCGTCGCGCGTGGCGAAGCCCGACTCGACCATGCGGATCGCCGAGAGGAGGTACGGCACCAGCAGAGCGTTGACGACGAAGCCGGACCTGTCCGCCGCGCGGACGACCTGCTTGCCGAGGACGTCGGCCGCGAAACGTTCCGCGCGTGCCAGGACGGCATCGGACGTCTTCAGCGACGAGATGAGTTCCACGAGAGGAAGAACCGGCACCGGGTTGAAGAAGTGCATGCCGATGACCCGCTCGGGGCGGGTCGTGGCCACGCCGAGCTTCATGATCGGGATCGACGAGGTGTTGGAGGCGAGCACCGCGTCGGGATCCGTGACCACTCTGTCGAGCTCGACGAAGAGAGCCGTCTTGATCCCCTCGTCCTCGAGCACGGCCTCGACGACGATCTCGCGATCGGCGAAGTCGGACAGCTCGGACGTGAAGGTCAACCGTGCGGCGGCCTGCTCACGTTCGCGCTCGGTGATCTTGCCGCTGCTGACGCCGCGGTCGAGCGACTTCAGGATGCGCGCCTTGCCCGCGGCAGCCAGTTCGCGTGTCTGCTCGAACACGATCACGTCGACGTGGGCGCGTGCGCACACCTCGGCGATTCCGGCCCCCATCTGTCCGGCGCCGACGATCCCGACGCGCTCGATCTTCTCGCTGCTCACGTTTCTCCTTCACGATTCACGATTCCCCGCGCGAAGGCGAGGCGGGGGTAACTCTGCTGGGGGACGGGCGAACCCACCGAGTACGAGACAGGCGGCCCGCAACGAAAGCTGCGAGCCGCCTGACTATTGCGCAGAAAGCGCCGAGTGGGGGTTAATGAAACTGGCCCTCTTCGGTGGAGCCCTTCAGGGCTGCGGTCGACGTGTTGGGGTCGACGGTGGTGGCGATGCGGTCGAAGTAGCCGGCGCCGACCTCACGCTGGTGCTTGATGGCGGTGAAGCCACGCTCCTCGGCCGCCTTGAACTCGCGCTCCTGCAGGTCGACGAACGCCGTCATGCCCTCGCGGGCGTAGCCGTGCGCCAGATCGAACATGCCGTAGTTGAGCGAGTGGAAGCCGGCGAGGGTGATGAACTGGAACTTGAAGCCCATCGCGCCGAGCTCCTTCTGGAACTTCGCGATGGTCGCGTCGTCCAGGTGCGCCTTCCAGTTGAAGGAGGGCGAGCAGTTGTAGGCGAGCAGCTGGTCGGGGAACTCGCTGCGGACCGACTCGGAGAACTTCTTGGCGACCTCGAGATCCGGCACGCCGGTCTCCATCCAGATGAGGTCGGCGTACGGGGCGTAGGCCTTCGCACGAGCGATGCAGGGCTCGATGCCGTTCTTCACGCCGAAGAAGCCCTCGGCGGTGCGGGTTCCGTCCAGGAACTCCTGGTCGCGCTCGTCGACGTCCGAGGTGATCAGCGTGGCTGCCTCGGCGTCGGTGCGGGCGATGATGACGGACGGCACGTCGGCCACGTCCGACGCGAGACGCGCGGAGGTCAGGGTGCGGATGTGCTGCTGGGTGGGGATGAGCACCTTGCCACCGAGGTGGCCGCACTTCTTCTCCGAGGCGAGCTGGTCCTCCCAGTGCACGCCTGCGGCGCCGGCCGCGATCATGGCCTTCTGCAGCTCGTAGGCGTTGAGCGCGCCACCGAAGCCGGCCTCGGCGTCCGCGACGACGGGCGCGAGCCAGTTCTTCACGGACGAGTCACCCTCGACCTTGGCGATCTCGTCGGCGCGCAGAAGAGCGTTGTTGATGCGACGCACGACGCTCGGAACCGAGTTGGCCGGGTAGAGGCTCTGGTCCGGGTAGGTGTGGCCGGAGAGGTTGGCATCACCGGCGACCTGCCAGCCGGAGAGGTAGATGGCCTGGAGGCCGGCGCGCACCTGCTGCACGGCCTGGTTGCCGGTGAGGGCGCCCAGCGAGTTGATGTAGTCCTCGTTGTTCACGAGATCCCAGAGGATCTCCGAGCCGCGACGCGCGAGCGTGGCTTCCTCCACGACGCTGCCCTGCAGGTCGGACACCTGCTGTGCGGTGAAGTTGCGGGTGACGCCCTTCCAGCGGGGATTGGTGTCCCAGTCCTTCTGGATCTCTTCCGTGGTCTTCGGTGTGCCGGTGGTCGACATCGAAAAGCTCCGTCTCTGTTGCGTCTGCGTCGGCAGCGTGCTCGTGCTTCGCAGGCTTGCCAGGCATATCGGATGTACGACCCCACGATGGCACAGAGAAAAAGTGGTGTCTACCTGCTGAGACTGTAAATCTACGCTAAGCAGTACGCGCGTTCTGCGAATCTTGCGAAGAACGTCGCGAGTGTCGTGGCGACTCCGTACCCGTCAGTAACCTGATAACCGCAGTTCGGGAACGAAATGCACGCAATGCCGAACACCGACGAGATCGCCGTGCGACACGCTCACTCCCGGCGTCGCCCGCGGCCGGCTGTGACCACCGTCACCGTACGTTCGTACTGTTTTCTGGTGCGTCAGGCCGTCGCAGCGACCCGACGACGCTCGGTCAGCACTCCCAGGACACCCATCGCCGCGATCACGACGCCGCCGACGAGCGCGTAGTAGTCCGCCGTGCTCGCACCGGCGGGGAATGCGAGGACGACGGGTGACGTCGCCAGCACGACACCGAGTACGACGTGGGCCCAATGGCTCGAGCGCGATGCACTGCCCATGGCCCACAGCGCCGAGAATGCCGCCAGCAGACCCAGCACGAGGATGGCGCCGGCCACCTCGCTGCGGTGGGGCACCGGGAGCCAGAGCGTCGACAACACCAGAACGGTGCCTGCCACCAGCACCACCGCGTCGCGGGCAATTTCCTGTCGTACCGAGTGGGCCATCTCGCTTCTCCTCACAGTCGTCTCTCACGTGCACTGCACATCTGCCCCCTGCAACGCCCGGTGTGCGCCCGTCTTCCCCGGCGCGCCCGTGTGTGACAGACCAGACCTGAAACCCGTCTCACCTGCAAGGACCTGGCAAAGACGGGGTAATGCCGGGGGCGTCCTAGACTGTCCGCATGGCACGGACCTACGTCGGCGGCCGGCTTCGCCAGCTGAGGGTCGAGCGAGGGTTGAGCCAAGCGGCGCTCGCCAAGCAGCTCGCGATCTCGGCCAGCTACCTCAACCAGATCGAGCACGACGTCCGACCGCTGTCGTCAGCGGTGTTGACGCGCATCACCGCAGTGTTCGGAGTCGACACCACGTTCTTCTCCACCCAGGACGACACGAGGCTCGTCGCCGAACTCCGCGAGGTGACCCTGGACCAGGACGTCGGAGTCGACGCGGACATCGACGAGCTGGCCGAACTCGTGGCCGACCACCCGGCGATGGCGCGAGCGATGGTCACCATGCATCGCCGGTACCGCAACACCACCGCCCAACTCGCGGCGGCGACCGAGGACCGCTTCGCCGACGGCAGCGGCAGCGGATCCATCTCGAAACCGCACGAGGAGGTCCGCGACTACTTCTACCAACGCCAGAACTACCTCGACGCACTCGATCGTGCGGCCGAGGACCTGGCGAACCGATTGCGTTTCCACCGGGCGGACGTCGCGGCCGAGATAGCCAAACGGCTCCGCAATCTGTACGACGTCCAGGTCATCGAGCGCATCGACCTGGGCGAGAACGTCCTGCACCGCTTCGACGCGCGGACCCGTGTTCTCGAGATCTCCCCGCGACTGTCGGCCGGCCAGAAGGTGTTCCGCTTCGCGGCCGAACTCGCGTACCTGGAGAACGGCGACCTGATCCGCAGCATGGTCGAGGACGGGGGCTTCACCGGCGCGGAGTCGCGGGCACTCGCACGACTCGGCTTCGCCAACTACTTCGCCGCGGCGACCGTGCTTCCGTACGCGCGCTTCCACGAGGTGGCGGAGGATTTCCGGTACGACATCGAACGACTCTCCGCCTACTACGCGGTGAGTTACGAGACCATCTGTCACCGGCTCTCGACGCTGCAGCGGCCGTCGCTCCGCGGGGTCCCGTTCTCGTTCGTCCGGGTCGACCGTGCCGGCAACATGTCCAAACGCCAGTCGGCCACCGGGTTCCACTTCTCGTCGAGCGGCGGCACGTGCCCGCTGTGGAACGTGTACGAGACGTTCGCCTACCCGGGCAAGATCATGACCCAGATCGCCGAGATGCCCGACGGTCGGCGCTACCTGTGGATCGCGCGCACGGTGGAGCGGCGAGCGGCGCGCTACGGCGAACCCGGCAAGACCTTCGCCATCGGTCTGGGATGCGAAGTGCGTCACGGAAATAGGTTGGTCTACGCCGACGGCCTGGAGTTGGACGGATCCTCCATGGCGACGCCGATCGGCGCCGGATGCCGCGTGTGCGAGCGTGCCCACTGCCCGCAGCGTGCGTTCCCGCCGCTGGGCAAGGAACTCGACATCGACGAACATCGAAGCTCGGTGTCGCCGTACACCATTCGCTGACTCAGCCCTCTTCGGTCTCGAACTGCTGCTTGCGACGGCGGCTGCGCCGGATCATCAGCGCCACCGCTCCGCCGCCGACGATCCCCCCGACCACCAAGCCCGCCCACGTGTCGGCTCCCGCGCGGCTCGGCAGGTACTTGTCGGGAGCGAGCGTCACGCCGATGCCGACGAATGCGACGAGCATCAACGCGGCAGTCACGTTGGCGCGCGCCGTGAACCACCGCGACTCTGCGAACAGATCGACGTTCTTGGACTTGGCGTACCCGATGGTCGCGTAGTTCACGACCGCACCGAAGACGATGATGCCCAACGCGATCCACGCACCTGTCGGACCGGCAACCCATGGGAGGACGGCGGCGGCGATCAGCCCGCCGAAGATGTGCAATTGCAGACCCACGGCGGCTGCCTCGTTCCACACGTCTCTCTGACGCTCGTCGTCATAGAACTCGCTGTCCAGATCGCCGACCATTCGCATTGACGAGGTGAAGATGCTCATGTCGATTCCTCCTCAGGTTCGAGCCGATCATCGGGGGTGAGCGGGAAGAGATCCTCGACCGTCGAGTCGAGCGCTCCCGCCAGCTTCAGGGCCAGGTACACGCTGGGCGAATAGTCGCCACCCTCGACCGAGACGATCGACTGCCGGCTCACTCCGCACGCCCGCCCCAGTTCCGCCTGGGTCAGGCGCGACGACTTACGGAACTCCCGCACCCGGTTCGTCACGACCATGATCCGAGTCAACTCCACTTGTCATTAGGTGTCAAGACTTCTTGACATCAGATCACCGAGAGGCGGACGACTCGGGTGTTAGCCTCAGCGACGTGACAGGACACCGCACCCCTCCGGCCACCCTCCGCTCGCTGCGTCCCGTCAACTGGGGCATCGCCCGACTGGCCGGCGCGGTCACCCGCACCGGCGACATGCACCTGTTCTCCACTCTGGGACAGACGGGCGGCCTGTTCCGCGCCTGGCTGTTCTACAGCGGCCGCCTGATGCCGTTCGGTGGGTTGCCCCGCAAGGACACCGAGACGGTGATCCTGCGGGTCGCCGCACTCCGCGACTGCCGGTACGAACAGGACCATCACCTCCGTCTGGGCGCGCGCGCCGGCATCGACGACGCCCTCGCCGACGCCATCGCCGCCGGTCCCGACGCTCCGGGTCTCGACAGTCGGACCGCCCTGATCCTGCGGGCGGTGGACGAGCTGGTGTCGACGCGCGATCTGTCCGACGCCACGTGGACCGAGCTGACGACCGTCTGGTCGTCCCGATCGCTCATCGAGTTCGTGCTGCTGGTGACCCAGTACGACGGACTCGCCACCACGATCACGACACTGCGCATCCCCCGCGACTACCAGTAGCTGCACAGACGAGAACACCCCGGTCGCTCGTGAGCGGCCGGGGTGTTCTCGTCGGAAGATCAGAAGTTGATCATGTGCCCTGCGAGGCCGTGGATGGCCTCCTGCAGTGCCTCGGACAGCGTCGGGTGCGTGTGCACGTTGCGCGCGAGTTCGGTGGCCGTCAGGTCCCACTTCTGCGCGAGCGTCAGCTCCGGGAGGAGCTCCGAGACGTCGGGTCCGATGAGGTGCCCGCCGAGCAGCTCGCCGTGCTTCGTGTCGGCGATGAGCTTGACGAAGCCGGTGGGATCGCCGAGTCCGTGTGCCTTGCCGTTCGCCGTCATGGGGAACGTCGCGACCTTGATGTCGTGGCCGGCGTCCTTGGCCTGCTGCTCGGTGAGACCGAAGCTGGCCACCTGGGGCTGGCAGAAGGTCGCGCGCGGCATGAAGCGGTAGTCGTCGATGGGAAGCGTCTCGGCGCCGCCGATGGTCTCGGCCGCCACGACACCCTGTGCCTCGGCGACGTGGGCGAGCTGCAGCTTCGCCGTCACGTCACCGATCGCGTAGATGTGCGGCACGTTGGTGCGCATGACCGAGTCGATGGCGATGGCCCCGCGATCGGTGACCTCGACGCCCGTCTTGTCGAGCCCGAATCCCTCGACACGAGGAGCGAATCCGACGGACTGCATGACCTTGTCGACGGTGACCGTCTCGGTCTCGCCGCTCTTGTTGTTCTTGATCGCGACGGTGACCTTGCTGCCGTCGTCGTCGATGCTCTGCACCGCGGCGCCGGTCATGATCTTCACGCCGAGCTTCTTGTACTGCTTGGCGATCTCCTTGGAGACGTCCTCGTCCTCGTTCGGGAGCGCGCGATCGAGGAACTCGACGATGGTGACGTCGACGCCGTAATTCTTCAGGACGTACCCGAACTCCATGCCGATGGCGCCCGCGCCGACGATGAGGATGGAGCCCGGGAGCTCCTTCGTCATGATCTGCTCTTCGTACGTCACGACGTTCTCGCTCAGCGACGTTCCGGGCAGCAGCTTCGTGGTGCTGCCGGTGGAGATGATCGCATTGTCGAAGGTGACGGTCTCGCTGCCACCCTTCGTCAACTCCACCTCGATGGTGTTGGCGTCGGTGAACGACCCCTTGCCGTCGAGCTGGTCGATCTTGTTCTTCTTCATCAGGAAGTGGATGCCCTTGACGCGACCGTCCGCGACCTTGCGGCTGCGATCGTAGGCAGCGCCGAAGTCGAACGACACGTCACCGGAGATGCCGAACTGCTTGGCTTCCTTGGTGAACAGGTGCGCCAGTTCGGCGTTGCGCAGCAGAGCCTTGGACGGGATGCAGCCCACGTTGAGGCAGACACCGCCCCAGTACTTCTGCTCGATGATGGCGGTCTTCAGGCCCAGCTGCGCCGCGCGGATGGCTGCGACGTACCCACCGGGTCCGGCTCCGAGAACGACGACGTCATAGTGTGAGGTCACGGTTGCCCACCTTAGTCCCGTCGATCCGGACACACACCGAAAGGTCCGGCTACTGGCTGGTAACCGGACCTTTCGTGTCTTTATTTCAGCGGCTCTATTCAGTCGGGGATCATGTCGAACGTATCGGGGTTGGGGCCGGTGCGGCCGTCCTCACCCTTGTCCAGCGCCGAGATGTCGGCGATCTGACGGTCGTCGAGTTCGAAGTCGAAGATGTCGAAGTTCGCCTCGACGCGCTCCCGCGTGACCGACTTCGGGAAGATGATGTCGCCGCGCTGGATGTGCCAGCGGAGGGTGACCTGCGCGGTGGTCTTGCCGACGTCCTTCGCGATGCGCTCGAGCTCGGGGTCACCGAGAACCTTGCCCTGCGCGATGGGTGACCACGCCTCGGTGGCGATTCCGTGCTCCGCGCCGTACGCGCGCACCTGGTAGTTCGAGAAGTACGGGTGAACCTCGATCTGGTTGACCGACGGGACGGTCTCCGTCTCCTGCGCCAACTTCTGGAGGTGCGGCACCTGGAAGTTCGAGACACCGATGCTGCGCGCCCGTCCGTCCTTCGCGAACTCCTCGAGCACCTTCCAGGTGGAGACGTAGTCACCGTCGTACTGCGTCGGCAGCGGCCAGTGGATGAGGAACAGGTCGATGTAGTCGGTGCCCAACTTCTCGAGTGTCTCGTCGAACGAGCGACGGGCGTCGTCGGGGCGGTGGAAGCCGTTGTTCAGCTTGCTGGTGATCCAGACGTCGTCACGGGAGACGCCCGAGTCCTTCACTCCCTGGCCGGTCTCCTTCTCGTTGCCGTACATCTGCGCGGTGTCCAGGTGGCGGTAGCCCACCTCGATCGCGGTGCGGACGGCATCGGCGGTCTTCTCCGGCTCGATCTGGAAGACGCCGAAACCCAGCTGGGGGATGGACCGGCCGTCGTTGAGGGAGAGGGAAGGAACGTGGCTCATGTGCGTGAACTCCTGTTCGTTGTTCGTGATCCGAGTTCGTGCTCGTGTGCGCGGAGTACCCCGCGACGGGGGCGGTGAAGCCACCCGCGGGCGCCCCGCTCCTCTGGTGCAACGGGTGTGTCGAACCGTTATTCCGGATCGATGGTCGTCGCGACGACGAGGACACCAGAATGACCACCATGAGCGACTTCAACTCGATGGTCATCGCGGAGTTCCGCGACAACGGTGGACACGTGGCGACAGCCGGGTTCGGCGACAACCTCGTGGTGCTGCACTCGATCGGTGCACGTAGCGGCGAGGTGCGGCTGAACCCGCTCTTCGCGATCTCCGAGAACGGCACCTGATTGGTGGTGGGCTCCGCGGCGGGGGCGGTGAAGGATCCCGCGTGGGTGCACAACCTCCGGGCTCACCCACGCATCGACATGGAGGTCCCCGGCGACGACGCGACCGTACGCACCATCGCCGTCGACGTCACCGAGGTGCCCGACGACGAATGGGAGACTCACTGGGCGAAGTTCACCTCGGCGTCCCCCGGCTTCCTCGAGTACACGACGACGGCGGAGGGGCGACAGTTCCCGATCTTCCGCCTGACGCCCGCCTGACAGGGTCGGGTCCAGCCGGCGTCAGGTCCACACGGCGTCGGCCACGCGGCGGAAGTTGCCGCCGAACACAGCCGCCACCGCACTCTCGTCCCAGCCGCGCTCGGCGAGCACGGCCGGGAGCGTGTGGGTGTCCTCGGGCGGAACCCACTGCAGTGCCCCGTATCTCGTGTACTCCTCGGAGAACGCCTCGGGGTGGAGCGCCAACTCGGTGTTGAAGTCCTCGTGGTCGAAGGAGTAGTCGCTGCCGACACCGATGTGATCGATCCCGACCAGGTCGACTCCGTACTCGACGTGGTCGGCCATGGCGCGCACCCGATCCGCGCGACGTTCGGGTTCGTTGACGCCGAGGAAGATGCCCACCCCGTTGATGCCGACCACGCCGCCGGTGTCGGCGCACGCACGCGCCTGCTCGTCGGTGATGTTCCGCGGATGTTCCCACAGCGCAGCGAAATTGGAATGACTGTAGATCATCGGCCGGGACGTCGTCGCGGCGATGTCGAGCCCCGTCCGCCGGGAACAGTGCGACCCGTCCGCTGCCATGCCCGCCTCGTTCATCGCCCGGATCAGGTCGCGTCCGTGGGCGGTGAGACCCGTGTCGACGGCGTCGAGGCATCCGCATCCCGCGGCGTTCGCATGGTTGTAGGTGGGCAGCATCGAGCGCACGCCCAGTTCGACGAAGTAGCGCACGTTGTCGAGGTCGCCGTCGAGAGGAGCGGAGTCCTCGAGGTCGAAGGCGAGGGCACGCAGTCCCCGTCGTCGGGCCTCGTCGATGTCGGCCACGCTCCGCGCCGGAAGGAAGCGACCGTCCGCGAGTGCCCGCGCACTCCACGTCGTGGCCAACTCCGTCGCCGACGCCTTCGTGTGGGGCGAGTAGCCGACGTTGACGGAGAGGTAGCTCCCCGCCTCGTACCGCGCCAGTTCGGTGATGTCGGTGTCCGCGTACAGCGGCAGGCAGGTGTGCTGTTCCCACAGCGCTGTCACCGCGCACCCCCGGCCAGCGCGCGAGAGAGCAACGGGGCGAACAGCATCGCGAGCAGTGCGTAGAGGCCCACCGACGGGACGAGCAGCGCCACCGCGGAGACCACCAGGAACAGAACGACTGGAACCCAGGGCACCGCCGCGCCGCGCACACCGGGACGCAGATCTCCACGCAGGAAGCCCGCAGCGCGCACGCGTGCTGCGAGGAGACGGGACACGATCATGGTCACGGCGATGACCCCGAGGTACAGCCCCACCGACAACGGGTCCCCGTGGGGAGCCGCGACCTCCAGCACGGTCGCCACGGGCATCAGCACGATGCCGGCGAGCCACAGGAGGTTGAGCCGCACGACGACCTCGTCGTACCCCGTGACACGAGTGAAGAGCGCGTGATGATCGCGCCAGAACCCCGCGATGACCGCGAAGCTGATGCCCGCGGCCACGAGTGCGTAGCCGTTCTCCCGCAGGAACGCTCCCGCACCCTCCGGGGTGTCGCGGGCACTGTCCACGAGGGGGAGCACGACGAGCGTGATGGCGATCGCCACCACCGCGTCGGAGAAGAACACGATGCGGTCCAGCCCCTGCTGAGAGCGCACCTCGGTGTCGGGTTCGGTCACCTCGACACTGTAGGTGCGCCGTCCTGCTCGCGCGAGGGCGACCGCGGGCAGAATGGGCGACGTGACCGACAAGTACGAGTGGCTCGAAGACGTGACCGGCGACGCCGCCCTCGAGTGGGTGCGCGCCCGTAACGAGCGCACGGTCGACGAGTTCACCGCGAACGACGAGTTCCGGACGCTCGAGACCGACATCCGGAGCATTCTCGACACCGACGCGCGCATTCCGTACGCGCGCAAGCGCGGCGACCACCTCTACAACTTCTGGAAGGACGCGTCGCACCCCCGCGGGCTGTGGCGGCGCACCACCATGGAGGAGTACCGGAAGGACAGTCCCGCCTGGGACGTCATCATCGATCTCGATGCTCTCGCCGAGGCCGAGGGCGAGAACTGGGTGTGGAAGAGCGCGCAGGTGCTCCGTCCGTCGTTCGACCGCGCGCTGATCTCCCTGTCGCGCGGCGGCGCGGACGCATCGGTGATCCGCGAGTACTCGCTCACGTCCCGTTCCTTCGTCGCACCCGACGAGGGTGGCTTCGTCGTCCCCGAGGCCAAGACGGACATCGACTGGATCGACGCGGACACGGTCTTCGTCGGCACGGATCTCGGACCCGGGTCGCTCACCGATTCCGGGTACCCCCGGCGCGCACACCGGTGGCTCCGTGGAACTCCTCTCGCGGAGGCTCCCGTCGTGTACGAGGGTGAGCAGACCGACGTCGCGGTGTCCGCCTCGCACGATGCGACGCCCGGCTTCGAGCGCAGCCTGGTCCAGCGCGCCACCGACTTCTTCAATGCCGTCACCTCCATTCTTCACGACGACGGATCGACCACGGTCCTCGACGTGCCCACCGATGCCTCGGTGTCCCTGCACGAGAACTGGTTGACCGTTCGCCTGACGACCGCATGGACCGTCGACGACACCGAGTACGCCGCAGGGTCGCTGGTGGCCGCGAAGATCGACGAGTTCCTCTCCGGTGCACGGGATCTGGTCGTCGTCTTCGCTCCCGACGCCCGCACGTCGCTGCACCAGTACGCGTGGACCGAGAACCATCTGCTGATGGTGCTGCTCGAGGACGTCCGCTCCAGCGTGCACGTGGTGACGCTGGGCGACACGGTCACCTCCGAACGCCTGCAGGGACTCCCGGACGCCGTCGACGTCACCGTCATCGGCACCGACCCCGAGTTCGGCGGTGACGAGTACTTCCTCGACGCGAGCGGCCACCTCACTCCGTCCACTCTTCTGGTGGGCACCGTCGGGACCGAACCCGAGGTCCTGAAGTCCGCTCCCGCGTTCTTCGACACCACGGGCCTCGCGGTCGAGCAGTACTTCGCCACCTCACTCGACGGCACACGCGTGCCCTACTTCGTCGTACGGAACCCCGGAACGCAGGACCGTCCGACGGCCGCAGGCCCCACCCTCCTCTACGGATACGGCGGTTTCGAGGTCTCACTCACCCCCTCGTACAGCGGCGTGGTCGGCGCGGCCTGGCTGGCTCGGGGCGGTACCTACGTGGTGGCGAACATCCGCGGCGGCGGCGAGTACGGGCCGTCGTGGCACACCGAGGTGCTGAAGTCCGGTCGACACAAGGTGCACGAGGACTTCGCGGCGGTCGCGAGCGATCTGGTGGAGCGCGGCATCACCACCCCGGACCAGTTGGGCGCGCAGGGCGGCAGCAACGGCGGCCTGCTCATGGGCATCATGCTCACCAAGTACCCGGAGTCGTTCGGCGCCATCGTGTGTCAGGTGCCGCTCCTGGACATGAAGCGGTATCACCGCCTGCTGGCCGGGGCGTCGTGGATGGCCGAGTACGGAGATCCCGACGATCCCGACGAGTGGGCCTTCATCTCCGAGTACAGCCCGTACCAGAACGTCTCACCGCCGGGGAACTCGATCGGTGTGTATCCGCCGATCCTCATCACGACGTCGACGAGGGACGACCGTGTGCACCCCGGGCACGCGCGCAAGATGGACGCCCTCCTCGAGGAGTACGGGTACGACGTCTCCTACTACGAGAACATCGAGGGCGGCCACGGCGGTGCGGCCGACAACGCGCAGGCCGCATTCAAGTCCGCGCTGGCGTACACGTTCCTGTGGCGGACGCTCGGGGGCGGCACCCGCTAGGTCAGTCGGTGTCCGGTTCCGCAAGTCCGACGATGGACGGATCCGGGCGCCCCACCACCTCGTGGTCCTTGTTCGAGTAGTCGAAGCTGTTCAGCACGAAGCGCATCGCCTCGAGGCGGGCGCGTTTCTTGTCGTTGCTCTTCACCGTCGTCCAGGGGGCGTGATCGGTGTGGGTGAACCGGATCATGTCCTCCTTGGCCCTCGTGTACGCGTCCCACTTGTCCAGGGAGGCGAGGTCCATGGGCGAGAGCTTCCACTGCCGTACCGGATCGACCTGGCGGATGGCGAAGCGCGTCCGCTGTTCGAGCTGGGACACCGAGAACCAGAACTTGGTCAGCTGCACTCCGTCGTCGACGAGCATCTGCTCGAACAACGGTGCCTGGTGGAGGAATCGGTGATACTGCTCGTCGCTGCAGAATCCCATCACACGTTCCACGCCGGCCCGGTTGTACCAGGAGCGGTCGAACAGGACCAGCTCTCCGGCAGCCGGTAGGTGGGTGACGTACCGCTGGAAGTACCACTCCGTCGACTCGCGTGGCGACGGCTTCTCGAGTGCCACCACCCGCGCGCCGCGAGGGTTGAGATGCTCCATGAAGCGCTTGATCGTGCCGCCCTTGCCGGCGGCGTCGCGACCTTCGAAGACGATGACGTGGCGGCCACCGGTCTCCTTGATCCACATCTGCAGCTTCAGCAACTCGATCTGCAGAAGACGTTTCGTACCTTCGTATTCCGCGCGCGGCATCCGCTCGTCGTACGGGTACGCCTGGCGCCAGGTGTCCACCGGGACTCCGTCACCGGTCAGCAACACGGGGTCGTCGTCGTCGTCCCGCACGCTGAACGACGAGGTGTCCGAGAGGTCCACGATCCGGGACAGGGCGAAGTCATCGAGAGCGGTCACGCCAGGAACCTACGAGCCGCCGGAGACGGGACGGTGATCACGGGGTGAACAGCAGATGCCGTGACAGGCGGAGTGTCAGGGTACGTCTCGGGGTGGTCACCGATGGTGCAGCGCCCGGGCGGAATTCAGGATGGAGACATGACATTCCACGAGAGCAACTCCACCGTCCACCCGAACCCGAACCACACCACGCAGCTGACGCGAAGCCGAGACGACGCCTGGATCGCCGGGGTCTGCGGCGGTGTCGCCGCGTACACCGGATGGGATCCCAGCCTGGTGCGCGCCCTCACCGTGGTCGGCGCCCTCGTCTCGTTCGGCACCGTCGCCCTGCTCTACCTCGCGATGGTCATGCTCGTTCCCCGAGCATGACCATCGCGGGGCGTCGCGGAGATCAGCTGCCGCTACCGGTCCCGCCGGTTCCGAGAAGACCGTCGAGCAGTCCTCCCACACCGTCGAGCACAGAATCCAGTGCGCCACCGAGCAGTCCACCACTCAGCAGGCCACCGTCGGTCCCACCACCGAGAATCAGATCGAGAAACATCCGTCGTCCCTTCTCCTACACCGCGCCAGGAATGACGGCGACGGCCCCGATGGCCGTGGGCTGGACTGTAAATGCCCGCGACCGTGAAAGGAATGGTTTCCTGCCGTAAAAGTCCGGATTCTCGGGAGCGGTCGACCTTACCGTCGAGTCACTTGTCTCCGGTCACCAACCAACCACAGGGAGAGGCCAAGTCGTTCGCTGCCTCGGGTCCCATCGAGCCGGGCTCGTACGGGAGCACGGCCGGCGGAGAGGTCAACAACGGTGCGGCGACCTCCCACACGTGAGCCAGTCCGTCGGGACGGGTGAACAACGACCGGTCACCGTCGAGTACGTCGAGAATGAGTCGTGAATAGGGCGACAGCGGCTCGGCGTCCGACACCGTCGACAGGTCGAGCGACATCCGACCGATCCCGAGGTCCTCGCCGGGGCCGGGCTCCTTGACCGTCATGGCGATGTCCACTCGGCCGTCGCCCGACAGGTCGAACGTCAGCACGGCGCCGTCGGCCGGCAGGTGCTTCACCGGTCCCTCGGGGCGACGGAACACCAGCGACACCCGCTGCGTGCTGGTTCCCAGCATCTTGCCGGTGCGCAGGACGAAGGGAACGTCGCGCCACCGGTCGGTGTCGACCCACATGCGTGCGGCGACGAACGTGTCGGTCGACGAATCGTCCGCGATCCCCTCGACGTCCTGGTAGCCGCGGTACTGACCGAGGACCACCTCGGACGTGTCGAGCGGGCGGAACGCCGCGATGACCGACTCGCGGGCTGTCTGCAGGTCGTCCGCACCGAGGCTGAGTGGGGGCTCCATGGCCACCTCCGCCGCGACCTGGAACAGGTGCGTCACCAACATGTCGAGCACGGCACCCGTGGCGTCGTAGAACTCGGCACGGTCGTCGATGTCCAGCGTCTCCGGCACGTCGATCTGCACCTGCTCCACGTGTTCCCGGTTCCAGATCCCCTCGATCATCCCGTTCGCGAAGCGCAGGATGTGCAGGTTCTGGGTGTTCTCCTTGCCGAGGAAGTGGTCGATCCGATAGACCTGCTTCTCGTCGACGATGGCATGGACCGCCTCGTCGAGCTTCTCGAAGTTCTCCTGCGACGTGCCGAACGGCTTCTCGTAGACCACCCGCGCGCCCTCGGCGAGATCGTGTGCGCCGAGCGCCTCGGTGTAGTCGATGAAGGTCGAGGGCGGCAGCGCGATGTAGTGCACGAGCTGCACGTCGCCGCCCAGCTCGTCCTTCACGTCTCCGATGACCGACGGCAGGTCACCCGGATCGTCGGCGGTGAATCCGTTGCCCGCGAAGCGAACACGGTCCGCGAACGACGACCACACCTTCTCGTCGATGCTGTCGACACCCTCCCCGGGACCGAACTCCTCGAGCGCCGCGCGGATGTGCTCGCGGAACTCGTCGTCGGTCTTCTCACCTCGACCGTTGCCCACCAACGCCCACTGCTCGGGCAGCAGTCCTTCCTGCGCAAGTTCGTAGAACGCCGGCAGCACCATGCGCTTGGCAAGGTCTCCCGTCGCCCCGAAGAGCACAAAGATGGTCGGAGCCCCGCCGGATTCGGATGTCGCAGTGTCAGCCATGCCTCCATGATGCCCAGTCGGGGGCTCCCCCGAACCTCGATCGCCTCACAGTGCCGCGTCGACGCTACTGTCGAGCCGGTGACACGATCGATCTTCGACGGCGACATCGCCGGTCTCGGGACCTCCAGCGGAACCAGGATCGTCGTCGGCCACTGGACGTCGTCGCCGCTGGGCGACTTCACCGATGTCATGGTCGAGTTCGCGGACGGCGAGCGCCTTCTGCTGGCACCGTCCGACGCGGTCCGCGAGTTCGTCACCGCGACCTACCACTTCGACACGACGACCATCACCGACGTCTCGTATCACCGCCGAGGTGACCGAGTCGGCGTCTCCGCGGGTGATCTCGAGGTGTCCTTCCAGATCGGCGGCCCGACACTGCTGGGTCGACTGCTCACCCTCGCACCGACGTCGGTGGTCACCGCACCCTGGTTCTGTACGGTGAGCGACCCGATCGCGCGGGTCGTGATGCGCGGCGTGCGGACCAGGGGCACCGCCGGCGGTGGGCGGCGCGAATACTACGGAACGCGAGGGCAGCGCAGCATCGTCGGCGCGACGGCATCGTGGAAGGGCGACGATCTGGGACACCTGTCGCCGGTGGAGCCGCCGGTGCGATTCGGATTCGGGTCCACACCCGCGGCCCCGTCGACGACGCGGATACGCACGACGATCGACCACCGCTGACCGAGGTCACCGCAGGGTGGTGTTCTCGTCACGGGAGAGGAAGAACGCGTTCGAGCCGACGCGGGCGCACGCGACTCCGTCCTCCCGAGAGACGCAGAAGCTCTGCCCCGTGTTGATCACCTCGCCGTACTGCAGTGTGCGGATGTTCTCAGAGCCGGTGAAATAGCCCTGATTCGTGCAGTAGTGGATCGGCCCGGCGCTCTCCACACGGACGGCGTACTTGCTGGTGGCACCGTTCGAGCAGACCTCGCCCTCGTCGGGAGCGACACTGGACACGGCCTGGCATCCCAGGAATCCGACCGAGGTTCCGTTCGGGAAGAGCCCGCACGACACATTCCCCGACGGCGTCCGGAAGTAGTACCCCTCACCCGCCCCGCCACTGTCGCGGAAGAGCTCGGGATCCACCGACACCTCCTGCGACCCCGGACGCGGGAGTGCGTCCGCCGGGTCTGCCGACTCTGCCGACGGCGACTGCTCGACCGGCTGTTCCTCTGCGCCCGGCTGATCCGACGCTGCACCGGTGGGCGGCTCGATCGGCGCCACGACCGATGTCCCCGTCGGCGTCACGACCGAGGTGTCAGCGGGCGCCGGAACCGCCGTCGCCGACGTCACCTGGTCCGGAGCCGAACATGCCCCCAGCACCGCGGCGCCGGCGACCAGGGTGGCCGCGACGGCAGCCCGTGTGCTCATCGAGAACGACATGTCGACTCCTGTCCGGAGCCGGCCGATCGCCGCCCCCTCTGACATACCCATCGGTCTCTTTCGTGGCGTCGTTACCTGTACTCACGTCACGATCAGGACACGAGCCGGCTAACTGCCGTCGAGGGGTGCGATGCCGGCGATGAGTTGGTACGGAGTCAGCGAGAAACCACGCTGAGGTCCGAACCAGAGAATGCAGTCGACCAGGATCGTGGTGCCCTTGGCGCGCTCCGCAGCAGCGACGTCCGGACACGTGGGGAAGATCCCCGGCACCACCTCGTAGTACAGCGGCCCGACGTAGGTCGGCTCCGCGGAGGCGGTTCCCGCCCCTGCCAGCACCGATCCCGCCGTGACGGCTCCGGCGGCGAGCACTCCACCGACCACTCGCCGTAGTCCGATTCGCACCATGACACACACCTTCCGATGAGAGAGCCCCGGCCTTCGAAAACCGTACCGTGCGGACTGTTACGGGGGAAGAGGCATGCGGGAACGCAGGCACGGTTGCCGTAAAATACGAGGGTCCACCAGGCACTTGTTTCGATCAGGGGAGTCACGTGACCGCGCACGTCGAAGAAATGCAGTTCCAGGCCGAGACCCGGCAGCTGTTGGATCTGATGATCCACTCGGTCTACTCCAACAAGGACTCGTTCCTCCGCGAGTTGGTGTCCAACTCGTCGGACGCGCTGGACAAGCTGCGACTCGAGTCGTTCCAGAACAAGGATCTCGGCGCCGACACCTCCGATCTCCACATCGACCTGGAGATCGACAAGGAGAACCGCACCCTCACCGTGCGGGACAACGGCATCGGCATGTCGCGCGACGAGGTCGTCGATCTCATCGGCACGCTCGCGAAGTCGGGCACCGCCGAGGTCCGCGCGAAGCTGAAGGAAGCGAAGGACGCGGCCGCGTCCGAGGAGCTCATCGGCCAGTTCGGCATCGGCTTCTACTCCACGTTCATGGTGGCCGACAAGGTCACCCTCGTGACCCGGCGCGCGGGTGAGGACTCCGCGACGCGCTGGGAGTCCAGCGGTGAGGGCACATACACCATCGAGGAGGTGTCCGACGCGCCTCAGGGTAGCGCCGTGACCCTGCACCTGAAGCCGGCCGACGACGAGGATCACCTCTACGACTACACGTCCGAGCACAAGATCCGCGAACTGGTGAAGCGGTACTCGGACTTCATCGCGTGGCCCATCCGCATGCAGGTCGAGAAGACCACCGGCGAGGGCGACGACGCCACAACGGTGCTCGAGGACGAGACGGTCAACTCGATGAAGGCGCTGTGGACGCGCTCGAAGGACGAGGTCTCGGACGAGGAGTACACCGAGTTCTACCGCCACGTCAGCCATGCATGGGACGAGCCGCTCGAGGTCATCCCCATGAAGGCCGAGGGCACCTTCGAATACCAAGCGCTGCTGTTCATTCCGTCGCGCGCACCGTTCGACCTCTTCATGCGGGAGTCGAAGATCGGCATCCAGCTGTACGTGAAGCGCGTGTTCATCATGGACGACTGCGAGGAGCTGGTGCCCGAGTACCTGCGCTTCGTCAAGGGTGTCGTCGACGCGGCGGACCTGTCCCTCAACGTCTCTCGCGAGATCCTGCAGCAGGATCGCCAGATCCGCGCCATCCGGCGCCGCCTGACGAAGAAGGTGCTGAGCACAGTCAAGGATCTTCAGGCGAACCAGCCGGAGAAGTACACGACGTTCTGGACCGAGTTCGGCCGCGCCCTCAAGGAGGGCCTGCTCTCCGACCACGACAACCAGTCCACTCTCCTCGAGCTGTCGTCCTTCGCCAGCACCCACAGCGACGAGAAGCCGACCACGTTGGCCGAGTACGTCTCTCGGATGAAGGACGGCCAGGACGCGATCTACTACATGACCGGCGAGTCGCGCCAGCAGGTGGAGAACTCCCCGCACATGGAGGCGTTCACCGCCAAGGGACTCGAGGTGCTGATCCTCACCGACGCCGTCGACGAGATGTGGACCGGGTCCGTACCCGAGTTCGACGGGAAGCCGTTCCGTTCCATCGCGAAGGGTGCCGTCGATCTGGGTGACGACGAGGCGGAGACCGAGGAGAAGGACGCACGAAAAGCGCAGTTCGCCGACCTCACCTCGTGGATGGCCGAGACGCTGTCCGACGACGTGAAGGAGGTCCGCCTGTCCTCACGCCTGACCACCTCACCCGCGTGCATCGTGGGCGACGACTTCTCCCTGAGCCCGCAGCTCGAGAAGATGTACCGCGCCTCCGGCCAGCCGGTCCCCAAGACCAAGCGCATCCTCGAGCTCAACCCGGACCACGCGTTGGTGACCGCGCTGGAGAAGGCCCATGCGGAGAAAAAGGACGAGATGGCGCTGGCCGAGACCGCGAAGCTTCTCTACGGCACCGCGTTGCTCGCCGAAGGTGGCGAGCTCGAGGACCCGGCGTCGTTCGCGAAGTTGTTGGCGGAGAGGCTGACACGCACGATGTGAGTCGGGCAGGCCGGAGGCCGGTCGTAAAGAAGTCGGCCCGACATGGGGCTTGCCCGTAGAGTGGGCCCCATGTCGGGGGACGTGGTCGTGGTCGGGGCGGGGCTCAGCGGGCTCGTCGCTGCACGGGAGCTCGAGCGAGCGGGTCGGTCCGTCACGGTGCTCGAAGCTGCCGATCGCATCGGCGGGAAGGTGCTCACCCGAGATGTCGACGGGCACCACGTCGACTACGGCGCGCACTGGGTCGGCGGGGACCAGACGGCTGTCCTGGACCTCGCCGACGAACTCGGCATCGCCACCGCACCCGAACCGCGTCGTCGACGTGGTGCCGACGAGCTCTTCGCTGCCGCTGGACGCGTCCACCGATATCACGGGCAAGTGCCACCGATACCGGCACGGGAGTGGCTGCCGGTGGGACTCGGAATCGCAGGACTTGACGTGGCAGTGCGACGCAGCCGCAGTACCCCGGTCCCCGTACTCGACGCCTGGCGTCCCGGCGAGCACGACATGTCGAACGCGATCGGCGATCGACTGTTCCGGTCCGCGTACGGGCGCGACATCCTCACCTGCTTCTATCGCCTGATCTTCGGAGCCGACCCCGACGAGGTCCCTGCCCGCGCCGCGCTCGAATACTTGCGGGCGGCCGGCAGCCTGCGCGCAATCGCGGAAGTACGCGACGGCGCGCAGGAACGCTACTTCGTGGGCGGCGCCGGGGCTCTCGTCGCCGCTGTGGCACAGCCACTCTCGTCGGAGCCTCGTCTACGGACACCCGTCACCGCCGTCCGCGCCGATGGGTCGGGAGTCGACGTCGTCACCGAGGACGGAACTCTACGAGCGTCCGCCGTGGTGATCGCGGTACCCCTGCCCCGCGCTGCGGACATCGACGGCGCACTCCCTGCCGGCGCCGGTGATCGGATGCGGAACTCACGCATGGGCGAGTACGCGAAGACCATCGTGGTGTACGACGAGCCGTGGTGGCGCGAGGACGGGCTCACCGGAACCGTCCTCGACGTCGACGGACCCGTGCAGATGGTCGTCGACGGTAACCCCGGCGCGGACGATCCCGGCGTCCTCGTCGCCTTCAGCGGTGGGCGAGCGGCGTCGGACCTGTTCTCCCGCAGTGACCGTCGTGAGACCGTCGTCGCGGAGCTGGTCCGCCTGTTCGGCGCGCATGCGGCGTCCCCACACCTGGTCGACGACATCACCTGGTCGGAGCAACCGTGGCTGGGCGGCGCACCCACCGCCATCCCCCCGTACGGCGGCATCTTCGAGGCCGCCGACCTGACCGCCGGCCGAGTGCACTGGGCGGGAACGGATCTGGCGGATCGGTGGCCGGGCTACCTCGACGGAGCCGTGCGGTCCGGTCGGCGAGCGGCCCGCGAGATCATTCGTCCGGTTCGGTGAGCCCCGCCCGCTCGTCGCGCTCGGCCCACTCGATCAGCGGGGCGATCGAGTACACGGCATCGTCGATGCCGGCGTGCAGATCACCGAGATCCGCGAATCGGGACGGCACCGTGTACATGGTGAGGTCCCGCGGCTCCACGTCGGCGATCTCGTCCCACGTGATCGGCGTCGACACCGTCGCGTCCTGATTGCCGCGCACGGAGTACGCGCTCGCGATGGTGTGGTCGCGGGCGTTCTGGTTGTAGTCGACGAACAACTTCGTCGGGTCGCGGTCCTTGCGCCACCACGTCGTGGTCACGTCGTCCGGCGCGCGCCGCTCCACTTCCCGAGCGAACGCCAGTGCGGCCCTGCGGACATCGGCGAAGCCCTGCTCCGGCGCGATACGCACGTACACGTGCAACCCGTTGCCGCCCGACGTCTTCGGCCACCCGACGGCACCGAGTTCGTCGAGCACCTCGCGCGTCACCGCCGCCACCCGGCGCACCCGGTCGAAGGAGCAGTCCGGCATCGGATCCAGATCGATGCGCCACTCGTCCGGACTCTCCACGTCGGCGCGCCGGCTGTTCCACGGATGGAACTCCACCGTCGACATCTGCACGGCCCAGATCACGTGCGCCAGTTCGGTGACGCAGAGTTCGTCCGCGGTGCGGTTGTAGCGCGGGAAGGTGACCCGCACCGTCTCCATCCAGTCCGGAGCGCCTTTCGGCAACCGCTTCTGGTGCACCTTCTCCCCGGCGAGACCGTCGGGGAACCGGTGCATCATGCAGGGCCGCTCGCGAAGTGCGCGCACGATGCCGTCCCCCACGGACAGGTAGTACTCGACCAGATCGCGCTTGGTGGCACCGCTCGCAGGGAAGTACACGCGGTCGGGGTTGGACACCCGCACCGTGCGTCCGCGGACTTCGAGCTCGATCGCCGGTGACGTGGCTGCCATGTTCGCGATACTAGTGCGGGCCGAGGGGGTACACAGGGAGTCGACCGGTCCGCACGTTCGAAGGAGCCCCGTTGATTTTCATCACCGCCAAGTTCAGAGTGAAGCCCGAGCATGCCGACGACTGGCCGCAGATCTCGCGCGCCTTCACCGAGGCGTGCCAGGCGGAAGAAGGATGCCTCTGGTACTTCTGGTCGCGCACGCTCGACGACCCCACCGAGTACGTCCTGGTCGAGGCATTCCGCGATCCCGACGCCGGCGCGGCCCACGTCCAGTCGGACCACTTCAAGCAGGCGCAGAAGGACCTCCCGCCGTACCTGCAGGAGACCCCGAAGGTCATCAGTCAGGAAGTGGACGGGACCGACTGGAACGAGCTGGGAGAGCTCGCGGTCGACTAGTTCTCCGCCAGCGTCCGTACGGCGTCGGCGAACTGTCCCGGGAGTTCCTGGGGCGGATTGTGCCCGGCGTCGACGGCGCGGACGTCGATCAGATCGGTGAAGTGCGCCGAGTGGTCGGATGTTCCGTACAGCGCCGCCACGGTGTCCTCCGTCGGATCGACAACGATGGTGGGCACCGTGATTCGCGGCTGTTCCGCCAACAGCTGTTCGGTCTCGGCGTAGACGTCGTCGCCAAGTACCAGGCCGTACCGGTGCCGGTACGAATGGACTGCCACGTCCACGAAATCTGGATTGTCGAACGACGGTGCCGTGGCGGCGAACTCGGAGTCACCGAACCTCCACGTCGGCGACCAGTCGGTCCACAGCGTCTGCGCGATCTCTGCGCGGTAATCGGCCAGACCGGCGCGACCTCGCTCGGAATGGAGGTAGTACTGGTACCAGTAGCGCTTCTCCAGATGCGGTGGGGCCGGCGTCGTGGCGGCCGCCGCACGGTCCTGCACCAGGTATCCGGACACGCTGACAAGACCCGACACCGACTCCGGCCAGACAGCGGCGACGACGCACGCAGCCCGGCCGCCCCAGTCGTACCCGGCGACGAGTGGCCGATCGAGGCCCAGCGCCGCGATCAGTTCACGCAGGTCGTGACCGAGCGCCGCCTGCTCACCCGAACGCATCGTTCCGGCGTCGGCAAAGCGTGTCGGGCCGAAGCCGCGCAGATACGGAACGACCACATCGAATCCCTGCTTCGCCAGGATGCGCGCGACGTCGTCGTAGCAGCGGGGGTCGTACGGGAAGCCGTGCAGCAGCACCACGGCCCGGCCGGCCGGATCGCCGTAGCGCTCGTAGGCGACGTCGAGCACCCCGGCCCTGACGGCGCTGATCACTGGTGCCATGGGTCCATCATGCCTGTCGACCACCGCGGCCGGCCGAGGTGACGACACCGATGCAGTGGTCGACGAACCGCTGCCGATCGACCTCGATTCCGCCGTCGAGGTACATCGTGAACAGAGCCGTGAGCGCCCCCACGACCCCGGTCGCCGTCAACTGCCGGTCCACCTCGTCGGACTCGAGCTGCTCGCCCACCACCGACACGAAGACGGGCATCGTCGTCATGCCCAGCGTGCTCAACGCGGGATCGACGAACGGCGCTGTCAGTAGCACTCGGCCACGAGCCGGTTCGTCGATCATCAACTCCACGAACGCCGTGACGGCACGGCGGGCGCGCTCGTCCGGGTGACGGGCCTGACCCACGGCCGTGACCAGTGCCTCGCGCGCACCCTCGGCGACATCGCGATAGACGGTGCGCACGAAAGTATCCCGATCGGTGAAGTTCTCGTAGAAGTAGCGTTCGGTGAGCGACGCGCGCGAACACACCGAGCGCACGGTGACTGCGGGCCGACCGACCGAGCCGAGAAGTTCCACCCCGACCGCCAGCAAGGTTGCGCGCCGCTGCTCCCGCCGCGCCTCGAGCGTGGTCACGTTGCGACACCTCACTGTTGACGACCGTCCACCCTGCACCCTACGGTGACAACATGCGTAGTCAGTCGTTGGGGCCGGAGTCACTCACCTGGCGATACTTCGGGGACTGGCGCGGCATGCTACAGGGGCCCTGGGCCGGCTCCATGCAGAACATGCACCCGGCACTCGGCGCTGCCGTGACCGAGCACTCGACCTTCGAGTCCGAGCGATGGCAGCGCGTGATGCGGTCGCTGTACCCCATCGGCGGCGTGGTCTTCGACGGCGACCGTGCGGCGGACACCGGCGCCCGAATCCGCAACTATCACAAGGACATCAGCGGTCTCGACGCCCACGGGAAGCCGTACCACGCCCTCGATCCCGATGTCTTCTACTGGGCGCACGCCACGTTCTTCGTCGGCACGATGCTCACCGCCGATTACTTCGTGGGCGGGATCAGCGAGGCCGAGCGTGAGCAACTGTTCGTCGAACACCGGCAGTGGTACTCCCTGTACGGCATGAGCATGCGCCCGGTTCCCGAGACCTGGGCCGACTTCCAGCACTACTGGGACCACATGTGCCGCGAGGTCCTCGAGGACACCGCCGCCGCACGCTCGGTGCTCGACATGTCGGCCCTCCCCCGCCCGCCCTTCCTCCCATGGTTGCCCCAGCGAGTGTGGGCCCTTCTGCTCCCCGGCATCGAGAAGTCCGCGGTGCGGATGACCGTCGGTCTCTACGACCCGGCGGTCCGAGATCTTCTGGGCTACACCTGGACCGACAGGGACGAGCGTTGGCTTCGCCGCGTCGGTGCACTGGTGAACCTCGCCTTCCGCATGGTCCCGGCGCGCCGACGTATGCACCCGCGGGCCCGAGCCGGCGTCGACATCGCTGCCGGTCGGCAGCCCGCGAACTCGCCGCTCGCGGAGACCCCCGACCGCAACCTGCCGCCTCTCGGGCGTCGGGACAACCCCCGGCATTACGTACCCGGCCGCTGACCGCACGTTAGTGCACCCGATCGCGGACGAATCGGCGGAATGGCAGATTCCGGCACCATAATGTGGCTCCAGATGCAACAGCCGCTGGAGGGCTCTTGATGAGCGATCGGTAGTCCACAGGGGCACCTCCTAGTTGGACTACCGCCACTACGGGCGTCGCGACACTGTTGCGATGGACGTATTCACCTGGCACCAGCTCATCGCCGGCGGAATCGACGGCTCGACGGTGAGCCGGCGGGCGGCACGCGGCGCTCTTCACCGTGTGCTTCCCGGTGTCTACTCGTCGGAAGTGCCTACGTACACCACACGATGCGAGGCAGTGGGGCTCTGGAAGCCCGACGCAGTGTTCAGCCACGACACCGCGGCGTGGATGTGGGACCTTCTCCCCGAGGAGCCGGCCCTGGTGCACGCCACTGTTCCGAGGACCGGCACCACGAGGGGTCCCGACTGGGTGAGGTTGCATCGTCGAACCCTGACGAACGTCAGATGGTTGGGGGACATACCTGTCGTGTCCCTCGAACACGCGATCCTCGACGTCGCCGGCACGTTGACCCGGCCGCAGTTCGAAGAGGTGATCGACAGTGCGCTCTCACGAGCGGTGAGCTGGCGTTCCCTGGCTCAGCTGTGCGACGAGGCGAAGGGGATGACCGGCATGCGTCTGCTGCGTGACCAGTTGCGTCGAGCCTGCCCGCACACACTGTCCGAACCCGAGCGCATGGTGGCGCGAGCTCTCACCGCCCGCAACATGCACCTGGAAATCAATGGCAAGGTCGGCCCGTACTACGGAGATCTGGTGGACCGGCGCGGGCGCGTGGTGGTGGAGATCGATGGGCGTGAGTTCCACACGGCGGTAGACGTCTTCACCAGCGATCGTCGCCGACAGAACGCACTGGTACTGGACGAATGGATGGTGCTGCGATATTCCGCAGCGACAGTGTCCGCACACGTCGACGCTGTCGCGGACGAGATAGTCGCCACCGTGCGCCGTCGACGATCCTTGGCTCGACGACGCACGTGACTGCACCCGATCGCACCCGAATCTGCCGTTTCGCAGAATTACCGATGATCGGGTGCCTACACGTGCAGCGAGGCCGCCACCTCCGCGAGCGCACCCTCGAACTGGTGCCCACCCCGCTGGTGCTCGACCACCCGAGCGCCCGGGAGCCGCGCGGAGGCCAGTGCCAGGTGCGCGAACGGCACCACGTCGTCGTCGCGGCAGTGGTGCAGCGTCAGGGAGACCTCCGGCGGGACGGTCGGCCACTCGTACTGGTGGACGTCCCAGCCCGCGGCACTCCAGTCGGGCATCGCGAGCAACGTGGCGGCGGGAACCGGGACCGAAGCGAGCACGTGCAGCAGGACGGTGGCGCCGAAGGAGTGGGCGATCACGACGTCGGGACTCGCCTCGAGGCCGCGGCGTATCGGTCTCGCCCACGCCTCGACGCTCATGTCGTCGCTCGGGATGCGGGGCATGTCGACCGTCGCGCCGAGCAGCGCGCCGAACTCCTCCGCCAGTGGCTCGTCGTCGTCCTCGCCGCCGGCGCCGTGGACGAACAGCAGTCTCGTCATACCGATACCGACTCGACGGGGCGCCGGAACTCACCGCGGAACGCCGAGAGCCGGCCACCCGTGAGGGTGACCGGCTCTCGTGCGATCAGGGAGCGGGACTCAGAAGTCCATGCCGCCCATGCCGCCGGTCGGATCGCCCGCGGGCGCTCCGGCCTTCTCCGGCTTGTCGGCGACGACGGCCTCGGTGGTGAGGAACAGAGCCGCGATCGACGCTGCGTTCTGCAGTGCCGAGCGGGTGACCTTGACCGGGTCGTTGATGCCGGCGGCGAGCAGGTCCTCGTACTCGTTGGTCGCGGCGTTGAGGCCGTGGCCGAGGGGGAGGTTGCGCACCTTCTCCGCGACGACGCCGGGCTCGAGGCCGGCGTTGAACGCGATCTGCTTCAGCGGTGCCTCGAGGGCGACGCGAACGATGTTCGCGCCGGTGGCCTCGTCGCCCGTGAGGTTCAGGTTCTCGAGTGCGGGAGCCGACTGCAGCAGCGCGACGCCACCACCGGCGACGATGCCCTCCTCGACAGCTGCCTTGGCGTTGCGCACGGCATCTTCGATGCGGTGCTTGCGCTCCTTGAGCTCGACCTCGGTGGCGGCACCGGCCTTGATGACTGCAACGCCACCGGCCAGCTTGGCCAGGCGCTCCTGCAGCTTCTCACGGTCGTAGTCCGAGTCGGAGTTCTCGATCTCGGAACGGATCTGCGAGACACGACCCGCGATGGCGTCGGCGTCGCCGGAGCCCTCGATGATGGTGGTCTCGTCCTTGGTCACGACGACCTTGCGAGCCTGGCCGAGCAGCTCGAGTCCGGCACCCTCGAGGGAGAGGCCGACCTCTTCGCTGATGACCTCGCCACCGGTGAGGATGGCGATGTCGGCGAGCTGCGCCTTGCGACGGTCACCGAAGCCCGGTGCCTTGACGGCGACGGACTTGAAGGTGCCACGGATCTTGTTCACGACGAGGGTGGAGAGCGCTTCGCCCTCGACGTCCTCGGCGATGATCAGGAGCGGCTTGCCGGACTGGATGACCTTCTCCAGCAGGGGCAGCAGGTCCTTGACGGTGGAGACCTTCGAGCTGACGAGCAGGATGTACGCGTCCTCGAGGACGGCTTCCTGACGCTCGGCGTCGGTGACGAAGTATCCCGAGATGTAGCCCTTGTCGAAGCGCATGCCCTCGGTGAGCTCGAGCTGCAGGCCGAAGGTGTTGGACTCCTCGACCGTGATGACGCCTTCCTTGCCGACCTTGTCCATGGCCTCGGCGATGAGCTCGCCGATGGACGCGTCGCCTGCGGAGATACCAGCGGTCGCAGCGATCTGCTCCTTGGTGTCGATCTCCTTGGCGGACTTCAGCAGGGACTCGGTGACAGCGGCGACGGCTGCCTCGATGCCGCGCTTGAGGCCGAGCGGGTTCGCGCCGGCTGCGACGTTGCGCAGGCCTTCGCGGACGAGTGCCTGAGCGAGAACGGTCGCGGTGGTGGTGCCGTCACCTGCGACGTCGTCGGTCTTCTTGGCGACCTCTTTGACCAGCTCTGCGCCGATCTTCTCGTACGGGTCCTCCAGCTCGATCTCCTTGGCGATGGACACACCATCGTTGGTGATCGTGGGGGCGCCCCACTTCTTCTCGAGTACGACGTTGCGACCCTTGGGGCCCAACGTCACCTTGACTGCGTCGGCGAGGCTGTTCAAGCCCCGTTCGAGGCCACGGCGTGCCTCTTCGTCGAACGCGATGATCTTGGCCATTGCGAAGTGATCCTCCGGATTGGGGGTGACACACGAAGCGACCGCGGGTGGGTCGCTCCCTTTCCACATCCGGCCGAGTCGGTGCCCGCGACGGACGACCAGGGGTGTCGATGATTCCCGATCTCACCTCTTCGACCTGGCACTCACAGTACGCGAGTGCCAACCAGATTTCTAGCAGTCGAGGTGGTCGAGTGCAAGGTCGTCGTCGAGTGGTCGCGATTCACACGGTGTTCACGTGCCGGAACGACGACCGACTCACGCGTGAGAAGAATGTGGGACGCGACCAGTTGTCGCGCGCCACAACAGAATACACGCGAATCGGACATATACACCCGCCCACCCCTGCGGACGAAAGGACCACATCGTGTCCGATGCAGTCGACACCGGTTACGACAACTCGGCGATGGCACACGAGGAGGAGGGCTACGACAAGGGCCTGAAGCCTCGGCAACTGCAGATGATCGCCATCGGCGGCGCGATCGGCACCGGCCTGTTCCTCGGCGCGGGCGGCCGCCTCGAGTCCGCGGGCCCGGGCCTGTTCATCATCTACGCCGTCTGCGGCGTCTTCGTCTTCTTCATCCTCCGAGCGCTCGGCGAGCTGGTGCTCCACCGCCCGTCCTCCGGATCGTTCGTCTCCTACGCCCGCGAGTTCTACGGCGAGAAGGCCGCCTACGCGGCCGGGTGGATGTACTTCCTCAACTGGGCGATGACGGCGATCGTCGACGTCACGGCCGTCGCGACGTACATGCACTACTGGGGCGCCTTCAAGGGCATCCCGCAATGGACCATCGCCCTGATCGCACTGGCCATCGTGCTCGCCGTGAACCTGGTGTCGGTGAAGTGGTTCGGCGAGATGGAGTTCTGGGCGGCCATGATCAAGGTCGCGGCGCTGGTGACCTTCCTGGTCGTCGGCACCGTCTTCCTCGCCGGTCGTTTCGACGTCGACGGCCAGTCGACCGGCTTCGGCGTCATCTCGGGCAACGGCGGCCTCTTCCCCACCGGGGCGTGGCCGCTGGTCATCGTCACGTCGGGTGTCGTCTTCGCCTACGCGGCCGTCGAGCTGGTCGGGACCGCGGCCGGAGAGACCGAGAACCCGGCGAAGGTCATGCCGCGGGCCATCAACTCCGTCATCTTCCGCATCGCGGTGTTCTACGTGGGATCGCTGATCCTGCTGGCGCTGCTGTTGCCGTACACGACCTACCGGGCCGGGGAGAGCCCCTTCGTCACGTTCTTCTCCCGCATCGGCGTCGACGGCGCCGGGACGATCATGAACATCGTCGTGGTCACCGCGGCGCTGTCCAGCCTCAACGCCGGGCTGTACTCGACGGGCCGCATCCTGCGGTCGATGGCGATGAACGGCAGCGCGCCGTCGTTCACGGCGCGGATGAGCCGGAACGGTGTCCCCTACGGCGGCATCCTGCTCACCGGCGCCCTGACACTGCTCGGCGTGGCGCTCAACGCGTTCAAGCCCGGCGAGGCGTTCGAGATCGTGCTCAACATGTCGGCCCTCGGCATCATCGCCTCGTGGGCGACCATCGTGCTCTGCCAGCTGCAGCTCTACCGGTGGAGCCGCAAGGGCATCCTCGAACGGCCGTCGTTCCGGCTCTTCGGGGCGCCGTACACGAGCTACGCGACGCTCGCGTTCCTCGCTGCGGTGCTGGTGCTCATGGCGCTCGACGCGCCGATCGGGACGTGGACCGTCGCCACACTCGTCGTCATCGTGCCGATGCTCATCGGCGGCTGGTTCCTCGTCCGGGCCCGCGTCCTCAGCGTCGCCGAGGAGCGGATGGGCTACACGGGCAAGTACCCCGTCGTCGCGAACCGGCCGACGGATCCCGAGACGCCGAGCGACTAGCGACGTCGGTACCAGGGCCGGCCGGGCTCAGGTGGCGGGGAGGCCGGAGGCCGGCCGGGATCAGGTGGCGTGTGGTCCCTCAGTGCCCGCGCCACCGCCACGCTCAGGTCGTGGCACGACGCGAACCGGTCCGCCGGCTCCTTGGCCAGCGCGCGCTGCACGACGGCGTCGAGGCGGGTCGGCAGGTCGGCCCGACGCGAGCTGACGGACGGCGGGGTCCGCCTCAGCTGGGCGTCCATGACGGCGAACGGAGTGGCCAGCGGGAACGGCGGCCGTCCCGTGAGCAGTTCGACGAGGGTGGCACCGAGCGCGTAGATGTCGGTGCGGGCGGTGAGCGTGCCGCCCCGCAGCAGTTCGGGTGCCGCGTAGCCGATCGACGTCAGCACCGTCCCGTCGTCCGACACCAGCGGTGTCGGCGAGGACGTCGACCGGGCGATTCCCCAGTCGGACAGCAGAATCTGCTCCCGGGTGTCCGCATCGGCGACACTCGCGAGCAGGATGTTGGCCGGCTTGACGTCCCGGTGGACGATCCCGAGCCCGTGCGCGTGATCGAGGGCTCTCGCCACGCCGTCGACGATGCGGGCGGCTCGGTGGACGTCGAGTGGGATCTGTCCGCGCGCGACGAGGCGGGCGGCGCTGTACCCGTCGACGTGCGACATCGACATCCACGGCCGCCCGCGGAACTCGCCGTGATCGTGCGCCGCGACGATGTTCGGGTGCTGCAGCAGGGCCCCGATCCGCACCTCGGCCGCGAACGCGTCCCGCGGGGCGTCCTCACGCAGGATCTTCAGGGTCTCCGGCGGTGCCGATCCACGTCGGGCGAGATACACCTCGGCGGTGCCGCCGTGACCGAGCAGTCTCTCGACGCGGAACCCCGCGAACTCGGATCCCGGCCGCAGGACCACTACCGACCGATCTCCAGCACCGCCGGCAGGTCCGCGACGGAGTCGACGACGAACGCCGGTTGCATCGCGTACTGGTCGCGTGCGTGCCGGTCGAGGCGTTCCTGACGGAACTTGCCCGTGCGGACCAACATGCCGCGCATGCCGACGACCTGGGCGGCGAGCACGTCGTTGTCGAGATCGTCCCCGACCATCACCACCAGGTCCGGATCGACGCCCATGCGTTCCGCCGACGTCTGGAAACCGAGCGGCGCCGGCTTGCCGACGGCCGTCGCCGTGCGGCCGGACGCCGATTCCATGCCCGTCAGATACATGCCCGTGTCGATGCGCAGCCCCTCGGCCGTGGTCCACATGAGGCTGCGGTGCATCGCGACGACGGGCACGCCCTGACACATCCAGTCGTAGACCCGGCTGAGCGCCTCGTGAGTGAACTGCTCGCCGGCGCCGCCGAGCACCACCACGTCCGGATCGCTGTCGACCCACTCCACGCCGGGCAGATCGTCGGCGATCCGGCCGCTGTTGAGGAGGACGCACCGCGCACCGGGGTACCGCGTCCTCAGGTGGTCGGCGGTGAGAGTGGCCGCGGTGACGATCTCGTCGGCGTGCACCTCGATGCCCGCATCGGTGAGCGCCTCGGAGATCTGCTCCCGCGTCTTCGACGTCGTGTTGGTCAGGAACGCGCACGCCACGTCGTTGCTGCGCAGCGTGCTCACCGTCTCCGCGGCCCCGGGCACGGGACGCCAACTGGTCATGAGCACACCGTCGATGTCGAACAGCACCCCACCGATCGGACTCATGCGACGAGCCTAGTGCCGCTACGGGTTCGGGGCAGGATGGGCGGGTTCGACGTTCTCGGCCGCGCCCGCGGACCGGGCCAGGGCCACCGCCGAGACCACCACGAGAATCAGGGCGACGACCAGCACCACCGTGACCTCACGATCGGCGTCGAGGTACTCGCCCAGCACGACGAATCCCAGCAGCGACGCGACCATCGGTTCCATCACGGTCGTCGCGGGCAGCGAGGCCTGCAACGCACCCACCTGGAAGGCCGCCTGCTGCAGCGAGATCGCGACCACGGCCACGGCCACGAGCGCGTACGGCTCGAACGAGGTCAGCAGCGGCTGCGGTCCGCGTCCGGCGAGGTGGACGACACTCTTCGTCAGCACGGCCGCGACGCCGAACAGCGCACCGCCGGCCAGTCCCAGCAGCAGGGCGCGCCGGGACCGGGAGCCGCTGCGCGCGCCGAGAACACAGGCGAGAACGAACGGGATTCCGACGCAGAGAACGACGACCCAGTGCCGCGTCTCGGCGCGTTCCACGCCAGGCCGCGGATCGCCCACGACGACGAGGACCGCGATGGCCGCCGTCAGCGCGGCAGCCCACAGCCAGTCCTTCGCCGACACGGTGCGGCCGGAGAACCGAGCACCCAGCGGCAGCGCGAACAGCAGGGACAACACGAGGAGCGGCTGCACCAGGAGAAGGGATCCGAGCCCCAACGCCGCCGCCTGCAGGCCGTAACCGCCGATGCCGACGACCGTGCCGATCCACCACAGCGGCTCGCGGATCAGCGTGGTGATGGGTCCCAGCCGACCGACGGACTCGTCGGGAATCGACGCCGCCGACCGCTGGCGGACGACGGTACCGACAGCGATGCACACCGCCGCCCCGACGGCGCAGAGCACCGCCAGGACGGTGGCGTTCACGACGGTTACAGACCGGCGATGCAGGACCGCCCGGTGGAGAGGTCGAGAGCGAAGGAGTTGAGACCGGCGCAGTTCACGCCCGTGACCGTGCTGGCCGTCGCGCCGCCGCCGTACCCGGCGATGGCGACGGAGGTGGCTCCGTTCGTGGCGAAGGACTGCGAGATGCCGCCACCGAGGGAGTACGAGTACGAGGTACCCGCTCCCAGAACGGCACTCAGCGCCGTGCCGAAGCCGGTGGCGTTCGACGTCGAGCGCCCGCCGTCGGCGACGCTGACCGCGGTACCGCTCTCGGACGCCGACGACGTGGCGACGCCGGCGCCGGTGGCCTTGGCTCCGCAGCTGGCCGTGTCGCTCACCTGGATGTCGTTGGCCGCGGGCGGGGACACGCAGGTGACCGGAGCCGCGGACGCCACCCCGGTACCGAGGATCGCCCCTGCGGCGATGATGGCGCCGACCGCGACGGCTGCGCCGAATCGCGTTGCACGAGAGGAACTTCGATCCGAGCGCGTGGCGTTGGAGAAGAAGGACGAGGTGGGGATGAACGACACGGACGGCTCCTGAGGCTGTGCGAGAGAATGCATCGTGCAATGCACCGCAGACCTTACCGCCCGCTCGTCCCTACCGGCGGGTAACTCCATAACGATTCGATGTTGGGTTCAGCGGACGTGGCGCTGCCAGTCCCAGGGGACCCGAGACGACGGTCCGGGCACCGTCTGTTCCATCGGATGATGCTGCGGCGCAGCGAGTTCGGGACCGTCGAAGCCCTCCTCGGTGACGTAGTTCCAGAACCACGTCTCCCCGGGTTCGAACGACTGCACGACGGGATGACCGCTGGTCGCGGCATGGGCACTCGCGTGCTGCGACGGTGAGGAGTCACAGCATCCGACGTGGCCGCACTGAGCGCACCGGCGCAGGTGCACCCACCACCCGTCGGTGGCGTCGCACTCCACGCAGCCCGTGCCGCTGGGCGGTACCGCGGTGTCGATTCCGTTCGTGCTCATCCGACTTCCTCCTCTGCGGTCGGCATCGGCGCCCCGGCCGGGCCGTCGATCGGTATTCGTACCTGGAACCGGGTGTCTCCCGGCTCCGACAGCAACCGTAGGTCGCCGCCGTGCTTCTTCACCACGATCCGCCACGAGATGTCGAGGCCCAGACCGGTGCCCTCGCCCACAGGCTTGGTGGTGAAGAACGGTTCGAAGATGCGGGACCGGATCGCCTCGGGAACCCCCGGGCCGGTGTCCCCGATCTCGATGAGGGCCGTGTCGTTCTCCCGCGCCGTGCGCAGAGTGAGCGTTCCGTGGCCGTCCATGGCCTGTACGGCGTTGTCGATGAGGTTGGTCCACACCTGGTTGAGCTCCGCGGCGTACGCCGCGACGGGAGGCAGCGCCGGGTCGAAGTCCTTGACCACCGTGATGTCGTCGCCGATCTTGCGACCGAGCATCACCAGGGTGCTCTTGAGGAGGACCCGCAGATCCACCTTCTGGAACGGCGCACGGTCCATCTGCGAGTACTGCTTCGCGGCGTTGACCAGCGTCGACACCCGTGTGGTGGAATCGGAGATCTCGTTCATGAGCAGTTCGGTCTCGATGGTGTAGTTCAGCCAGCGGATCGTGCTCTCGAGAAGCTCCGCCCCCGTGTCCGCGGCGACGCGCTCGAGCCAGTCGGCCTCGATGCCGGCCTGCACGAAGGTCGGGGCGAGGTCCCACCCGTCGGAGATGCCGTGGTCCTCGAACCACTCCCCCAGCGCGTCCTCCCGGTCGGAGGCCTCCATGGGAGTGAGCTCCGGCGCTTTGCCCACCAGTTCGGCGGCCTCGTCCTGCAGGCGGATCAGACCCGTCAGGGAGTCGGTGTCGTAGACGCCCGACGCGATGACGCCGAGTTTGCGGCGCATGTGCGACACCCGGTCCCGCAGCGCCGCCGTCGCACGGACCGCCGCGGCGGCCGGGTTGTTCAGCTCATGTGTCAGACCGGCCGACAGCGACCCCAGCGCCAGCAACCGCTCCCGCTGGTCGATGACCTGCTTGCTGCTCTGCTGACCGAAGAACAGTCCCTCGAGCATGTGGACCGCCATGGGGAACCACTCTCGAACCAGGTCTCCGAACCGCTCGGCGTCGAGCACGAAGAACCGGGACGGACGCGTCACGTCCATGCCCGACATGTACTTCTGCGGGGCGCGGTCCCCGAGGTACGCCTGCCACGCACCCGCGTAGACGCCCCGCGACGACGTGCGGTTCACCTCGATCTTCTCGCCGCCGGACATCTTGGTCAGCACCAGTTCCCCGTCGAGGAGCACGTAGAAGCACGTGGCGTCGTCGCCCTCCGCGAACACGGGACCGGCCTCGATCATCTCCACGTGCCCGTTCTCGCACAGCTGCGCGAGCTGGTGCTCGTCGAGCGACTCGAAGAGGAACAGCGTCTTCAGTTCCTCGGTGCTGCAGTCGAGTTCGGTCATGATGATCCAGCTTCCGGGACGCGTGCGGTGGTCAGGGTTGGGCGAGATAGCGGTGGACGAGCATGACGGCCATCGCACCCTCACCGACGGCCGACGCGACGCGCTTGGCGGAGTCCGCGCGCACGTCGCCCGCCGCGAAGATGCCGGGCACGCTGGTCTCGAGATGGTGCGGTGCGCGGTCGACCGACCAGCCCGGCGGGCGGGCCCCGTCGACCGTGAGGTCCTGACCCGAGACGACGAAGCCGTGGCGGTCGCGCACCACCACGCCGTCCAGCCACTCGGTCCGCGGCGCCGCCCCGATGAAGAGGAACAGGTAGCCCGTGTCGACGGTCTCCTCGTCGCCGGAGACCTTGTCGCGCAGGGTGATCTGTTCGAGGTGGCCGTCGCCGTGCGCGGCGGTCACCTCGGTGCAGGGGCGGACGGAGATGACGGGGTTCTTCTCGATCTGCTGCACGAGGTAGTACGACATGGAGGCCTCCAGCGACTCGGCGCGCACCACGATGGTCACCGACCGCGCCCACTTCGACAGGTACATCGCTGCCTGACCGGCGGAGTTCGCGCCGCCCACGATGTACACGTCCTGATCGGTACAGCCGACCGCCTCGGTGACCGCGGAGCCGTAGAAGACGCCGCGACCGGCGAACTCGTCGACCCCCGGCGCCGGATGCCGTCGGTAGGAGACACCCGTGGCGAGGATGATCGAGTGCGCGGCGATCGCACTGCCGTCGGTCAGACGCACCACGCGCGCCGGCCCGTCGACCTCGACACCCGCGACCTCGCGGGTGGTGACGAGTTCGGCGCCGAACTTCTCGGCCTGCCGACGTGCACGCTCGGCCAGCTGTGCGCCGGACACCCCGTCCGGGAAACCGAGGTAGTTCTCGATGCGCGAGCTCTGGCCCGCCTGCCCACCCGTCGCGGTGCGCTCGACGAGGACCGTCCGGAGACCCTCGGACGCGCCGTAGACGGCCGCGCCCAGGCCGGCGGGCCCGCCGCCCACGACGACGAGGTCGTAGAAGTCCTCCGTCGGCGTGGTGCCCAGACCGAAGTACTCGGCCAACTCGGTGTCGGTGGGGTCGAGCAGACACGACCCGTCCGCGCACACCACCACCGGCAGCGTGCGATCGTCGTGACCCGCCGCCGCCAACAGACGCGCTCCCTCGGGCTCGTCCGCGAGGAACCACCGGTACGGCAGCCTGTTGCGGGCGAGGAACTCGCGCATCTCCGACGATCGAGACGCCCACCGACCCGCGATGATCTTGGTCTCCAGGATGGGCCGGATGTCGGCGGCGTGCCACGCGTCGAGCAGCGTGTCCACCACCGGGTACAGCTTCTCCTCCGGCGGATCCCACGGCTTGAGCAGGTAGTAGTCGAGGTCGACGACATTGATCGCCTCGATGGCGGCGTCGGTGTCCGCGTACGCCGTGAGGAGCACGCGGCGCGCGAACGGGAAGATGTCCATGGCCTGCTCGAGGAACTCGAGACCGCTCATCGACGGCATGCGGTAGTCCGCGAGCAATACCGCGACCTGGTCACCGCGCAACGCGATCTCTCGCAACGCCTCCAGGGCGGACTCGCCGGACTCCGCCCGGATGATGCGGTACTTCTCGCCGTACTTGCGCCGCAGATCGCGGGCGACGGCGCGGGACACCCCGGGATCGTCGTCCACGGTGAGGATGGCCGGCTTGCTCGCGCCGGCCGAACTTCGGGGAGCTGGGTCGCTCACGAACCCGCCTTTCCACTCGTCACGACGGCGACAGTATGTCAGCGTCGTCGGCGGGGCACCTGACTTCGCTTGGCGGCCGGCCCCGGAGCAGCTGCCTTCTTCTTCTTCCTCGGCGGTGTCCCGCGTTCGGACTCGGTACGCGAGCTGTGCGCGGCCCGTCCGCGCACCACCCCCAGGAACTCCTGCGGCAGGTCGAGTGTTCCCTCCTCGGGTGCGGCGACCGATGTGGGCCAGGCCAGGAAGATCCGGGTGGGGTCCGCGTCGGTGACGGGCCGGTAGAGCAGGTCCTTGCGACTGTGCAGTCGGGCCAACGAGTGCGGCACGAGCACCGGGCCGACACCTGCGGCCACCATCTCGAGCGTCGTCGGCAGCGTCGCCTCGGATCGGTCGGAGCCGTCCTGCAGCGACTCGCCCTCGAGATCACCGAGCGTGACGGCGTCGTAGGCCGCGGCCGGATGGTCCTTGGGCACCACCACGACGGCGACCTCGGAGTACAGCGGGACGCAGTGCAGCCCCTCCCGCTCGGCGGGCTCCCGCACGAAGCACATGTCGACCACACCCGTCCGCAGCGCGTCGAGCTGGTCCGACTCCTCGACGACGACCGTCTGCAGGTCGGTGCCGGGGTGGCGATCCGCCCAGATCCGGGTCCATTTCGTGACCGTCACTCCCGGAACGAAACCGACCCGCAGCGTCGGCCGCGCCGGCGCTGCCGCAGCCTCCTCGGCGCGGCGGCGATCGTCCTCCGCCACGATGTCGCGGGCCCGGTCGAGCAGAGCCCGTCCGGCCTCGGTGAGTTCGGTGGGCCCGTCGCCCGGAACGAACAGGGGTTCGCCGACCTCGTCCTGGAGTTCCTTGACCGCGGCACTCAGTCGGAGCCGGGAGATGTTCAGCGCCTTCGCCGCGCGCCCGAACGCGAGCGTCTCGGCGACCTCGATGTACCAGCGCAGGACGGTCGCATCGTTCACCGGGCCAGCGTAGTCCCCGCTGCGCTCGGCCGACTTCCCGCGGCGCTCGGCCGACTTCCCGCTGCGCTCGGCCGACTTCCCGCTGCGCTCGGCCGACTTCCCGCTGCGCTCGGCCGACTTCCCGCTGCGCTCGGCCGTGGTCGGCCGTGGTCGGCCCTGCGGGCGCTACGCTGGCGCGGTGAGCCAGGACCTGAACGCCCAGACGATGAAGCCTCTGACGGCTGCTGCCAAGCTCGGGATCTTCCTGCCGGCGGCGCCGGAGGAGTTCCGCTCCCAGCCCATCACGCGAGGCGACCTCGAGGCTCTGCGCCAGAACCCGCCGCAGTGGTTGAGCGATCTGTGGACGGCGGGGCCGTTCCCCCGCGACGTCGTGGCGCGCAAACTCGGCGTCACCAACACCGCACTGGCGCGCAACGACGTGTCCGACTCGATGACGCAGGCCGAGATCGACGCGCTGTCCGCCGAGGAACCGGACTGGCTGAAGGCCGAACGCGAGAACTACGCGGAGGTGCAGCGCGAGGCCGTCCGCGTGAAGGAGAAGGAAGAGGCGCGCCGGGCGCAGACCAACAGGCCCCCGAAGAACCGCTGACGGACGCGCGGCCCGGCGAGCCGGGTCAGCCGACGAAGCGCTGGGCGACCACGTCGACCTGCGGAGCCTGATGCGCCGAGCGGCGCCGCCCGACCTCGTCGATGCCGCCCATGAGCGCGGCGACCAGACCTGCGGGGTCGGTGTTCCACTGGCGCTCGATGGCCTCGATCTCACCCGGCAGGAACAGGCCGGTGAACCGCAGATCGGACACCCACTGCCCGATGTCGCCGCACGAGATGGTGGTCAGGACGTCCTGGTCCACGCCGATCTCGAACTCATCGCAGAAGACCGCGCGGATCATCTCGGTGTGGCCGGTGTTGACCGCGTGTGAGCGGTGCGCCAGAAGGTCGTGCATGTGGTTCTCCCCGACACGAGGGGCGTCGACACGACGCCGAATCTGTGTGTAACGAAGCGGGATCGTGGAGCGATACACCATCTCGTCCGTGGGCCGAAGCGTACGCGCCGGACGAGGGTCCCGGGGCTCCTGTGACAACTTCGTGAGAAAACACAACTGGTGCTGGCCCCGTGCCGTGTGGCAGGTGCGGCGCATACTGACCGGCATGACCGCCGTCGCTGCTGTTCTGGCCGCTCTCGCCGCCGCGCTCCACGCGTACATCTTCGTTCTGGAGTCCTTGGTCTTCCGCACCAAGGGCCGTCACGTCTTCGGCGTGCGGGAGGACTCCCACGTCGACGTCGTCGAGCGGTGGGCCTTCAACCAGGGCTTCTACAACCTGTTCCTCGCGGTGGGTGCCGCGGTCGGCGCGGTGAACCTGGCGGCGGGGAATCACACCGTCGGCGCTGTCCTGGTCTTCGTGTCCGCGGGATCGATGGTCGGCGCCGGCAGTGTTCTGCTCGGCACCGACCGTCGGATGATGAAGGGCGCGCTCGTGCAGATCGTCCCGGCAGGACTGGCCGTCGTGGCCACCGCACTCGCGCTCTGAGCCGCGAGGGTCAGGCCGAGAGCAGTACCCGAACGCCGACGGCACCGTCGCCGACGACCGACGCGACCGCGCTGCGCACGTCCGTCAACTTCTCCGCCACGATGCGCAGCGATGCGGACTCCTCGGCCCGCACCACCACGGTGATCACCGGGACACGGCGACCGTCGGACCGCTCGTGGCGCAGACGCGCACGCGCGGACTTCACCCCGTCGACCTCGCGGGCGGTGTCGGCCGCCCTGTGAGCGACCGATCGCAGATCGACGGTCACGCGGCCGTCGGGATCGCCGGTGACCGGCAGCGACAGGGTGCGCCCCGCTGAGGACGGCAGCCTTCGTACCAGTGAGAACACCACGAGCAGCGCGATCAGCACTCCGGCGCCGAGGAGAGCCCACGGCCACCACTGCTGGTCCTGCGCGTCGGTCACCACCGACGCGTCGACCTCGGTGAGTTCGAACGGGAGTCGATCGCGCTGCCACAGTGCGGCGCCACCGCCGACAGCCACGAGCGCGAGTCCGATGATCAGGACACCGAGGCGGTCGAAGAACACCGTGGTCCGCTTCATTTCTCGCCTCCTGCGACAGTCGGGGTGGCCGTGGTCTCGGGTGCGGCCGCCACCGTGGGTTCCGGCTCGGTCACCTTCGCCAGGTCGGCCTTGTGCACCCACACGTCGTCCGCGATCCCGCTGGACCGGTACCGACGGGCGCGCCACTTGAGCGAGGCCAGGACGACGAGAACTCCGACGACCGCCACGGCGATGCCCGCGGGGAACATCCAGGACAGGGGTGTGAGTCCGTCGATCCAGTCGAGTGCGCTCGCCGTCCACTCTCGACCGCTGATGACGGAGAATCCGACCAGCGCGTCGCGGATCAGCACACCGGCCCCGGCGAGGAGCAGCAGCGACACCACGATCGCGATCGGGGTCGCGGCCGGAGCCGCGAGCGGACGGGTGGTCGGCGCCGGAGTCGCGCCCGACGCCGGCGCGGCGGACGAGGACACGGAACCGAAGTCGCCGACGTGTACGTCGACGGAATCCGTGCGCAGGCCCGAGTCGGTCATGCCGCGCGCGATGTCGCGGCGGAGATCGTCGGCGACGGACGCCGCCGAGCGCGGCCACGCCACGGTCACGTCGACGGCGGCGCGTACGCGGTCGTCCTGCTTCGTCACCTTCACACGGGACGGTTTGCGGCCGAAGCTCCCGCCGGAGGTGACGACACCGTCGGTGCGACCGAGGGAGGCGTCGGCGATGGACTCGACCGCGCGATCGAGGACTGTGAGCGACCCACGCTGCGCGGGGTCGATCGTCCCGGGGTCGGGCCTGTCGGACAGGTCTTTCGAGACGGTGTCCGCTCCGTCCGCCGTGTCGCTCGGGGCGGTGTCAGCCACGGCCGCGACCTCGCAGGAGTGCCTCGGGGTCGAAGTTTCCGTCGCGGTACGCGCCGACGGCGAACCCGATCGCACCCAGGACGAGAGCGACGAGGAATCCGGTGAATCCGCCGGCTGCGGCAGCGACTGCCAGAAGGAGGCCGGCGAGAAGGCCGATGGTCGAGGAAGTCATGGTGCTCCGATCGTGGAGAGCGGTCAGTTCTCCCGGGAGGGAGAACGTGGGTCCGTGGGTCTGGGTGGCCGGTCGGCCGAGCTCGTGGGCAGGTCGACGTAGGTGCGCCGCGTGGGCAGCAGTCGACGGACCCGGGACAGGCGTCGAACGGCGAGCCGTCGTCGGGATACGCCGACGACCACCTGCGTCGCGACGGTCCCGCGGGAGAACTTCGCGTCGATGTCGCGCAACGCACGGATGAGCGACTCGGCGTCGCCCCCGGCGTCGGGATGGTGCGCTCTCGCCGCCGCACGCCGAGCCTCGCGATAGGCGGGGTCGGCGTGCGGCGGACGAGGCTGGGTCACGGGCGGAGAGTACCCCCGGGAGCCGAGGTCGACCCCGGCTCGGAGGACTCGGTCGGTTCCGGTCCGGAGGACCCTGTGTCGGCGCCGCCGTCCGACGGCGACGCCACGTCCTCGACCACGACGTGCACCGGGGCATCGACCACCGCACGGACGGCGCGGCGAACCGCGTCGGCCGTCTCGCGTACGACGGCGTCCGGGGTCACGGCGATGTGGATCTCGGTCCCGTCGTCCCGGATCGCGACCCCGGCGACGCGCCTACCGGGAAGGTAGGTGCCGATCTCGCCGAACATCCCGCCGTGCAACGAGGCGACTCCGTCCACCGCGACGACCGCGTCCGCGACGAGATCGGCGCGATCGCTGCCCGACGGTGCCGCGGGGCTCATCGAACGCGTGCGGGTGCTGCGTCGTCGCGCTCGTCTTCTTCCCCGAACAGGAAGACGTCGTGCACGGTGATGTTGACCTCGGTGACCTGCAGGCCGGTCATCCGCTCGACCGCGTCGATCACGTTGCGACGGATGCCCGCCGCGAGATCCGCGATGGACACGCCGTAGTCGGCCACGATGTCGATGTCGACGGCTGCCTGGCTCTCGCCGACCTCCACGGACACGCCCTGCGAGTGGTTGACCCGGGCGCCGGGGATGCGCTCGCGCAGTGCACCGATGGCGCGGGTCGCGCCGCCGCCCACGTCGTGCACGCCCTGGACCTCACGGGTGGCGATGCCGGCGATCTTGGACACGACGACGTCCGCGATGGTGGTGCGGCCGTCGGACGCGACCAGTGCACCGGTGGAGTCGGTCTTCTTGTCCAGCGCACCGTTCGAGCCGGTGGCGGTGGTGGACGTGGTGGATCCCTGTGCTGTCGTCATCTACGTCATCCTTTCGGGTTCGTTGTGTCGGGAGTAAGTCGAGGCGGACCGAGGAAAACGTATGCGGATGTGATGTATGCCACACCACTGTCGTTTCACACCCGCTGGTTCGAATCTGCTCCGTGGACAGCGATGCGGCTCTCGTCGACGCTGCGGTCATCGGTGACCGCGGCGCGTTCGAGGAGATCGTCCGCACGCACGGTCCCGCGATGTTCCGGTACGCCCGCAACATGTTGCGTGACGACGGCGTCGCGGAGGAGGTGGTCCAGGACGCGTTCGTCGCGGCCTGGAAGAGCCTCGGCAACTACCGGTCCGACTCGGCGCTGCGCACATGGCTGTTCGGCATCACCGCACACAAGGCCATCGACGCCACGCGGCGCCGCATCCCCCGTCCGCACGAGGAGTGGCTGTTCGACGACGCCGTCAGCGACGTGTCGGACGATCCGGAGGTGCGGGCGACGGAATCGGGGTTCCTCGCCGAGCTGCGCGTGGCCCTCGGGGCACTGCCACAGATGCAGCGCTCGTGCTGGTTGCTCCGCGAGGTCGAGGGAATGACTCATGTCGAGATCGGGGAGATCCTGTCCATGTCGCCGTCCGCGGTGCGCGGTCAGGTCACCCGCGCACGAACCACTCTGAGCGAGAGGATGGCGTCATGGCGTTAGACACGGCGGACGAGCCGGACGATCCCGTGCTCAGCCGCGCCGCACAGGAACTCCGAGACGAGGAGGTGCCGTCCTGGGTCCAGGCCAGCACGGCGATCCTCGCCGCACTCCGCGCGACGGCTCGGCGGACACGCGCGCTGGACGCCTCGCACCCGGGTTTCGTCGACGGCGACTCGCTGCGGGTGGGCGACCACCTGGTGCTCCTGTCCATCGCCCACGCCCTGTCGGAACTGCCCTGCGGGGTCAAGGGCATCGAACTCGACGTCGACGGACGCCGGTGTACCGGGGTGTCCCTGGACATCGCCGTGACGTACGGCCAGGACATGGCCGCGCTGGCGGTGACACTGACCGGGAGGACGGCCGACGCGGTGAACACCACGCTCGGCACCGCTCTCACGGCGGAGGACGTCGCGGTGCACGTCGTGGACGTCCTACTACCCTGACGGCGTCACCACCCAGCCTGCCTGAACACACCGGGAGAACTCCATGGCCACACCCCTGTCCGTCAGCGTCGACATCGATGCACCGCCGAGCGCGGTCTGGTCCGTGGTGTCCGACCTGAAGCGCATGGGTGAGTGGAGCCCCCAGTGCGCGGTGATGAAGGTGTTCGGCCCGCTGCGCGTGGGCACCCGCACGCTCAACGTCAATCGGCGCGGACCCCTCGTGTGGCCCACGACGTCGCGGATCGTGCGCCTCGAGCCCGAGCGACTGCTCGCGTTCCGCATCACCGAGAACCACACGGTGTGGTCCTACTTCCTGGAACCGACCGAGACGGGCACACGCGTGACCGAGCGTCGCGAGGCACCCGGCGGCACCACCAGGGTCTCCGACACCGCGGTGCGACTGGTGCTGGGCGGCACACGCAACTTCGAGGCCGAACTCGAGCGGGGCATGGCGTCCACCCTGGCGAAGATCAAGGACGCGGCCGAGAGTTCTGCTCGTACCGTGAAGTGATGACCCCTCGCGCCCGCACGACCCGCGCCCTCGCCGGCCTCGCCCTGTCCGCTGCTCTGGCGACGACCGCGTGCTCGACCACGACCGAGTCCGACGCCTCCCCCGCGGCCGGCACCCCCGAATCGCCGACATCGCAGGCAACGACACCGGGACCGACATCCGCGGACGCCGCGGACGCCGTCCCGAACGTCGTCGTCTCCTCACTGGCCACGGGGCTCGATCATCCGTGGGACGTGGTCCGGGCGCCGGACGGCACCGTGATCTTCGACGAGCGCCCCGGCCGCTTCACCGCGATCCGGCCCGGTGGTGAGCCGACACCGATCAGCGCCGATCTCGGCGATCTGTTCGTCGGATCGGAGACCGGTCTGATGGGCCTCGCACTGTCACCGACCTTCGAGACCGACCGGACCCTGTACTCCTGCCAGGGCATTCGAGGCGACGACCCCACCATCGGCGTGGTCGCATGGACGGTGGCCGACGACTACGCGAGCCTCACGCGTGAGCGCACCGTCATCTCCGGGTTCCCGGTCACCTCCGGTCGCCACGGCGGATGCCGGGTGCTGGCGAACGCCGACGGCACCCTGTTCATCGGCACCGGCGACTCGGCTCAGGGCACCGTTCCGCAGGACCCGACGTCGCTCGGCGGCAAGGTCCTCCGGGTCGACGCCGCCACGGGCGCACCGGCCGCAGGCAATCCCGACCCCGCGAGCCCGGTCTTCACACTCGGCCACCGCAACGTCCAGGGACTGGCCGCCCGGCCCGGCACCGATCAGATCTTCTCCGTCGAACAGGGCACGTCGCGGGACGACGAGGTGAACCTCCTCGCGGCGGGCGGCAACTACGGGTACCGCCCGGACCGCGGCGGCGGCTACGACGAGTCCGTCGCGATGACCGATCCGGACCGTGTACCCGGCGCCCGGAACGCGGTGTGGAGCTCGGGCCCGAGCACCATCGCCACCGCGTCGGCCACGTTCCTCGACGGTGACGCCTGGGGCGCGTGGAACGGCATGCTCGCCGTCGGCGTGCAGAAGGGCCAGGAGGTCCTGCTCCTCGATCTCTCCGACGACGGCACCACGGTGGACGTGCAGTCGACGATTCCCGCTCTCAGCGAGTACGGCCGCATCCGCACGGTGTCGGCACAACCGGACGGGACGCTGCTCGTGACGACCGACAACGGCGACACCGACCAGATCCTGCTGGTCACGCCGCAGTAGGCCCGCCGTCACGCAGTCGAGGCCGGATCGTGATGTGCCGTCGTCCGACTTAACGTTTGCTGAGTATCGGGGCCGGGTACAGAAGGTCAGTAGTCATGCCCGGTCCACGGGCAGCAAAGCTGATCTGAAAGAGGTTCCATCATGTTGGGTCTGGGCATCATCGGTTGGATCATCATCGGCGGACTCGCCGGATGGATCGGCAGCAAGATCATGAAGACGGATGCGCAGCAGGGCATCATCCTCAACATCGTCGTCGGCATCATCGGCGGCCTGCTGGGTGGATTCCTGCTCCGCGCGTTCGGTGTCGACGTCCAGGGCGGCGGCATCATCTTCAGCTTCGTCACGTGCCTCGTCGGCGCGATCATCCTGCTGTTCATCGTCAAGGCAGTCACGGGACGCGGTTCGCGCGTCTGACGCAGACCCCACCTCTCGGGGCCCCTCACGTAATCTGTGAGGGGCCCCGAGTCGTGTCCGCACATCCCTCGGGCCGTGAGAGTGTGCCCGAATCGACGTAAGAGGAGCCCGTGGCCCGCAGACCTGTCCCCCCTGGTACGCCTGAACCGACCGGAGCAGGACACATCGTGGACCTGGTGCGGCGCAGCATTCCGCCGCTGCATCCCGCCGGTGCCCCGTTCGTCGCGGTGCCGTTGGCGCTCGCCGGACTCGGCCGCCGCCACCGGATCGTCCGCACCGCCTCGCTGCTCACCGCCGGAGCCATGGCGGGCTTCTTCCGCCACCCTCCGCGCGTCCCGCCGAATCGGGCCGGGGTTGTCGTGGCCCCCGCCGACGGTGAGGTCGCACTCGTCGACCACGCGGTGCCGCCCGCCGAGTTGAACCTCGGCACCGCTCCGCTGCCGCGGGTCAGCATCTTCCTGTCCGTGCTCGACGTCCACGTCCAGCGCGTCCCGGTGTCCGGCACGGTCGAGGCCGTGGTGCACAAGGCCGGACAGTTCCTGTCGGCCGACCTCGCCGACGCCAGCGAGGTCAACGAACGCACCAGCATGCATCTGCGCACACCATCGGGTCACGACCTGGCGGTCGTACAGATCGCCGGACTGCTCGCGCGACGCATCGTCAACACCACGTCCGTGGGCGATTCGCTCACCATCGGCGACACCTACGGACTGATCCGCTTCGGTTCGCGCGTCGACACCTACTTCCCGGAGGGGTCGCGGACGGCGGTGATCGTCGGGCAGCGCGCCATCGGAGCCGAGACGGTTCTGGCCGAGCTTCCGTGAGCGCGGCACGCGAGCAGGCCGACGAGTCCACCGGCCGCCAGGGCGCGGTCCGCCTGTTGCCCAGCGCCGTCACGGTGCTGGCGATGTGCGCAGGACTGTCCGCCGTGAAGTTCGCGCTCGACGGTCGACTCGGGTTGTCGCTGGCCATGATCGGCGCAGCCGCCGTCTTCGACGCCCTCGACGGTCGCATCGCACGCATGCTCGACGCGACCAGCCGGATGGGAGCCGAGCTCGACTCGCTCGCCGACGCCATCTCCTTCGGCGTCGCGCCGGCCCTGGTGCTGTACGTGACGCTCCTCGAAGGCAGCAGCGGCGGGTGGGTCATCGCCCTCATCTACGCGGTGAGCATCGTGCTGCGCCTCGCCCGGTTCAACACACTTCTCGACGACGACTCCCGGCCCGCGTTCGCCGGCGAGTACTTCGTGGGTGTCCCCGCTCCGGCGGGGGCCCTGGTCACACTCCTCCCGCTCGCTGCGGAGGAGCAGTGGGGCAACGGCTGGTGGTCCTCGTACTACGTCGTCGCCACCTGGGTGGTGCTGTCGGCCCTACTCATCGTCAGCCGTATCCCGACGATGGCGTTCAAGACCGTCTCGGTTCCGCCGAGAATGGCGACGTTGCTGCTGATCCTCGTCGGCCTGGCGGGCGCGGCACTGATCACGTTCCCGTTCGTGCTGCTCATGGTACTGATCGTGTTGTATCTGCTCCACATCCCGTTCGCGGTGCGGTCGCAGCGATGGGTGGCCGCGCGGCCCGAGACGTGGGAGGCCAAGCCCGCCGAGCGACGGGCCGTACGACGAGCGATGCGCAAGGACCGCCCGGCACGCACCGGTATCGCGCGGCGGCGGCGTCCCGCCCGCGCCACGGCGAGTTCGGCTCGGCTCCGACTTCGGTCACCGAGCGCCCGAGCAGCCGACGTCCCGCCCCGCGACGAGATCTAGCTGGACACTCCCGCACGAGCGAGGACCGCGTCGATCAACCGGGAGCAGGCCTCGATGGAGGCCTGCTCCCGGCGCGCGACCTCCGCGCGGATCGCGGGGACGTCCACACTCGCCTCCACCTCCGCCCGCACTCCCCGTGCGTCCCACCCCTCGATCCACGACTCGAACACGTCGACCGTGATCTCCGGGTGGAACTGCAGACCGATGTGCGGTCCCGAGACGAAGGCCTGCAGTGCGGCCGCCGTGGTCGCGAGCGGCTCGGCGCCCGGCGGGAGCGTGAACGTGTCGTCGTGGAACTGCATCCAGGGACCCTGCGGGATCAGCTCGTCGGACTCCGTCCGTACGGTCACGAATCCGTGCTCCGACTCGGCCGCACGTGTGACGGTCCCGCCGAGCACCCGCGCGAGCAGCTGACCACCGAAGCACACACCGAGAACCGGAACGCGCTGCGCGACAGCATCACCGAGCCAGGTGATCTCCTCCGCCAGCCACGGGAGCGCATCGTCGTAGGCGGCGTCGGGTGAGCCCATCAGCACGATCAGGTCGAACGACGAGGCCGTGGGCCGGTCCGCATCGCGGCTGTCACCCTCGAACGAGAAGGTCGTCGTCTCGAATCCGCGATCGCGGAGAGCCGGGCCGATCGAGCCGACGTTCCGGACGCCGAGGGCGTGGTCACGTTCGTGGAAGACGAGGGCGGCACGGGTCATGCGCGCAGCATAAACGGGCCAGGCTGCACACGCTGGAGCGAGAGCCCGGGCCGGTCGGCTCGATAGGCTCGGGGAGTGAGCACCCCCGATCTCGCCCTGACCGTTCGCCTCACCACCTCCGCCGCCGATGCCCGCCGCGGGGTGGTCCGTGTGCACGCGGAGGTGCTCACCGCGCTCGGACTGCGCGAGTGGGACGCCGTCGAGTTGATCGGCGCGAGGCGTACCGCCACCGTGGTGGCACAGGCACCGGCCGGAACGCCCACGGGGACCGTGCTGCTCGACGACGTGACGATGTCGAACGCGGGACTGACGGAGAACGCGTCGGTCGTCGTCGCTCCCGTCTCGGTGCAGGCGGCACGCACCGTCCTGGTGCACGGATCCGCGACGACCACCGCGCTCGACGACGCGACGCTGCGCCGAGCACTGCTGGGAAAGGTGGTCGTCGCGGGCGACGCCGTGTCGCTCCTGCCCCGCGACCTGGGGCCGGGCACCTCCACCGCGTCGGTCTCGCAGACGCTCTCGCGCACGGTCGGTGTCGCGTGGACCACCGAACTGCTCACCGTCACGTCGACCGACCCGGCCGGCATCGTCAGCATCCAGCCCACGACGGCCGTGACGCGCGGCGCCGCTGCCCGCGGACAGTCGAACTACCGCGCGACACCCCGACCCGTCGAGGCTCCGCCCCAGCCCGTGATTCCGGTGGACGACCTGGTCGGTGTACGCGACCAGGCGGCGAAACTGACGGAGTGGCTCGAACTCTCGCTCGATCGCCCCGAGCTGCTCCGCACTCTCGGCGCGTCGGCCCAGCTCGGCGTCCTGGTCACCGGGCCGGGCGGCGTGGGCAAGTCCACCTTCGTCCGCGCCGTCGCCGCCGGTCGCAGGCTGGTGGAGATCGACGGTCCGTCGGTCGGGTCGCTCGCCCCCGAGGACCGGTTGGCCGCGGTGGTCGCCGCGGCCGATCGACTGACCGACAGTCCCACCGGTGCAGTGCTTCTCGTCGGTAACGTGGATGCGCTGCTCCCCCTGTCCGCCGACGGACGGGGCTCTGCGGCGGATCCGGTGTCGACTCTCGTCCTCGATCGCCTGCGACAGGTGGTGCAGACACCGGGAACCGTCCTGATCTGCACGACGTCACGGCCGGACGCCGCTGATCCGCGTCTGCGCGGACCTGATCTGTGCGATCGCGAGCTCGCACTCCCGCTTCCGGGGTCGGTCGAGCGCGCCGCGTTGCTCGAGGCGCTGCTACGTGATGTTCCGACCCGGAAGATCACCCCTGCCGAGATCGCCCTGCGCACACCCGGATTCGTCGTCGCGGACCTCGCAGCCCTGTGCCGGGAGGCAGCCGTCCGGGCCGCGGTGCGTGCCCACCGGGACTCGGCCGATCCCGTTCTCACACAGGACGATCTGGTCGGGGCCTTGTCGGTGATCCGGCCACTCTCCCGGTCGGGCACCGAGGAACTCGCGGTCGGCAGCCTGACCCTCGACGACGTCGGCGACATGGTGGAGACGAAGCGTGCGCTGACCGAAGCGGTGTTGTGGCCGCTGCGCCATCCCGACTCCTTCGCGCGGCTCGGTGTCGAGCCGCCGCGGGGCGTGTTGCTCTACGGCCCGCCGGGGTGCGGCAAGACGTTCGTCGTCCGGGCACTCGCCAGCTCGGGGCAACTCAGCGTGCACGCCGTCAAAGGCGCGGAGTTGATGGACAAGTGGGTCGGCTCGTCGGAGAAGGCCGTCCGCGAACTGTTCCGGCGAGCACGAGACTCGGCACCGTCGCTCATCTTTCTCGACGAGGTCGACGCCCTGGCACCGCGCCGCGGGCAGAGCAGCGATTCCGGCGTCGGAGATCGCGTGGTGGCCGCGTTGCTCACGGAGATGGACGGCGTCGAGCCGCTGCAGGACGTCGTGATCCTCGGCGCGACCAACAGGCCCGAGCTCATCGACCCGGCACTGCTGAGGCCCGGACGACTGGAGAAATTGGTGTTCGTACCGCCGCCCGACGCCGAGGCGCGTCGCGCGATCCTCGCGACGGCCGGAGCCTCGGTGCCGCTGGCGGACGACGTCGATCTCGACTCTCTGGCCGAGGATCTCGACGGGTACTCCGCCGCGGACTGTGCGGCACTGCTGCGCGAGGCGGCTCTCGCCGCGATGCGCCGCGACGTCGACACCGCCGTCGTGACAGCGGACGACGTCGCGACTGCGCGCGACGCCGTCCGGCCGTCACTCGATCCGGTGCAGGTGGCCGCTCTCGAGGCCTACAGCACGAGGGACTAGGTCACGCCCAGTCGGCGAGCACCTCGTTCGCGCGCTCGGCGAGCACCATCTGGAAGATCGGGCCGAAGCTGACACGGCCGACACCCAGCTGCGCGAGGGCGGACTTCGAGTTCTTCACCGGGTGGCCGATGGCGTTGACCGGCAACGGGAGCTCCGCGGTGAGTCGCTTCTGATCGTCGTCGCTGTGGAAGCCGACCGGGTAGAGCACGTCGGCACCGGCAGCGGCCGCCAGCTTCAGGCGGGCGATGGCGCGATCCACGCGATCGTTCTCGTCACCGATCTGCTTGACGAAGAGGTCGGTACGGGCATTGATCACCACGTGGACGTCGGTGGCATCCGAGGCTGCGCGCAGTGCACCGACGAAGTCGGCGTGCTCCTGCGCCTCACGCAGACGGCCGCCCTCGCTGTGCACGGTGTCCTCGATGTTCAGGCCCACCGCACCCGCGTCGATCAGTCCCTCGATGAGACGCTTCGGGTCCTCGCCGTAGCCCGACTCGATGTCGACGGAGATCGGCACGTCGACGGCGGCAGTGATCTGGCGGATGCGAGTGAGCAACTCGTCGAAGGTGATGCCCTCGTTGTCCGGCTTGCCGATCGAGTCGGACACCGGGTGCGAGCCGACGGTCAGGGCAGTGAAACCCGCGCTCACCGCGAGGTTCGCCGACCAGGCGTCCCAGACGGTCGGAAGGATCACCGGGTTTCCGGGGACGTGCAGTTCGAGGAGGGTCGTGGCCTTCGTTGCGAGTGTCATGCTCGGGGCAACCGAGGGGGGCCGCTGTCGATTCCCGAAACCGGATGAAGACCGATAGGTTCGCCGCGTGAGCGCATCCGGTGGACGTCTCGACGCCGTGTCGACGCCGATCGCCCTCGTCGTCGGTGCGGGCACCGCCGTGCATGCCGTGACGTCGCCCGATCTCGTCGCCGACACCGGCAACGGCCCCGCAGCGGTGGTGGCAGCCGTGGCCGTGGCCGCGCTGCTCACGGGACGATCGAGCAGAGCCGCACCCGCGGTCCTCGCTGCCGTCGGCGGCGCAGCGCTGGTTCTGGGCACTCTCGGATCCTCGGCCGCCCTGTCCCTGCTGGGGGCGCTCGGCAGTGGCGTCGTCCTCGGCGTGCTCGCGGTCCTCGCCTCGGTCCGACGCCTGTGGGTCGCCGCGTTCGGAGTCGCGTCGACCGTCTCTCTGGTCCTGAGCATCACCGTCGTCGCGATACCGCGGCGCTACGCCTCCTACGTCGACACCGACACGACGACGTCCCGCACCATCGCACTCGTCGCCGCGATGGTGGTGACAGTGCTCGCGATCGGTCTGCAGTCGAGGACGCAGCGCTCGTCCCGGAGTTCCTCGACTCGCACCGCCCTGACGGCAGTGATCGTCGCCCTCGTCGGACTCGTCCCGGTGCTGGTCACGAACCTGACGGCCGCCGCCGGAGCAGCCGGGCTGGGCGCGGTGACCACGACGGCCGCGTGGTCGGTGTCGACGATCGTCGTCACGCTGGTGCTCGTCGGTGTCGCTCTGGCACTGCCGAGCGGCGGCGTCCTCGTCGTCGCGGGCGCCGTGCTGTGGTTGTCGACGCGGCCGGCCTCCGTCGTCGTCCTCACGACGGCGGGCACCACGGCCCTCCCCCTTCTCCTCGTCGTCGGGGTCGCACTCGCCTGCCCCGTGGGCGCCGCGGCAGGCGCCCGTGCACGACCCGCGGTGGGCACACCGCTGGCCATCCTGTGCTGCGCGGCCGTGGTGGCGGCGATCCACCTCGGGACGTCCTTCACCGGAGTGGCCGTCATCGCGGCGGCGCTCGCGACCGGCGCCGTCGTCGGGGCCGGCGCCGCGTCCGTCGAGGTGCCGTCACCCGCCGCTGTCGTCGGCGCCGGCCTGCTCGTCCCCCTCGCTCTGACGACCATGCCCTCGTCCCCGATCTCGGCGGACTTCGGCTGGACGGCGTACACGCCCCTCACCCTGCAGTCGGGGTCCGTCACCCTCACCGAGCCCACGGCAGGGACACTGGTGACGGTGACCTGCCTCGCTCTGTGCGCCGTCGGCGCCGAACTGATCCGACGGCGCCGCGGGTGAGACACCACATCGCCCTCGCCGCCTCACTCCTCGCAGCCGCGCTCGTCGGAGCTCTCGGCGCTCTCGCGTGGTCCGGCCCGCGCAGCGACACGTGGCCGTTCGCGGCCACCGTCGACGATCTGACCGGGTGGTCGTCCACCCAGTCCACCGCCACCGTGGTCGGGCAGGTGCTGGTGGTGGTCACCGTCGCGCTGGCCGTCGGACTGCGGATGCCGACACGCATCGCCCCCTGGGTGTGTGCGGCCCTGCTGGTCGTGGTGCTCGCCTTCACCAAGGTGGCGATTCCCGAAGCGGCGAGCCTGGCCGTCTTCACCGCACTGCACATTGTCAAGTCGTGCGCGGCCGGCGTCCTGGTCGGCCTCGTCCTGCACGCCACCCGGCGATCCGCCGCCGGATGGGTGGCCCTCGCGACCGGCGTGCTCGGCGGAACGCTGCTCGCCTCCGTCGGAACGACCGCCGCGTCTGCCGCCTTCGTGGCGACGCGTCTCGACAGCACCAGTGTGTTCGGCGAACCGGCCTGGTGGTTGATCGGCTCCGCCTTCGCGGCGTGCATCGCCGCCGCCGTTCTGCATCGACCGGCCGCTGATCCCGACGAGGACCCGACCGCCCGCGAACTGGTGCGGCTCACCGTCTACGCGGTGATCGTCGCCGTCGTCTGCCGCGTGGGTGTCGAGATCGTCGGCACCGGCGAGTACGCACTGTGGAAGGCGATCGTCGTGCTGATCGTGGCACTCGTCGTCGTGGACCGCGTCGCCGCACGGTGGGAGTCGGCCGATGCACGAACGGTGCTGGTCGCGATCCTCGTCACCGCCGCTGCCGTCGCGATGTGGAACGTGGGCGCCCGCACCCTGCTCGACTCCCGGCTGCTCACCGTGGTGGGCGTGGTCGGACTGGTCCTCGGCGCCGTCCTGGCCTGGCGGCTCCCGGTCGGACGCATCACGTCGTGGCTCACCGCCCTGGCACTCACCGCGCTGCCGATGGGCGCTGCCCTCGTGAGCGTCGACGAGGTATCGGCGGCAGCACTCGGGGTGGTGGCCGCGCTCGTTCCGATCGCCCTGACCGCCGTCACCGCGGATCCGCACGCGACGGTGCGGCCATTGGCGGCGGCGCTGCCAGGGCTCGCGATCCTCGTCGCTGCGGCGGCGCCGGTACCGGCGGCGTACGCGGGGCTGGAGTCGCTCGACCAGGCTGTCATCGATCAGCTGCTCGACAACGCTCGCCCGGATGCCGGGGTGGGCATCTCGCTTCCGCCGCTTCCTACCGACCACACCTCCGCCTACCTCCTGCTCGGGGTCGCCGCGCTCTGCACGCTGCGCATCGTGTGGCTGTCCCGGCGCACAGATGCCCCCGAGCCGGACGCCGAGCCCCCTGCACCCCATGCGTGAGCACGGGTTGCTCAGATCACCAGGCCCTGCGCCTGGAGGTGCCGGAAGACACGCATCGATCCCGGCGCGACGTCCGGCATGGCGGCGTACTCGGCGACGGTGAACCACCGCAGATCAGCGATCTCGCTGGTGGCCCGAGGTTCGCCGGCGAGGTCGGCGGAGAAGCACGTCATGTGCAGATCACGGCCGAGGGGGTCGCCGAACGCCGGGCACTCGACGACACACAGCAGGTGTACCGACGACTCGACGACGTCGACGCCCAGTTCCTCCCGCACCTCGCGGTGCAGCGCCTGGAGTGGTGTCTCACCGGGATCGATCTTGCCGCCGACCATGTAGAACGCACGCTTGCCGACCGACCGGGCCTGCAGCATCCGGCCGTCACGGACGAGGGCGAGGGCGGCGGTGCGCAGTGGTTCGGTCATCGCCCGGAGACCATACCCGTACCGGGGGTGGGTATCGCTGACCGAGAGGGCGTGGACCCGCACCGGTAGTATGGAGTGGACGACGTCTCGTGCGTCCGACACCCCGCCGCCCCGACGTCTACGACGGAGTGCCTCTTGCTTTCCATTCTCGTTGCCCACACGGTGGCCGCGCTGATCGCGCCGCTTCTCGTGCGTCTGTGGGGACGACAGGCTTTTCTTCCGCTCGCCGCGGTGCCGGCCGCCTCGCTCGTGTGGGTGGCCGCGAACTGGAACACCGAGCAGCGACTGTCCATCGAGTGGGTCCCCGGACTCTCCATGAACATCGATCTGCGCTTCGATTCCCTGGCCGCGGTCATGTCCACGCTGGTGCTCGGCATCGGCGCACTGATCCTGCTCTACTGCGCTCGCTACTTCGAGGACGACGAGCCCCGTCTGGGCATCTTCGCCGCGGAGCTCGTCGCGTTCGCCGGAGTCATGTTCGCGCTGGTCACCAGCGACAACATGCTGATGCTCTACATCTTCTGGGAACTGACGACGGTGCTGTCGTTCCTGTTGGTCGGGCACTACGCCGAGCGCGCCTCGAGCCGACGTGCCGCGACGCAGGCTCTGCTGGTCACCACGGCCGGCGGTCTCGCCATGCTGGTCGGCATCATCGTGCTGGGCCAGATGGTGGGCAGCTACAACCTCTCCGACGTCATCGAGGCGGCTCCGCGCGGCTGGTTGGCGGGCACCGCCCTGGTCCTGGTCCTGGTCGGTGCGCTGAGCAAATCGGCCATCGTTCCTCTGCACTTCTGGTTGCCCGGCGCCATGGCCGCGCCGACACCCGTCAGCGGGTACCTGCACGCCGCGGCGATGGTCAAGGCCGGCATCTACCTGGTGGCGCGTCTCGCACCGGGCTTCGCCGACGCCGGGCCCTGGCGCTTCACCATCCTCACGCTCGGTCTGGCGTCGATGCTCGTCGGCGGCTACCGCGCACTGCGTGCATACGACCTCAAGCTCGTGCTCGCCTTCGGCACGGTGAGCCAGCTCGGCTTCCTCGTCGCCATCGTCGGCATCGGTTCGCGGACGGCGATGCTCGCGGGCCTCGCGATGGTCCTCGCCCACGGCTTCTTCAAGGCCGCGCTGTTCATGGTGGTGGGCATCATCGACCACTCGACCGGCACCCGAGACGTGCGCAAGCTCGCGCATCTCGGGGACCGGTCACCCGTTCTCGCCGCGACGGCCGTGATCGCAGCGGCGAGCATGGCGGGCCTTCCGCCGTTCCTCGGTTTCATCGGCAAGGAGACCGCGTTCGAGTCGACGCTCGACTCGGACGCGATGGGTCCGCTCTCGTCTGCGCTGGTGCTGGCCGCGATGGTCGTCGGCTCGATCCTGACCGTCGCCTACAGCCTGCGCTTCGTGTGGGGCGCCTTCGGTCGCAAGAAGCTGCGGCAGCCCAGCGCCGCCGTCGCCTCGATGCACGCACCGGGATGGTTCTTCCTCTTCCCGCCCGTGCTGCTCGCCGTCCTCGGACTAGTGGCCGGCCTCGCCGCGCCGGTCGTCGACACCCTGATCGCGCCGTACAGCAAGACCCTGCCGTCCTACGGCGCGGAGGACTACCACCTCGCGCTGTGGCACGGCGTCAACCTCCCGCTGGGTCTGACCGTCGTCGTCATCCTCGTCGGCGTCTTGCTCTACCGAGTGCACAAGGCGATCGCGCGAACGGTCCCGGCCGTGCCGCTGAACGCCGACCGGGTGTACGACCGCGTCCTCTACCTGATGGACCTGCTGTCGCTGCGCCTCACCGGAACCACCCAGCGCGGTTCGCTTCCCGGCACGCAGGCGACCATCCTCGCCACCCTCGCTCTGTTCCCGCTCGTGTCGCTGATCGTCTACACCCGTACCGGCGTCGAGAGTCGTCTCGCCGACTCCCCGATCCAGCTCATCGTGGGCGCCATCATGGTCGCGGCCGCGATCGGCGCCGTGGTGATGAGGAACCGTCTGGCAGCGGTGCTGCTCGTCGGTGTCACCGGCTACGGCTGCGGTGTGCTGTTCGCGGTGCACGGTGCGCCTGACCTCGCGCTGACCCAGTTCCTCGTCGAGACGCTCACGCTGGTCGTGTTCGTTCTCGTGTTGCGCAAGCTGCCGGCGGAGATCGACGAGGGGCGCGCGTTCGGCCGCAAGCCTGCACGCGCTGCCCTGGCCGTGCTCGTCGGCATCACGGTCACGCTGGTGGGAGCGTTCGCGATGAACGCACGTAGCACCCGCCCCATCGCGGAGTTGCTCCCGGACGCCGCGTACAACTTCGGTGACGGTAGCAACGTGGTCAACGTGATCCTGGTCGACATCCGCGCCTGGGACACCCTCGGCGAGATCTCGGTGCTGCTCGTCGCGGCCACCGGCGTCGCCAGCCTGGTGTTCCGCAATCGTCGCTTCGGCAGTGCGCCGCGCGTGTCCGACGCCCCGTCGGCGATGGACGGCCAGCAGGTCGCGTCCGAGATCACGTGGCTCAGCGGCAGCGATCTCATCGACCCCAAGCACCGCGTCCTGGTCCTCGAGATCACCACTCGCCTGGTGTTCCCGACGGTCATGATGCTGTCCATCTACTTCTTCTTCGCCGGCCACAACGCGCCCGGCGGCGGCTTCGCGGGTGGACTCACCGCCGGCCTCGCCCTCGTGCTGCGCTACCTCGCCGGTGGCCGCTACGAGCTCGGCGAGACGGTGCCGTTCGACGCCGGGAAGATTCTCGGCATCGGCCTCCTGTTCGCCGGCGGTACGGCCCTTGCCTCGTTGTTCCTCGGAGCACCGGTGCTGTCGTCCGCCACCTTCGAGGTGACGCTCCCGATCCTCGGCGACATCAAGATGGTGACCGCCCTGTTCTTCGACCTGGGTGTCTATCTCATCGTCGTCGGACTGGTTCTCGACGTCCTTCGAAGCCTCGGAGCGCGCCTCGACGCGCAGATCGAAATGAGCCGCCAGTGACCGCGAACATCGGAATGCTCGTGGTCGTCGCCGCGCTGATCGCGGCCGGGGTCTACCTGCTGATCGAACGCAGCATCATCCGGATGCTGCTCGGCGTGCTGCTGATGGGCAACGGGCTGAACCTGCTGATCCTCACCTCCGGCGGTGGGTCGGGCAATCCACCCGTGGTCGGACGCGTGTCCGAGGTCGCCGACGGTGACGCGGATCCGTTGGCGCAGGCCCTGATCCTCACGGCCATCGTCATCACGATGGGCATCGCCGCCTTCGTGCTGGCCCTGGCGTACCGGTCGTACACGATCAACATCGCGGACGTCGTCGAGAACGACCCCGAGGACACCAAGGTGCTCACGCGTCGCAGCCTCGCGGACGCTCCGGACCGCGACAAGTCCGACGATCCGATCACCGGCGAGCCCGGCGAGGCCGGAGACGCCTTCGACAAGGACGGAAACCCGATTCCTCTCGACCAGATCGCCAACCGCGAGGACCTCGAGTGCTACGAGGATCTCCACGAGGGCAAGTTCCGTGACCGGGACGACGTCTCCACGCCGGCGGGTGACTCCCGATGACGCTGTCGCCGACCATCATCGGAACCCTCACCCCGCTCCCGGTCCTCATCCCGCTGCTCGCGGCCGCCCTGTGCCTCGTGCTCGGTCGGAAGCCACGCGCGCAGCGGGCGGTCACCATCGTCGCGCTCGTCGCCGTGACCGCCGTCTCGTGCGTCCTGCTCTACCTGGCGGACCGGGACGGCACCACCGCGCTGCAGGTCGGCGGGTGGGAGGCGCCGATGGGCATCACCCTGGTGGTCGACCGCCTGTCCGCTCTGATGCTGGTGGTCTCGTCGATCGTGCTGCTGGCCGTCATCGTCTACGCCGTCGGGCAGGGCATCCGCGACGGTGACGCCAATCAGCCGGTGTCGATCTTTCTACCGACGTACCTGGCGCTCACGGCGGGTGTGTGCAACGCGTTCCTCGCCGGTGACCTGTTCAACCTGTACGTGGGGTTCGAGGTCCTGCTCGTCGCGTCGTTCGTGTTGCTGACGCTCGGTGCCAGCGCCGAACGGGTGCGTGCCGGCGTCTCGTACGTCATGGTCTCCGTCGTCTCGTCGATGATCTTCCTGGCGGGCATCGCCGCCACGTACGCGGCCACGGGCACTCTGAACTTCGCCCAGCTCGCGCTGCGTTTCGACGACATCCCGCAGGGCACGCGGCTCGCGATCTTCTCGATCCTGCTCGTCGCGTTCGGCATCAAGGCCGCGGTCTTCCCGCTGTCGGCCTGGCTCCCCGACTCCTACCCGACGGCGCCCGCGCCGGTCACCGCCGTGTTCGCGGGCCTGCTCACCAAAGTGGGTGTGTACGCGATCATCCGGACCCACACGCTGCTCTTCCCGGACGGCGCCATGGACAACGTGCTGCTAGTCGCCGGTCTGCTCACGATGGTCATCGGCATCTTCGGTGCCATCGCCCAGAGCGAGATCAAGCGTCTGCTCTCGTTCACGCTGGTCTCGCACATCGGCTACATGATCTTCGGTGTCGCGCTGTCGACGAAGGCCGGTCTCTCCGGGTCCGTGTACTACGTGGCCCACCACATCCTGGTGCAGACCACGCTGTTCCTCGTGGTCGGTCTCATCGAGCGCCAGGCCGGGTCGTCGTCGCTGCGCCGGCTCGGTGGTCTCGCCGCGGCCAGCCCGCTCCTGGCCATCCTGTTCCTCGTTCCCGCGCTCAACCTCGGCGGCATCCCCCCGTTCTCCGGCTTCATCGGCAAGGTGGCGCTGCTGCAGGCCGGTGCGGACAAGGCGAGCGTGCTGGCCTGGGTCCTCGTCGCGGGCGGCACGATCACCAGCCTGCTCACGCTCTACGTCGTCGCCCGTGTGTGGACGAAGGCGTTCTGGCGCGCCCGCGCCGACGCCCCGGACGGCGAGATGTCGGACGACTCCCCCACCGCGCTGCTCGACAACGCCAACGACGTCGACTTCGACAGCCGCGTCGATCCGGGCCGGATGCCGGTCGGGATGCTCGTCCCCACGGTGGGACTGGTGCTCGTCGGACTGTCGCTCACCGTGTTCGCCGGACCGTTCATCGGGATCAGCGACCGCGCCGCCGACGACCTGCGTGACCGCAACGTCTACATCTCGGCCGTGCTGGGCACCGTCGACGATCCCGTCACCTACGCGGACGGACGCGACGCACCGGCGGAGGGAGGACGATGACCCTCATGAGTCGCGACGTCGCCCTCAAGGCCGCGTTGCTCGCATGGCTCACCGGCGTGTGGGTGCTGTTGTGGGGCAACGTCTCCGCGGCCAACATCCTGGGCGGTCTCGCGGTCGGCACGTTCGTGATGACCGTGCTCGCGCTCCCGCGCGTTCCGGTCGAGGGCCGGGTGCACCCCCTGTCGGTGGTGCGACTGATCGGCGTGCTCGTCTGGTACGCGGCGGTGTCCAGCGTCCAGGTCGCCTGGGCCGCGATCCGTCCCGGACCGTCACCCGTCAACGCGGTGCTGCGCTACCCGGTGCAGATCAAGTCCGACCTGGTGCTGACGTTCATGGTGGACGCGCTGAACATGGTGCCCGGCACCATGGTGCTCGACATCGACCGCGAGGATCGGGTGCTGTACATCCACGTCCTGGACGTCGCGAAACCCGATGCGGTGGACCAGTTCCGCACCATCGTGCGTGCCTACGAGACGGCCTTCATCTCCGCGTTCGAGCGCGACCCGGAATGGCACCCGGCCACCGAGATCGAATCGATGGCGGACACCGACGTGGACAGCGTGGCCGACACCGTCGACGACATCAGCACCGACTACTCCGACAAGTCCGGCGCCGAGAGTTCGTCCGCCCGCAGGTCGGACCGGAAGGAGGACCGGTCGTGACCGTCGTCCTGATCGTCTCCGGCGTGATGCTGCTGTCCGCCGCCGTCATCACCGCGTATCGCCTTCTCGCCGGCCCCAACTCGCTCGACCGCCTCGTCGCCGTCGACACGCTCATCGCGCTCACGGTCTGCGGGGTGATGGTGTGGGCGGTGTACTCCCGCGACACCACGCTGGTGCCGTCCATCGTCGCGCTGTCGGTGGTGGGCTTCGTCGGGTCGGTGAGCGTGGCGCGGTTCCGCGTCGCCGACACACCCGAGACCCGGCGCGCCGCGGCCGCCGCCACGGCGCGGACCCCGCACCCACCCCGCGGAGACGAGTCCCGCGACCGACGGCAGGGGAAGTCATGACACTCGTCCTCGACATCATCAGCGGCACGATGATCATCCTGGGATCGATCCTCGCGCTCACGGCGGCCATCGGAGTCGTCCGCTTCCCGGACACGTTGTCCCGCATGCACGCCGCCACCAAGCCTCAGGTGGTGGGGTTGATCCTGATTCTCATCGGCGCGTTCATCAGCCTGCGCGGCAACGTCGACATCTGGATGATCTTCCTCGTCGGCGTCTTCACGGTGCTCACGGCGCCGATCATCGCGCACACCGTGGGCCAGGTCGCCTATCGCGAGCAGAGCAGCCGTGACGACCTCTTCATGGTCGACGAGCTGCGCGCGGACGAGCGCAACGACCGAGCCTGATAATCGACGTTCTGGTCAGCGACGTTCTGGTCAGCGAAGTTCGGAGATGAGCGAGTCGACGACGGCGATGAGGTCGCCCCCCGACCTCTCCGCCACGGCACGCTGACGCTGATACGACGCACCCTGGCGCGGGATGTCCGCGACGCGGCCCAGCTCGTCCGCACAACCGAGCCGTACGGCGATCGGGGTGAGCTTCTCCAGGAGGTCGAACAGGTCGTCGGTCATGAGCCGCTCGTTGCTGTCGGCGTCGAGCACGATCTCGGCGTCCAGGCCGTATCGCGCGGCGCGCCACTTGTTCTCCTGCACGTGCCACGGCGGGATCGTGAGCAACGGCTCGCCGGCATCGAGCCGTTCGTCGAGATACACCACGAGGCAGTGGATCAGGGCGACCAGGGCACCGAGCTCACGCTTGGTGGACACCCCGTCGCACACTCTGATCTCGATGGTGCCGAGCCGCGGCACGGGACGGATGTCCCAGTGCATGCCGCCGAGCTGCGAGATGACGCCGGTCTTCATCTGGTCGTGCACGAAACCCTCGAACTGCGACCAGGTCTCGAACTGGAACGGCAGTCCCGCGGTGGGGAGCTGCTGGAACATGAGCGCGCGGTTGCTGGCGTAGCCGGTGTCCGACCCGGCCCACATCGGGGACGACGCGGACAGCGCGAGCAGGTGCGGGTACTGCAGCAGGATCGAGTTGAGAATCGGGAAGACCCGGTCGGCCGAGCGGAGTCCGACGTGGACGTGGACGCCCCAGATCAGCATCTGCCGACCCCACCACTGTGTGCGCTCGATCAGCTCGTCGTAGTGCGGGGCCGCGGTGAGCTGTTGCGACGACCACTCGGCGAACGGGTGTGTCCCGGCGCAGAACAGGTCGACTCCCAACGGATCCGCGGCGCGGCGCACCAGATCCAGCGACTCGCTCAGATCGTCGATCGCTTCACCGACGGTGTCGCAGATGTCGGTCACCAACTCGACCGTGTTGCGCAGGAGTTCCTTCGTCACGCGCGGCGTGTGCGCTCCAGCGAGTTCCACGACGCCGTCCATCACCTCGGAGGCGGTGTTCGACAGATCCCGCGACACGCGGTCGACGAGCGCGATCTCCCACTCGACGCCGATGGTCGGACGCTCCGACCCGGCGAACGGCACCGTGGTCGATCTCGACTCGTTCTTCAGGGGGACGTGCCCGTCTACTCGGACTCGACGACCGCGCAGGCGACGCGGCTGCCGGCGTCGCCCGTGCTGAGGGTCGTCGCGTCGGGAACGGGCTGGCCGTCGGGCAGCGTGTAGCGCGTCGGGATGTTGGCGAAGTTGTCGGCGCCCGAATGGACGATGACGGCCACGCCGCCGCGCAGGTCGTCGAGCGTGACCGAGTCGGTCGTCGTCGTGAGGTCGGCGGTGCCGTCCTCACGCACCTGCAGCGAGGTCAGGTCGCCGCTGGCCGGATGGCCGGTGTTGCCGTTCACCTGCAGGTGACCGCCGGCGGACAGGAATGCGCCGGGCTCGCCGCCTGTGGGAGCGACCGAATCGGGCTCGCACACGGGGTTCTGATGCATGTGCAGGCCGTGGAAGCCGGGGGTCAGACCCTCTGCCTCGACGGTGACCTCGAGGTGCCCGTCGACCTCGGCGAAGGAGACCGTGCCCATGGTCTCGCCCTCGGGGCTGCGCAGGTCGCCGGTCATCGCGGCCTCGGTCGCCGAGCCCCCGCCCTCGGAACCCTCGCCGCCCGCGCTGTGGGACTCCTCGCCGTGCTCGGAACCCGCGGGTGCGGCGGAGCTGGTGAAGACGGGCGGAGTCGTGCCGGCGACGTCGCTGGCTTCCTCGCCGTTGCTGCAGGCCACCATGCCGAACAGGGCTACTGCGGCGAGAGGCGCCACGACGAGGGTGCGAGGTGCGACTCGGCTGCGCTTCCAGCTGGCCATGGTGAAGGTCTCCTAGATGTGTGGGGACGTGCTGACCTGAACTCTAGTCACCCGGTGACGATGACGATGATGCCGGGCGTGGAGGACTCGATGCCCTCGAAACGTGGTTCGACACCGAAGCCCAGTGTGGTCGCGATGCGTTCGGCCTCGGCCTGCTGACCGGACACCGACGGGTCGTAGTAGACCGTGGAGGCCGCGATGGTGCCGCTGCTGTAGTTGCCGGTCTCGCCGACCGTGAAACCGGCCGACTCGAGCGTCTGCGCCACCTCGGCGGCCAGTCCGCTGACATTGCTGTTGTTGAGGACGCGCAACGACTGTGCCGCGGCCGTGGTGGAGGACGGCGCACTGGTCGTCGTCGTGGCGGCCGACCCGGCGCTCGCGTCGGACTGCGGCGCGGCGGGTGCTGCGGCAGCGGCGGTGGTGGTCACGGCCGCTGCGGTGGAGGTGGGCGTGTCCTCGTCCGAGCCCGTGAGGGAGAAGAAGCCGAGACCTGCGAAGACGACGGCCAGCGACAGCAGAACCATGGCCAGCGCTCGCAACGGTGGGCCGGACGAGTCCGGGGTCGGAGTGCTCGCGGGGGTCTGATCAGTCACGCTGCGAGCCTAGCGACTCGGCCGAACCGGGTGACCCGGGGCGGCGCGGGACGACACCCGTCAGATCTCGAAGCCGAGTCGACGCGCAGCCCGTGCCTTCTGCCGGCTCGCGCGCAGACGTCGCAGGCGCTTCACGAGCATCGGGTCCGCGGCCAGCGCCTCCGGCTTGTCCACCAGGGCGTTGAGCACCTGGTAGTAGCGGGTCGCCGACATGTCGAACAGTTCCTTGATCGCTTCTTCCTTCGCGCCGGCGTACTTCCACCATTGGCGCTCGAACGAGAGAATGTCGTGTTCCCGGCGGGAGAGTCCGTCACTCGGCTCGTCGGCCCCGTCGGCTCGCCCGTGACTTCGCGCTGCAGCGCTGTCCATCTCACTCCTGTCGTCTGTGCCGCCCTCGGCATCGCGTCTCGCGAGCTCTGCCGTCGACCTCGGGCTGTGCCGTGTGAACCCGGCCGTGACCGTGTTCTCGCGCGTCCCCCGGACCCGAAGAGGTCCGCGCACGGCGGTGAATCACATCCGTGTCGTTCGCCGCCAATCTAACCACGGACCGGGCTCCGGGATGCGGCGACACCGCGGCGCGTCTCGGCCCGGCCGACCGGACCAGAAATCGTCCACCGGGCGGGCAGTATCCTTCTGGACCATGGCAATTCTCCCCATCCGTATCGTCGGTGACCCGGTGCTGCACACCCCCACCCAGCAGGTCACGGCGTCGCCCGCGGAACTCGAGACGTTGATCGCGGACATGTACGACACGCTCGAGGCCGCCAAGGGTGTCGGACTGGCCGCCAACCAGGTGGGTGAACCGCTCCGACTGTTCATCTACGACTGCCCCGACCACAGCGAGGACGGCACGGTGACGCGCCGCCGCGGCGAGGTGATCAACCCGGTTCTCGAGACGTCGGAGATTCCCGAGACGATGCCCGATCCGGACGACGACGACGAGGGGTGCCTCTCGGTTCCCGGCGAGCAGCACCCGACGGGTCGGGCCGAGTGGGCGCGTGTCACCGGAACCGATGCGAAGGGTGAGCCCGTCGACATCGAGGGGCACGGTTTCTTCGCGCGCATGCTGCAGCACGAGGTGGGCCACCTCGACGGTTTCCTCTACGTCGACGTGCTGGTCGGACGCAACGCGCGGGCGGCGAAGAAGGCCATCAAGAAGAACGGGTGGGGCGTACCCGGGCTGAGCTGGATCCCCGGCACCGTCGCGGATCCGTTCGGCCACGACGACGACGAGTGACTCGGGACGCCCCGGTTCCGGGCTCGCGGGTGGTGCTGCGGTACCGCCTGCCGGACGGGTCGACCCCGCCGTTCACCGACGTGATCGGCATCCTCGCGGCGTCCGGCACCGCGGTGACCGTGCAGCCGGAGTCCGGTGACCCGGTGACCGTGCCGGCCGAGCGCATCGTCGCACTCAAGGCGTTGGCACCTCGGCCCGTCCGCAATTCGGAGATCCGCGGTCTCGAGAGTGCGGCGGCCGATGCGTGGCCGGGCCTCGAGCAGGAGTGGATCGGTGGATGGCTGCTCCGCGCCGGCGCCGGCGTGACCCGACGCGGCAATTCGGCGAGCCCCCTGCGTCCCGACGCGTCCGCCGTCGACCTGCCGGCCGTCGCGGCCTGGTACCGCGACCGGGACCTGCAACCCTCACTGTCGTTGCCGGACCGACTTCTCCGGGCGCCGGCGGGATGGAGCCTGTCGGCCGAGGCACTGGTGCTGACGCTGCCGATCCCGTCGTCGACCGGGCCGGACACGGACACGGACACCGAGCGCATCGCCGCGCCCGACGACCGATGGCTGGCGCACCATCCCCGCTACCGGGATCGTCCGGACCTTCTCATCGCGGTCGCCGACGGTGTCGTGATCTTTCTCCGACGAGGCGACACGGCGGTCGCCCGCGCTGCCGTCACCGCATCGCCGACCGGACGACGCTGGGTCGGCATCACCGCGGTGGCCACTCGACCCGACGAGCGTCGGCGCGGTCACGGGTCCGCGGTGTGTGCCGAAGCGATGCGGTGGGGTGCCGACCACGGCGCGACGCACGCCTACGTCCAGGTCGAGGTGGACAACGACGAGGCGCGATCGCTGTACGAGCGCCTCGGCTTCACGGAGCATCATCGCTACCGCTACGCGAGCCCGGAGGGTGTCACCGCCCCGGGCTAGGGTCGCTCACCGTGCGCCTGGCTACCTGGAACGTGAACTCCGTCCGCTCGCGAGTCGACCGCATCGTCGACTGGCTCGAGCGCTCCGATGTCGACGTTCTCGCGATTCAAGAGACGAAGTGCAAGGACGAGCAGTTCCCGTACCAGCGTTTCACCGACATCGGGTACCAGGTCGCGCACGTGGGCACGAGTCAGTGGAACGGTGTCGCCATCGCGTCACGCGTCGGGCTCGACGACGTGCAGATCGGGTTCGAGAACCAGCCGGGGTTCAGCAAGGACCCGGAGGTCCCGCCCGCCGACGAGGCCCGGGCCATCGGCGCGACCTGCGGGGGCGTGCGCGTCTGGAGCCTGTACGTCCCCAACGGACGGTCCCTCGAGGACCCGCACTACCGCTACAAGCTGGACTGGCTCGCGACCCTGCGCGACGACGCCCGGTCGTGGCTCGCCGCCGATCCGCAGGCACGCATCGCGTTGGTCGGTGACTGGAACGTGGCCCCCACCGACGACGACGTCTGGGACCCGGCGCTGTTCGAGGGCCGCACGCACACCTCGGGACCGGAGCGCGACGCGTTCCGAGCCATCGTCGACGAAGGATTCGCGGACGTGGTGCGACCGTTCACCCCCGGCCCCGGTGTCTACACCTACTGGGACTACACGCAGCTGCGTTTCCCGCGCCGCGAAGGGCTCCGCATCGACTTCGTGCTGGCCTCACCCGCACTCGCGGCGCAGGTCACCGACGCCTCGATCGATCGTCAGGAGCGCAAGGGGAAGGGCGCCAGCGACCACGCGCCGGTCGTCGTCGAGCTGGGCGGGGACGCCGCGGTGACCGAGCCGGCCGGGGCCTGATCGGCCACCATGTCGAGGTACTCGATGTTCGCGCCGATGAATCGCCGCACGTAGGAACACTGGGGCCAGATCGACAGGTCACCGATACGCAGGATGTCGAGGGCGCCGCGCACGAGGACCGCTGCCCACCCGTGGTCGCCGAACTTCTCCTTGACGACGGTGTGCTGGAGCACGACCGTGTCGCTGTCGGGTGCGACCTCGTACGCGAGGATGCCGACGAGCGCATCGCCGACGGTCAGGACGAAGCGCGAGTTGCTCGGATCGTCCGACACGAGACTGGTGTCCATGACAACAGTTCACCATCGATGTTGTGACGGATGGTGTTCCTGTGACTGTTGATGCGCAATCGCGACGAAGTCGTCACGGTGTCGAGATCAGTCGGCGGTCACCATGTCGCGGTACTCGGGGTTCTCGGCGACGAAGCGCTGCACGTAGGTGCAGACCGGCTTCACCTTCCAGCCGTAGCCGCGAGCAGCGTCGAGGGAGTTGCGGACCATGATGGCGGCGAGGCCGCGATGCCCGAAGTCCTCGGTGATGACGGCGTGCATGAAGCTGACGACGGGCTGACGACGCGCACCGCGTCCGACGGAGTCGACGGGGAAGTACCCGACGATCCCGACGAGGTCACCGTTGAGCCGGAGCTCGAACCGGTTCTGGTGCGGGTTGTCTGTCACATCGGTGACGGGCGCATCCGACAGCATCATTCTTCTCCTGGCGGCCGTGGGGCTCACCCGGTTCCTGTGCGAACCCGGGCGCGGGGCGGGACACGAGCAGCCTCGTCGCCGCGGTCGTGTGCATCACATGGGTGCATGTGACGTAGACCACTATTGCACAGGATTCGCGTCTTCGCCGGGGAGCGGGTGAATATGTGGCGAACTCACTGGAAAAGCGCTCGAGTACAGTTCGGCGTGTGACAACGCTGCCTCTGGCACCTTCCGGGACGACGCCACTGCGCGTCCTCACCATCGCCGGCACCGACTCCGGCGGCGGCGCCGGAATCCAGGCCGACTCGCGCACCATCGCTCTGTGCGGACTGCATGCCTGCGTCGCGGTCGCCGCCGTGACGGTGCAGAACACGGTGGGAGTCAGCGGTTTTCACGAGATCCCACCCGCCGTGGTGGCCGACCAGGTGCGAACGGTGGTGTCGGACATCGGCATCGGCGCGGCCAAGACCGGCATGCTGGCGTCCACCGCCATCATCGAGGCCGTCACCGACGTGTGCACCGAGGTCGGGATCGGCCGCGGTGGCTCGGTACCGCTCGTCGTGGACCCGGTCTCGGCGTCGATGCACGGCGATTCCCTCCTGCACGCCGATGCTCTGGATGCGCTGCGCACCAGACTCATTCCCCTCGCCACGATCGTCACGCCCAACCTCGACGAGGTCCGACTGCTCACCGGCATCGACGTCGAGGACGAGGTGACGGCGCGACGGGCCGCCGAGGCACTGCACGCTCTCGGCGCCCAGTGGGCCGTCGTCAAGGGTGGGCACCTGCGGACCTCGTCGTCGAGCACCGATCTGCTCTTCGACGGTGAGCGGATGCTCGAGTTCACGAACCCTCGTATCGACACGGGCAACGATCACGGCGGCGGCGACACCCTCGCCGCAGCGCTGGCGTGCGCCCTCGCCCACGGCTACGCGGTGCCGGACGCGTTCGAGTTCGCGAAGGAGTGGGTCACGAAGTCGCTCGAGGCCGCGTACGACCTCGGCCACGGGCACGGCCCGGTCTCACCGCTCTGGCGACTGCACCAGTCGGCTGATGCGTAGATCCTCCGGAACACCGGTCAGCTTCGGCGAGAACAACCCGCGCCGGTAGGGCTTGGTGGCCAGCCCGACGGTGTCCAGCACCTCGGGTGACACCAGATCCAGCGCGGCGTTCGAGATCATGACGTTGCCGTCGGCACCGGTCTGCATGACGCGCGCGGCCACGGTGACGTCGACGCCGAGCCAGTCCGATCCGACGGCGCGCGGACAACCGGTGTGGATGCCGACGCGCATCCGCGGGGTGTAGCCGTTCACGTCGACACGCGCCAGAGCAGTCTGCGCCTCGAAGACGGCCCGCACCGCGTTGTCCGCGCTGGGGAAGACGGCCATCAGCCCGTCCCCCAGGCGTTTCACGATGTGACCGCCGCGATCGAGCATCGGCCGCTCGACCGCACGGGCGACCTGCTTGAGCAGCACCAGCGTGGTGGCGTCACCGGCGGACAGCGACCACGTGGAGAAGCCGACCAGATCGGTGAAGACGATGGTGACCTCACGTTCGCCCCGCCCGCGGCCCGCGCGTTCGAGCACCGCCTGCCACACCTGCAGCGCACCCAGCGAGAGTTCCTTCGAGGCGCCGGGAGCGTCGCCCTGCAGCCGGTCGGTGACCCGCGCGACCATGCGCGCGGCTCCGGGTCCGGCCGTCGAGAGCGGATCGCCGAACGACGGATCACCGGGCAGCACTCCGCGTACGCGGCGGACCAGTTCGACCACCCGCGGCGTCCGGTTGACGGTGCGGGCAGCGTCGGCGGCCCGACGGGCGGCGTCACCTGCGCTGATCTTCACCGCTCGACCTTATCTTGTCGTTACTCCGAGTGACAGTAAACGTCACTCGGCCTGACGGGCAGCGTCTCGATCGGCACCCACGGGGACGCCGTTCGGGCCCGTCACCGACTCGGCGTACGTGCCGATGCCGTAGGCGACGGCCTTCGAGTTGATGCCGAGAGCCTCCCGGTCGACGTTCTCGAGCGTGTCCTCGGCGGTGTGGTAGTTCGGGTCGAAGGGCTCGTTCGCCGTCCCGCCCCAGCGCGCGGCCTGCTCCTCGGTCTTCACGTCGTCGGCGCCGCTGAAGACACCGCCCGAGGGGATGCCGACCTCGATGAAGGGGCCGTAGTCCGAGCGCCCGTCGAAGTCGGTGCCGTCGGCGTCCTGCGTCGTGAGCTGCTCCTCGAAGACTCGCTCGATCGCGTCCGAGCCGGTGGGGCCGGCGGGCTCGCCGACCTGATCCGAGTCGTCTCCGTCGTAGACGAGGTAGCCGGCGTTGTTCGACCCGACCATGTCGAAGTTCAGGTAGAGCGCGATCGCGGCCTTGTCCTCGTCGGACAGTCCCTCGACGTACTTCGTGGATCCGACCAGACCGAGTTCCTCCGCGCCCCAGAACCCGAACCGCACGGCGTTGGTCACGTCCGGCGAGCCACCCATCTGCAGAGCGGACTCGAGCACGGCGGCGGTACCGGTGCCGTTGTCGTTGATGCCCGGGCCCTCGGGGACCGAGTCGAGATGCGCTCCTGCCATGACGACGTTCTCGGTGGATCCCGTCGTGGTCTGCGCGAGAATGTTGCGGCTGGTCGTGGTCTCGGTCTCCGCGGCGAGCGTGATCTGCGCGGTGGTCGGGGCCGCGGCCAGAGCGGCACCGTCCTCACGGCTGACACCCACCGACGGGATGCGGGCATCCTCCCTCGCGCCGAGCGTGCCGGCGTCGAGCGGACCGTCCTCGTTGTTGGACACGATGATCGCGGCGGCGCCGCGATCGGCGGCGATCTGCCCCTTCTGCGCGAAAGAGCACACCCCGCGCGGGACCAGAGCGACCGCGCCGGTCAGCGTGAGGCCGTCGTAGTCGGTGGCCTCGCACCCGGGTGAGTCGTCGGCAGGTGCTGCCACGATCGGACCGGAGACCCCACCGGCGGGCGTGGCCGGTGAGTACGTGAACGCGCTCACCGGCACGTCGCGGTCGGCAGCGCGCAGCGCCACCGAGTCGAGGGTGTAGCTGTCGAACGAGAACTCGGGCGTCTCGACGTCGAAGCCCGCGTCCCGCAGTGTGCCGGCCACGTAGTCGACGCTGGCGTCGTATCCGGCGGTGCCGGCGGCGCGATTCCCGTCGTGCGCGTCGGCGATGTCGGAGAGCTCCTGCAGGTGGCTCACCACCGCGTCGAGGGTGACGGCCTCGGACAGCGAGGAACCCGTGACCGGTGCGGCCACGGGTTCCTCGGACGGGGCGGCTCCCTCACCGGACGAGCCGGAGGAGCAGGACGACAGCGCGAGCACTCCCGCCGCACAGATCGCGATGGACAGGGTCGATCGTGTCGTCCGCATGAACGTCACCCTAACGAAAGAGCGGTCACGCGTCTCGCTTGTTCACCACCACCACTGCGGCGCCGAAGACGACGGCGACGAAGGCCGCGAAGTAGGCCAGGCTGCCCCACGGTCCCCAGTGGTACTCCACTCCACCGGGCGAGCCGAGGAAGTTGTTCGCGTTCATGAACGGGAGGAAGGGCATGATGTCGCGCCCGATGCTGCCGAACAGGTTGAACAGCGACTCGATCAGCAGCGGCCACAGGAGCAGCAGTGCGATCGCGGCGGCCGACTGTCGCAGCAGCGCACCGACTCCCACGGCGAGGACGACGCACAGGAAGGCGTAGATCGGGACACCGTAGATGGCACGCCACGCGTCCGAACCCTCGAGCACGAGTGCGGCGCCCGCATCGGGACCGGCCGTGGCCTTCGCGATGTAGAACGCGCCCAGCGTGAGCACCAGGGACAACACCGCACCGAAGACGCCGATGAGCAGCGCCTTCACGCCGAGTACCGAGGCACGGCTGGGGATGGCCTGGAACGTGGTCCGGATGATGCCGAAGCGATACTCGCTGGTGATCGACAGCGCCGCGAGAATCATGAGCACGAGAACGCCGAACCCGCTGACGCCGGCGACGGCGTCCGCGAGGGTCGGCAGGTACGGCTCGAAGCCGGGGTCGTTTCCGGCGGCGATGTCGTTCTGCACGGTGGTGACCGTCGACTTGGCCGTGATGCCGATGACGGCACCGATGCCCAGCCCGAGCGCCACGATGATGACGGTGCACCACCACGGCGACTTCGTCGAGGTGAGTTTGATTCGTTCCGCTGCAAGCACACTCATCGCAGTGCCCCTCCCATCACGTCAGTATCGGTACCGGTACCGGCGCCGTGGTACTGCACGTCGTCACCGGTGAGTTTCATGAACGCGTCCTCGAGCGAACCGTGCTGGGACGCCAGCTCGTGCAGGACGATGTTGTGGCGCGCGGCGATCTCGCCGATCGCCTCCGTGGTGGACTCGGCCACCACGAGGGTCGGATGCACCTGATCGAGGCTGCTGGGCTCCTTGACCGTCAGACCTGCCGACGTGAGCGCGCTGCGCAGGGCGTCGAGCTGGGGGCTGCGGACGCGGACCGACGCCTCCGAGGCGCGGTCGACGAACTCCTGCACGGACGAGTCCGAGATGAGCCGACCGCGGCCGATGACGATCAGTTGTTCTGCGGTGAGCGCCATCTCGGAGAGCAGGTGCGAGGACACCAGCACGGTCCGCCCCTCGGCGGCGAGGCGCTGCATGAACTTGCGGATCCAGACGATGCCCTCGGGATCGAGTCCGTTGACCGGCTCGTCGAACATCAGGACCTTCGGGTCACCGAGCAACGCACCGGCCAGACCGAGTCGCTGCGACATGCCGAGGGAGAACCCGCCGGCCTTCTGCTTGGCCACCTCGGACAGACCGACGAGGCGGAGCACCTCGTCGACGCGGGACGAGGCGATGCCGTTGGAGGCCGCCATCCACTGCAGGTGAGCGCGCGCGGATCTGTTGGGGTGCACCCACTTCGCGTCGAGCAGAGCGCCGACGGTGCGAATGGGATTCTTCAGCTCACGGTAGGGCCGACCCTCGATGAGTGCCGTTCCGGACGTGGGCTGATCGAGCCCGAGGATCATCCGCATCGTGGTGGACTTGCCGGCACCGTTGGGGCCGAGGAAGCCCGTCACGATACCCGGGCGCACCGTGAAGGAGAGATCGTCCACGGCTTTCTTCGCGCCGAACTGTTTGGTCAAACCTGTCACTTCGATCATGTGCATCAGGATGCCCGAGCTGGACCACCGACCACATCGCTCCCGGGTCTCGACCCGGGTCATCCGAAGGGATGACGCGACCCTGAGCCGCCCCCGGGGTGATCAGTCGACGTCGGGCGAGGACGCCTGCGCCCAGAACCGTTTCGGGATCCGGCCCGCCAGCGCCGCCGATCGTCCGCCGCGCACCGCATCGGCCATGGCGGAGGCCATCATTCGCGGATCACGAGCGCGTGTCACCGCGGTGGCGAGCAGCACCGCCGAGCACCCCAGCTCCATGGCGAGTGCCGCGTCGCTCGCCGTGCCGATGCCGGCGTCGAGCACCACGGGAACCCCTGCGGCCGAGGTGATCATCTCGATGTTGTGCGGATTCGCGATGCCCAGCCCCGTCCCGATGGGCGATCCGAGCGGCATGACGGCGGCGCACCCCACGTCCTCGAGGCGACGCGCGAGCACCGGATCGTCGGTGGTGTAGGGCAACACGACGAAATCGTCGTCGACGAGTTGCTCCGCGGCGCGCACCAGCTCGATGGCGTCGGGCAGGAGGGTCCGCTCGTCCGCGATCACCTCGAGCTTGATCCAGTCGGTCTCCAGCGCCTCTCGCGCCAACTGCGCGGTGAGCACGGCCTCGGCGGCGCCGCGACATCCCGCCGTGTTGGGCAGCAGGGCGATGCCGAGGCGCGTGAGGAGATCGAGCACCCCGGTGCCGCCCGAGGCGTCGACGCGGCGCAGAGCGACGGTGGTGAGTTCCGTCCCCGATGCGACGAGGGCCTCCTCCAGCACCGCGAGGTTGGCCGCGCCCCCGGTCCCCATGATCAGGCGAGACGTGAAGGTACGGTCGGCGATGGTCAGCTGATCAGCCACCCTGCACCGCCGTCAGCACCTCGATGGTCCAGCCGCGGCCCACGTCCTCGCCCCACCGCGAGCGCGGCAGCACGATTCCGTCCACCGCCACGGCGATGCCCTTCTCGGGAAGACCCAGCTGGGTCAGCATGTCCTGCACCGTCGTGCCGGGCTCGAGGTCGTGATCCGCACCGTTGACGGTGACACCCACTGCGGTCATGTTCGTCTCCTACCGTGCCCGAGTCCGCGTGAGACTCGAAAATCGTTCGGGGAGAGCGCATACCGCTTCCGTCAACGGCTCGCCCTCCAGTTCTGCCACCACGGCGTCCGCCGTGACGGGCGCGAGCAGCACCCCGTTGCGACCGTGCCCGGCGGCGACGATCACGCGGTCGTCCCACCGCCCGACCACGGGGATGTTGTCGGGGCTCCCCGGCCGCAGGCCCGCCGCCGTCTCCGCCAACTCGTAGTCACCGACGGCCGGGAACACGGCCTCGGCGTCCGCCAGGAGGTCGCGGACACCGGCGACGGTCACGGCGGTGTCGTCACCGTGCTCGTACTGCGTCGCACCGACCACCAGACCGTCGCCACGGGGGACCAGGTACACCGCGCGACCGTTGACGCTCGCGCGGACGGTACGCGTCGGCGCACTCGCCGAGCCGGGGCGCGCACGCAGGCGCAGGATCTCGCCCTTCACCGGCCGCACCGGGACGTCCGGCAGCAGACGGGACGTCGACCACCCCGCGGCGACCACCACACGATCGGTGGTGAGCGCGTCGAGGTCGGTGACGGGAGCACGCTCGATCCGCACTCCCCGGTCGCGGACCGCGGACTCCAACGCGAGCACCAACGCCCGGTTGTCCACTGACAACTCCCCCGGCGCCGACAGGCCCAGACGAACGCGCGGCGACAGTGACGGCTCCAGAGTGCGCACCTCGCTGCGCGAGAGGATCTCGAGATCGTGGCCCTGCGCACCCACCCAGTCGGCGACAGTGCGCAGGTCCGCCGCGTCCGCCGAGTCGAACGCGACGGTCAACGACCCACTCGACACGACGACGCCCCGACCCTCCAGGTCCGCGAGCAGCACCGGATCGCGCCATCGCCGCAGCGACGCGGAACCGAGTGCCAGGAGTGCGTGTTCGCCGGGCCAGCCCTCGGACAGCGGCGCGAGCATGCCGCCCGCCACCCAGCTGGCGGCGCCGTCGCCGACAGCGCGTGCACCGAACGTCGGGTCGTGCAGGGTGACGGACCATCCCGCCGCCGCGGCGGCGCGGGCGCAGAAGAGACCGATCACCCCGCCGCCCACGACGGAGACGGATCGCTGCATGAAACTCACTTCCTCCGCCGGCATGACCCGGGTCAGGTGGTTACGGTCTGGGCGGCCTCGCCCACTCTCAGCCCCGTCCGGGACTCCCGCGTTCGTTCCCCTTCACCCTAACCGGCTGATGACCCGACCGGCCTCCGGCCTTCCCGCCATCACCCGACCGGCCTCCGGCCTTCCCGCAGAAAAGGTGGGTACTACATTCACACTCGTGACGACTTCGAGGACCACCGCCCGCGAGCGGCTCGCCACCGCCCGTCTGTACCTCTGCACCGACGCCCGCCGAGACACCGGCGACCTGGCCAAGTTCGTGGACGCGGCGCTGTCCGGGGGCGTCGACATCGTGCAGCTCCGCGACAAGGGGTCGGCGGGCGAGAAGAAGTACGGCGCCATCGAGGCGAAGGACGAGCTCGCCGCTCTCGCGGTCATCTCCGCCGCGTGCCGCCGTCACGGCGCGCTGATGGCCGTCAACGATCGTGCCGATCTGGCGCTCGCCTCGGGCGCCGACGTGCTGCACCTCGGCCAGAACGATCTGCCGGTTCACTACGCGCGCCGCATCGTGGGCCCGGACGTCGTCATCGGGCGCTCCACGCAGAACCGGGCACAGGCCACGCTCGCCGACATCGAGGACGGCGTCGACTACTTCGCCACGGGACCGGTGTGGGCGACTCCCACCAAGCCGAACCGTTCGGCCGCGGGCCTGGACGTCGTGCGTGAGGTCGCCGAATCGCATCCCACCCGGCCGTGGTTCGTCATCGGCGGGGTCGAGGAGAACAACGTCGCGCAGGCGCTCGAGGCGGGCGCGTCCCGCATCGCGGTGGTGCGGGCGATCACGCAGGCTCGCGACCCCGAGGCGGCGGCCCGTCGACTGCTCGATCTGCTGCCGTCGGTCTGACCGTCAGAGTCCGTCCGGCGACAGGACGGTGACGTCGGCGGGAACCGCCGAGCGCACTGCGTCGTCGGCCGTCACGACGACGACGCGCAGGTCGGTGTCGTTCCGGACGGCGGCGAGCGCCGCGTCCACGTTCTCGGCCCGCACGGTGTCGACGATCCACCCGAAGCTGCCGACGGCCAGTCGTACGGTGCGCGCCGGGAGGTCGTCGGGGGCGTCGGCGGCCAGGACGGCGCGGACGGGCACGGTGCGCAGCGACGGCCAACTCTCGGCGAAGGCGGGGTGCAGCGGCAGCGAGTCCACCTCGTGCTCGGCGACCCAGCGCAGTTCGGTGCTCTCACCGTTGGGAACCGTGTCGAGTTCGCGCTCCGCATCGGCGATCACAGTGGTGTAGGACCACCCCGAGTCCTCGACCTTGGTGACGTGCTCGTCCCGCACGGTCAGCAGGTCGTCGGTGATGCCCGCCTCCTCGCCGGCCTCGCGTACGGCCGCGTGGACGGCGCTCTCGTGACTGTCCCTGGCACCACCGGGCAGCGCCCACGTCCCGCCCTGATGACTCCAGGCCGCACGGTGCTGCAGCAACACCACGGAGCCCGCCGACCCGGTCGGAGCCCGCAACAGCAGACCGGCCGCGCCGTGTCGTCCCCAGTGCCGGCTCCCGTCGCTGCTGAAGACCCAGCCGTCCCCGTCACCGCGCATGGTTCACCGTCCGCATTCCCCCACCTTATTGCTCCTCGCGTTGCCTGTGCTCGGACCACGGTGGGCCTATGCTCGAATCCGGACATGAGGGCGACCGATCGCGCGGGAAGGGGTCGAGGTGTCACAGCAGACGAGTGCGCTGACTCTGCGCGCGCCCGTCGACACCCGCTCCGAACGGTCGGAGTTCCTCCGTTCCACTCCCGTCCGGCTGTTGGCGGTGGGTCTACTGGTGGTCGCGACGCTCGTGACCACCGCTCTCGTGACGACGCTGTCGGTGTCGGACCGCCAGCGCACCCTCGAACTTCTGCTCGCGCGCACCGAGCCGCTGTCCGATGCGGCGCAGAACCTGTACGTGCAGCTGTCGGTCGCGGACGCGACGGCGGCGACGGCCTTCCTCTCGGGCGGTCTGGAACCCGGTGACGTCCGTGGTCGGTACACGGACTCGCTCGGAGCGGCGGCGGGCGAGGTGGTCCGCGCGTCCACCGGACTCGCGAGCGACGACGCGACGTCGCGGCAACTGCTGGCGACGATCTCCACGAACCTGCCGCTGTACGCCGGCATCATCGAGACCGCGCGGACGAACAACCGCGTCGGCAATCCGGTGGGTTCCGCGTATCTGGCCGAGGCGTCGACCCTCATGCAGAACACGATCCTGCCGTGGGCCGAGGAACTGCACGCGGAGAAGTCCGGTGACGTGTCGGATGCGCAGCGCCAGTTCGCGACACCACCCTGGTCGGCGTTCGTCGTGCTGGGCATCACCGTGCTCGTGCTCGTCGGCGCGCAGATGTTCCTGAGCCGGAAGACCAAGCGCACCGTCAACGTCGGTTTCGCGGGTGCCACGGTGGGCGTCGTACTGCTGCTCGGCTGGATGCTCGTCGCGGGGCTCATCTCCTCGACCGCCACCGACCGCGCTCTGGTGCGCGGCGCGGAGCCCCTGGACCTGCTCACCACCAGCCGGATCCTCGCCCAGCAGGCACGCGCCGACGAGACCATCGGCATGACGCGGCGCGGCGGCTTCGCTGACTACGAGAAGTCGTACTCCGACGCGGTGTCCGGCCTCGCCGACACCCTCGGCACACTCGCGCACGACGACGACACGCACAGTCCCCGGATGGACGACGCCCGTGCGCTGGTGTCGCTCTGGACCAGCTCGCACGACCGGATGAACGCGTCGCTGGACGTCGGCGACTTCGACACTGCCGTCACCATCGCCACCGGAACGGCTGCCGGCGACTCCAGCGACGTGTTCGGTCGGCTCGACTCGGCTCTCGTCGAGGAGATCGAGGCGTCCCGCGCGTCCCTGCGAGACGACGTCCAGCGTGCGTCGGGCGTGCTGGCCGGCCTCACCGTGGGCACCGGCATCGTGTGCGGCCTGGCCGTGCTCGCCGTCGTGGGCGGTATGTGGTCGCGTATCCGGGAGTACCTGTGATGCGCCGCGCGGCCGTGATCGCCGCCGCGCTCATCCTCGTCCTGACCGGCTGCGCGGACACCACGCCGGTGCCGGAGGCGCCGGACCGCGCCACCGTCGCCGAACCGCTGCCCGACGGGGCCACCGGCGTCACCCCGGGCGCACCGATGCCACCGGCAGAGGACTGCGGCGACCCCCGTGCGAGCCTGCGGCCCAACTACGCCGCGCCCGACGGCGCACCCGTACCCGCTCCGAACGTCGACGCGATCCGCGCCCGCGGGCGCCTCGTCGTCGGGCTGGACACCGGCAGCAACCTGTTCAGCTTCCGCGATCCCGTGAGCGGTGAGATCGTCGGCTTCGACGTCGACATCGCCCGCGAGGTCGCCCGCGATCTGTTCGGGGACCCGGACCGGCTGGAGTACCGCATCCTCGCGTCCGCCGAGCGGATCGACGCCCTGGCCGAGGGCGAGGTCGACATCGTCGTCAAGACCATGACCATCACGTGTGCCCGGCGCGAACGGGTGACCTTCTCCACCGTGTACTACCAGGCGGATCAACGGGTTCTGGCCGTCAAGGGCTCGGGCATCACGGGTGTCGGTGACCTCGGCGGTCGGCGCGTGTGCGCCGCGGCGGGCACCACGTCGTTGCTGCGCATCCAGCGTCTGCAGCCCAGTGCCCAGATCGTCAGCGTACCCAGCTGGGCGGACTGTCTCGTGGTGCTGCAGCAGGGCGGTGTCGACGCCGTCAGCACCGACGACGCGATCCTCGCCGGACTCGCCGCCCAGGATCCGTACCTGGAGATCGTCGGGTTCTCCATCGCCGCGGAGCCGTACGGGATCGGCGTGACGCTGGGTCACGACGACCTCGTGCGCGTCGTCAACAGGACGCTCGAACGCATTCGCGGCGACGGCACCTGGAACCGCATCTACACCCAGTGGTTGTCCGTCCTCGGCCCGTCTCCCGGCGCGCCCTTTCCCGTCTACAACGGCTGATCATGAGTACCGAACCCGATCTCGAGGCGACCCGGGCCTCGTTGCGCGACGAGGATCCCGACGCCACCCGCGCCGCCCTGCGCGAGCAGGACTCCGACGCGACGAGGGCCTCGGTGCGCCCCGAGGAGGACGATGCGACGCGGGCCGCGCTGCGGGAGGACACCACGGGGCGCACCTCCCGGCCGAGCCGCCGCGTACGAACCGGAAAGCGTCGTCGCCTCGGTGGTGGGCTGGTGGAACTGCCGCGCATTCCCGAGGTCGATCCCGCGACCGCTGTCATGTCGGACCCCCGCGTCCCGGAGAGCAAGCGGTTCTGCTGGAAGTGCAACGCCCCCGTCGGGCGGAGCGTCGACGGCCGGCCCGCCCATCCGTCGGGTGACTGCGACAGGTGCGGAACGCATTTCGACTTCTCCCCGCTGCTCGAACCCGGTGAGATGGTGGCCGGGCAGTACGAGGTGCAGGGGTGTATCGCGCACGGCGGACTCGGGTGGATCTACCTCGCCATCGATCGCAACGTCAGCGATCGCTGGGTCGTGCTCAAGGGCCTGCTGCACTTCGGCAACGCCGAGGCACACGCGGTGGCGATGGCGGAACGCCAGTTCCTCGCCGAGGTGACCCACCCCGGCATCGTCAAGATCTACAACTTCGTGGAGCACCCCCGCCCCCTCGCGCCCGGCTCGCAGGAGGCGCCGTCGTCGACGGGGTACATCGTCATGGAGTACGTCGGCGGTCGCACGCTGCGCCAGATCATGACCGACAACCCGACGCGCACGAAACTGCCTGTGCAGGAAGCCATCGCCTACCTCCTCGAGGTGATGCCCGCGCTGGCCTACCTGCACTCCATCGGTCTGGCGTACAACGATCTGAAACCCGAGAACGTCATGGTGACGCAGGACCAGATCAAGCTGATCGACCTGGGCGCGGTGAGCCAGCTCGAGGACTACGGGTACCTCTACGGCACGGCCGGGTACCAGGCACCGGAGATCGTGCGGACCGGACCCACGGTGGCGTCCGACATCTTCACCGTGGGGCGCACTCTCGCGGTCCTGACGCTCGAGATCGCCTCGGAGCACGGGCGGTACGTGGACGGCATCCCCGAGGACGCGCCCGTCCTGCAGGAGTACCAGTTCTTCGCCCGGCTGCTCCGACGCGCGACGGCCGCCGACCCGCTCACCCGGTTCCGCAGCGCCGACGAGGCCGCGAGTCAGCTCAGTGGTGTTCTGCGCGAGATCCTCTCGCAGCAGACGGGTGACAGCCACCCGTCGCTGTCGTCGGTGTTCAGCCCGCAGCGCACCACCTTCGGCACCGACGAGCAGGTCGCCGTCACCGACGTGTACATCGACGGACGGCACCGCGTGGCCAGGCTGGATCCGCGCGACGTGGTGGCCGCGCTTCCGGTCCCCCTGATCGACACGTCGGACCCGAGCGCGCAGCTCATCGCCGCGGCCGTGCACAGCGAACCGCACCAGACGCTCGACTCGCTGCGCCTCGCTCGCGAGAACGGCCTCGATCGCACCGTGGGCGACGACTCCGTCGGGTCCGTGGAAGCGGTGCTGACCGAGGCCCGCGCGTATCTCGATCTGGGCGAGGGAGATTCGGCCGCCGAGGTGATGCGCAGGCTGGACGACGTGACGGGCAACTGGCGCGTCGACTGGCACCGCGGCACCATCGCGCTGCTGTGCCGTAACTTCGTCGACGCCGCCGACAAGTTCGACTCGGTGCTCTCCGCGATGCCCGGCGAGGTCGCACCCAAGCTCGCGCTCGCGGCGACGGCGGAACTGCTGGCGCAGCAGACCTCCGACGACGGCCACGACACGTGGTGCGCCCTGGCCGAGACGATGTACACCACGGTGTGGCGGACCGATCGCACCATCGTCAGCGCCGCGTTCGGTCTCGCCCGCAGGCTCGCGGAACGGGGTGCGCTGCTCGACGCCATCATGACTCTCGATCTGGTGCCCGCCACGTCACGGCACTACTCGATGGCACGGATGACCGGCGTACTCACACTGCTCTCCGGCTCCGCGGCCGACATGGACGAGGGTGCGCTCTACGAGGCGGCGCGGCGCGTCGAGGCGCTGCCGGCGCGCGAACCCCGTGCGCTGCAACTGCGGACGGTCGTCCTGGGCACCGCGCTCGAATGGATGGAATCCGGGCACACGCCCGAGTCCACGGTGCCGCTGCTCGGCGTGCCCTTCACGCGGGACGGCCTCCGTACGGGCGCCGAGACCGCCCTGCGATCCCTCGCCCGGACCGCGCGCACCCGGTCGCACCGCTTCGCCCTGGTGGACCTGGCCAACGCGGTGCGGCCCAAGTCCCTCTTCTGATCAGCCGATCAGGGCCACCGCGGCGCGGGCGATGGCCAACTCCTCGTTGGTGGGTACCACGAGGACCGTCACCGGGGAATCGTCCGTCGAGATGACACGAATTCGCTTGCCGCGCTCGGCATTACGCTCCTCGTCCAGCTCGATCCCGTACATCTCGAGGTCCGCCAGGGCCGCTGCGCGCACCTCGGCCGAATTCTCGCCCACGCCGGCGGTGAACGTGACGACATCCACGTGGCCCAGCTCGATCATGTACGCGCCGAGATAGCGCCGCAGGCGATGGACGTACACGTCGAAGGCCAGGGCCGCGGCCTCGTCACCGTCGTCGATGAGGCGCCGGAGCTCACGGAAGTCGGTGACACCACTCAATCCCTTGATACCGGAGCGGCGGTTGAGCAGTTCGTCGATGGCATCGACGTCCATGTCGGCACTGCGCCGCAGGTGCATCACGATGCCGGGATCGATGTCGCCGCTGCGGGTTCCCATCACGAGCCCCTCGAGCGGGGTGAGGCCCATGGACGTGTCCACCGCGACGCCGCCGCGCACGGCCGATGCCGAGGCGCCGTTGCCGAGGTGCAGCACGATCTGGTTCACGTCCGACGGCGACCGTCCCAGATGCTCTGCCACACGGCCACTCACGTACTCGTGGGACGTGCCGTGCATCCCGTACCGCTTGATGTCGTGTTCGGCGGCGGTGGCCGCATCGATGGCGTACGTCGAGGCGGCGGCGGGGAGGGTGTGGAAGAACGCCGTGTCGAACACAGCGACCTGCGGCACGTCGGGCAGCTCCCGTCGCGCCACCTCGATCCCGCGCAGGTTGGCCGGATTGTGCAGGGGCGCCAGCGCACTGAGCTCGTCGATGGTGGTCACGACCGAGTCGTCGATGAGGGTGGGCTCGCTGAAGACGGTGCCGCCGTGCACCACTCGATGCCCCACTGCCGTGATACCCGCCTCCGCCAGGGGCAGTCCCGCGTCGGCCATCATCTCGAACGCCAGCCGGAGGCCCGTGACGTGATCGGGGATGTCGGTCGTCTTCTCCGTCGAGTCGTCGCCGCGGGTGACGGCCACGCGCCCGTCGGCGTCCCCGATGCGCTCGACGATGCCCTGCAGGACACTGTGTCCCGAGTCGGGGTCCACCACCTGGAACTTCACCGACGACGATCCCGAGTTGACGACCAGCACCGTGCTCACTTCGCGACCTCGAGACCGTCGGTACCGGACTGGGCCTGGATGGCGGTGATCGCCACGGTGTTCACGATGTCCTGCACCAGGGCTCCTCGACTGAGATCGTTGACGGGCTTGCGCAGTCCCTGCAGGACCGGTCCCACCGCCACGGCGTTGGCGCTGCGCTGCACCGCCTTGTACGTGTTGTTGCCGGTGTTGAGGTCGGGGAAGACGAACACGGTCGCCCGGCCCGCCACCTCGGAGTCGGGCAGCTTGGACTTCGCCACCGACGGGTCGATGGCCGCGTCGTACTGGATCGGCCCCTCCACCAGCAGATCCGGCGCCCGGTCGCGGACGAGGTCGGTCGCCGTCCGGACCTTGTCCACGTCGGCACCCGATCCGGAATCGCCGGTGGAGTAGCTCAGCATCGCCACGCGCGGCTCGATGCCGAACATCGATGCGGTGGCCGCGGACGAGACGGCGATGTCGGCGAGCTGTTCCGACGTGGGATCGGGAACCACGGCGCAGTCGCCGTAGGCGAGCACCTTGTCCGCGAGACACATCAGGAAGATGCTCGAGACCGTCGAGACCCCATCCATGGTCTTGATGATCTCGAAGGACGGCTTGATGGTGTGCGCCGTGGTGTGCGCGGCGCCCGAGACCATACCGTCGGCAATACCCTTGTGCACCATCATGGTTCCGAAGTACGAGATGTCGGACATGATGTCGCGGGCCTTGTCCTCGGTCATGCCCTTGTGCTTGCGCAGCTCGACGTACTCCGCGACGAAGTCGTCCGTGTACTCCGAGTTGGTCGGATCCAGCACGGTGGCCTCGGACAGGTCCACCCCCAGTTCCCCGGCCCTGCGCGTGATCGCCGCCTCGTCGCCGAGGATGGTCAGATCCGCGACCTGCCGTTGCAGCAGTCGTCCGGCCGCGCGCAGGATCCGGTCGTCCGACCCCTCGGGCAACACGATGTGCTTGCGGTCGGCGCGGGCCCGGTCGATGAGCTGGTACTCGAACATCTGCGGCGTCACCACCGACGGCATCGCGACGTCGAGGCGGCCCAGGATCGCGGCGGCGTCGACGTGGCGCTCCATGAGCGCCAGCGCCGTGTCGACCTTGCGTTGCGATCCGACGGCCACCCGCCCGCGAGTGGACGCGGCCACACTCGCGGTGTCGAAGGTTCCGAGTTCGGTGGTGAGGATCGGTAGTCGGGGCTGCAGACCCTCGATGAGCTTGGCGATCATGGGATGCGGTGTCAGTCCGCCGTTCATGACGATGCCGGCGAGCGACGGAAACCCCTCGGCCTCGTGGGCGTTGACGAGCGCGAGCACGACGTCGGAGCGGTCGGCCGGAGCGATGACGACGACTCCCTCGGTGAGTCGCTCGAGAATGTGCTCGGCCGTCATGCCGCCGACCATCACGCGCAGGGCCTCCCGTTGCAGCAGTTCGGCATCGCCGCTGTAGAGTTCGCCCTTCATCGCGTGCAGCAGTTCGTCCATGGTCGGTGCGACCAGCAGCGGTACCTCGGGCAGAGCCCACGCCGGCACGTCCTCTGTCGAGAGCTGCGCGATGACGTCGTCCAACGCGTCGGGATCGCACCGGTTGGCGACGATGCCGGCCAGATGGGCGCGGTGCGTCGACAGTTCCGATCGACACACGTCGGCGAGGTGGGCGATCTCCTCGGGCGTGCGTTCGGAGCCACGCAGCGCGAGGAGCACCGGGGCGCCCAGGTTCACGGCGACGCGCGCGTTGAACCCCAGCTCGCTGGGACTGGCGATGTCGGTGTAGTCGCTGCCCACGATCACCACGGCATCGCACTGGGACGCAACGTCGTGATAGCGGCGCACGATCTCGGCGAGCGCGGCGTCGGGATCCGCGTGCACCTCGTCGTAGGTGACGCCGAGCGACTGCTCGTACGTGGTGTCCGCGGTGGTGTGGTCGATCATGAGCTCGAGGATGTAGTCGGTCTCGGACGACGACCGAGCGATCGGCCGGAACACACCGACCCGAGCCGTCGAGGCACCGAGCATGCGCAGCAGCCCCAACGCGATGGTCGACTTGCCGGTGTCCCCCTCGGGCGACGCGATGTAGATGCTGGAGACGGGCGAACTGGGCGTGTCTGCGGGCGCGGCGACCATGGTCTCAGCCTAATGGGCGCGCCGCCGCGATCGTCCGAGACGATGTCCCGCGGTCGGGCTGTGATCCCGGGAACAACTCCGCACTTTCTTAGCCTACGCAAGCATAATACTTGTGTGAACACAACTGTCGCGTCAGACGGTCTCGACCAGCGTCACAAGATGATCGTGCTGGCCACGTGCTGCCTCAGCCTGCTCATCGTCTCGATGGACGCCACCATCGTGAACGTCGCGCTGCCCGCCGTCCGCACCGAACTCGGCGCATCCGTGTCCCAGCTCCAGTGGACCATCGACGTCTACACACTGGTGCTCGCCAGTCTGCTGCTGCTGTCCGGCACCACCGCGGACCGTGTGGGGCGGCGCCGTGTCTTCCAGATCGGACTCGTCAGCTTCGCCGTCGGCTCGCTGCTCTGCAGCCTCGCCCCCACCGCCCCGGTCCTCATCCTCGCGCGCATGATCCAGGCGATCGGTGGGTCGATGCTCAACCCCGTCGCCATGTCGATCATCACGCAGGTCTTCACCGGGAAGGCCGAGCGTGCCCGGGCGATCGGTATGTGGGGCGCCGTGGTCGGCATCTCCATGGCCCTCGGTCCCATGCTCGGCGGACTGTTGATCGAGATCTCCGGGTGGCGGTCCGTCTTCTGGATCAACATCCCGGTCTGCCTCGCAGCGTTCGTTCTCGCCGCCGTGTTCGTCCCCGAGTCGCGGTCGCCCGTCGTGCGCGCGTTCGATCCGGTCGGTCAGCTGCTCGGTGTCGTCATGCTGGCCTCCCTGGTGTTCGGCCTCATCGAGGGTCCTTCGCTCGGATGGTCGTCGCCCATCACCCTCGCGGTGTTCGCCCTGTCCGCCGGCTCGTTCGTCGCGTTCGTCCGCTACGAGAACAGGCGCGTCGATCCGTTCATCGATCTGCGCTTCTTCCGCAGCATCCCGTTCTCGTCGGCGACGATCGTGGCCGTGTGCGCCTTCGGCGGATACGGAGCGTTCCTGTTCCTCATGTCGCTGTACCTGCAGGAGGTGCGCGGCTTCAGCGCCATCGGCACGGGAGCGTCCTTCCTGCCGCTCGCACTCGCCACGCTGATCTGCTCGCCGCTGTCCGGGCGGATGGTGGCTCGGTGGGGTGCCCGCCCCTCGATGACCATCGCCGGTGTGGTCGTCGCCGTCGCGGGCCTGACCCTCACCCGCCTCTCCGCCACCACCCCCGTCAGCGCACTACTGGTCATGTTCGCGATCTTCGGGGTCGGCTTCGGGCTGGTCAACGCCCCCATCACCAACGCGGCCGTCGGCGGGATGCCCCGCGATCGCGCGGGTGCGGCGTCGGCAGTCGCGTCGACCAGCCGCCAGATCGGTGTCAGCATCGGCGTCGCGCTGTGCGGGAGCCTCACCACCGCGGGCGCCGCGGCCGGCATCGACGCGGGGTTCGCCGCCTCCACACACACGGTCTGGTGGGCTCTGGCCGCCATCGGTCTGATCGTCGCGGGCCTCGGGCTGGTCAGCGCGAGCAGGCGGGCCACGCGGACCGCGGACGACGTGGCCGCACTGTTCCGCACACCGGAGCCCGCCCGTGCCTGACCGCCGGAGCCGACCGATAGACGAGGCCTGGGCCGCGATGACCTCGCTGGTCTTCGAGAACCGCGACACCTGGCGCCGACGGGTGGCGGCCGAGGTCGACATGCCGTTCAGCCGGGTGCGGGTGCTACGGCGCCTGGTCGACGGACCGCTGACGATGAGCGCGGTGGCCACCGCGGCGGCGATGGACGCACCGGCGACCACGGTGTGCGTCAACGAACTCGAGTCTCGCGGCTACGTCCGCCGCACCGTCGACGACAGCGATCGTCGCAGCAAGCGCGTCACGATCACCGACGACGGCCGCGCCCTGATGGATCGCGTGCACGCGATCACCGACCCGGTACCCGACTCGCTCGCCGACCTCGGCGACGAGGACGCCGCGGTGCTGCACCGGATCCTGTCGGGCGCGGTGTCCTTTGGCGTCGTCAGCCCAGACGGCGCAGACGGGGCTCCAGATCGGTCTTGAACAGCTCCAGGAACCGACGCTGATCGTGACCCGGCGCGTGGAAGACCAGGTGGTTCAGGCCTGCATCGACGTACGGCTTGACCTTCTCGACGGCCTCGTCGGGATCGGAGGCGACGATCCACCGCTTCGCCACCTGCTCGATCGGCAGCTCGTCCGCGGCCTTCTCCATCTCGATCGGATCGTCGATGGAGTGCTTCTGCTCCGGCGTCAGTGACAGCGGCGCCCAGAAGCGCGTGTTCTCCAGCGCCGCATCGGCATCGGTGTCGTACGAGATCTTGATCTCGATCATGTGATCGATGTCCTCGACGGGCCGCTCCATCTTCGCCGCACCCTCGGCGACGGCCGGAATGAGCTTGTCGGTGTAGAGCTCCATGCCCTTGCCCGAGGTGCAGATGAAGCCGTCACCACTGCGTCCCGCGTAGCGCGCGACCACCGGGCCACCTGCCGCGATGTAGACGGGAACGCCACCCTCGGGCACGTCGTAGATCGATGCGCCCTTCGTCTTGTAGTACTCACCCTCGAAGTCGACGCGATCGCCCAGCCACAGCTCGCGCATCAGCGACACAGCCTCGCGCAGGCGAGCGAACCGCTCCTTGAACTCGGGCCACTCGCCGTCGAATCCGGTCGCGATCTCGTTGAGGGCCTCACCGGTGCCTACACCGAGCATGATCCGGTTCGGGTACAGGCACGCCATCGTCGCGAACGCCTGGGCGATCACGGCCGGGTTGTAGCGGAACGTCGGGGTCATCACCGACGTGCCCAGCTGCAGGGTCTTCGTGCGCTCACCGACGGCCGTCATCCACGCGAGCGAGAACGGGGCGTGGCCGCCCTCGTGGCGCCAGGGCTGGAAGTGGTCGCTCACGGTCGCCGAATCCATGCCCGACGACTCCGCGAGAACGGCGATCTCCACGAGCTCGCGGGGGCCGAACTGCTCGGCCGATGCCTTGTATCCCAGCTTCAATGCCTGTGCCACACCGAACTCCTGTCTCTTCGCCGGTAGGGATCCGACTCCTGTCATGTCTATCAGTAACGACGTTCGAATCGTCGTGCGCGCAACCCTGTGCGCCCGGGCTCCTCTCCGGCACCGTGGAACGGTTGCTCGAGAACGAGGAGTCCGCTGTGCGTTTCCAGATCCTGGACATCATCTTCAACCCGCCGCACCCCGTCACGGGCGAGTCCGTGCCCGCGGCCGACCGGTTCGATCGCGTCGTCGAGCTCGCGGTCCTTGCCGACGAACTGGGCATCGACTCCTACTCCGTCGGTGAGCGGCATGCCGGTGACGTGCTGTCGTCGAGTCCGACGGTGATCCTCGGTGCGTTGGCTCAGGCCACGAGCCGCATCCTGCTGTCGACGGGCGTCACGGTGTTGTCCGTCCTCGACCCTGTGCGGCTCGCGGAAGATTTCGGCACCGTCGATCAGCTCAGCCGCGGTCGGCTCGAAGTCGTCATCGGCAAGGGCAACGAGGTGCTGCAGTACCCGCTGTTCGGCAAGGACATCGCGAAGCAGTACGAGTACCTCACCGAGAACTACGAGTTGTTCCGACGGCTCATCAGCGAGGAGAACGTCGACTGGTCCGGGCAGCACCGCAGCCCCCTCACCGACGCGACCCCCCTCCCGCGGCCCTACGCCGGGCCCTTCCGAATCTGGCACGGCTCGGCGACGTCGACGGAGGCGGTGGATCTGGCAGCGCAGTGGGGCGACCCGATCGTCTCGGCCAACGCGTTCCAGCCGCGCGAGAACTATGCCGTCCTCATCGACAGGTACCGCGAGAAGTACGCCGAGTACGGGCACGACCCGGACTACGCCTTCGTCGGGTCCGGCTCCGGAGGCCTGTTCCTCGCCGACACCACGGAGAAGGCGATCGAGGAGTTCCGGCCGCTGTACGAGGGCGCCGTCGCGCAGGCCGACAAGCGTCGACACGATCCCGCGGCCAAGGGCAAGGTGACGAGCTTCCGCACCGTCGAGGAGGCGGTGGACCGCGGACCGTCACTGGTCGGATCGTCCGAACGCGTCGCCGAGAAGATCATCGACTACCACCAGTCCTACGGCCATGTGCTGCAATCGGTCTCGATCAATCACCTGCTCGATCCCGAGCACCAGAAGGACATCCTCCGGCAGTTCGCCGAGGACGTCATCCCCCGCGTACGCAAAGAAATTCCCGAGCCGCTGCTGTGGAGCCAGCGGGACGACCGGCGCGCTGTGGGCTTCACCGCGGAGTGGTGGTCGTGAGCATCGCCTTCGTCGGCGGCGGCCCCCGCGCCACCGGCATCCTGGAACGGATCGTCGGTCGCGCCGACGACCTCACCGAACCTGTCGACGTCCATGTCATCGATCCGCACGCTCCGGGAGCCGGACGGATCTGGCGGCGCGACCAGGACCCGCTGCTGTGGATGAACTCCGTCGCGGCCGACGTCGCGATGCTGCCCGACGGGTCCGGCGGCCCCACGTTGGCCGAATGGGTGCTGGCCAATCGGGACACCCTGGTCACCGATCCTGCGTTGCGTGACGAGATCGGACGATTCACGCCCTCGTCGTTCGCGTCCCGGTCTCTGCAATCGCACTACCTCGCCCACGTCTTCGAGTCGACCGTCAAGGCCCGCCCGGACAAGGTGCGGGTCCACGTGCACCGAGCCACCGTTCTCGACCTGTCCGAACATGCCGGGCTGCAACGACTGTCGTTGGATTCCGGCGAGGTGCTCGAGGTCGACGACGTCGTGCTCGCGCAGGGACAGCCCGACACGGAGCCTCCCGCGGACGTCGCCGCGTTCGCGCACTTCGCCGCCGACCACGGTCTGCGCTACATCGGACCCGGGTACACCGCCGACCTCGATCCGACCGTCGTCCCCGAGCGTGAACCGGTGCTGGTCTCCGGTCTGGGGCTCGCCTTCGTCGACTGGATGGTGCTGCTCGCCGAGTCACGGGGCGGCACATTCTTCCGGTCGGACGACGGAACCCTCGTCTACACCCCGTCCGGACGGGAGCCCTTGGTGTACGCCGGTTCCCGACGCGGAGTGCCCTACCACTCCAAGATCTCCTACTCCATCGCCGACGCGGCTCCCCCGTTGCCGCGCTTCTTCGTTCCGGAAGCATTTCCCGGCACCGACATTCTCGACTTCCGCGCGGACATCTGGCCGCTCGCAGTGACCGAACTGGCGTGGGCCCACTACTACGAGTTGTTCGCGTCCCATCCCGACGCGGTTCGTGGGTCGTTCGCCGACCTGGACTCGGCGTTGGAAAGGGCCGGCGCTGCGGCCGTCGGCGACCTCGTCGAGCGGATGGTTCCCGACCCTGCCGATCGGTTCGACATCGACGTGCTCGACCGGCCGTTGCAGCACGAGCAGTTCGACTCGCTGGAGGAGTCGGCCGACCGGGTACATGCCTATATCGACGCGGATCTCCGGCGTCGGCGGGACCCACGGTTCAGTGCCGATGCCGCCGTCTTCACCGGATTGCTGTCGGTCTATCGCACCGTCGGCGAGCTGGTGCGTACGCAGCGTCTCGCGCCCACCGACGTCGCCACGCAGGTGGAGGGGAATCTGCACTCGTTCTTCAGCTTCATCGCCAGTGGCCCCCCGCCCCAACGACTCGAACAACTGCTCGCGCTCGGCAGGGCCGGGGTGATCCGCTACCTCGGCCCGAACGTCCGCTTCGACGTCGATGCCGACGGGTTCCGGGCCACGTCGACCGCACACCCGGACATCGTGCGGGCGGGAACGCTGATCGAGGCCAGATTGCCGGCCGCCTCCATCTCCGCGAGTGCCGACGTGCTGCTCCGATCGCTGCACGAGCGCGGCGAGGTGCGCGAGGTTCGCGCGTCGCCCACCAGCCCTGCCAAGCTGGCCGTCGACGGGTCGTCACGCGTCGTCGACGCGTCGGGCACAGCTCACCCACGTCGATACGCCGTCGGAGCCTGGGTCGCCGGACACGCCTGGTCCGGGGCGTTCGCCCGCCCCGGCATCGACGCAGGATTCTCCCGCCACAACGACGGCATCGCCGCTGATCTAATCAGCTCGAGCACAAACGCTCAGGACCGACGCGCCGTGTGATGTTGTGTGTCGCATGACAACTCACATCACCACCACCAAACTCGGCGCCCACATCGGAGCGCGTATCGACGGGGTCCGCCTCGGCGGGGATCTCGACGCGGACACCGTGGACGTCGTTCGCCGTGCCCTACTGCAGCACAAGGTGATCTTCTTCCGCGGCCAGGATCACCTCGACGACGAGTCCCAGTACGCGTTCGCCGAGCTGCTCGGAGCCCCGATCACGCCCCATCCCACCGTGACATCGCACGGCACGAAGACTCTTTGCCATCGACTCGACGTACGGCAAGGCGAACAGCTGGCATTCCGACGTCACCTTCGTCGATCGCATCCCGAAAGCGTCGATCCTTCGTGCAGTCACGCTGCCCGAGTACGGCGGCAACACCACGTGGGCATCGCAGGTAGCCGCGTACGAGTCTCAGCCGGAACCACTTCGAGCACTGGTGGACAATCTCTGGGCAGTGCACACCAACACGTACGACTACTCCGCCACGGCTGCCGATGCTGTGCGCGACGAGAACTCTGCTGCGTACCGCCGCGAGTTCCAGTCCACCCACTACGAGACGGAGCACCCTGTCGTGCGCGTCCATCCCGAGACCGGTGAACGAACTCTGCTCCTGGGCCACTTCGTCAAGAGCTTCGTCGGACTGTCCACGAAGGAGTCCCACGCACTGTTCACCCTGTTGCAGGACCGAGTGACGAAGCTGGAGAACACCGTTCGGTGGCAGTGGCAGCTGGGCGACGTCGCGATCTGGGACAACCGCGCGACGCAGCACTATGCCGTCGCGGACTGGGGCGACCAGCACCGACGACTCGAGCGCATCACTCTGGCCGGCGACGTCCCGGTCTCTGTTCACGGCGAAAGCAGCCGGGTCATCGCGGGAGACGCGTCGCACTACTCGCCGCTCGACAAGCCGACCCTCGTCGCCGTCTGACGACACCTATCCAGCCCACCTCTCGGTCAGCAGTTCCTCGAGTCGAACTTCCACGGAGGACGAGGACATCGGGCGCGGCGGTGCCGGTGCCGCGGAGTCGTAGGTGTGGCCTGTCGCGGTGCGGAAGCGGACGATGTGCGGGCCGACGACATCCTCTCGGATCCTCGTCGTCTCCCATCCGTCCGCTTCCTTGGCGTAGTTGCAGGCAGCACAGAGGCCTATGCCGTTGTCGGCGGTGGTCGGTCCACCGAACCGGTGTGGGGTGATGTGGTCGTGGTGGCGGATCGGCGCATCGCACCACGGCGTCCTGCACGTCCGGTCCCGGATGTCGATGTACAACGCCAGCCCTGCCGGGAAAGTGCGCGCACTGGACTCCATCGCCGTCAGGTGCCCGGTGGTCGGGTTCGCGTACACCCGCCGCAAGGTCGCACCGGCCCCGCCGGTGTCCACGCTGTCCGCTACGAGTTTGCGGGCCGACGCCGCAGGAACGGTGCCGTAGCCGGGAACGTAAGCAGCCTCGTCGCCGCCCGCGAGCAGCGTTTCGTCGGACATGACCATCTGCACGGCCACGGGGGCGCCCTGTGCCGCGGAGGCTCCGGTCACCCGCTCGAACAGCAGGTCTGCCATGACCTGGTCCCTGGTCCGATCTCCCGCCAGACCGGACCCAACCATCGCGTCGGCGTCTCGTCGGAGCGTCGCGTAGACGCACACCGCCTGATCCATCGGCATCAGAGCATTCACGTAGGCCATGAACTCGGGTGCGGGCCGCACGCTCACCCGACGCTGAGACTTCGCCCGAGCATTGCGCTTCACCACCGACGCCGCATCCAACTCCTGTGCGGCGGCGGCGGCCATCGCGACGATATGCGCGTCTCCCTTCCCGTCGAGGGTCGCCGCCTCGGCACACAGACGCCGGTCGACCTCGCGCCGATCCTCCGCCGACAGGTGTGCGGTCTCCCGGACCAGGAGCGTCGCTCGATACTCGTTCAGCAGGCCTCTGCGCATCAAGGCATGGGTGTGCGGCATCTCCTGCACCACCGCCCGCGCCAGGCCCAGATAGGTGCCGCCTCGATGGTGGGATTCACGGCGCGCAAGACCCACCTGCGACGCGATGCCGGCGTCCCATTTGTTCTGCGCCACCCCACGATCGCGGCGATCGGCGCGAATGACCGCGGAGACATGATCGGTCACCGAGGCCTGCGCCGCGGCCCCCACCGACTTCAACTCTTCCAGAGCCCTCACGGCGTCGATACCCGATGCGGCCGTCTCGTAGTCGTCGACAAGGCTCAATCGCGTTGCGAACCGGCGTATCTCGGCCACCGTCGGTGCTTCGAGCACTGCAGATTCGATCATGAATTCCCCCCGGATCCCTGAGTCCACCCGAAGGTAGACCAAGGGTCCGACACGATCGTTAGAGTCGTCCCATGAGCAGGCTTCCCGCCGCGAACGACCCCACCGACCGACTGGCTCGGCACATCGTCGGCACGTACTTCGCCCTTCGCGCGGCGCTGTCCGTCCTCGCGGTCGGACTGCCGATAGTCCTCGTCGGGTGGTCGATTCTCGACGCCGACCTGCCCGTCCTCGGGTCCATGAGCGAGTACTACTACAGCCCCGTGCGCGACGTGTTCGTCGGCGTGCTCGTCGGGACCGGGATCACGCTGATCGGCTATCGCGGGTACGGCCCGCTGGAGAACGGACTGCTGAACGTGGCCGGTTCGCTTCTCGTCGTGGTCGCGCTGGTCCCCACTGATCCACCGGGAGAGAGCGAATTCGGGCTCCGCATGGCGGTCCATGCCGCAGCGGCCGTCGGATTCTTCGTCAGCTTCGCCGCGTCCGTGTGGTGGTGCGCCGACGACACTCTCGACACGTCCCGGGACTCTGCTGCCCGCATCCGCCGCTATCGCATGGCCTACCGGGCGGTGGCCGTGATCGTTGTCGTCGCTCCGGTCTCGGCGCTCGCGCTGGTGCTCGTTCTCCGCCAAGGCGCGTTGGCGGTGCTCGTCGTCGAAGCCGTAGCCGTGGCGACCTTCGGCATCTACTGGGCCGTGAAGTCGTACGAGCTACGCGGAACCGAACTGGCCGAGCAGCCGTGAACCCCGCACATCGCCAGCATGCATACCGCGAGCGTCTCGAGTGGGGATTACGCGGCGCCGACGCCATAGCCGCCGACGCGGACATCGCCGTTGTCGTCGACGTGCTGTCGTTCACCACGACGGTCAGTGTCGCGCTCGACCGAGGTATCCAGGTGGTGCCCCATCGGTGGAGTGACGCCGAAGCGGTCGCCCGACGCTTCGACGCAGCAGTAGCCGTCCCTCGCTCGCAGTCGGGCCCCGGCCGAATCACGTTGTCCGCATCGTCGATCCGTTCGGCCGACCCGGTTCCGCAACGTCTGGTCCTTCCCTCCCCCAACGGATCGACCATTGCCGAGGCCTTGGCTGCCGCCCCCGTAGTGATCGCTGCGTCCCTTCGCACGGCGACCGCGGTTGCTCGATGGATCGCCCGGACGGCACCACCGGATGCCACGGTCGCCGTCGTCGCGGCGGGTGAGAAGTGGCCCGACGGGTCGCTGCGTCCGGCGATCGAGGATTCATGGGGTGCGGGGGCTGTGCTCGCGGCCCTCGACGCGGAGCGCGGCCTGTACTCGCCGTCGCCCGAGGCCCTCTCGGCACGGGCGGCGTGGTTGTCGATCCGCGGTGACGCGACAACAGCGTTGCGAGACTGCAGCTCCGGCCGAGAACTCGAGGCGATCGGCTTCGGCGACGATGTCACAGTCGCCGCGGAAGTCGACCAGAGCACGTGCGTGCCCATCGTCCGGGGCGGACTGTTCGTCGACTCCGATCACGCCGATCCGAACCATCGCCGGTAGCGCCACGACGAGCAAGACTGTGCGCAGCAATCCCGACGGAGAGCAGGAGCGACCATGAGCTACACACCCGATGCCAACGTCCACCGCCGAGAGATCGATCTCGCGGTCGGCGTACTCATCGCGCTCCGATCGGTCAGCGAGGGCGACGCTTTCGTCGAGCTGGCCGACCATGCTCGCTCGACCGGATCGGGTCTCGTACCCAGCGCTCGCGCCACGGTGGCTCTCGCACGCGGTCACCGATCCGACACCCCGGCAGGACGCGCAGCCGAACGTCGGTGGGGATCGGCGCTGAACCACCGATCACCGGCCGTACACACCCCCGCAGCCTGAAAGGCCGTGGCTTCTCCGCCTTGAAAGACTACGGCGTTCCAGTCAGCGGTGGGTCGGACGCTCTCAGCGCATGATTCCGTGATGCCGTTCTGCCACATCGGGATGCGCCCGAGTGCGGGACTTCCACGCGTTCTCGCCGTACGTCGTGAAGATCGGGTTGTCCGGGTCGGCTTCGACCCCGCGTGAGCGGGCTTTCAGATCGGTCGGCAGATCGATCACCGGCACGCGTGCGTCGAGGGCCGGGCTGAGGAAGTAGGGAATCGAGATGCGGTCGGACCCGGGCGTCGGCGCGACCACGCGGTGCCGTGTGGCCCTGAGGTAGCCACCCGTCGCCACCTCGAGCAATTCGCCGACGTTGACGATGAACGCTCCCGGCACGGGCGGGACGTCGATCCAGTCGCCGTTGCGTAACTCCACCTGCAGACCCTGCGACTCCGGCTCCACGAGCAGCAGTGTCAACACACCGGAATCCTTGTGCGCGCCCACACCTTGCGGATTCTCGGCACTTCCCGGATAGCGGACCACCTTGATCAGCGTGGCGGGGAGGTCCGCGAACGCGGCATCGAAGATGCTTTCCGACGCCCCGAGTGATACTGCCCAGTGCCGGAGGAGCCGCAACCCGACCTCCGACAGCGCCCGGTCCCAGATCTCGAAGGTGGCGCGGAGTTCGGGCAACGCCGACGGCCACTGGTTGGGGCCCTGCAGGTTCCAATACCCTTCGGCGCCGATGATCACGTCGCGCTCGGGTCCGATGTCGATCTGTTCACGCCAGTCGACGGCGCCGTTCGTCAGTTCACCACCGAACCGCGTGTAACCCCGGAACTGCGGCGAATTCAGTTGGCTGATCTCGTCTTTGGCGTCCGCCGGCAGCGCGAAGAAGGTGCGCGCCAGCGACAGGACGGTCGACACGAGCTCAGGATCGACACCATGACCGGTCAGGTAGAAGAACCCGAACTCGTGCGTTGCTTCGCGCAGCGCCGAGCGGAACTCGTCGACATCGGTGGTCGACATGTCGAAAACGGGCAGAGCTGTCATCGTCGTCCTGTCGTTCGCCTACGGACCCGGTCCAGCCGGTGGTTCTGCTCCCTTCGCACGAAGAATCGGCGGGATCCCGCGCGGGTTTCCGTCGAGAGGAGCACAATCACCACCCGTCGGGCTAGAACCCACCTCGTCCGGCCGTCACCGGATCGGAAGCTTCTCGCCGGCCTCGACCGCGACGGACAACCGGTTCTCGGGCGGCGCCACCGGGCACGTCGCGTAGTCCGTGAGAGCGCACGGCAGGTTGGATGCGCGGTTGAAGTCGAGGGTCACACGGCCGTCGCTGTCCGGATCCTCCACGGCGAGCGATCTGCACGCCCGATACGTGGTGACGCCGCTGGTCTCGTCAGTGAAGAGGATGTGGAAGCCGCTCGCCTTGCCACGGAACGCGACGAGCTGTCGCGGCGCTCCGGCCAGCTCGAAATCGATGACTCCGAGACCCGCATGATGGTGTTCGAGCCCCTCGACCACGGCACCGGTGGTGATGGTGCGCACATCGTCGAACGGGGTGAACGTCCCTGTTACGAGCCAGCTCTCGTCCGGCTCGAACGTGGGTATGCCGCCGAAGGTAGACAGGGTCGGCGCCTTCAGATCGTGCACCCGCAACGCGACCGATCCCGTGCGGCGGATGACCTCGATGCGGCGATCACCGGCCGCGACGAGGAGCCCCGGTGCACCCTCGACGGGACGCAGCACCGTGGTCCCGTCGACCGGGACGTCGTCGACCGACAAGCCCTCGGAGATATCGGCACCGACATACACCGCATCGTCGTCGGCACGCCACAGGCCGGGCAGGTCGTCGACGGCGGCGTCGGTATCGGTGAGCCAGAACAGGCCCGTCAGCGCAACCCATCCCAACGGATCTCGGAAGTACGCCTCCCGATCCGCATGCCAGGCATGCCAGTCCTGCTCGAACGACGTGAGTGAGAGTGTCATGACGCGAACTCCTTCTGCTCGTGAGATCTGATTCTGCTCAGGACGGCGCCGACATGCCGCGCTTCCTCGATATGCGGATAGCCGGACAGGATGAATTCGTCGACCCCGGCATCGCGGTACTCCTCGAGGCGCTCCACGATCTCGTCGTGGCTGCCGACCAGCGCGGTTCCTGCGCCGCCGCGGACCAGCCCGATGCCTGCCCAGAGATTCGGGGCGACGATCAGGGCGCGGCGATCTCCGCCGTGCAGGGCCGACATGCGGCGTTGGCCCTCCGACCCCAGTGCCGACAACTGGGCGTGCCGCGTTGCGATCGTCGCGTCGTCCACATCGGCGATCAGCTCCTCGGCGCGGGCCCATGCCTCGTCGGCCGTGTCGCGGGTGATGACGTGGATGCGCAGCCCGCCCCGCACCGTTCGCCCGTGCTCCGCGGCGAGCGAGCGCACGCGCGCCAACTTCTCTGCGACGGCGTCGGGCGGTTCACCCCAGGTCAGGTACACATCCGCGTGCTCGGCCGCGACGCGGAGCGCAGCGTCGGAGGATCCGCCGAAATACACGTCGGGAAGCGGGACGGGTGCCTGGCCTGCGAATCCGCCGCCGTCCGGACGATGCACCGTGAAGTACGTGCCCGACGCCGTGACGGGAGCACCGTCACCGACCGCACGCGCAATGCCCAGGAACTCGTCTGCGCGCGCGTAGCGCTGGTCCTTCGACAGCGTGTCGCCGTAGGCGCGCTGCTCCGCGTCGTCACCGCCCACGACGACGTTGAGGAGCACTCGGCCACCGGACAGTCGATGGAATGTACTGACCATCTGCGCCGACGTCACGGGCGAGACCTGGCCCGGCCGGAACGCCACCAGGAACTTCAGACGAGTGGTCGCCGGGATCAGCGCCGCGGTGACCAACCACGCGTCCTCGCAGTGTCCGCCCGTCGGAGTGAGCACTGCCTCGAAACCGAGTTCCTCGACGGTCACGGCCAATTCGGTCAGGTAGTCGAGTGTCGCGTCCCGATGTCCCGCACCCGCTGCCGAGGCGCCCCCACCGCCGATGGCGACTCCGTGCGAGCGCGCACCGAGCCTCTCGTCGTCACCCCCGGTGGGGAGGAACCAGTGGAATCTCACTCGCCGATGCGGGGTCGACGTAGTCCGAGGTGCTCCCGCAAGGTCGACCCCTCGTAGGCGGCCGGGTACGAACCACGTTCCTGCAGTTCGGGAACCAGCTTGACGACGATGTCGTCGAGCCCGCTCGGCACGAGGTACGGCGTGATGTTGAAGCCGTCGCTCGCCCCTCCGCGGACCCACCGGGTGAGCTCGTCCGCGACCTGGCTCGGCGTACCCGCGAATCCGGTACGCGCCGACGTCTCGATGACGACCTGCCGCAGCGACAGGTTCTTCGCCTCGGCGAGCGACCGCCACTCTCGTACACGCGCATCCACGTCGATGCCGTTGAACGCCGACCCGCGAGCGCCGACGACACCACTGACGATCGGGTCCTCGGTGGGGAGTGGTCCGTCGGGATCACGATCGGACAGATCGCGCCCCCACACCTGGCCGGCGATCGACAGCGTCGTCGGGCCGGTGAACTGACCCTCCTTGACCCAGCGCACCTTCTCGTCCACGTCCCGCTCGTGGTCCGCGAGGACGATCTGCGTGCCGGGCAGGATCTTGATGTCGTCGTCCGGTCTCCCCCGGGCCACGAGTCGCGCGCGGATGTCGTTCGCGAAGTCGAGAGCGTCGTCGAAGTGGGTGCCGTGCGCGGAGAAGATCACGTCGGCGTGCTGGGCGGCGAAGTCGCGGCCGGTGCTGGAATCTCCCGCCTGGAAGATCACCGGGTGGTCCTGCGGACTGCGGGGAATCGGTGCAGCAGCGGCGATGTCGAACTGCGAGGACTGGATGCGCACGGAGTCGGGCGCGCCTCCTGCGTTCCACAGGGCTCTGGCGGCGTCGAGGAATTCGCCGGCGCGCACGTACCGGTCCGCGTGGTCGAGGTAGCCGCCGCGTCGGAAGTTCTCGCCGGTCCACGCGTTGTCGGTCGTGACGACGTTCCAGCCGACGCGACCACCGGACAGCACGTCCAGTCCCGACAGTCGACGCGCGAGGTCCACCGGTTCGTTGTAGGTGGTGTTCTGGGTGGCCACCAGTCCGATGTTCGTGGTGATGCCGGCGAGCGCCGCCAACTGTGTGATGGCGTCGGGACGACCGGCGATGTCCAGGTCGAGGATCTTGCCGCCCTGCTCGCGTAGCCGCAGCCCTTCACCGAGGAAGAAGGCGTCGAACAGTCCGCGCTCGGCGGTCGTGATCAGACGACGGAACGTCTCGAAGTCGATCTGCGAGCCACTGGCCGGGTCCGACCAGATCGTCGTGTGGTTGACGCCCTGAAAGAAGACACCCAGGTGGACGGTGGCGTCGGGACGGAAGTGAGCGGTCATCGCGCAGCCTCGAATCGGTTGACGGGGCGGGCCAGGCCCAGAGTGGAACGCAGCGTCGTGGCCGGGACCGGCCGAAGGGCCAGGTCCCGCTCGAACAGCTGAGGAAGGACGTAGCGTGCGGCGACGCGGAGATCGTCGTCGATCAGGTCAGGACGCAACCTGATCCCGCCGATCGCGTCGTCGAGGGCAGCGATGCGCTCGACGAGAGCCGCTGCAGCCGCCGGGCTTCCGGGGGCCTCGACGTCGAGAACGACGTGCGCCCCGGTCACGGCGCGCGCGTCCACCTCGGTCTCCACCAGGACGACGTCGAGCAGGTCGGTGTCGATCTCGCCGAACCGGCCGAACACCACCACCTGACCCTGCGGCGGGCGAGGCACGATCGCGGGGCCCTTCACCGAGTACTTCTCCCCGACGAAGTCGACGTAGTGCAGCTTCTGCTGGTCCAGGAACCGCCCCGTCGGAAAGTCGCGGATCACCGCGTCGTCCTCCCACGAGTCCCACAGCCCGCGCGCCACCGTCACCGAATCACGCTGCTCGCGCGCCAGATCGACGTCGGTCGAAACGACCTCACGGCCCCATGCTGCGGCGACGTCGGGTGTCAGTGACCGGGCCGCCACCCATCCCGCCCGGCCGCGGGACGCGTAGTCCAGCGAAGCGAGCTGCGACGACAGATGGAACGGTTCCGCGTAGGTGGTGCTGGCGGTGGCGACGAGGCCCACCGTGCTGGTGGTCGCGGCGACGAAGGCCGCGCGCGTGACGGCGTCGACACCACCCGTCGCCAGATCGCCGTCGTCGAACGTGACGTAGCCGAATCCTGCGTTCTCGGCCGCGGTCACCGTGGCGGCCACGGCTCGTCCGTCGGCCGAACCGACCCCGACGTCGAAGCCGAGTGTCACCGTCCTGGTCATCGTGCGCTCCCTCGTATCGCCCCCGGACACCCGAGGTTAGGAGGGATCCCCACCCGGCACACGGGTTGGAATCGCAGAGATCGGAGGGGAATGCTTCGCCACCTGTTCGTTATGAACTCACTCGACGACAGTGCTCCGCTGCGCTCAGTGGCGCCTCGAATCGAAGCCCGGGCGTGTTCGGATTGCGAATAAACCGGGCGGTCATCTTGATAATCTCAGCCGATGAACCCAGCCCCTCCACCACCAGGGTGGTATCCCGATCCATCCGACGCGAGTCGCCACATGTACTGGGATGGACGTTCGTGGGTGGGGCCCGCCGGTCCAGCAGCAGCAGGCCCGACAGGCAAGGGCCGTAGGGCAGCCGCCAACTTCGGTGCTTTCGTGCTCGTCGCCATCGGGCTACTCATGTCCATGCAATCGGTGAGCCTCCTCACCGGCTCCGGGCCCATCTGGACAGGTGTCGCGGTCATCGCTGTGGGAACGGCTCTGGCCTTCTTCCTTGGAGCCTCAACGATCGTGCGCCTTCTCGCGGTGTTAGCTCTGGTGTTGGGTGTAGTGAACGCAGTGACTATCGAGAACGAGATGTCGGAAAGACGCGGCGAACTGTCGCGTGTGTTCGATCAGTAATCGACCCTCACGTCGGTGTGTAGGGCACGCCGTACTGGCGACGGGAACCGAACACCAAGATCCGGAAGGTCAGAAGCCCACTCCGGCGAAGGGGGCCTGCGGAGTCCGGAACAGCTCGTCGGCAGCCGATGCCTCACCCTCCGCGAGACCGGCGGTGACCAGAGCCGCCCACGACGTCCCGCCGAGCAGCACCGACGCCAGATCTCGGACGTGCACCGTCAGATCCGGCGCCGCGTCGACCACCCGCACGCCGTCCGGTGCGACGGCGTAGGTCCCGGCGTTCTCCGGCAGGTCCGGGTCCTGCACGGCGATGGTCACAGCGTCCCCGGGCCCGTACGTGCGCGCGGACAGTGCCGCGGACACGTCGAGGATGCGCAGCCAGGTCTCGTCCTCGGTGCGATCGAGCCGTACGGATCGGCGATCGTGCATCAGCAGTGGCAGCACGGTGTCGACGGGCAGTGCGGGAAACGTGATGCGGTCGACGAGGTCGAGTCGCAGGAGGAAGCGGATCAGGTCGGCGAACACCGCGTCGTCGGGCGCATGGAGGTCCTCGACGACCACCCGACGGTCGTTCCCGGACCACCACGTCCGCGGGTCGCGCGGGCGGTACCGGACGTATCCGTCGTCGACCCCGCCGGTGGAGTGCACCGCGTTCCACACCGGACCGGTGTCGGTCCGCCCACGCAGCCTCGACGCGTTCCACCAGACGGGCAGTCGGGTGATGGTGCCCGGTCGACTCGACGGGTGCGACGCGACGATGCCGGCCTGCACGTCGAACACGTCCCCGTCGTCGACGAGGCGGACGGTGCCGCTGGACACGGCCTCCTCCCGCACCGACGCACGGGCGGAGACGACCTCCGCGGACACGGACGAGGTGGCGACGCCGTAGCCGTAGCGGCCGTAGATGACAGCTTCCGACGCACGGAGCGTGGCGACGACGTCCCCGGCATCGCGCGCGTCCCGCAGCTGGCGCCGCAGCAGAGCGGACACGACACCGCGGCGGGTGTGGGTCGGCAACACCCCGACATGGGTGACGGCCAGGTGGGGAACCCGAGCGCCGCCCGGCAGCGTCAGGGTTCCGCGGGCCGAATCGGTGGTCCCGACGAGTCGATCGCCGTCGAAGGCGCCGTAGGTCCGACCGGGCTCGCGCAGACTCGCGATCTCGTCCTCGGTGACCTGCAGCGTGGGCAGTCCCACCATCGCGGCACGGAAGACGCGCTGCGATTCCAGCAGGTCGGACCGCGACTCGAGAATGCGGATGTCGACCATCAGGCGACCTCGGCGATCGTCAGGGTGGTCTGTCGGCGGAGCACGAATCCGAGGGTGTCGTAGAGCGCGACGGCGCGGGTGTTGGTCACACTCGTGTGCAGGAACGGCACCTCGCCCCGCTCCCGGATGCCGTACCCGACAGCGCGGATGAGGCGGGTGGCCAGGCCCTGCCCTCGGTACTCGGGGTCGGTGCACACGGCGCTGATCTCGGTCCAGCCGTCGGGATGCATGCGCTCCCCGGCCATGGCGATGAGCCGCGACCCGTCCCGGACGCCCAGGTACGTGCCCATCTCGACGGTCCGCGAGCGGAACGGTCCCGGCCGGGTGCGGTGCACGAGATCGAGCATCTCCGGCACGTCGTCGGCGGTGAGCACCTGCGCGGCCGGTTCCGGCTCGACCACCAGCGCGGATCCGTCGAACTGCAGCAGCCCGATGCGGTCGAGAACGCGCCACCCGGCGGGCGGGGTGATGCCGTCGCCCCGCAGTGCAGCCTGCTCACCCACCGGGAGCAGGGCGCCGAGATCCGCCCAGTCCTCCGCCGTCATGTCCTCGGGGTGACCGAAGAACCCGGCCACCTCGGGGTGGTAGCGCGCGATCCGGCCCCGCCATTCGGCGAACCGGGAGTGGGCGCCGACGAGGGACGATCGGATGGGATCGTCCAGCGGATGCGCGTCGGGGAGGGTCGGGATCACCGGAACTCGGTCGTCGCACTGCACCAGGCCACTGTAAGGGTCGGCTCCGACGCCGCGGCGCGTTGTACTCGCGACGATTCCGGAGGGGCAGAATGGTGTCGTGAGCCCCGACAGAGTGAGTCCTGACGACGCCGTGCGACCTGACGATGCTCCGTCCACGACGGGGACACCCCCGTGGACGTACCTGATGGACATGGACGGTGTCCTGGTGCACGAGGAGCACCTCGTCCCCGGAGCGGACCGCTTCCTGAAGGAACTACAGGACACGAACACCCCGTTCATCGTCCTGACGAACAACTCGATCCGCACCCGTCGCGACCTGCAGGCACGCCTGCGACGGACCGGCCTCGAGATCCCCGAGGAGTCGATCTGGACGTCGGCACTCGCCACCGCCACCTTCCTGGGGAACCAGCGGCCGAACGGTACCGCCTACGTGGTCGGAGAGTCCGGCCTGACGACGGCCCTGCACGACATCGGCTACATCATCACGGACATCGATCCCGACTACGTGGTGCTCGGCGAGACCCGCACGTACTCCTTCGAGGCCATCACCACCGCCATTCGGCTGGTCGAACGCGGAGCCCGTTTCATCGCCACCAATCCCGACGCCACCGGCCCGTCACGCGAGGGATCGCTGCCCGCCACCGGATCCGTCGCCGCGCTCATCACGCGCGCGACCGGACGTGAGCCGTACTACGTGGGCAAGCCGAACGCGCTGATGATGCGGTCCGCTCTGCGGGCCATCGGCGCGCACTCGGAGAACACGCTGATGATTGGTGACCGCATGGACACCGACATCGTGTCCGGGCTCGAAGCCGGTCTCCAGACCATCCTCGTGCTCACCGGTATCTCGACCCCCGCCAGCGTCGAGATGTTCCCGTTCCGCCCCACCCGTGTCATCGAGTCGGTCGCCGACCTCATCGGGCACACCGCGAACCCGTTCGGATGAGATTCGTCTACTCCCGGCCCGACCGCAGCGTCGAGGCGACGGGCACCCGGCAGGCGTTCGATCACATCGACGACGCGCGCGAGGCTCTCGAGGACGTGTCGGCGCGGGTTCTAGTGGGAGCCATCGGGTTCGAAGCGTCCACGCGGTGTGCACTCGTCGAACCGTCGACGTTCGACCGTCGCGACGAGCCGCGGACACCGGAGCAGAGCACCCTGCCCGGAGCTGTGATCGCCTCCCAGAACCCGCCACCCGACAAGCACGTCGCGCGGGTGCAGCGTGCCCTGACGGTGCTGAACCATCCCGGATCCGCACTACGCAAAGTGGTTCTCGCGCGGTCGATCACGCTGGTGTTCGATGCCCCGCTGTCCCCGACAGCGTTCGCGGACACGCTCATCGAGGCGAATCCGATGCACAACGGTTTCGCCGTCGATCTCACCGCGGCGGGTGGTCCGTACTTCGGCCGCCACCTGGTGGGCTCGTCGCCGGAGTTGCTGGTGCGGCGCACCGGAACCGAGGTGATCTGCCGACCATTCGCCGGAACTGCTGCACGACAACAGGATCCGGTGGCGGACGAGCAGGCGGGCGCCGACCTGCTCGCCAGCGCCAAGAACCTGGCCGAGCACCGCTTCGTCGTCGACGCCATCGCCGAGGCCCTGGCGCCACTGTGCTCGGAGGTGTCCGTCCCCGACGGGCCGACGCTGACCAGCACGCCGGCCGTGTGGCATCTGGCGACCCCGATCACCGCGACACTGGCCGACCCCGCCACCACGGCACTGGATCTCGCGCTCGCACTGCACCCGACACCCGCGGTCGCGGGCAGCCCCACCGACCTGGCGCTCCAGACCATCGATCTGCTGGAGTCCGGACGCAACCGCGACTTCTACGCCGGCATGGTGGGGTGGTGCGACGCGTCGGGCGACGGTGAGTGGATGGTGGCCATCCGCTGCCTGGACATCGCCGCCGACGGCCTCAGCGGGGTCGCGACCGCGGGTGGCGGCATCGTCGCCGCCTCGGACGCGAGCGCCGAGCTGGAGGAGACGACAGCGAAGTTCGCGACGGTGCTCAGGCCCTTCGGCCTCTGACGTCGATCCGGTGCGCCGAGCCGCGGATACCGCGGCTCAGCGCACCGAAGCCGGCCGTTGATGCACTCGGCTCTACCGGGCGAGCGCTCCCGCCAGATCGCCGAGCAGGTCCTCGAGATCCTCCAGGCCCACGGAGATGCGCACGACTCCGTCCGTGATGCCCACGGCCGCACGGCCTTCCGGACCCATGGCCCGGTGGGTGGTGGTGGCGGGGTGCGTCGTCATCGACTTCGCGTCGCCGAGGTTGTTGGAGATGTCGATGATGCGCAGCTTGTTCAGGAACTCGAAGGCGCGCGCCTTGCCGCCCTCGAGCTCGAACGTGACGACGGTACCGCCGCCGCTCATCTGCGAGACCGCGAGATCGTGCTGGGGGTGCGACGGCAGGTACGGGTACTTCACCCATCCGATACCCGGCTGCGCCTCGAGGAACTCCGCGACGGCCAGCGCCGAGGCGTTCATGTGCCGCACGCGGAGCGGCATCGTCTCGAGACCCTTCAGCAGAGTCCAGGCGTTGAACGGGCTCAGCGCGGGACCGGTGTGGCGCATGAGCGTCTGCACAGGACCGTCGATGTACTCCTTCGATCCCAGGATGGCGCCCCCGAGCACGCGCCCCTGTCCGTCGATGTGCTTGGTCCCCGAGTACACCACCACGTCGGCACCGAGGTCGAAGCTGCGCTGCAGCACGGGCGTCGCGAAGACGTTGTCCAGCACGACCTTCGCGCCGGCCGCATGCGCCATCTCGGTCACGCGCCGGACGTCGACGAGCGACTGCATCGGGTTGGACGGCGTCTCGAAGAACACCGCGGTGGTGGGTACGGCGAGCGCCTGTTCCCACTGGTCGAGGTCGTCGCCGTCGACGAACACGGTCTCGACTCCCCAGCGCGGCAGGATCTCGTTGCACACGACGAAGCACGAGCCGAACAGGCTCCGCGCCGCGACGAGTCGATCACCGGCCTTCAGGAGGGCGCCGAGCCCGGTGAAGACCGCGGACATCCCGCTGGAGGTGCCGAAGGCCGCCTCAGCGCCGTCGAGCAACCGCAGCCGCTCCTCGAACATCGTGACGGTGGGGTTGCCGTAGCGCGAGTAGACGAAATGGTCGATGTCGCCGGTGAACGCCTGCTCGGCGGCCTCGGCACTCTCGTACACGAAACCCGAACTGAGATAGAGGGCCTCGGCGTTCTCCTCGAACCCCGAGCGGTTCAGACCGCCGCGGACACCGAGAGTTCCCTGCCCGACCCCGTCGGGCAGGGGCTTGGAGAACCCGCCGCCGGTGGGGATCACTTCTGCCGCCAGGGCAGTCCGACGGCGCGCCACCCGGCACTGCCGCGGTGTCCCTCGGCGTCGGTCGCGCCCTCGAAGCCGTCGAGCACGTTGTAGGCGGGTCCGAGCCCCGCAGCGGTCGCGGCCTCGGCGGCACCGATGGACCGCTGACCGGAGCGACACAGGAAGACCACAGGGCCCTTGTCGACCCCGGCGGCACGGACCTCGTCGACGAAGTTCTCGTTCTTCGCGCCGTCCGGGTAGGCGACCCACTCGACGAAGGCCGTCGGCTTGTCCAGCGACGAGATGTCCGGGACACCCACGTAGCTCCACTCGGCGTGGGTGCGGACGTCGACGAGCGAGGCCTCCGGATCGGTGCTGAGAAGTTCCCAGGCCTGCTCGGGCGTGATGTCTCCTGCGTAGCTCACGACCCCAGTTTCTCACATGGTCGGCTCGGCCCGATATGTCCGATAGTCGCAGCGTACGGCCTCGAGGGGGCAAGATGAGCCGATGACGGACGACACACTGCGCCCTGCGACGGGCGCCGGCTCACCACAGCCGGACACGAGCGGCGACACGGGGCAGTTCACCCATCGCCAGATCATGACGATCATCTCCGGTCTGATGCTCGGCATGTTCCTGGCGGCGCTCGACCAGACGATCGTCTCGACGTCCATCCGCACCATCGCGGACGACCTGCAGGGCTTCTCCGTTCAGGCGTGGGTCACCACGGCGTACCTGATCACGGCCACCATCTCCACGCCGCTGTACGGGAAGCTCTCGGACATCTACGGGCGCAAACAGTTCTTCCTGACCGCGATCACGATCTTCGTCATCGGATCGGCGCTGTGCGGCTTCGCCACGTCGATGTACCAACTCGCGGCCTTCCGCGCGTTCCAGGGCCTCGGTGCCGGCGGCCTGTTTACGCTCGCACTGACCATCGTCGGCGACATCGTCCCGCCGCGGGAGCGGGCCAAGTACCAGGGCTACTTCCTCGCCGTGTTCGGCACGTCCAGCGTGCTCGGTCCGGTCATCGGCGGCGTGTTGTCGGGCCAGTCCGAGATCCTGAACATCACCGGCTGGCGCTGGGTGTTCTTCGTCAACGTGCCCATCGGCATCGTCGCTCTGTTCGTCGTCGCCAAGGTGCTGAATCTGCCGCGTCGACACGGCAGCGCGGTCGTCGACTGGGGCGGCGCCGCGGCGCTGGCCGTCGGACTGGTGCCGCTGCTGATCATCGCCGAGCAGGGACGCACGTGGGGATGGGGCTCCGGGCGGGCCATGATCTGCTACGCCATCGGCGTCCTCGGCATCGCGGCCTTCATCGCCATCGAGATCAGGATGAAGACGAACGCACTCATCCCGATGCGCTTCTTCCGCAACTCGACGTTCAGCGTCGGACTCGTGCTCTCGGTCATCACCGGTGCGGCGATGTTCGGCGGCATCACGCTGCTCCCCCAGTACCTGCAGGTGGTCAAGGGCTCGTCGCCGACGCTCGCCGGGTTCCAGATGCTCCCGCTGGTGCTGGGCATCATGGTCGCGTCGATCTTCTCCGGCCAGATGATCTCCCGCACGGGCCACTACCGTCCGTATCCCATCATCGGCACGACTCTCATGACGGTCTGCATGTTCGCGTTCTCGTTCATCGAGTACGACACACCGCTGTGGATGATCATGATCGCGATGTTCGGTTTCGGGTTCGGCCTGGGCAATCTGATGCAGCCGCTGACCCTCGCGATCCAGAACGCACTGCCGCCGCAGGACATGGGCGTCTCCACCTCGTCGGCCACGTTCTTCCGGCAGATCGGCGGCACCATCGGCGTCGCGGTGTTCCTGTCCCTGCTCTTCTCGCGCGTGACCGACGCCATCGCGTCGGCTCTGCGTTCCGCCGCGGAGACTCCCGAGTTCCGCGAGGCGGTGGGTCAGGCCGCGTCCAGCACCGATCCCGCGGTGTCCGGCCTCGCGCAGGGGCTCGTGCAGGGCAACGGGTCGGCCGCCGGGGGCATCCTGGACGACACGTCCTTCATCCAGAAGCTGCCCGACGCGGTGGCGGCGCCGTTCCAGATCGGATTCTCCGACGCGATGGACTCGGTCTTCGTCGTGGCCGGGTTCGTGCTGGCGCTGGCCTTCGTGATCAACCTGTTCTACAAAGAGGTCCCGTTGCGCACCCAGGGCGGCCTCGCAGCTCAGGCGTCGGAACGCACGGCGGGCAAGGACACGGCCGAGTAGAGCTCGTCAGGGACTGCAGAGCAGCCAGTCGTCACCGGACCGCACCGCGTTCCAGGTGAGGCTCTGCTCGCTGCCGTCGAGGCTGACTCGCACGTCGGCCTCGGCGGCGTCACCCTTGACCCGCACCTCCTCGATGTTCTCGAGATCCACCGACGTACCCGCATCCGCCAGCGGTGCGTCGGTGATGCCGGGGCACTGCAGTGCGGTGACAGCGGCGGTGTCGCCGGACTTCACAGCCTCGACGTAGGCGGCGACGGCGGTCCCGACGCGCTGGTTGTCGCTGACGTTCTCGTCGGGCGACCCGGTCAGCGACAGGATTGCGATGATCACCGCCACGACGACCACCACCGCAGCGGCCGCGATGAAGGGCGCTGCGGTGGTGGGTCTCGGATCCTCTTCGGAGCTCATGCTCCGATCATGTCAGCTCGGTGCAGCTCAGCCCTCGAGCGACGGGTAATCGGTGTAGCCCTCGGCGCCGCCGCCGTAGAAGGTGCTCTCGTCGGGGGTGTTGAGCTCGGTGTCGTGGGTCCACCGGGTCACCAGGTCGGGGTTGGCGATGAACGGCCGACCCACCGTGACGGCGTCGGCGATCTCGTCGGACACCAGCTTCTCGGCCTCGTCGCGAGTGGTCATCGCGGCGAAGCCGGTGTTGAGCACGAACGGGCCGCTCCAGGCCGAACGCAGCTTGCCCAGGAACGGATCCTCGGCATCGACGAGCACGTGCAGGTACGCCAGGCCGAGGCCGTCGATCTGCGACAGCAGCGCCTCGTAGGCACCCGTCGTGTCGTCCTCGGTGATGCCACTCGCGGTGCCTCCGGGCGAGATGCGGATGCCGACCCGGCCCGCGCCGATGGCGGCGGAGACGGCGCGCACGACCTCCACGACGAGGCGCGCACGGTTCTCGGGGCTGCCGCCGTAGGAGTCGGTGCGGTGGTTCGCGCCGTCCGCCAGGAACTGGTGGAGCAGGTAGCCGTTGGCGGCGTGCAGCTCGACACCGTCGAGACCGGCCTCGATCGCACGGGTCGAGGCGTCGACGAACACGTCGACCACGCGAGCGATCTCGTCCGCGGCGATCTCGCGCGGCGCAGGGATCTCCTTCGACCCACCCTTGGTGAACATCTCGATACCGGGCGCGATGGCGGACGGTGCGATGGCCTCGAGGCCCGAGTTGTCGGGGTGGGACACCCGACCCGCGTGCATCAGCTGGACGACGATCTTGCCGCCCTCACCGTGCACCGCGTCCGCGATCTTCGCCCAGCCGGCCTGCTGCTCGTCGGTGTGCAGGCCCGGGGTGTTGGTGTAGCCCTTGCCGACGGCGGAAGGCTGCGTTCCCTCGGACACGATGAGGCCGGCACCCGCACGTTGGCGGTAGTACTCGACGACGAGGTCACCGGGCACACCGTCGTCACCACTGCGGCTGCGCGTGAGCGGCGCCATGAAGACACGGTTGCGGGCGTGGATGTCGCCGAGTTCGAGCGGCTGGAGCAGGGGTGATTCGGGACTGAGTTCGGTCACGTCGATCGGCCTTTCGAAGGTGCTGACTGTCGAGCTGTCCTCTGACGCAAGCCTGAGGGGTCCGCGATCCATGCCCGACTGTGGGCCGCATCACTCGGTGGAATCCCGATGTTCACCCAGTTCTCTGTGCACACGTCACGGCCACCTGGCGCACCGGAGGCGCCGCCTCGTCACTTATGCTGGGGTGTCCGCCTCCCTGCGGCCACGACGCCCGCTCCGAGCTCGATGGGCGGCCGGCCGACGACGATGTTAGGTAGATCCACGCTGATGACTGACCAGACCCGCCCGCTCCGAGTGGCCATCGTGGGTGCAGGCCCGGCCGGCATCTACGCCGCCGACGCGTTGATGAAGTCGGACCACAACGTCTCCGGCCCCGGCGTGAGCATCGACCTCTTCGAGCGCATGCCCGCTCCGTTCGGTCTGATCCGCTACGGCGTCGCACCGGATCACCCGCGCATCAAGGGCATCATCACCGCGCTGCACAAGGTGCTCGACAAGCCGCAGGTCCGCCTGCTCGGCAACATCGACTACGGCACCGACATCGACCTCGAGACGATGCGCCGCTTCTACGACGCCGTCATCTTCTCCACCGGCGCCAACGCGGACCGCGCGCTGAACATCCCCGGCATCGACCTCGACGGCAGCTACGGCGCCGCCGACTTCGTCTCCTGGTACGACGGTCACCCCGACGTGCCACGCACCTGGCCCCTCGACGCCGAGAAGGTCGCCGTCCTCGGCGTCGGCAACGTCGCGCTCGACGTGGCCCGCGTACTGGCCAAGACGGGCGACGAGCTGCTGCCCACCGAGATCCCCGCGAACGTCTACGAGGGCCTGAAGGCCAACAAGGCCGTCGAGGTGCACGTGTTCGGCCGCCGCGGCCCCGCCCAGGCCAAGTTCACGCCGCTCGAGCTCCGCGAGCTGGACCACTCCCCCAACATCGAGGTCATCGTCGCTCCCGAGGACATCGACTACGACGAGGGCTCGGAGAAGGCCCGCCGCGAGTCCAAGCAGGTCGACATGGTCGCGAACACGCTGCAGGACTGGGCGATTCGCGATGCCGGCGACCGCCCGCACAAGCTGTTCCTGCACTTCTTCGAGTCGCCGCACGAGGTGCTCGGCCAGGACGGCAAGGTCGTCGGACTGCGCACCGAGCGCACCGAACTCGACGGCACCGGCAACGTCAAGGGCACCGGCAACTACACCGATTGGGACGTCCAGGCCGTCTACCGCGCGGTGGGCTACCTGTCGCAGAACATCGCCGACCTCCCCTTCGACGACCTCGCGGGCACCATCCCCAACGAGGCCGGCCGCGTGAAGAACAACGACGGCACCCCCGTCGACGCCACGTACGTCACCGGCTGGATCAAGCGCGGACCCGTCGGCCTCATCGGCCACACCAAGGGTGATGCCAACGAGACCGTCGCGAACCTCCTCGCCGACGCCCCGTCGTTCGCGGGTGCCACCGACCCGTCCGAGGACGCCGTCGTCGCGTTCCTCGAGGACAAGAAGGTCCCGTTCACCACGTGGGACGGCTGGTACCGCCTCGACGCGCACGAGCGCAGCCTCGGCGAGCCGCAGGGCCGCGAGCGCGTCAAGGTCGTCGAGCGCGAGGACATGCTGCGCGCCAGCGAGCCCGACAAGGCCTGACCCCAGCACCTGACGCACCGAAGCCCCGAGGATGTGCTCGGGGCTTCGTGCGTGTCAGATCCGGACGGACAGCAGCCGTCCCTCGCGCTCGTCCTTGCGGGCGTGCTCGTTGAAATCGGGTGCGGCGCAGACGAACAGGGTGCGGCCGTCGTCGCCGCCGAACCCGCACGCGAACACCCCGGTGTCGAAGGTCAACTCGTCGACCACTCCCTCGCCCTCGCGAATCTGCACGATGCGCTGCCCCAGTGCGTCGGCCGCCCACAGCGTGCCGTCCTGCGCGAGAGCGCAACCGTCGGGCGCCACCACCACCTGGCCAATGCCCTCGGCCATGTCCGTCGACTCGGGCATCGGACCGAGCACGGCCCAGTCGCGGCGCGGTCCGAGGACACCGTCGTCGCCGATCGCGAAGGCGCTGATCCGGTTGCCGAGCGTCTCGTCGACGAGGAGATCGCCGCCTGCGGTGACGGCCATGCCGTTCGGGAAGTGCAGATCGGTGGCGTCCTCGTGCACACTGCCGTCCGGCTCGACACGCAGCAGGGAGGCCGTCTCGATGGGCGCCATGTTCATGAGATCGAATCCGAAGTTGCCGACGTAGGCGCGCCCGTCCGCATCCACGTGCATGTCGTTGGCGTTGCCGGTCGCGTGCGCGGACAGGTCCGCGTGCACCACGAGGTCGCCGTTCTCCTCGCGCCGCAGAACGGTCTGATCTCGCATCGAGACGACCAGGAGCCGACCGTCGGGAAGCCACCCGAGCCCGGACGGCTGGTGCGGCACCTCGGCCTCCACCCGGACGTCGCTGCCGTCCTCGTTCGCCGACAGCACCTGGTGGGTGTAGAAGTCGGAGACCCAGACACGACCCTCCCGCCACCGTGGGCACTCGAAGTAGGTGTAGCCCTCCAGGACCACGGTCGGCTCTGCCTTCATGTGTAGCTCCTCGCACGACGAGACGGATGATCGAATGTGACGTACGCCTCATCACATCATGAGGCATCCTGGCAGACGTGTTCGACAGCCACGTCCACATCATCGATCCGCGGTTCCCTCTCGTGTCGAACGGCGGATACGAACCCCCCGTGTTCACTGCCGACGACTATCGCGAGGAGACCGACGGGCTGGGGGTCGTGGGCGGCGCCGTCATCGCCGGGTCGTTCCAGGGCAGCGACCAGAGCTTTCTGCTCGCGGCGCTGACCGAACTCGGTGACGGATGGGTGGGCGTGACCCACCTGCCGTGGGACGCCGAGGACGAGGACATCATCGCGCTCGACGACGCGGGCGTCCGAGCGCTCAGATTCAATCTGCGGCGCGGCGACACCGACGTGTCGACCCTCACCGAGCAGGCCGTCCGCGCGCACGAGATCGCCGGATGGCACGCCGAGTTCTACGCGGACGCCGGATTGTTGCTGTCCCTGGAGCCGGTCCTGTCCAAACTGCCGGCCATCAGCATCGACTACCTCGGCATGGCCGAGGACGCCATGCCGTACCTCCTCGATCTCGTCGACAGGGGAGCACGGGTCAAGGCGGCGGGCTTCGGCCGCATCGGCCACGACCCGGTGGAGGCGATGAGCAGGATCCATGCCGTCAACCCCGAGGCACTGATGTTCGGGACCGACCTGCCCGGCACGCGCTCCCCGCGACGCTTCGTCCCCTCCGACATCGACCTGGTGACCGAGGCAGTGGGCGGCGATCTCCAGAAGGTGCTGTTCAGGAACGCGAGGGCCTGGTACCGGGAGCGTTAGAGCACGATGACGGCGCCGAGCCACACGCCAGCCGCCATCAGCGCGCCGAACAGCTCGACGAGGATCGACAGGCCCACCGCCTTGGTGGCGTGGACCGTCGACTGCCAGGCGGATCCCGACGTGCGGGCACGAGGAAGTTCCGCCAGGTACACACCGAGGGGGAACCCGAGGAAGAGTCCGACGACCGGGACGACGAAGAATCCGACGATGCCGACGACGCCGCCCGCGACGATGGAACGGGTGGGCACTCCGGCCGTCTTCAGTCGTCTGCCCGGCCACAGGTACTTGACGACGCCCGATGCCGCCAGCAGCGCCGTCGCGATGCCGAACACCGTCCACGCCGATGCGGTGCCGACGACGAAGGCCCAGACGCCGATCGCGGCGAAGATCAGGACGACGCCGGGGAGCACCGGGACGACGATCCCGATCAGGCCGATCAGGACGACCAGTCCGACGAGGACCTCGGCACCGGCGGTCACCGTGCCGAGACCGGACGCACGCGGCTCGCGGCGTCGCGTGCACGCCCCCGCGCGGTCTCGACGTCCGGACCGGTCGACACGGCGACGCCCATCCGGCGCTTCGCGAAGCTCTCCGGCTTGCCGAACAGGCGGATGTCGGTCTCCGGGACGCGGAGCGCCTGCTCGACGCCCTCGAAGGCGATGCCCACCTCGTCGAGACCGCCGTAGATCACCGCGGACGCGCCGGGTGTCAGCAGCGTGGTGTCCACCGGAAGCCCGAGGATGGCGCGCGCGTGCAGCTCGAACTCCGACAGCCGCTGGGTGCCGAGCGTGACCAGGCCCGTGTCGTGCGGTCGTGGGCTGACCTCGGAGAAGTACACGTCGTCGCCCTTGACGAAGAGCTCGACGCCGAAGATGCCGCGGCCGCCGAGTGCCGCGGTGACCGTGCGGGCGACCTCGCGTGCAGCGTGCAGAGCGGCCGCCGACATGGGCTGGGGCTGCCACGACTCGATGTAGTCGCCGGACTTCTGGAGGTGGCCGATGGGCTCGCAGAAGGAGGTCTCGTCGGCGCCGTTCTCGTCGACCGCGCGGACGGTGAGCTGGGTGATCTCGTAGTCGAAGTCGACGAAGCCCTCGACGATGACCCGGCCCAGCGCGACTCGTCCCCCGGCCTGAGCGTGGTCCCAGGCCCGCTGGACGTCGTCGTCGCTCGTCACGACCGACTGCCCCTTGCCCGACGACGACATCACCGGCTTGATCACCGCCGGGAAGCCCGTGTGCTCGAGCGCCGCGCGAACCTCGTCCACACTGTCGGCGAACGCGTACGGCGACGTGGGCAACCCCAGCTCCTCGGCCGCGAGCCTGCGGATGCCCTCGCGGTTCATCGTCAGCTGCGTCGCGCGCGCCGTCGGCACGACGGTGGTGACCCCGCGGTCCTCGACCACGGAGAGCGCCTCGGTGGCGATGGCCTCGATCTCCGGCACGACGAAGTGCGGCGCCTCGGACTCGATGACGGCGAGCAGGGCGTCCGGATCGCTCATGTCCACCGTGTGGGCGCGGTGCGCGACCTGATGGCCGGGGGCGTCCGCGTACCGGTCGACGGCGATCACCTCGACGCCCAGGCGCTGGAACGCGATGATCACTTCCTTGCCGAGCTCGCCGGAGCCCAGCAGCATCACCTTGGTGGCCGACGGAGAAAGCGGAGTACCGATGCGGGAGGACGTCACTCTTGGAATGGTATCGGGCATGGCGGAGACCGAGGACCTGCTCACCTACCTCCAGCGAGGACGGGACGCGGTGGTGTGGAAACTCGACGGCGCGTCGGAGTACGACATCCGTCGGCCCCTCACGTCGACCGGTACCAACCTGCTGGGAATCGTGAAACACCTGGCCATGACCGAGGCGGGGTACCTCGGGTCCACGTTCGGGCGACCGTTCCCCGAACCGATCCCGTGGTCCGACCCGACACTCGAACTCAATGCCGACATGTGGGCCACACCCGACCAGTCCCGCGATTCTCTCGTCGACCTCTACCGCCGGGTGAACGCCCATGCCGACGAGACGGTGCGCACCCTCGGACCGAGAGCGGAGGGGACGGTGCCGTGGTGGACGGCGAAGAACCCCGTGACCGTCGAGTACATCCTGGTGCACCTGATCGCGGAGACACACCGCCATGCCGGCCACGCCGACATCGTGCGCGAACTCGCCGACGGCAGCGCCGGACTGGCTCCCGGCAACTCCAACCTGGCGGACGGTGACGCCGACTGGTGGGGTGACTACCGGTCGCGGGTGGACGACGCCGCGTCGGAGTTCCTCTGAGTCTCCCGACCCGCACAGTCCGGTCCTGTCGTCGGGCAGGTTCCGGTGGATAGGGTCGCGCCATGACTACTGCAGGTGGACCTCTCGCCGGAATCAAGGTCGTGGAACTCGCGGGCATCGGCCCCGGACCGCACACCGCGACGCTGCTGGCCGACCTCGGCGCCGACGTCGTGCGCGTCCAGCGTGCGGGCGCGTTGCCGGCCGAGGGATCACCGGGCGACCCCCTGCTCCGCAACCGCCGCATCGTCGAGGCGAACCTGAAGGATCCGGCCGAGCTGGAACGGGTGCTCGACCTGATCTCCCGCGCCGACGTCCTCATCGAGGGCTTCCGTCCGGGGGTCACCGAGCGCATGGGTCTGGGACCCGACGTCGTCGCCGAGCGCAACCCCGGTCTGGTCTACGGACGCATGACGGGGTGGGGCCAGGAGGGTCCGTGGTCGCAGGTCGCGGGACACGACATCAACTACATCTCGGTCACCGGAGTGCTGCACGCGATCGGACGCGAGGGTGAGCGCCCGGTACCCCCGATGAACATGGTCGGCGACTTCGGCGGTGGATCGATGTTCCTCGTCATGGGCATTCTCGCAGCGCTGGTCGAGCGCGGTCGGTCCGGGAAGGGCCAGGTGATCGACGCGGCCATGGTCGACGGCACCGTCGCGTTGTCGCACATGATCTGGGGGTGGCGCGGGATCGGCATGTGGTCCGACGAGCGCGGCACGAACCTGCTGGACACCGGTGCCCCGTTCTACGACACGTACGAGACGTCCGACGGCAAGCACGTCGCCGTCGGCGCGCTGGAACCCCAGTTCTACGCCGCGATGCTGCAGGGACTCGGGCTCGATCCGTCGGCCTTGCCCCACCAGCTCGACCGTGAGCAGTGGCCGACGCTGCGGTCGACCTTCACGGAGGTGTTCGCCTCCCGCACGCGCGACGAGTGGGCCGCCGTCTTCGACGGCACGGACGCCTGCGTCACCCCCGTGCTGACCTTCGACGAGGCCACGCGCCACCGCCACATGGCCGAACGCGGCAGCCTCATCGACATCGACGCGGTCACCCAGCACGCCCCGGCGCCGCGTTTCGGGCGTACCGCCACGTCCACGCCGGCGGGTCCGGCCCGCTCGTCCGTCGACCCCGACTCGGTCTGGACCTGAGTGGACGCCGCGGCCTGGGACGCCAAGTACGAACGCGCCGAACTCATCTGGGGCGCACCGCCGAACGACATGGTCGTCGAGTTCTGCACCTCCCTGCCGCGCGGCCGGGCGCTCGATCTCGCGTGCGGCGAGGGGCGCAACGCCCTCTGGCTCGCCACGCGCGGATGGAGTGTCGACGCCGTCGACTTCAGCAGCGTGGCGCTGACCAAGGCGGTCCGCATCGCCGCCACGGCCACCGCGTCGATCCGCGAGCGTGTGCGGTGGGTCCACGCGGACGTGACCACACTCACACCGGAGCGGAATTATGATCTCGTTGTCATCGCCTACCTGCATTTATCGCGGACCGAGCGTGAAAACGTCCTCGCGACTGCCGTCCAGGCGTTGAAACATGAGGGAATCCTCGTGATCGTGGGTCACCATTCTGCCAATCTGAAGAATGGCGTCGGCGGTCCTCAGGATCCCGAGATCCTCTACAGCCCAGACGATCTGGTCGCGGACATCGGCGACAGGATGCGCATTCTCGTCGCCGAGGACAGGGTGCGGCACGTAGGTGATTCCGCAGCGATCGACGCCCTTGTGGTGGGACGAGTTACCGACGAGTAGACCCCTATTGGCAGTGCTCCCGATCCGGCGTAACATAGCCGTATGTTACTGGCGAGTAGGTAGCGCCGGGCCACACAGGCGGTACCGAGGCCGGACCGCACCACTGAGACGGAGAACGCATCACCATGGGTCATTACAAGAGCAATCTTCGCGATCTCGAGTTCAACCTGTTCGAGCTGTTCGCCCTGGACAAGACGCTCGAGTCCGGACAGTTCGGCGATCTCGACGTCGACACCGTGCGTGACATGCTCTCCGAGGTCCGCCGCCTCGCCGAGGGCCCGCTCGCGGAGTCCTTCGCCGACGCCGACCGCAACCCGCCGACCTTCGACCCCGAGACGCACACCGTCACCCTCCCGGAGTCGTTCAAGAAGTCGTACCGCGCGCTGCAGGAAGCCGGCTGGGATCACCTGGGCCTCGACGAGGAACTCGGCGGCATGCCGGTTCCGCGTCAGGTGTTCTGGGCCGTCGCCGAGATGATCCTCGGATCGAACCCCGCCGCCTTCATGTACTCCGCCGGCCCGGGCTTCGCCCAGATCCTCTCCGACAACGGCAACGAGCAGCAGAAGAAGTGGGCCGTACTCGCCTCCGAGCGCAACTGGGGCGCCACCATGGTCCTCACCGAGCCCGACGCGGGTTCGGACGTGGGCGCCGGCCGCACCAAGGCCGTCGAGCAGGCCGACGGCAGCTGGCACATCGAGGGCGTCAAGCGCTTCATCACCTCGGCCGACTCGGACGATCTCTTCGAGAACATCTTCCACCTCGTGCTCGCTCGCCCCGAGGGCGCCAAGCCGGGCACCAAGGGACTGTCGCTGTTCTTCGTCCCGAAGTTCCACTTCGACAGCGAGACCGGCGAACTCGGCGAGCGCAACGGCGTCTTCGTCACCAACGTCGAGCACAAGATGGGCCTCAAGGTCTCGGCCACCTGTGAGCTGACCCTCGGCGGACACGGCGTCCCCGCCAAGGGCTGGCTCGTCGGCGACGTCCACAACGGCATCGCGCAGATGTTCGACGTCATCGAGCACGCTCGAATGATGGTGGGCACCAAGGCCATCTCGACGCTGTCCACCGGGTACCTCACCGCGCTCGACTACGCCAAGCAGCGCATTCAGGGTGCTGACCTGACGCAGATGACCGACAAGGCCGCGCCCCGCGTCTCCATCACGCATCACCCCGACGTCCGTCGCTCGCTGATGACGCAGAAGGCGTACGCGGAGGGCCTGCGCGCGGTGTTCCTCTACACGGCCGCTCACCAGGACGAGGTTGCCGCACGGCACGTCTCGGGCGCCGACAAGGACACCGCGTTCCGCGTCAACGACCTGCTGCTCCCCATCGTCAAGGGTGTGGGTTCCGAGGTCGCGTACGAGCAGCTGGCGCAGAGCCTCCAGACGCTCGGTGGCTCCGGCTTCCTGCAGGACTACCCCATCGAGCAGTACATCCGCGATGCCAAGATCGACTCGCTGTACGAGGGCACCACGGCCATCCAGGCGCAGGACTTCTTCTTCCGCAAGATCGCCCGGGACCGCGGCGTCGCACTGGCCCACGTCGCCGGCCAGATCAAGACGTGGATCGACAGCGAGGCGGGCAACGGTCGCCTCAAGAGCGAGCGTGCCTTGCTCAACACCGCCCTCGAGGACGTGCAGGGCATGGTCGCCACACTCACGCAGCACCTCATGGGTGCCCAGGAGCAGCCGACCGAGCTGTACAAGGTCGGCCTCGGATCCGTCCGCCTGCTCATGAGCGTCGGCGACCTGATGATCGGCTGGCTGCTGCTGCGTCAGTCCGAGATCGCCATCGCCGCACTCGACAACGGCGCCGGCGAGAAGGACAAGGCGTTCTACGAGGGCAAGATCGGCGCAGCGTCGTTCTTCGCCAAGAACATCCTGCCCCGCCTGACCTCCACCCGTCAGATCCTGTCCGACCTGGACAACGACGTCATGGAGCTCGACGAAGCGGCGTTCTGATCCGCTGAATCCCCACTGCGGCCCGGCTGGTATTCCAGCCGGGCCGCAGTGCTGTGTGGTGGGGGCGCTTCCCGGCCGCTCTCGCGGAGTCGGCCCGACACCGCGTTTATCGCGACGCCCACCGGCTACACCTCGCGTTGCGCAGTGGGACAGGCCCACTCGCGACAGGAGAGGATCCACCATGGCGAACACGAACAGAGCGGGCCGTACCGTGGTCCGCCGGTCACCGGTTCAATGGGGAGCACTGATCGTCGGCGTCGTGTTCCTTCTCGTCGGTGTGCTCGGGTTCGTCCCGGGCATCACGACGGACTACGACATGCTCACCTTCGCGGGCCACCACAGCGGGGCGATGCTCCTGGGCATCTTCGAGGTGTCGATCCTGCACAACATCGTGCACCTGTTGTTCGGCGTCGCCGGGATCCTGCTGGCCCGTGCACCGTCCTCGGCGAGGCTGTACCTCATCGGCGGCGGCATCATCTACCTGGTGCTCTTCGTGTACGGGCTCGTCATCGACCACGAGAGCAGCGCCAACTTCGTGCCGCTGAACGACGCCGACAACTGGCTGCACCTCGTGCTCGGCGTCGGCATGATCGGGCTGGGTCTCGCGTTGCCGCGCGTCGTCACGGGTACCACCGCGACACCGACTCGCTAGCCGAGTCCCCGCAGGATGCGGTCGGCGTGCCGGATCACCGGCGCGTCGACCATCCTGCCGTCGACGGTGAACACTCCGCGCTCGGTGGCGGCGGCAGCCACGACCCGACGGGCCCAGTCCACCTGATCGGCTGTGGGGGTGTAACACTCGCGGATCACGGCGGCCTGCGTCGGGTGCAGCGCCACCTTGGCGTCGAACCCCACCGCGACGGCGTCCTCCGACTCGGCGCGCAGTCCGTCGAGATCGGCGATGTCCAGATACACCGAGTCCAGAGCCTGGCGCCCGAAGGCCTTGGCCGCCAGCAGAGCGGTCGAGCGTGCGTGCACGGCCACGTCGCGATACGACCCGTCGCCGCGACGCGAGGACGCTCCGCCGAGCGCGGCCACCAGGTCCTCCGCGCCCCACATCATGCCCTCGCACCCGTCGGCTGCGCAGATCTCCGCAGCGTGCAGGATCCCGAGTGGGGTCTCGACGAGGGCGACCACCGATCGTGGAGCCAGTGCCGAGACGTCCTGCGCCGATTCACACTTGGGCACCATCACGCGGTGGTAGACCGTCTCGGACAGGGCTGCCAGATCAGCCTCGAAGTACGGCGTCGATCGCGCGTTGACGCGGATCACGGTGCGGTCCGGATCGAGTGGGGTGTCGACGACGGCCTGCCGCGCCGCTTCCTTGTCACCGGGGGCCACCGCGTCCTCGAGGTCCAGGATCACCACGTCTGCTGCCGCGGCGGCCTTCCGGTAGCGCTCGGGCCTGTCGGCCGGGCAGAACATCCAGACCGGACCGAGCCCCGTCACGACGCGGGAGCCATCCGGACGAGGGTCTTCCGCACGGCGCGCGCGACGACGTCGCCGTGCTGATTGCGGCCCGTGTGCTCGAACGTCACGACGCCTTCTCCGGGTCTCGACGCCGACTCTCGCTTGTCCGCGATCACCGTCTCGCCGTAGAGGGTGTCACCGTGCAGCATCGGCTTCGGGAAGCTGATCTCCGAGAACCCGAGGTTCGCGACGATGGTGCCCTGCGTCAGCTGGGCGACGGAGAGCCCGACCAGCGTGGAGAGCGTCCACATCGAGTTCACGAGCCGCTCCCCGAACGCGGTGTCCACGCTGTACGCGGCGTCGAGATGCAGCGCCTGCGTGTTCATCGTGAGGGTGGTGAACAGGACGTTGTCCGCCTCGGTGACGGTGCGCCCGGGCCGGTGCTCGTAGACGGTGCCCACCGTCATCTCGTCGAACCACAGGCCGCGCTGGACGATGCGCTCCGGTTCGGTCACAGCCCCACCTGGCGCGCGATCAGCATCAGCTGCACCTCCGTGGTGCCCTCGCCGATCTCGAGGATCTTGCTGTCGCGGTAGTGCCGCGCGACCGTGTACTCGTTCATGAACCCGTAGCCGCCGTGCACCTGCGTGGCGTCGCGCGCGTTGTCCATCGCGGCCTCCGACGAGATCAGCTTGGCGATGGCCGCTTCCTTTTTGAAGGGCTTGCCCGCCGACATGAGCGCTGCAGCGTCGTAGTAGGCGGTCCGGGCGGCGTAGGCGCGCGCCTCCATGCGGGCGATCTTGAAGGCGATGGCCTGGTTCCGGCCGATGGCGGTACCGAACGCCTCGCGCTCCTTCGCGTACTTCACACTCTCGTCGACGCACCCCTGCGCCACACCGACGGCGAGCGCAGCGATGGCGATACGGCCTTCGTCGAGGATCTGCAGGAACCCGGCGTAACCACGGCCCTCGTCGCCGAGCAGATTCTCCAGCGGCACACGAACATCGGTGAACGACAGGGGGTGGGTGTCCGAGGCGTTCCAGCCGACCTTGTCGTACGCGGGACCGGCCTCGAAGCCGGGGGTGTCCGTCGGCACGATGATCGAGGAGATCTGCTTGCGCCCGGAGGCATCGGTTCCGGTCACGGCGGTCACCGTCACCAGCTCGGTGATGTCGGTGCCGGAGTTCGTGATGAACTGCTTCGACCCGTTGATCACCCAGTGATCACCGTCGCGCACCGCGGTGGTGCGCGTACCGCCGGCGTCGCTGCCGGCACCGGGCTCGGTGAGGCCGAACGCGCCGAGCGCCCGGCCCGACGTCAGCTTGGGGAGCCACTCCTTCTTCTGCGCGTCCGTACCGAAGCGGTACACGGGCATCGCGCCCAGGGAGACACCGGCTTCGAGCGTGATCGCGACGCTCTGATCCACCTTGCCCAGCTCCTCGAGGGCGAGGCACAGCGCGAAGTAGTCGCCGCCCATGCCGCCGTACTCCTCGGGGAACGGCAGTCCGAACAGTCCCATGTCCGCCATGCCGCGGACCACCTCGTAGGGAAACGTGTGGTCGCGATCGTGCTGCGCGGCGACGGGCGCCACCACGGTGCGAGCGAAGTCGCGCACCGAGGCGATCAGCTGCTGGTGCTCGTCGGACAACAGGCTGTGTCCCGCGACGGTCGATGTGCTCATGCTGCATCCTCTTTCGGGTCCGTGGTCATGCGTGCGAGTACCTGGTTCACGGCGACCTGGTCGCCTCTCGCCACCGTCACCTCGACGATGCCGTCCGCGGGAGCAGTGAGCGCGTGCTCCATCTTCATGGCCTCCACGACCACGAGAACGGTTCCGGCCGTGACGGTGTCACCGTTCGTCACCTCGACGGCGATCACGGTGCCCGGCATGGGGCTGCGCACCGTGTCCTCGAGCTCCGCCTCGCCCCCGGCGGCGAGGTCGATCTCTGCGGCGGGGCGCAGATGCCACACCCCACCGGAAGCCGCGAGCCAGAGCCCGTCCGCGTCCCGCGCAGCCGTGTACGTCGTCCGGCGACCGTCGATCGCGACCACGAGAGTCGCTCCGTCGAGAGTCACCGTCAGCGACCGAGCATTTCCGCCGTCGACGGTCACCGCCGCGTCGCTCGGCGACCCGGTCACCGCGACGGTGCGCCGCCGCCCGGAGTCCTCGACGAGGACGGTCGTCGGTGCGCTCCGACCACCGAGACGCCACCCGTTCGGAACGGTCCACGCGCCGTCGTCCTGCGCGGGCCAGGCTGCGCACCAGTCGAACACGGCTGCGGCGGCGATGACCTCGTCCGTCGCGACGGGCGCCGCGTAGTCGGGTGCGACCCGGTCCAGCAGGCCCGTGTCCAGACGGCCGGCGGCGACGTCGGGATCGGCCAGCAGGTACGAGAGGAAGTCGATGTTGGTGCCCACGCCGAGCACCGCGGTCTCGCCGAGCGCCCGTCGCAGGATGCGCAGTGCCTCGGCGCGGTCCCGACCGTGCGCGATGACCTTGGCCAGCATCGGGTCGTAGTCGCTGCCCACCACCGTGTCCGGTGCGAGCGACGAGTCCACGCGGACACCGGTGCCCGCCGGTTCGTGCAGTCCGATCACTCGGCCGCCGGTGGGCAGGAAGCCATAGCCCGGATCTTCCGCGTAGACACGCGCCTCGATCGCGTGACCGGTCAGCGTCACATCCTCCTGCTGCAGCGGCAGCGTGTCGCCCGCTGCCATCCGTATCTGCAGCTCCACGAGATCGATGCCGGTGACCTCCTCGGTCACCGGATGCTCCACCTGCAGACGGGTGTTCATCTCCATGAAGAAGAAGTCGTCGGGCGCGTCGGCGGAGACGATGAACTCGACGGTGCCGGCGCCGACGTAGTCGACACTCCGAGCGGTCGCACACGCGGCCTCGCCGATCCGCGCCCGCGTCACCTCGTCGAGCAACGGCGACGGCGCCTCCTCGATCACCTTCTGGTGACGGCGCTGCAGCGAGCACTCGCGCTCACCGAGATGGATCACGTGGCCGTGGGCGTCCGCCATCACCTGCACCTCGATGTGCCGGGGACGCAACACGAATCGTTCGAGGAAGAGGGTGTCGTCGCCGAACGACGACGCCGCCTCTCGCCTGGCCCGCACCAGGGCCGCCGTCAGGTCCTCGGCTCGTTCGACCAAATGCATGCCCTTGCCGCCGCCACCGGCCGACGGCTTGATCAGCACGGGGTAGCCGATGTCGCCCGCGGCCGCGATCAGTTCGTCGTCCGTGAGTCCGGGTTCCGCGATGCCGGGCACCACCGGCACGTCGAACGCGGAGACCGCCTTCTTCGCCGTGATCTTGTCGCCCATGGTCTCGATCGCACGTGTCGGCGGGCCGATGAACGTGATGCCGTTCTTCTCGCACGCCGCCGCGAATGCCGCATTCTCCGAGAGGAACCCGTATCCGGGGTGGATCGCATCGGCGCCGCTGGCGAGTGCCGCGTCGATCACCTTGTCGATGTTCAGATAGCTCTCGCGTGCGGGCGCCGGACCCAGTCGTACCGCGGTGTCCGCGGAGCGCACGTGCAGCGCGTCGGCGTCCGCGTCGCTGTACACCGCGACGGAGCGAATTCCCATGGTGCGCAGTGTCCGGAACACCCGGACGGCGATCTCACCGCGATTCGCGACGAGCACCGTGTCGATCGTGGTCATCACACTCACATCCTGAAGACGCCGTAGGACACCGGCTCGAGCGGCGCGTTGGCGCACACCGACAGAGCAAGTGAGAGAACAGTTCTGGTGTCGGCCGGATCGATGATGCCGTCGTCCCACAGCCGCGCCGTCGAGTGGTACGGGTTGCCCTGCTCCTCGTACTGACGGCGGATGGGTTCCTTGAACCGCTCCTGCTCGTCCTCGGTCCACGGCTCGCCGGACGCGGACCGCTGATCGCTGCGCACGGTCGCGAGCACCGACGCCGCCTGCTCCCCGCCCATGACGGAGATGCGCGCGTTCGGCCACATCCACAGGAAGCGGGGCGAGTACGCGCGTCCGCACATCGAGTAGTTGCCCGCGCCGTAGGACCCGCCGATGACGACCGTCAGCTTCGGCACCCGGGCACAGGCCACCGCGGTGACCATCTTCGCGCCGTGCTTGGCGATGCCCCCGGCCTCGTACTCGCGGCCGACCATGAACCCGGTGATGTTCTGCAGGAACAGCAACGGCACCGACCGCTTGTCGCACAGCTCGATGAAATGTGCGCCCTTGACGGCGGATTCACCGAACAGGACACCGTTGTTGGCGACGATGCCGACCGGGTGTCCGTCGATGTGGGCGAACCCGGTCACCAGCGTGGTGCCGTACTCGGCCTTGAACTCCTGGAACTGCCCACCGTCCACCAGGCGGGTGATCACCTCGTGCACGTCGTACGGGGTGCGCGGATCTGTCGGCACCACGTCGTACAGCTCCGACTGGTCGCTCGCAGGCAACGGTGTGCGTACCTCCCACGGCGACGGCGTGCGGGGGCCGAGGGTGGCCACGATCGCGCGGACCCGGCGGAGCGCGTCACGATCGTCGGTCGCGAGGTGATCCGTCACGCCCGAGATCTTGGAGTGGACGTCGCCGCCACCGAGGTCCTCGGCCGTGACCACCTCGCCGGTGGCCGCCTTCACCAGCGGCGGTCCACCCAGGAAGATGGTGCCCTGGTTGCGGACGATGATCGCCTCGTCGCTCATCGCGGGCACGTACGCGCCACCGGCGGTGCAGGACCCCATCACCGCCGCGATCTGGGCGATGCCCCTCGCACTCATCGTCGCCTGGTTGAAGAAGATCCGGCCGAAGTGTTCCCGGTCGGGGAACACGTCGTCCTGCATCGGCAGGAACGCGCCACCCGAGTCGACGAGGTACACGCAGGGCAGCCGGTTCTGCAGGGCGATCTCCTGCGCGCGCAGATGCTTCTTGACGGTCATCGGGTAGTACGTGCCGCCCTTGACCGTGGCGTCGTTGGCCACGACCATCACCTCGCGCCCGGACACCCGGCCGATTCCGGCGATCACACCGGCGCCCGGGCACGCATCGTCGTACATGCCGTTCGCGGCCAGCGGGGCGATCTCGAGGAACGGGCTGCCGTCGTCGAGCAGCGTGTCGACACGGTCGCGCGGAAGCAGCTTGCCGCGGGAGACGTGCCGCTCACGGGAGGCGTCACTGCCGCCGCGGGCAGCGGCCGCCATGGCTCGGTGGAGCTCGTCGACCAGCGCGAGGTGGTCGTCCCGCCTGCTCGTGCGCTCGGTTCGAGCACCGTCCAGCATCGTCATCGCTCAGCCCGTCCGTCAGTTAACACTCACTAACCAGGACAGTAAACGATGATTAACTGAAAGTCCACGGCGGATGCGTGGATCGCCAGGCGCGCGTCCGGAGCCACCCGATCGCTCGGAAATCTGCGGATCCGCGGATTCTCGCTCGACATCGGAGGACGAGACTCAGCGCTGCTCGACGACCAGCTTTCGGAAGCGGCTGCCCTGGAACACGATGGGCGCGACGTCGGAGTGCACCTCGAGACCGTGCACGCGCAGCAGGACGATGGCGTGATCACCCGCCGGCAGCTCCTGCTCGATCGTGGCGTCGAGCCACGAGGACGCGCCGTCGATGAAGATGGCCCCGTCGGGCGTCGTCTCCAGCGTCAGACCAGCGAACCGGTCACCCGTCTTCGCCGCGAGGCTGCGCGCGGCCACGTCGTGGGCCTCGCCGAGAACGCTGATGCCGATGTGCGTCGCGTCGCGGAACTTGGGCCACGTGGTCGACGTGTTCTGGATGCACACCGCGACCAGCGGCGGGTCGAGGGAGACCGACACGAAACTGCTCGCGGCCAGACCGACCGGCACGTCGCCGATGCGAGCCGCGATGGCGACGACCCCACTCGGGAAGGTGCCGTATGCCTGACGGAGGGTCGCCTGGTCGAGCTCGGAGGATGCGGTCTGACTCATGGAACCCCACGGTAGGGCCGCGCGCCATCCGCCGCCACCATCGCGGGCCCGGCACTGGGCAAGGTCACAGCCCCTGGATTCGGATCACGCCGAGCCCAACGGCGGGCCTCACTCGCAGCGGACGATCGGCACCGGGTCGTAGCGCACCGTGCGCGTGTTCCGCGAGATCTCCGCACCCGTCGCCGCGTCGCGGATGATCCGGGTGTCGCTGGTGGTGAAGCCGGGCGCTCCGCTCGACGCGACACATTGGTCTCCGCGCGGCAGCCGGACGGTGTCCGGCGTGGTGGGTCGGCTGCGGGAGCCGGTGATCGACTCCACCTCGACGGTCTTGGTGCCCCACAACCGCACGGTGACGGAGGATCCGTCGGCGAACGACTCGACGACCACACCCGTCGACGCCGGGTTCCGGAACTGCAGATCGATCGCGCCCTCGAAGACCGTCGCCTCGCGGGCCTCGGGGTAGCGGCTGATGTAGTAGCTGTGTTCGGTGTGATCGACGTCGTCCATGCCGCCGAAGTAGCCGGCGTTGTACAGGGTGGTGGCGAACTGGCTGATGCCTCCGCCAACGGCGCGATCGGGTCGGCCGTTGTCGATGATGCCCGACTCGACGAACCCCTGCGCCGTCCCGCGGGGGCCGGTGTAGCCGTTGAGTGAGAACGTCTCCCCCGGCTTCACCACAGCGCCGTTCACGATGTCCGCCGTGAGACCGATGTTGACGCCCGACGCGTACTCGAACCCGCCGGTCGTGTACTCGCTGATCACTTCCCGGATTCCGAGAGCGTTCGCCGCGTCCGTGGTCAGTGCCGCCGGACGCGGTCCGTACTGCGCGACGGTGGTGCGCGCGTCACCGGACGCCGCCAGCAGGTCCGGCAGGGTGGCCAGTGTCTCCGGCCAGCGCACCTCGGTGCCGTCGACGGACGGAACCACCACGGGTCGGCCCCCGGAGAAGTCGAAGCGCGCGTCGACGGGCCGGGTCTCGGTGGCCGCCAGCCCGGGCGCGAGGATGCCGATCGCGGCATTCGTGTCGTACACCGGTCGCAGACCGCCGTCGTCGTCCGGTTCGAAGCTCAGGACCTCGCCGACGCGATCGGGTGCGAGCGTCGTCGTCGCACCGTCCTCGCCGGTCACGATCACCGGCGCCGACACCGCGGGCGTCGCCACGTCCTGGATCGCCGCGTCGATCGCGGCAGCGTCGACCTCGACGTCCTCGACGACGACGGGGAGCTCCACCGGACCGCCCTCGGCCCAGTCGGTGCGGAACGCGGAGGCCGCACCCGGTACGTCGAGCGTGCGTCCGGGAACGGGTCCGACGGCGCGGGGCACGCCGGCCTCGATGACCACGTCGCCCTCCACCGCGGGGCGGTCGACCTGCGGGGACAACGATCCGACGGCGGCGGTGAGTGCCGCGTCGTCGACAGTGGACACGACACCGATCTCGCGGGTGCCGAAGAACGACGCGAGCCTGGTGAACGGGGAGAGAGGCTGGTCGCCGGCACGATCGAGGGTTGCTGCCCAGTCGATTCCGAGACCGGCCGCGGCCGGGGTGAGGGTGGCGGCGACATCGTCCGCGCGCACGTCCACCGGGGCGTCGGTGCGCGGACCCAGGGCGTCGCGGAGCCGGTTGTCCGCCTCCGCCACACTGCGGCCGCCGACCTCGACGCCCGCGACGGTCACGCCGCGGGGGATGTCACCGGTGGAGGTGAACCAGTCGGCGGCGTACAGGAGCGCGGCCACGGCGACGACGCCGCCGGCCGCGGACAGCGCGATCGTGCGCCGGCGGGTGGAGCGCGTGCCCTCGGGGGCGGTCCGGTGCTCGTGCTGCGCCGGTACGTCCTCGGTCACCCGGCTCCCTTCCGTCGTGCTGAACAGGCGCGTTCGCCCTCTGCTCGAGCCTACCCACTGGGGTCGGAGCCCGACTCCTCACGAAGACGGCTCCGCACCGCTGCCGGGTCGGGGGTCAGGCAGCGATGCGGAGCCATGAGGAGTATCGCCGGACGACCGCACTCGTTACAACTCGAATCAGACCGAACGTCCCGGATCTGTCAGGAGTCCCAATCGACCCGTTCCGCCATGGCCAGAAGTCGTGACCGCCGCGAAGGACTGCTTTCGCCGATCCAGGCGATCTGCCCGTACACCGAGGCGCGGAAGTCCGGTACACCTGCACGATTCTGGGCAGCGGCACCGGTACGAACACTGTTGTGGAGCAGCGCGCGGAGTGCGTCGTAGCGGTCACGGGGCGCCGCGGCACTCTCGTTCACCACCAGCCCGGCCAGCGTCTGCCGACGGTGAGCACGCGCGACGTGAGTCTTGTCACCGTTCACCACGAAGCCCTCGTCGCGCACGATGCGGTCGAGCGCCCAGAGGAGCGTGCCCACATCGGTGTCCGACGGGCCCGACAGCGCCAGGTCGTCGGCGTAGCGGGTGTAGACGAGCCCACGGGCGCGGGCGAGACCCGCGACGCGACGGTCGAGTCCGCGGGCCACCAGATTGGCGAGCGCGGGCGAGGTCGGTGCCCCCTGCGGGAGGTGCGGGACGCGCAGCAGTGCCGCCTGAGTCCGGGGCAGACCGGCGACCTCGTCGACCGGCATCGCGGTGGTGCAGATGCCGGCGAGAACCGACGCCACCCGGTACGGGTACCCGCAGGCCTCGAAGACGGCGCGCACGCGCGGCCTCGTCACCGTCGGGAAGAAGTCCGCGAGATCGACCCGGACGACGACGTCCCGGCCCTCGTGCGGGCGCGCGAAGGTCACGGCACTCCGACCGGCCCGGAAACCGTGAGCGGCTGGATGCGGCACCACGTGATCGAGGACGCGGTGGAGCACGCGCCGCTGCATCTCGCGCAGTCTCGGCTTGGGAATCTCCAGGATGCGCGTCCCGCCGCGACTCTTGGCCACCTCACGAGCCCGGTAGTGGCGCAGCGGCGGAGCCGCCCGACGCAACCAGCCGCCGACGTCGGCGAACCAGTCGAGTTCGGAGACGGTGACGTCCAGGGACGCGGCGAGCTCGGCGGTCGTCGCGAACGCGGGAACCCCGAAGCGCACCGCCGGAGTGGGACGGACGGGCGGCGCGGGGAGGACGAACGGATCACCGGGATACCCGATGACCTCGAGGAGTTCGGCGGCGACCTCCGTCGAATCGGGTGCATGGTTGCGCCGCTCGAGGAGCCTGGTGATGAGGGTCTCGACGTCCGCGACGTGCTCGAACCGGGCCAGCACCTCACCGAGCTCGGTGCTGTTCCACGCGATGTCGACCAGGCGCGGTGCGATCATCCGCGCCGTGCGGTGATGCCAGAACGACTCGGACATCAGCGAGCTGTGGTCCGGGGACGTGCGGCGGGGCGAGGCGACCTGAGACTCTCGTCGTCGTCGCGCTCCAGCACGCGGAGCGTGCCGAGGTGCGTCGGACGCAGTGCCCGATTCCGTGAATGTTCCCGAGGGTTGCCCTCGAGGAGGGTCGCGCAGGACCCACTCTCGCCTCGCCACCGCTGCACCCCGCCACTGTGCCAGACGCAGACCGCTCGGTCCGGGAAACGGCAGAGGACCCGGCCACCCCTCGCAGCCGGGTCCTCGTGTTCGGTACGGGAGGCTCAGGCCTCCACGATGGCCGTGATGCCCTGCCCACCGGCGGCACAGATGGAGATGAGTCCGCGGCCGGAACCCTTCTGCGCCAACATCTTCGCGAGCGTGGCCACGACGCGTCCGCCGGTCGCCGCGAACGGGTGACCCGCGGCCAGCGAGGAGCCGTTCACGTTCAGCTTGCTGCGATCGATCGATCCCAGCGCACCGTCGAGACCCAGACGCTCCTTGCAGTACTCGTCGCTCTCGAAGGCCTGCAGCGTCGCGAGCACCACGGAGGCGAAGGCCTCGTGGATCTCGTAGTAGTCGAAGTCCTGCAGCGTCAGGCCGTTGCGCTCGAGCAGACGCGGGATGGCGTACGTCGGCGCCATGAGCAGGCCGTCCTTGTACGAGCCGTTGCCGTGGATGTAGTCCACGGCCGCGAACTCCGAGTCGACGAGGTGCGCGAGCACCGGCAGGTTGTGCTGCGCGGCCCACTCGTCGGTGGACAGCAGCACGGAGGACGCGCCGTCGGTGAGCGGCGTCGAGTTGCCGGCCGTCATCGTGGCGTCGCCCAGCGAGGTGCCGAACACGGGCTTCAGCTTGGCCAGCTTCTCGGCCGTGGAGTCCGGACGCAGGTTGTCGTCGCGGGTCAGACCGAGGTACGGGGTGACCAGGTCGTCGAAGAAGCCACTGTCGTAGGCCTTCGCCATGTTCTGGTGGCTGGCCGCGGCGAGGGCGTCCTGGTCCTCGCGGCGCACGCCGAACTCCTTGGCCGTGACGGCGGCGTGCTCGCCCATCGACATGCCGGTGCGGGGCTCGCCGTTCTTCGGGATCTCGATCCCCAGCATCGACGGGCGGACGCCCGCGAGCAGCTTGAGGCGGTCGGCGGTGCTCTTCGCCCGGTTGAGCGTGAGCAGGAACTCGCGCAGCTCGTTGTTGACGCTGATGGGCGCGTCGGACGTGGTGTCGACACCGCTGCCGATTCCCACGTCGATCCGGCCCGACGCGATGGCATCGCCGACGGCGATGACCGTCTGCATGCTCGTGCCGCAGGCCTGCTGTAGGTCGAACGCCGGGGTGTACGGGCTCAGCGCGCTGCCCAGGACGACCTCGCGGGTGAGGTTGAAGTCGCGGCTGTGCTTGAGCACCGCACCACCGGCCACGAGGCCGAGCCGCTCACCCTGCAGGTTGAAGCGGGAGACGAGACCGTCGACGGCCGCCGTCAACATGTCCTGGTTCGAGGCGTTGGCGTACACCTTGTTCGAGCGCGCGAACGGTATTCTGTTTCCACCGAGGATCGCGACGGGGCGCTTCTCTTTGCTGGTCATCGAACGATTCTCCCTGTGCGCAGATGGCGCGGCCACAGTCGGGGCCGCTTCGTCGTGGACTCTATTCTTACTCACGAGTAAGTTACTTGTCGATACCGTTCGACATACCCGACACGAAGGTAGGAACATGGCAGCCACCAAGGGAGCCCCTGACCTCTACTCGCAGTTCCTCTCCTCTGCTCCCGGCGCGTTTCTCGCCAAGCAGGCGGGACTGCCGAAGCCGGAGACTCTGCGTCGCTACCAGCCGGGTGAGCCTCCGCTCGCCGGCCCGGTCCTGATCGGCGGCAGCGGTCGCCTCGTCGAGCCGCTGCGCGTGCTGCTCTCGGACTACCCCGCCGCGAGCCCGCACGACGACAAGCTGGGCGGCCTCGTGTTCGACGCCACCGGCATCGAGAACATCGAGCAGCTCGAGCAGCTGTACCAGTTCTTCCAGCCCGCGGTCCGCAACCTCGGACCGTCGAGCCGCGTCGTCGTCCTCGGCACCACGCCCGAGGAGACCGGCGACATCGAGGAGCACATCGCTCAGCGCGCCCTGGAGGGCTTCACCCGCAGCGTCGGCAAGGAACTGCGCCGCGGCGGCACCGCGCAGCTGGTCTACGTCTCCCCCGACGCCGCGCCGGACCTGTCCGGTGTCGAGTCCACCCTGCGCTTCCTCCTCTCGGCCAAGTCCGCGTTCGTGTCCGGCCAGGTCATCGCCGTCGGCAAGGACGGGTCCACGGCTCCCGCCTCGTGGGACCGGCCGCTCGAAGGCAAGGTCGCTCTGGTCACCGGCGCCGCCCGTGGCATCGGCGCCACCATCGCCGAGGTTCTCTCACGCGACGGCGCGCACGTCATCTGCGCCGACATCCCCGCGGCCGGCGAGGCCCTCTCGCAGACAGCCAACAAGGTCGGCGGCACGTCGCTGGCACTCGACGTCACGGCTCCCGACGCCGCCGAGGTGCTCGAGAAGCACGTGAAGGAGCGCCACAGCGGCGGCCTCGACATCGTCGTCCACAACGCCGGCATCACGCGCGACAAGCTCCTCGCCAACATGGACGACGGCCGGTGGAACTCCGTCATCGGCGTCAACCTCGCAGCGCCGCACCGCCTCACCACCGCTCTGGTGACGTCCGGCACGCTGAACGACGGCGGCCGCGTGATCGACGTGTCCTCCATCGCGGGCATCGCTGGCAACCGCGGCCAGACCAACTACGGCACGTCCAAGGCCGGCGTCATCGGCCTGGTGCACGCCGAGGCGCCCGAACTGGCGAAGAAGGACATCACCATCAACGCGGTGGCGCCCGGCTTCATCGAGACGGCCATGACCGCGGCCATTCCGTTCGCCACTCGCGAGGCCGGCCGCCGGATGAGCTCGCTGCTGCAGGGCGGCCAGACCGTCGACGTCGCGGAGACCATCGCGTACTTCGCGAGCCCGGCCTCCAACGCTGTCACCGGTCAGGTCGTCCGCGTGTGCGGCCAGTCCCTGATCGGAGCGTGAGCGACGTGGCCACGGTGATCCCGCTCGACGGCCCGCCGAGGATCCGCGACATCTACACCCGCGCGGCTCTCGACTCGCTGCCGATCATCGGCGGCGGGAAGCGCACGCCGACGGCACCGGACGCGACGTACACCCTCGGCGGAATCCGGATCGATCGGGACAACCTCGCGACGTACGCCAAGGTGACCGGCCTCCGTCTCAGCGACACCCTGCCGCTGACGTACCCCTTCACCCTGGTGTTCCCCACCGTGATGTCCCTCATGGTGTCCAAGGACTTCCCGTTCGCGGCCATGGGATCGGTGCACGCGGAGAACGTGATCGAGAGCTTCCGCCCCATCGGGACCTCGGAGCCGCTCGACATCGCGGTGCACGCGGAGAACGTCCGCGAGCACCGGAAGGGACTGCTCGTCGACGTCGTCAGCGACGTGTCGGTGGGCCGAGAGCTGGTGTGGCGTCAGACGTCCACCTTCCTCAGCCTGCAGAAGACGTCGCTGTCCGGTGGACCTCGCGAGGCACCGCCGGCCGACGAGGTCCCGCCGCCGCCCACCTCGACTCTGCGGGTGGACCAGAAGACCATCTCGCGCTACGCGGCGGTGAGTGGTGACCGCAACCCGATCCACGTCTCGTCGCTGGGCGCCAAGGCCTTCGGCTTCCCGCGCACCATTGCTCACGGGATGTGGAGTGCGGCGGCCGTACTCAGCGCCGTCGACGGCAAGATCCAGGACCGTGTCACGTACTCGGTGCGCTTCGGCAAGCCGATCGTGTTGCCCGCCAAGATCAACGTGTACGCCGAGCGGGTGGGCACGGGCGTCGGGCCGGGGCAGTGGGACGTGGCGCTGAAGCACCCGAAGAAGGGCTACCCGTTCCTGACGGGCACCCTGCGCTGATCGTCGTGGCGGGGGCTGCGTCTCGCGGTCCCCGCCCTCACGGCGTCAGGCCCGAAGCCCCCGCCACGCGAGGCTCTCGAGAAGGTCGACCGCCTGGTGCACGTCGATCTCGCCGCCGGCGACCCTGTCGGCCACGGCCTCGCCGGCACCGACCAGGGCGACGGCCATCAGTCCGAAGTTGTGTTCCGGCCGCGGGTCCTTGGTGCTCATCTCGAGCAGCGACGCGGTGAGGCTGATCAACCGATCGCGGCTGCTCTGCACCTGACCGGCGAAGGCCTGCTGGCCGATCGCCTGCCGGTAGAGCACCATCCACGACGAGCGGTGCTCGTCCACGAACGTGAGGAACCCGAGCAATGCCTTGCGCAACTGCTCGCGGGGAGTGAGCGTCGGGTCCGCCGCGGGAGTCATCGCAGCGACGAACTCGAGGCCCTCCCGATGGATGCACGCGGCGAAGAGTTCGTCCTTGCTGCCGTAGTACAGATACAGCATGGGTTTCGAGATCTCGGCCCGTGCGGCGATGGAGTCCATCGACGTGCTGTGAAAGCCGTTCTCGGAGAACACCTCGATGGCGGCGTCGAGCATCTGCTGCTCACGGACGGCGCGCGGCAACCGCTTGGTTCCGCCTGCCATGCGTCCTCCCCGGAGCTGTCCGCCGTACGACCTCCCGACTCTACGTCACCGTCCGCGGGACGAGTCAGGCGCAGCCGAGGGCTCCCTTGGCCGTGAGGACGGTCCGGGCCGCGTCGTCCACGCGCGCATCGCTCAACTCCCCGGACGCCACGGCCGCCTCGAGACGGTCGAGGACGCTCGGCACCGCGTCGGTGGTGATCCAGAGGGCGACGTCGGCCCCGGCGACGAGGGCGGCCAGCGCCGCGTCCTCGATGCCCAGTCGCGACGTGATCGCCGCCATGCCGGACAGGTCGTCGGTGAAGATCGGGCCGGTGAACGGCGCCGCCCCGTAGCCGGTGCCGTCACGCAGCAGTGCCATCGCGGCGGGACTGATACTGGCGGGCACGCCCTCCGTCGTCAGGCCCGGAACGTCGAGGTGTCCGACCATGGCACCCACTCCGGTGGACACGAGATCGCGGAACGGAACCAGGTCGCGGGCCTGCAGTTCGGAGAGCGGCGGTGTCGTGACGGCGCCGGTGTGCGAGTCGCCCGATCCGGAGCCGTGCCCCGGGAAGTGCTTGATCACGGGCATCACCCCGGCGTCGCGGAGACCGCGCGCAGCAGCTCCGGCGTACGCGACGACGGTGGCGGGATCGTCCGAGTACGACCGGTCACCGATCACCGAGTCGTCGGGCTGGCTGCTGACGTCCACGTCGGGAGCGAAGTCGACGGTGATGCCGAGATCCTTCAGTCCACGTCCGCGCTCGAGCCACATCTCGTACGTCTGCTCGGGGGTCATCGTGGCGGCGGTCTCGCGTGCCGAGGGCACCGAACCGAGCAGGTCGGCTGCCCGCGACACCCGGCCGCCCTCCTCGTCGATCGTCACCATGACGGGCACGGTGGCGGCCGACTGCATGCGATCGACACCGCCGCCGGTGAGCATCGTCCTGTCGGTCCAGCTACCCACGAACACACCACCCACCTGCTCGGCGCCCACCACCGCCACGGCGTCGTCGGTCCCGGTGACCCCGACTGTCAACAGCTGGGCGAGCCGCTGCCGCAGCGTCATGGCGTCGATGGCGGTGGCGCACGCATCGGGCGTGGCCGCAGGCATCTCGGACGTCGACACGACCGCCGAGGGAGCCGAGGGCGATGCCGTGGCCGCACCGGTGGTGGTGGGTGCGGGAGCCGCCGCGTCCCCCGTCCCGCACGCCGTCGTGGCGATCGCGCACGTCGCGACCAGGGTCAGAACTCGGCGCAGGTACATACCCGAAACGTTATCGCGTGAGCCTCCCCGCAACCCGACCGCGACGGTAAGATCGTCAGCCACCGCCACAAGCCTGGAGGCTCTCATGTCGTGTGACGTCATGTTGATCGCGTACGACGGTTCGGACAATGCGCGCAGGGCGGTGGACTACGCCGGCAGATTCCTCCAGGCGAAACGCGCCATTGTGCTCACCGCGTGGGAACCGATGGTGCGACAGGCGGCCCGCATGTCCGGCCTGTCCGGAGTGATGGCGCCGGAGTGGCTGCCGGACGAGCAGACCGAGGACATCGCACTCGCCGACGCGAAGGTCACCAACAGCGAGGGCCTCGAGCTGGCCGTCCGCGCCGGCATCAACGCCGACGGGCGCTGCGAGGAGTCGCACTCCGCCATCTGGACCACCATCGTCGAGACGGCGGACGAGGTGAACGCCGACATCATCGTCACCGGGACGCGCGGCCGGACCGGTCTGCGGTCGCTGCTGCAGTCGTCCTGTGCCGATCTCGTGCTCAAGCACAGCCATCGCCCTGTACTGATCGTGCCGCCCGGCAGATGAGTGACGGGCACGCCGGAGGCCGGTCGAGGTGAACGGGCAGGCCGGAGGCCGGTCGAGGTGAACGGGCAGGCCGGAGGCCGGTCGAAGTGATAGGTTCTGCTCGTGAAATCCGCAGCGATCAGTGCCGTCATCGGCGTCGTGCTGGGAGTGGCCGTGGTGTTCGGCGCCACTGCCGCCGCCTCGTCCAACACCCGCCCCGAGGTCGATCGTTCCGGTAACGCCGAGTCCTCCCTCCTCAACCAGGTCGAGTACGGCAGCCGCTGACGTCCGATGCTCCCGTCACCGCGCCCGTAGGGGCCCGGTGGCGTTTCTTCTCCGCGGTCGGTGCGCTGGTCCTGGCGTTCCTGCAGGCTCCCGGCCTGACCGTCGCCGACACCAAGTACGACCTGACGCAGAACCCGCTGGGGTTCCTCTCGCGTGCGTCCCATCTGTGGACGTCCGACGCCACCTTCGGCCAGGTACAGAACCAGGCGTACGGCTACTTCTTCCCGCACGGGTCGTTCTTCGCCCTCGGTGACGTGCTGGGGCTGCCCGGGTGGGTGACGCAGCGCCTGTGGTGGGCGGTGCTGATCTTTCTCGGGTTCTGGGGTGTCCTGCGGTTGTGCGAGGCCCTCGGGGTCGGGAGCCGCGGGTCGCGGGTGGTGGGTGCGCTCGCGTTCGTCCTCGCTCCGCGGGTGATCACCACCCTGGGGTCGATCAGTTCCGAGTCACTGCCGATGATGCTGGCGCCATGGGTACTGATCCCCCTGGTCCGCGTCTTCTCCGGCCGCTCCGTGAGCATTCCGCGCGCCGCCGCGTGTTCGGCGCTGGCCGTCGCGGCGATGGGTGCCGTGAACGCCGTGGCGACGGCGGCAGCCACCCTCGTGGCGGTCGTGTGGTGGCTCGCGCACAGGCCGGACGCCCGGTGGCGCCGGTTCTCGCTGTGGTGGATCGGGTGTCTCGTCGCCGCGACGACGTGGTGGCTGGTTCCCCTCTTCATCCTGCGCGGCGTCAGTCCACCGTTCCTCGACTACATCGAGTCGGCCGGCACGACGACGCAGTGGGCCTCGCTGGTGGAGGTCCTGCGCGGCACGAGCAGCTGGACACCGTTCGTCTCGCCGGAACGCATCGCGGGCGCTGTGGTGGTGACACAACCCGCCGCGGTGATCGCCTCTGCCGTCGTGGCCGCGGCGGGAATGGCCGGGCTCTGCATGCGGTCGATGCCGGCACGCGGTCGGCTGACCCTGGTGCTGCTGATCGGGCTCGTGGGCATGACCGCCGGGTACGTCGGCGGACTGGCCTCCCCCGTCTCCGAGCAGGTGCGACTGTTCCTCGACACCTCCGGTGCGCCGCTGCGCAACATCCACAAGCTGGAACCGGTGATCCGACTGCCGTTGGCGCTGGGCCTCGCACAGTTGCTGGCGCAGGTGCCGCTGCCGGGTTCGGTGCCGTCGCCTCGCTGGCGTCGCGCGGCGTCGCACCCGGAACGGGAGCCCCTCGTCGCTTTCGCCGCACTCGTCCTGGTGGCACTCACCGTCTCGACCTCGCTGGCCTGGACCGGGCGGCTCGCGCCGCGGGGCGCGTACGAGGCCGTTCCGGCCGAATGGTCCGACGCGGCGGGCTGGTTGGCCGACCACGCGGGCACCGGAGCCGAGGAGTCCCGCGCGCTCGTCGTTCCCGGTGCGCCCCTGGCCGCTCAGCTGTGGGGGCTGACGCGGGACGAACCGTTGCAGGCGTTGGCGGCCTCGCCGTGGGCCGTCCGCGACGCGGTCCCGTTGGTGCCGCCCGGCGCGATCCGCGCCCTCGACTCGGTGCAGCGGCTTCTCGCGGACGGCAGACCGTCCGACGGGCTCGCCGACACGCTGGCATCGATGAACGTCCGCTACCTCGTGATGCGCAACGATCTCGACCCCGAGACGTCGCGTTCGACCCGGACCTCGCTGGCGCACCAGAGCATCGAGAACTCGCCCGGGCTCGAGCGGGTCGCGACCTTCGGCGACGACATCGGGCCCGGACGGGTGGACGGCATCGTCGCCGACTCCGACCTGCGCCCCACCTATCCCGCGATCGAGATCTTCGAGGCGACTCCCGGCACCCCCGCCGTCGCCGGCCCGTACACGGTGGTGGCCGACGACGTGCCCCGAGTGCAGGGCGGGCCCGAGGTCCTCGCTCGCCTGAACGAGCACCGCGAGCGCGGCGGCCTGGACCCGACTCCGGCGGGACCGGTACTTCTCGACGGCGACGCCCGGGCCGCCGGGCTCACGGTCGACGACGTCCTGGTGACGGACACCCCGATGAACCGCGAGGTGGACTTCGGCTCCGTCGACGATCACAGCAGCGCCCTGCGCACACCCGACGATCCCCGCCGCACACTCAATCTCGTGCCCGACTATCCGGTCGACGGTGCGCCGCTGGTCGAGGGCGCGTGGTCCGGTGCCCGGGTGTCCGTCTCCTCCTCGGCATCGGACGCCACCCAGTTCGGCGGCGCCTCGCCCGGCAACGGTCCGGCGGCGGCCGTCGACGGCGACGCCGCGACGAGTTGGGTGAGCAACGGCCTCGAGAGCTCGGTCGGTCAGTGGATCCAGCTCGACCTCGATCGCCCGGTGCAGTCCGGCCTGCTCGACTTCCGCACCAGCCCCGGCGCTCTGGGGTCACCGGTGAAATGGGTCGAGATCGAGACGGACAACGGGACCGCAGCCGCACGCATCACCGAACCGGGCGATCCGGTGACCGTCTCACTGCCCGCCGGCACGACGACGCGGATCCGGGTGACAGCCACCGAGACCGAGAACGGTTCGGTCGGAGCACAGTTCGGCGTCAGCGACCTTCGCCTCACCGATTACACGGATCCCGATGCGCCGACACCGGTGGTCGTCCGGCACCTCACGGAGATGCCGGCTCCGGCCGACGGCGTCACGGTGGCGGGATGGAACCTGGCACAGGAGCTTCCGGGCCGGACAGGCTGCGTCGACACGCCCGGTCGGGTGCGCTGCGCGGGTGGCGTGGCCGTCGAACCCGAGGAACTCGACAGTTTCCAGCGCACGCTCTCGGTTCCCAGTGGCACGGCGGTGACTCCCGAACTCTGGCTGCGCTCGCGTCAGTCGTCCGCGCTGGAGGATCTCCTGCAGGACGCCACACGTCCGCGGGCTCGGGGTGCGGCCGAGGTCACCGACGTCCGGGGGTCGACCTTCGCCCTCACGGACGGCGACGACCGCACGTCCTGGACCGCGAGCCAGGACTCGATCGAGGGCCGGGCCGGAACGTATCCCACCGTCACTCTCGAACTGCCGCAAACCGTTTCGGTCGACGGGCTCGACATCGCCCAGAGCCTCGGCGCACTGCCGTCTCATCCGACCAGGATCGCCGTGAACCTCGGGACCGGCCCCCAGGTCCGCGACGTCGACGCGGACGGCGACACCAGAGTGTCCCTCGAACCGGCGGTGACCGACCGGATCACCGTCTCGCTGCTGGAATGGGACGACGTACTCGACCGCACGGCACTGGGATTCGACCAGGTACGGCCTCCCGGTCTGGCCGAGATCACGGTGCTCTCCGAATCCGAATCCGAATCCGGTACCGCGTCCGCGGGGGCGGCGTTCGATCCCGACCGCCCGATCGTGACGTCGTGCGCGACCGGCCCCACCCTGACCATCGCGGATCAGCTCGTCCGCACCGCCGTCTCGACGACGGCCGGGGCGTTGGCCACCGGCGCACCGATCCGTGCGTCTCTCTGCGAGGGCGATGTCCCCGTCGCGGCGAACGTCTCCAATCCTGTTCCGCTTCCCTCGGGTTCGCAGTCCGTGTCGGTGGACCCGGGCGACGCCTTCGTCGTCGACAGCGTCGTGCTGCGCACGGCACCGCTCGCTGCGTTCCCCCACACCGGCCCCACCCCCGTGGCGGTCACCGCGGACGAGTGGACCGCCGACACCCGCCGCGTCGTCGTGGCCGGGTCCTCGACTCAGCGCATTCTCGTGGTGCCCGAGAGCACCAACCCGGGATGGGTGGCCACGCGCCCGGACGGAGAGGTGCTCGCCCCGGTGATCGTGAACGGGTGGCAGCAAGGGTGGATTCTCCCCGCAGGCCTCTCGGGCGAGGTGACCCTGACGTTCCCCGCCGACACCTGGTACCGCACGGCGATCGTCGCGGGCCTGGCGCTTCTCGCGGCTCTGGCCGTGATGACGATGCGGCGCCGCCCGTCGGACCCCGCGACGGCACCGACACCCACCTGGCAACCCGCCCTCGTCGGCCACGCGGGGCTGTTCGCCGCCGTGTGGGTCATCGGTGGGCTCGCCGCACTCGGCTGGCTGGCGGTTCTCACCGTCGCGGTCGCCGCCGTCGACCATCGCTGGGGAGCCCGTGTCCGCGGTCGTGTGCTCGTCGCGATCGCGGGGCTCGGACTCAGTGTCGCCGGGGCGATGCTGTCGACCGGCCCCTGGCGTGATCCCGACGGCTACGTCGGCCACTCGGCCGTCATTCAGCTCGCAGCGCTGGCATCCGTCGGCGCCGTGGCGCTCGCGGCGCTTCCCTCGTTCGCCCGGATCCGGTCGGCCCTGCGCGCTTCCCGTCGACGCAGTGCGACACGGACCGGCTCCTCCACCAGCGCGTAGCTCGCCGCGGCGACCGGCAGCGTCAACACGACCGTGGCACCGGCGACGAGGAGGAACTGCCCGCCGAACGGGGACACCCCCAGCACGGGGAACACCACGGCCAGCACCGCGAGGTGCCAGATGAAGATGCCGTAGGACCACCGGCCGATCATCAGCGCGAACGGACCCGACAGCCACCGGGTACGGACACCCGTTCCGACGGCCAGGGGCGCGATGAGACAGAACGCGACGACGGCGCCCAAGGCCACCTTGACCGCGAACTGCCATGCCGCCGGCGTCGTCAGGTCCTGTGCGCCCGCGATCGGTGTCGACGACGCCGCGAAGGCCGCCGCCGCGATGCCGGTGAGCAACCATCGTCGGCTCGCGATCCGGACGACCAGCGGGACAGCGGGCAGGTCGGAGACCGGTCGGGACTGAGCGGGCAGGTCGGAGACCGGTCGGGTCTCGCGTATCGCCAGCTCGGCAGCAGCCTCGGCCACCACCATCCCGGCCGCGAACCACGCCAGGTAGCCGGGCAGCCAGTTCTCGATGTTCACGCCGTCCGCGGTGGAGATCGGGAGAAAGGTCCACCCGAGCGACAGGGCGGACACCCCGACCAGCACCGGCGTGCGCAGACGGGCTCGAGGTCCGCGGAGCGCGGCCATGGCGACCCCGATGAAGGGGAGCAGCAGATAGAACGCCACCTCGACGGACAGCGACCACATCTGGGTCATGCCCTGCGTCAACGTCAACGGGACGAACACCTGCACGAGGGTCAGGTTGGCGATCCACACCCGGACGCCACCACCCGCACCCGGCAGCAGGGCCAGCACGACGACGACCACGAGCCAGTAGGCGGGCAGGATGCGTGCCGCGCGGTGCACCAGATAGGTACGGACGGACGGCCTCGGCCGCGAGCCGCGCGCGGCGGCCGCGTGGGGTCGCCACAGCAGGAACCCCGAGAGCGCGAAGAACACGGCCACCGCGAGATCGAGACGGCCGAGCAGCGGGCCCACGAGGGGTGTGCCCGTCGATCCCGTCTGGAACGCGACGTGGGTCAGCAGCACGCCGACGGCCGCGAGACCGCGCATCCCCTCGAGCGCGGGCACGAATCCGCCGATGCGCGGATCGACGCGGGCCTTCTCTGCAGTGGTCATCGTCAGGAGAGTCTGCCGCATCGCACCCGAACTCGGAGCGGCTCAATACGTTAGTGTTCGACCCATCACGGCCGGTATGCACTGACAAGTGCACATGCACAAAGGGGACCTCCAGTATGGCGAACAGATCCACACCGACGCGTGTGATCCCGCCGATCCTCATCGGGCTCGGAGCATTCTTCCTGGTCATCGCGATCCTGATCCCGCTGTACACGGTCGGGCGCCTCGAGAAGACGCCGCTGGACCTCGAGATCACCAGCGTGTCCACCGGCACCGGGTCGGTGCTCGATTCGCGTTCGCTCACAGCGGGTTCCGCCGTCGTGGATCAGAACGTCCCCCTGATCTCCCAGCGCTTCGTCACCACGGAGGAGCCGTCGAACTCCGACGTCATCACCGTGCAGGCCGGCTCGTCGCTGCGACGCACCGATCGACAGGGCGACACCGGTCTGCTCACCGCGACCGTCGACCGCGTGAGCCTGGACCGCGTGTCCTCCATGCCGGTCGACCCGGTCGGATCCATCCAGAGCCAGGCCGACAAGCCGGCCGAGGAAGTGCCGCACACCGGACTGCAGTACAAGTTCCCGTTCGACTCGCAGAAGCAGACCTACCCCTTCTTCGACACCGTGGCCCGCGAGAGCTACGACATGACCTTCGTCGAGGAGACGCAGATCGAGGGCGTCACGGTCTACCACTACACGCAGACCATTCCCGCGGTGGACCTGTCCGCCGTCGTCCCCTCGCCGGCCAACAAGCTCGCTCTCCCCGCGAGCACGTGGGGCGTCGACGGCGGCGCCACGCCGATCACGATGACGCGGTACTACGAGAACACCCGGGACATCTACGTCGAGCCCGTCACCGGCGTCATCGTCAAGGGCCAGGAGGACGTGCACCAGTACTACGCACGCCGCGCCGGAACTCCCGAGGTGGACGTCGTCAAGGCCGTCATCGGCTTCGACGACAACACCGTCACCTACCAGCTCGGTCGCGCACAGGACGGCAAGGACCAGATCGCCCTGATCGGCCGCACCGTGCCGATCGTCGCCGGCGTTCTGGGCGTCATCCTCCTGGCAGTCGGCATCGTGCTGCTCCTGCGCGGCGGCCGCACCACCCGCGGAACACGTCCGGTGGCCGACGGACCCACGACCGGACCTCGTACCTCCGGCGCCGGTTCACCCGCACCGGACCACGACTGGACGACGGACCGTACCGAGGAGATCCCCCGCACCAACCTCCGCAAGGACTGACGTCTCCGGCCTTCAGGTCAGGGAAGTAGCAGCGTCACTCCTGCAGACTCACCGAGGGCGTCCAGCGCGAGCTGGGCGTCCTCGAGTCGTCTGCGGCCTCCGATCATCGATTCCACGGCGGCGTGCGGGAGAGTGCGCAACAGTTCGGGGTACTCGTGGGCGGCCAGCCCGTGGCTGCCGAGCACGTCGATCTCTCGCGCGATCACCACGTCCATCGACACGTGCCCGCCGCCCGGAAGCAACCCGATCTGCACGTGCCGACCGCGCCGTCGCAGACCCCGGATCGCCTCGTCCGCCAACCCGGCATGCCCGGAGCACTCCAGCGCGACGTGCATGTCGTCGACCGGCGTCTGCACCGTCCGAGCTGCTCCCAGTCGGCGCGCCAGGTCCAGCGCCGAGGTGGAGCGATCCACTGCCGTCACCTCCGCGCCGGCCCCGGACGCGATGATCACCGCGGACAGGCCGAGCCCACCGCACCCGTAGACGGCGACGCGCTCGCCTGCCACCACGCGGGCGCGGCGATGAACCGCCCGCCATGCGGTCGCGTACCGGCATCCCAGAGTGGCCGCCACGTCGAACGACACCTCGTCCGGCAACGCGATCAGGTTGGTCGAGGCATACCGGACGGCGACGAACTCGGCGTACGACCCGTCGTGTGTGAACCCGGGCTGTTCCTGACGGGGACACACCTGGTGGTCGCCGGCAGCGCACGTCGGACACGACCCACACGCACACACGAAGGGGGTGGTGACGCGACGACCGATCCAGTCGCGGTCGACGTCCGCACCCACGGCGACGACCGTTCCCGCGAACTCGTGGCCCGGAACGAACGGCAGTCGCACGTCCCCGTCGTGTCCCTGCCAGGCATGCCAGTCACTCCGGCACACCCCGGTGGCGGCCACCCGGATCACCGCACCGTCGGGAGCCGCGTCGGGACGGTCGATCTCCCGCACGGTTCCCGGTCGGCCGAACTCCTCGATCACCAGTGCACGCATGCACCGACACTACTTTTCGCACGGCCGGCCTCCGGCCTGCCCGCTGGCCAGCCACCCGGCTAGGCAGGCTCCGCCACCGTGTTGGTCACCGACCCGATGCGCTCGACCTCGAGGCGCACCACGTCGCCCGGCCGCACCCAGCGGTCGAGTTCCATCCCGCACCCCGACGGCAAGGTCCCCGAGGTCAGCAGCTCGCCGGGGCCGATGCTCTCGGACCTGCTGGCGTAGGCGAGTCCGTCCACCAACGACCACCGGCCGCCTCGTGTCGACGTCTCCGACCACACCTCGCCGTTGACGGTGACGGTGCCGCGCAGATCGGTCAGGTGCGGCAGGACCTCGTCCGCGGTGACCACCTCGGCACTCATGGAACTCCCGAACGTCTTGGTCTTCACGACGGGTCCGAAGGGACCGTTGCGCTGCTCGTCCCACTGCACGTCGCGCGCGCTGAAGTCGTTGAACACCACGAAGCCGCCGATCGCCGCTTCCGCTTCGGCCGTCGAGGCGCTGACGACGGGCCGGACCACCAGGGCGCCGAACTCGAGTTCGAAGTCCAACAGCTCGGTGTACGCGGGCCACGACATGGGGTCGCCGTCGCCGACGACGGAGAGGTGATTGCCCGTGTAGTAGATCGGGTGCTCGACTGCCGCGGCGCCCGGCCGTAGAGGCGGGAACGGCTTCCGCGCGATCGCCTGGAACGCCTTCGCCAGTGGCACGACGGCGGGCAGGTTGCGCCGCACCATCTGCTCGGCCGCCTGGTGCCAGTGCTGGTCCCACCCCGCGAAGCAGCGAAGCGATCGCGGCTCGAACGGCAGGGAGGCGAAGGACGTCGACGCAGTGGCGGTCCCGGCGGTGACGGCCCGGTCCACGAGATCGCGCGCCACGTCGCGAGCACGCTCACCGGCACCGAGGAACTCGACGATTCCGCCCGGAAGTTCCTCTCCACCAGCAGCTCTCAGATCGACCCACGTTCCCGTGGTCTCGTGCAGCACGTCGATCCCCGTCATGCCCCTACGCAGCCTCACGGACCCACCCCCCGGATTCGGTCATCCACCGATCCAAGCACACGGACACGCCCGAGCGCGCTGGTCGAGACCACAACAGATGCGACCGCAGCGCATGCCGCGGCCACGACGACGAGCTCCGTCGCGCTGTCGACGATCGTCAGCACGAGGACGGCCTCGACCAGCAGCACGGTCCACGCCGCCAGCGCCGAGCGCGTGTCGCCGCGGGCCACGGCCGCCAGGAGACCGCACTGCACCACGGCCAACAGCGCGCCCTGCGCGGCGAACAGCCACAGCAGGTACTGCACCGGCGCGTAGTCCGCGCCCATCACCAGCGGAACGATCGGCCCGACGATCGCGGCACCCACAACCACGACGGATCCGACGCCGAGCAGCACCAGCAGGGCGGTGCGGACCGCCGACGCCGACCGACGCGGATCCGCCATCCTCGGGTACAGCACCACGCCGACCGACTGCGGGAGCCAGAAGGCGGCCTTCGCGGCGACGGCGCCGAGCGCGTAGACACCCGCGGCCTCCGGGTCGAGGACGCGTCGGGCCAGCAGGAGGTCGACCGAGGACAACGCGACGATCACGAGTTGGACCTGCGATGCGGCGAGCACGTCACGCCAGGTCCCGGCCGCGGCGGGCCGGTCGTGCTCGTCCGTCTGCTCGGCGCGGTCGACGACGATGCGCGCGGCCAGCGCCATGACCGCGGTCCCCACCGCACCGGCGACCAGGGCTGGTCCCACACCTCCGCCCAGCACCAGGGCGGCCACGGCGGGCGCCACCTTCGCCAGGCCGCTCGCCGCGAGCACACCGCCGAGGGCACCGAAGCGCGAGTCTCCCTGCAACAGGCCCTGTTCCGTGGCCAGCAGCACGAGGAACGGCGCCGTCACGACGGCCGCCGCCGTGGTCACGACGTCGGTGTGGAGCAGAGCCGCCACGACGGGAGTCGCGACGACGGCGAGACCGGCGACGACCACGGCGTACAGGTGTCCGAGCCTGCGGGAGGCAGCCACCGAACGACCGCGCACCCGGTCACGCGCCACGACGGTCTGCAACGCCAGCGCCGGCACCGCGAGTACCAGCTGGGCGGCGAGCAGCGACGCGAAGACCCCGTAGCCCTGCGGCCCGAGCACACGCCCGGCCGGGAGGTGCAGCAGATACGAGGCGATGTTCGCCGCCATCGACCCCGCCGTCACGATGCTCACCCCGGCCACCACGGTGGAGGTGCGCGCAGGGATCATGCCCTCATGATCGCAGGGTCGAGCAGGACAGCCGGGGCGTGGTCCCTCGCCTGGTCCGTCGTGCTCACCGGTGTCGTCCTCGGCCCGCTCCTGCGTGTGCTGCTTCCGGGTGGCGGCCACCTACTGCTGCGTGACGCGGTGTCGACGCCCCGGTCGTATCTCACCGACTCGGCCCTGGGCCTGTCCGACTCGGCAGCGCGGGCGGTTCCCCAGGACGCCGTCGTCGCGGTCGCCACCACGGTCGTCGACGGCGGTGTACTGGTCGTCGGACTGCTCTCTCTCGCTCTGATCGCCGCCGGGTGGGGCGCCGCGCAGATGACGGCGCGGGTGCTCGGCGGCGCCTCGACCGGCCCCCGTCTGGTGGCCGCCACGGTGGCCGGGTGGAACCCCTATGTGGCCGAACGTCTGCTGCAAGGGCACTGGAGCCTGCTCGTCGGCTACGCGGCTCTCCCCTGGACGGTCGTCGCGACCATGACGCTCCGCGACCGCGGTGACCTGCGGTCCGCTGCGCCCCTCGTGCTGTGTCTCGGCATCGCCGGGCTGACCCCGACAGGCGTGCTGCTCTGCGCTGTTCTCGCCGTGGTGGTCCTGGCCGCACCGGGAGGGGCACGCCGCGTACGGCGGCTCGTCGTCGTGGCTGTCACCACGGTGATCGTGTCGCTGCCCTGGCTGGTGGCCACCGCCGTGTCCGGGGCCGGCACCGGCGCCGATCCGGCGGGTGTCGCGGCCTTCGCGGCGCGGGCCGAGCCCGGACTCGGGACGATCGGAGCGCTCGCCGGTCTGGGCGGCATCTGGAACGCGGACGCGGTTCCCGGCAGCCGAACCAGCCTGTTCGCCGTCGTCGGCACCGCCGTGCTGCTCGGCCTGGCCGCCGCCGGACTCCCCCGTCTGCGCCGGACCGCATCGCCCGTGGTCGCGACGCTCCTGCTCACCGGCGCCGTGTCCGTGGTGCTCGTCGCCCTCGCCGCCACCCCGATCGGGCTCGACGTCGGCCGATGGGCCGCCGAGTCGGTACCCGGTGCCGGGCTGTTCCGGGACGGTCAGAAATGGGTCGCCCTGTGGATGCCGGCACTCGCCCTGAGTGCAGGCGCCGCGGTCGATCGACCCGGTCGCGGCGGGACACGTCCCCGGCTCGCAGCCGTGTCCGCCGCCGCCGCGCTGCTCGTCGTCCTGCCCGATCTGGCATGGGGGGTGCACGGCGCGCTGCGTCCGGTCGACTACCCCGCCGGGTGGTCCTCGGTGATCGACGGTGTCGGACCGTCCGACGCTCTCGTGGCCGTCCTGCCGACAGGTACCTTCCGCCGGTTCGACTGGTCGGGCGAGGCACCGGTCCTCGATCCCGCTCCGAGGCTGCTGGACGCCGACGTGCTCGGCACCGGAGATCTCCCGGTGGGCGGGACGGTCGTCCGGGGAGAGAACACCGTCGCGGGGCGAGTCGAAGGCCTGCTCCTGGCCGGTGCCCCGGCGAGCGACCTCGCCGCACTCGGAGTCGGGTGGATCCTGGTCGAGAGGTCGGCGGGCGAGAGCGGGAACTCCGCACGCACCCTCGCGGGCCTGGAACCCGCGTACGCGGACGCCGATCTCACGCTGTACTCACTCGCTGATCCGGCACCTCGTCCACGCTCGGATCGCCTGCCGGCGATCGTCGCTCATCTGCTGTGGGCGGCCGCCGTCCTGATCGCGGCGTTCGTCACCGTCACGAGAGCGCGTCGCACCCGGACTCGCTGATTCCGGACCGACCGGCCTCCGGCCTACCCGCGACCAGCCCGGACACCGCTCGGCCGTGTACTCGCTCGCGCAGCACCGACTCCACCGCTCGCGCGCACCACGTCCACGAGAACTCCCGGGTCCGCAGCCGCGCCTTCTCCCCGAGCTGCCGACGGAGATCACCGTCATCCAGCAGGGTCCGCACCGCGTCGGTCAGTTCGTCGACGTCGGAGTCGCGGCTGAGCCACTCGTCGCCCACCAGGACGCCGGTGACACCGTCCACCACGGAATCGGTCAGCCCCCGAGAATGCCGGTAGCCGACGGTGGGGACACCGTGCTGAGCTGCCTCGACGACGGCGAGTCCCCACCCCTCCTTCCGGGACGGGAGCACGTGGATCCACGACTGGGACAGGATCTGGTGCTTACGGGTCTCGGACACGTGACCGTGGAAGGTCACGGCGTCGGCCACGCCACGCGCACGGGCGTGGTCGCGCAGGTTGTCGTCCCACCACCCACCGCCGATGACGTCGAGGCGCAGGGCGGGCGTCGCATCGCGCAGCGCAGCGACGACGTCGATTGCGTCCTCGATCTGCTTGTGCGGGACGAGACGGGACAGGACGGCCAGCGTCGGGGCGTCCGCACGCGTGTCCGGATCGCCCACCGTGACGGAACCGGGAATGTCGTCGACACCGTTGCGGACGACGGCCACCCTCTCGCGGTCCACGCCGAGGGCGATCAACTCGTCCGCCGAGGGAAGCGACACCGTCAGGTACTGCGAGCGTCGATGGACCCGCGGCGACAGCCTGGACTCGATCCACCATCCCAGCCGCGCCATGACCGCACCGGCCACCGGCCATTGTTCGCGGTGACAATGGTGGACCAGCACGGTGACGGGAGCCGCCGTCACGAGTCGTGCGAAGAACGGGATGCCGTTCTGCGTGTCGATCACCGCGTCGGGCTTCAGTCCCGCCAGGGGACCGAATCCGAGCCGCCCGGCGAGGAGCGCTCCGAGTGCTCGCGGATAGACCGTCAGGCGCCCGCCGCCGCGGCTGATGCGTACACCGTCGATCGTGTCCGACGCTGGTGCGCCGGGGTAACCGGCCGTGCGCAGCGTGACCTTGATGCCTCGCGACGCCAGCCCTGCACCCACGTGCTCGAGGTAGCGCTCGCTACCACCGCCCTGTGGATGGCCGCTGTCACGCCAACAGAGCAGCAGCACCTCACGTAACTCCGTCATCTGCTGTCACCCCCGTGGCAGTCTTTCATTCGTTCGAACGACACAGAATGGCTGTTTCGGCCCCGAAAAACCGGTAAGTTTCCTTTTAGGGTCGGGAAAACCCACTGCAGTGAGGCTCATGTCATGACGTCCGGGTTGATCGATGGCAACACTCTCGACGGCGTATCTTCCACCACTCTGTACACGCTCCACAATCGAGCCGCCTTCGCCGACGGCCCCGACAAGGTCATCGACGACCCGATGGCGCTGCGCGTCCGCGACGCCATCGAGTACGACTGGTCCAAGTTCGGAACCCCCGTGGCCGCCGCGGCGTTGCGCGCCCGCACCTTCGACTCCGCGGTGAGTGCGTACCTCGCCTCGCGGCCCCACGCCTCCGTCGTCGCGCTGGGCGAGGGACTGCAGACGGCGTACTGGCGACTCGGGCGGCCGGACACCACGTGGTACTCCGTGGACCTCGAACCGGTCATGGAGCTTCGTGCCCGCGTCCTGCCGCGCGAGGACCGGATCGTTCCCGTCGCGGCCTCCGCGTTCGATCTGACCTGGGCCGACGGCATCGACCCCGAGCCGGGCGTCTTCGTCTCCGCAGAGGGACTGCTGATGTACTTCGACGAACCCACCGCGATGGATCTGATCACCCGGTGCGCCGAGCTCTTCCCCGGTGGCGGCATGATCTTCGACTCCATTCCCGAGTGGTTGTCTCGCAAGACCGTCGCAGGGGTCAAGCTGACCGAGCGCTACACGATGCCGGCCATGCCCTTCAGTATGACGTCGAGCCGTGGGCGTTCGCTCGCCGACGAGATTCCGGGCGTCGCCTCGGCGACCGATGTCCTGTTCCCAGCACACAAGGGCGCGTGGAAGTTCAACTCCATGCCGCTGGTGGCCGACAGCGCGCTCTTCCGCAACCGACGCACCTCCGTCACGGTGCTGCGCTTCGCCGCCTGACCCGCGGGCCGTGAGCCCGGCGAGCCAGGTCGACCGGGCGCTACAGTCTCCACTCGTGCCCTCGTCTCCCGTCACCGCCGGACTCGCTCGACGGGCCACCCTTCGACGGTCACTCTCGCTCGTGTCGGACTTCCGGTTCGAGCAGTCCGATCCCGCGCGCTTCTACGGGGCGCTGGCTCGCGACACAGCGATGCTGATCGACGACCTGTGGACCGGGGCCACCGGAACGACTCTCGACGGACTGACGGTGCTCGACGTCGGCGGCGGACCCGGCTACTTCGCCGACGCCTTCGCGGACGCGGGTGCCCACTACGTCTCCGTGGAACCGGACGCCTCGGAGATGCACGCCGCGGGGCTCGACGCCCGCGGGTCCGTCCGAGGATCCGGTACCGCGCTGCCCGTCCGCTCGGACAGCGTCGACATCTGCCTCTCCTCCAACGTCGCGGAGCATGTCCGCCACCCGTGGATCATGGCCGAGGAGATGCTGCGCGTGACGCGGCCCGGCGGACTGGTGGTGTTGTCCTACACCATGTGGTGGGGCCCGTTCGGCGGGCACGAGACCGGACCGTGGCACGTGTTCGGCGGCGAGCGCGCCGCTCGCCGCTACGCGCGCGTGCACGGCGCCGAACCGAAGAACCGTTTCGGACTGTCACTGTTCCCGATCCGCGCCTCGCACGGATTACGCTGGGCTGCAGAGACTTCGGGCGGCGAACTCCTCGCGGCCTTCCCGCGGTACCACCCCCGCTGGGCGTGGTGGTGTGTCCGCGTCCCCGGATTTCGCGAGCTGGCGGTGAGCAACCTCGTGGTCGTGCTCCGCGCGCACTCCGCCGCCGACCGCGGACTCGGGACCACGCTCGCCCGTTAGGGTGGCGTGAATGACGACGACCGAGAGAACATCGCTCGCACTCGACATCGGTGGCACCAAGTTCACCGCCGCGGTGGTGGGTGCCGACGGACGACCGCAGGACCCCGTCGTCGTTCCGACCCCCACCGAGAACGTCTGGGCGGCGTGCGAGGAGCTTCTCCTCTCGGTGGTGTCCGCGGCAGGGGTCGAGTTCCAGGACATCGGGGCCGTCGGTATCGCCTCGGCCGGGCCCGTCGACACCGTTGCCGGCACCGTGGCGCCGATCAACATCGCGGAGTGGTACGAGGGCTTCGGGCTCGTGGAGGCCGTCCGCGGCGTGGTTCCGAACGCCACCGTGACCCTGGCACTCGACGGTGCGTGCGCGGCCCTGGCCGAGCATCGTTTCGGGGCCGCCCGCCACGTGCAGAACGTGCTGGGCATGGTGGTGTCGACCGGCATCGGCGGCGGCCTGGTCCTGGGCGGCGAGATCGTTCGCGGCCACAGCGGCAACGCCGGCCACGTGGGACACATCGTCGTTCCCGGATCCATCGAACCCTGCACCTGCGGCGGGGTCGGCTGTGTCGAGACGGTCGCCAGCGGCCCGAACGCGGTCCGTTGGGCCCGCGAGAACGGCTGGGATGGTGCCACCGGCATCGACCTCGCCGAGTCGGCCCGCGCCGCCGACCCGGTGGCGGTCGCTGCCCTCCAGCGGGCCGGCGTGGCGCTGGGACAGGCGATCGCGTCCGCCGCGGCGCTGCTCGACATCGAGACGGCCGTCCTCGGCGGTGGCTTCAGCGCGGCCGGCCCGGCGCTGTGGAACCCCATCCGCGAGACCGTCGCGTTGCACGCCCGGCTCGGCTTCCTCGAGTCGTTCACGGTGGTCCCCGCTGCCCTCGGGGCCGTCGGGACTCTCACAGGAGCGGCCGCACTGGTCACCCCGAGACAGCATTGACGCCCGCCCCCGTGATCGGGAGCGGGCGTCAGTGGTGGTGGATCAGGAGTTCAGGCGCTGCTTGAGAGCGTCGAACTCGTCCTGGATGCCGGTGGGGAGCTTCTCGCCGACGAAGTCGAACCATTCCTCGATGAGCGGGATCTCCTTCTTCCACTCGTCGACGTTCACCGCGAGCGCCTCGGCCACATCGGCCGTGGCGACGTCGAGTCCGTCGATGTCGAGCGCGTCGGCCGTGGGCACCACACCGATGGGCGTGTCGACGCCGGCGGCCTTGTGCTCTATGCGCTCGACGATCCACTTCAGCACGCGGGAGTTCTCACCGAATCCGGGCCACAGGAAGCGCTTGTCGTCGCCGCGGCGGAACCAGTTCACGTAGAACACCTTCGGGAGCTTGGACTCGTCGGCGTTCTTGCCGAGGTCGATCCAGTGCTGGAAGTAGTCGCCGACGTTGTAGCCGAGGAACGGCAGCATCGCCATCGGGTCGCGGCGGATGGTGCCGACGGTTCCCTCGGCCGCTGCTGTCTGCTCGGAACCGACGGTGGCGCCCATGAACACGCCGTGCTGCCAGTCGCGAGCCTCGGTGACCAGAGGAACGGTGGTCTTGCGACGGCCACCGAAGAGGATCGCCGAGATCGGCACACCCTGCGGGTCGTCCCACTCGGGCGCCATGGACGGGCACTGGGACATCGGCACGCAGTAGCGCGAGTTGGGGTGCGCCGCATTGCTGTCCGAGTCCGGCGTCCAGTCCTTGCCGGTCCAGTCGATCAGGTGCTGGGGGTCGCCCTCGAGGCCCTCCCACCAGACGTCGCCGTCGTCGGTCTGCGCGACGTTGGTGAAGACGGCGTTGCCCTGATCGATGGTGCGCATCGCGTTGGGGTTCGAGTCCCAGTTGGTACCGGGCGCGACACCGAAGAAGCCGAACTCCGGGTTGACCGCGTACAGCCGGCCGTCCTTGCCGAAGCGCATCCACGCGATGTCGTCACCGATGGTCTCGGCGCGCCAGCCCGGAATGGTCGGCTGGATCATCGCGAGGTTGGTCTTGCCACAGGCGGACGGGAACGCCGCGGCGATGTAGTACGCCTTGTCCTCCGGCGAGATGAGCTTGAGGATCAGCATGTGCTCGGCCAGCCAGCCCTCGTCGTGGGCCATGGCCGACGCGATACGCAGCGAGTAGCACTTCTTGCCCAGCAGCGCGTTGCCGCCGTAGCCGGAGCCGTAGCTCCAGATCTCGCGATCCTCGGGGAAGTGCGAGATGTACTTGGTGTCGTTGCACGGCCACGGGACGTCCTGCTGACCCTCGTCGAGCGGGGCTCCGAGCGAGTGCAGAGCCTTGACGAAGAAGCCGTCGTCCCCGAGCTTCTCGAGCACCTTCGCACCCATGCGCGTCATGACGCGCATGGAGACGACGACGTACTCGGAGTCGGTGATCTCGACACCCAGCTTGGGGTCGTCGGCCTCGAGCGGGCCCATGCAGAACGGGATGACGTACATGGTGCGACCGCGCATGCATCCGCGGTAGAGATCGCGCATCGTGCCGCGCATCTCCTCCGGGTCCATCCAGTTGTTGGTGGGACCGGCGTCGATCTCCCGAGTGGAGCAGATGTAGGTCCGCGACTCGACGCGCGCCACGTCGGACGGGTCGGAGTTGCCCAGGAACGAGTTGGGCTTCTTCTCGGCGTTCAGCCGAGTGAACGTCCCCGCGTCGACCAACTGGTCGGTGAGGCGGTTCCACTCCTCGTCCGAACCGTCGGCGAAGACGATCCGGTCGGGCTGGGTCAGCTCGGCCACGTCACGTACCCAGGCCAGCAGGCCTGCATGCGTCGTGGGCGGCGTGCCGTCGGTTCCGTTGAGACCCGGAATGGTCGCGGTCATCTTGTCTCCTGGGGTGGTGCAGGAACGTGTGGCCGTCACCGCCTCGGTCCGTCGATCGGCGCCGAACCGAAGTGCGTGAGCGAACCATGGGTTCCCAGTGGGCGGGGTAGTCCCGTGACCTTCGATCGACAGATCGCAGGGCCCCGAGTGTCCTGGACCTAGAGGTTAACGCTGTGAAGAACGGCCAGGGCACTCGGGGCATGTCCGTTCCGTCACAAAACCGATTCAGTGACCTGGCCGTAAAGCGCACTATGTCAGGACATTTGGTGTCTATCGCGTCACAGCGAGCCGCGCTCGGACGCACGCCAGACGGCGTCGGGACCGTCCGCGAGGTCGGTGGAGGACACCCACACGGTGTAGTCGCCGTCGGCCTCGAAGACCGTCGCACGGTCGACGTCGCCGTCACCGTCGAGATCGCTGAGAACCGTCATCTCCGTCGCACTCCGATGGAATGCCGACGCGTGGACGTCGGACAGACCTCCGTGCAACACCGCCGTGTCGGCGGTGCCGTCCCCGTCGAGATCGAGGGCAGGGTCGAACCCGTCGTCCGCGACACCCGGCCCGTCCGGGTCGAACGATCCCGACCACTCGGCCATCTCAGTCCCCCGTGTTCCTCGCTGTCGTTCCCACCTCGTGCTTGGACGCATCCAGCGAAGAGACGGTTCCCCGCCGCCCGAAAGTGGGGGCGACGCGGTCCAGCACGTCGAGATCCCGTTGATAGGCGGCCGCCCGCGAGGCAGCTCGGGACGTGATGTCTCGGATCTCGCCGTCGATCTCCGCGATCAGCGCGTTCCGCCGGGCGGAGGCGTCTTTGACCTGCGCCGACAGTCTCGCGGTCAGCCACGAGTCGGCGATCACGAGACGGGACGCGGTGTCCCGTTCCCAGCCGGAGGCGGCATCGGCCACCACGTCCGCAGCCCATCGGCGCAGGCGCGCGCGGCGCGTCGAGAGGAGCCTCGTCCGCACCACCGCGGCGGCCATCATCGCGGCGCAGAGCACGGTCACGAACCCGGCCGACGCGCCGCCGAGGGAGGCCGCCCACACCGCCACCCGCCCCACCCCGGCACCCGCCGAGGCACCGACGACACCCGCCACCACCTCGTCGACTCCCCACCCGGCCGACGGGGGCGGTTGGTGGGTCGTCGACGCGCGTTCGACCGGGGGTGCGGAGTCCACGGCGCCGACCGCGGTCAGCGCGGTGGTCACCTCGTCCGCGAGCCGACCCGTCGCCGCATCGATCTCCGCGGCGACCACGGACGGAAGGCGTCGGAGGTCGGCGAAGCTCGCGTCCCCGACGGCGGCGGCGACCCGCGCGCCCGTCTCCCGCCGATGCACGCCGACCCGGTGGGCGAGATCGAGGCGCAGCTCGGCCGTCGACCGCCGGAGGAGCAGTCCGTCGTCCGTCGCGATCGACGCGGCCCGGCGCCGGCGTTCCCGCGCGTCGGCGAGGTCCGCGCTGCCCGTGTCGCGTCGGGCCGCCGCTGTCAGTGCCGTGCGGGCCTCGGCCAGCGCACGGTCCACCGCCGTCCGCTCCGCCTCTGCCGGGTCCACCCGGTCCGCTGCCCGAGCGAGCGCGTCCACGATTGCATCGTCGTCGGGACCGCACACCACCACCGCGTCGGCGCGCGGAACCGACGCCGCCCATCGGGCGAGGACGCGCCGCGCGTCGTCCGGTCCGGCGGCGATCCGGAGCACCACCGGAAGATCGGCCGGGATCGACCGCGCCGCCCGGACGAGGGCACCGCCCGGCGGCAGGGCGGGATCCACCAGGACGAGCACGGCCGAGGCCGCGCAGACGGGACGGACGGACCATCCCGCGGAGGTCACCACCGCACCGACCGCCTCCTGGTCGAGACCCGGTGCCGCGAGAACGGCGACGGTGCGCGCCGGTACGGGTCCTCGCCCCAGCCGACTCAGGGAGTCGGGACTCCACGTCCGCACCACTCGGGCCGCGTCGGCGGGCAGGTCGAGACTCACGCGCGTGCACCGCTCCGGACGTGAGCCACCTCGGGGGCGCGCAGGAACGTCTCGATCGACGACCTTCCGAGCGCACTCCGAGCGGCCACCGTCTCGACCGCGGCGAGCAGGGCGATGTCGCGGCACCTCGCCGCGCGCGACACCGCCGTCGCCCAGGCACGGGTGAGCGTGTCGACGTCGTCCACGCCGATCACGGGCATCCCGGCCGGCAGCACCGCGGCGACGGCGTCCGCGTCGATCGGGAGGTCGGTGCGCCCGAGGACCACGAGGGTGTCACCGCCGGGCCGTGCCGCCACCACCTCGAGGTCCGCGGCGCTCACGGTCCGAGCGACGACGAGCGCGAGAACGTCGTGGTCCAGGACGGGAGGAGGAAGGTCGGGGGCGTCCACCCCGTGCACCTCGGCCGCCTCGGGAAGGACCAGCGCCGTGACGACGCGGGACTTGCCCGCACCGGGGCGTCCCGCGACGGCGAGACGCACCGGGGAACGCCATCGCTCGATCACCGCCCGCAGAGCGGCGTCGTCGACGCTGCGTTCCAGCTCGGTCACCGCGCGGTGCAGCGCGCTCGACTCGGTCCCCGGCATCCGTGATCCCCCGATTCTGCAGATGCGACGGGGCGATTCTCACACGCCGATCCCGGTGTCGGTAGGCCAGAGTCTCGACCTGAAGTCGAGACCCTGCTGTCACGAAATGCGTCCATGGGAGACAATGACAGGATGACCGACCCCCGTGCCGTGGACGCAGCGCCCGAGAACGGCCTGTCCGACGGTGCCGACGAGAGCCGGTCCGGCGGTTCCCGGCTGTATCCCCGGGTGACCAGTTTCCGGTCCCGACGCGGCGCGCTCACCGAACCGCAGCAGGCCTCGTGGGACCGGATGTGGCCCGGCATCGGCCGCGAGGTGGCCGACGAGCCGCTCGACGCCGCGTCGTGGTTCGGCCGGACCGCCCCGGTGGTTCTCGAGATCGGCTCCGGGACCGGCACCGCCGCGCTCGCGATGGCGGCCGCCGAACCGCACGTGAACCTCGTCGCCGTCGAGGTCTACCGACCGGGAATCGCGCAGACGGTCCAGGGGATCGAGCGAGAAGGTCTCTCCAACCTGCGCATTCTGCGGGGCGACGCTGCCGACGTGCTCGAGAACATGGTCGCTCCCGGCTCGCTCGCCGGCGTCCGAGTCTTCTTCCCCGACCCCTGGCCCAAGGCCCGGCACCACAAGCGCCGACTGCTGAAGGCCGCCACATTCGCCCTGGTGGCGGACCGTCTCGAGCCCGGCGGCATTCTCCACGTCGCCACCGACCACGCCGACTACGCGGAGTGGATCGAGGAGGTCGGTGACGCGGAGCCCGCTCTGACGCGGCTGCCGTTCGATGCCGAACGACGTACCGTCGAGGGGTCCTCCCTGTCCGTCGACCGTCCGGTGACGAAGTTCGAGGGCAAGGCCCAGCAGGTCGGCAGGCCGACGAGCGAGTTCGTCTGGGGCAGGCCATCCACCGGAGCGACCGACGTCGCTGCGGCGACGATCACGCGACGAGAGAGCGAGAACCCACTCCGATGAGCGTGGACGAACAGAACACGGACACGGCCGTGCTCGACGGCGCCGGTGATTCTCGCCATACCAAGAAGGTCCTGCTCGTCTGGGATGCGCCCAATCTGGACATGGGCCTCGGCGCCATCCTGGGCGGACGACCCACCGCCGCCTACCGCCCGCGCTTCGATGCGCTGGGCCGATGGCTGCTCGGCCGCACCGCCCAGCTCTCCGCGCACCAGACCGCGAGCCTCGAACCCGAGGCCACGGTCTTCACGAACATCGCCCAGGGCAGCGCCGACGTCGTTCGTCCCTGGGTCGAGGCCTTGCGTAACGTGGGCTTCGCGGTCTTCGCCAAACCGAAGATCGACGAGGACAGCGACGTCGACTCCGACATGCTCGATCACATCGAGCTCCGCTCACGGGACCACGGTCTCGCGGGAGTGGTGGTCGCGTCCGCGGACGGCCAGGCCTTCCGGCTCCCACTCGAAGCCATCGCGGCAACGGGTGTGCCCGTTCAGATCCTCGGGTTCCGTGAACACGCCAGTTGGGCCGTCACGTCGGAGACTCTCGAGTTCCTGGATCTCGAGGACATCCCCGGTGTGTTCCGCGAACCACTGCCGCGGGTCAGCCTCGATTCCCTTCCGGACGAGGGCGCCTGGCTGCAGCCGTTCCGTCCGCTGTCCGCCCTGCTCGTCGGGCGTTAAGGAGTGTCCTGAGTGTTTTCTCGCTGGGGAGATCTGGTTCACCGATCACGGTTCACCGTCATCGGTGTGATGGTCGCGTTCCTGCTGGGCCTCGCCGCGTACGGACTCAGCCTCAACGATCACCTGAGTCAGAGCGGCTGGGACGACCCGAACTCGGAGTCGGTGCACGCCGCCGTCACCGCGGACGGCACCTTCGGTCGCGACAGCACCGGCGACGTCGTCGCCCTCTACACCGCACCCGAGGGATCGACGGTCGACGACCCGGCGTTCCAGCAGACCGTCACCGCTGGTCAGGACGCCATGATGGCGGCGCAATCGGACAAGATCTCGAAGATCAACATCAACTACTTCCAGCAGCGGCTCCCCGCGCTGGCCTCGCCCGACAAGACGAAGGCGATCGCCACGTTCGCGATCGCCGGAGCGAACGACACGGAACTGACCAACAACTTCCGTGACGTGAAGGACGCGTTCGCCATCGACGGCGTCGACGTGCAGCTCGCCGGCCTCCAGCCCATCGCGAACGCGCTGAACGACACCATGGCCGGCGACATCAAGCGCATGGAGATCCTCGCCATCCCCGTGGTGGGCGTGCTCCTGTTCTTCGTGTTCGGCGGCGTCGTGGCTGCGGCGTTGCCACTGATCATCGGTGGTCTCACCGTGGTCGCGGCCAACGGCATGGTCCGGCTGTTCACCAATTTCGTCGAGGTCAACAGCTTCGTCGCGCCCGTCGTCTCGCTCATCGGTCTCGGGTTGGCCATCGACTACGCGCTGTTCATCGTCAGCCGGTTCCGAGAGGAACTGGCCGACGGCCGCACGACACAGCAGGCCGTGCAACGCTCCGTCATGACCGCGGGCCGCACGGTCGTCTTCTCGGCGACGATGATCGTCGCGAGCCTCGGCGGTCTGCTGCTCTTCCCGCAGGGCTTCCTCAAGTCCGTCGCGTTCGGTGCGATCGCCACCGTCGCTCTGGCGGCCCTGACCGCCATCACCATTCTCCCGGCGATCCTGTCGATCCTCGGCCCGCGCATCGACGCTCTCGGACTGAAGAGCATGCGCAAGACCAAGACGACCGAGGAGATCGAGTCCGGGCCGTGGGGCAAGCTCACGCGCTGGGTCATGCGGAACCCGCTCAAGGTGTGCGTGCCCATCGTTTTGGGCCTGCTGATCCTCACGCTGCCGGTCGGTGCCATCAAGTTCGGCGGCATCAACGAGACGTACCTGCCGCCGGACAACCCCACCCGTGTCGCACAGAACGTGTTCGACGAGAACTTCCCGTCCTACCGCACCGAGCCGCTCAAGATCGTGCTCGAGAACGCGGAGGGTCCGCAGTTGGGCACGGTCCTGCGCGAGGCGTCCAACGCTCCCGGGCTCGTCGAACGGTTCTCCATCGAGCGCAACGAGAACGGTGTCGCCGTGCTCAAGGCGGGCCTGGTCGACCGCAACGTGTCGTCGCCGGCCATCGACTACATCCGCTCCATCGACGTTCCCGACGGGGTGACCCTGTCGGTCGGCGGCACGCCCGCCATCGAGCAGGACTCGATCGCGGCGCTCGTGGACCGACTACCCCTCATGGCGACGCTCGTCGTGCTGGTCACGACGCTGCTGATGTTCCTCACGTTCGGGTCGCTGGTGCTCCCCCTCAAGGCCATCCTGATGACCACGCTGGGCCTCGGCGCGACGCTCGGCATCCTCACGTTCATCTTCGTCGACGGCAACGGCGCGGGTCTGCTGAACTTCACTCCCGGGCCGATCATGGCCCCGGTCCTGGTGCTGATCATCGCGATCATCTTCGGGTTGTCGACGGACTACGAGGTGTTCCTGCTCTCCCGCATGGTGGAGGCACGAGCCCGCGGAGCCAGTACGACCGAGGCCATTCGCGTCGGTACCTCGCACACCGGTCGCATCATCACCGCGGCCGCACTGATCCTCATCGTCGTCACGGGCGCCTTCGCCTTCTCCGAGCTGGTGATGATGAAGTACATCGCCTACGGCATGATCGCCGCGCTCATCATCGACGCGACGTTGATCCGCATGTTCCTGGTCCCGGCGACGATGAAGCTGCTCGGCGACGACTGCTGGTGGGCGCCGCAGTGGATGAAGCGAATCCAGCAGAAGCTGGGGCTCGGCGAGCCGATCCTCGACGCCGAGATGATGCCCACCGACGTCCCCGAGCTCGTCGCGATCGGGTCCGCACCGCTCCCGGCGCGGACGCGGGAACCGCTCACCCAGCCGATTCCGCGGGTCATGCAGAGCGGCCCGTCGGCCGCTCGTGCAATGCCCGAGCGCGTCGCACCCGATCGTCCCCGGCCCGTCGCCCCGCGTCCGGCTCCCGAGCGCGTGCAGAAGCCCGCTGTGCAGGAACCCCCGGTGCAGCAGCCCGCCGCGCCGGAGCCCGTCGCACCGCGCGCCGTCGAACCCACGGCACCTCCCGTCGCACCCGCGCCCGCGGGGGAGATTCGGGTCGCACGCCCGGCGGAGACCCGACCCGCCCGGGCCTCCGACGATCAGCAGAGTCGTCCGACGGCCGGTCCCGAGCCGACGTCGGCCGAGCCGGCACCGCGGAACGGCGCACCCGCCCCGCGCCCCATCGAGAGCTGGCTCGCCGAACTCCGCGCGCCGTCGGTCGCTCAGCGTTCGAACGGCTCGAACGGCTCGAACGGCTCGAACGGCTCGAACGGCTCGAACGGGCACGAGACCACGTCGTTCCGGTACGGCTCGGTCTCGGGCGACGGCATCGATGTCGATCGGCCCCGCAACGGCGACAGCAACGGGAACGGCCACTCCAACGGCAACGGGAACGGGAACGGGAACGGTCACAGCAACGGGAACGGAGGGCCCCACGGGAACGGCTCGCGCACCAGCGCCGAGGTCGATTCCTGGATCGCCGGTCTGCGCATGCCCGAGCGCGAGGATCGGCCGGCACCCGAGCCCGAGACCCACAACCCCTCCACGCCCGAGGTCCCCGAGCCCGACGAGACACCGCCGACGACCACATCGGGTCGCCGGCGGGCTCGGGACGGGGACGACGAGTCGGGCGGTCGTCACCACGGTCAGTCCGGTGCCATCAGTGTGAGCGAGTTGCTGGCCCGCCAGCGTCGGCAGTGACGGCGCGGTCCGCGAACGACCTCGCGTAGCGGGTGCCGATACCGAGCAGCATCACTCCCACCACCAGGAACGCTGCGGCGCGGGGCAGTCCACCGAGTGCGCTGAGATCGAACAGGAACAGCTTGGCGATGGCCGAGGCCGCGACGGTCAGACCTGCGGCGAGGACCGCGCGGGCACCGGTGGCGTCGGACAGACCACGCATCAGCAGTGCGGCGGCGACGGTCATCCACACGATGGTCGCTGCGCCGTGGCCGACGAGGAACCCGGTGCGGCCGCCGATCTCGATGCCGGTGATCACGCACACCGCCGTCGCACCGAAGAGGCCGGCGACTCCCGCCAGGCCGGCGGCGAGGGTTCGGAGCGTCGCGTCCCCGATGGTGCGCAGTGCCGCGAGCACTCCCGCCACAGCCATCGCGATCATGGCGACCGACGCGGGCACCGAGGCCCAGCCGGAGTCGAGCGCGCGAACGGGGCTGCTCAGCGAGTCGACCGAGGTGATCTGCGAGTGTGCGCTGGTTCCGAGGAGGGCGAAGAACGCGCCGGCTGCGGCCGACACACCCGAGCGGGTCCGGGCGCCGACGAGAAGCGCCGTGGTGGCGACCAGCAGCAGGGCGAGAATGCGGACCTGATCGGCCGTGCCCGTCACCAGCGCCGACGCCACCGCCACCGAAGCCGTCGCTGTGAGCACCAGACGAACCGTGGTGACCAGCTCGCGTCGAGCGACCAGGATCGCCACCAGGGCGAGCGCGACCGCAGCGTCGACGCCGCCGGCGACGGGGCGAGAGAACAGCGTCGCGGTGACGAGGACCGCGGCGGCGGTGGCCGCGATCGAGGCGAGCGACGCCGGGTCCACGGCGCGGTGGGCGAGGGTGGTCCACCAGGCGACGACAGCAGTGCCGAAGGACAGTCCCGCGACGACGAGCAGCGGCAGCAGATCGGCGGTCGGGACCGTCTCCACGTGGGCGAGCAGCCCGGCGAGCAGCACCGCTCCGACGACCGGGACGGTGCGGACGACGCGCAACCAGACCCACTGTTCGCGGACGTCGACCGGCGAGGCGGCGATCTGCACGACCACCAGGAATGCGAGGAGTGCCGGCATGATGCCGCCCGTGACGACGGGTGCCAGTGTCGCGATGCCGGCCACGACCATCACCGCGAGTGACTGCGACGACCAGCGCAGTGCGACCGCGACTCCGAGCGCGGCGACACCGAGTCCCACCACGAGCCCGACGACGGGATGCACCCACCCGTACAGCGCGGTGACGGCGGCGAGGTCGAGATACAGCCCGGCGAATCCCGTCGCGGCGAGTGCGACGGCGCCGACGCGGCCACCGGGTCGGGCGACCACACGGTGCGCGGCGGCGACGAGCGCTCCGGACAGCAGCGCACCCGCGGCGACACGAGGACCGGGCCCGAACCAGCCCGACTGCGCCGCGAGCACCACCAGCATCACGACACCGATGACGGTCACCGCAGCGCCCGCGGCGGCGAGCACACGACTGACGACACCGTCGCGTTGCCACCACGGGGTGGTGTCACGGGGAGGCGTGGGCATCGGGCGCGGGATCGGCCGTACCGGGGGAGTCGACACCGGAGGACTCTGCACCTGTGGCCTCGAGACGGGGTGCTGCTGAGGGGGCGCCTGCAGCGGGGCCTGCATCGGCGGACCGTCGAGCTGCTGTCGGAGGAGACCCAGGTCGTGGCCGACACGGGCGAGATGCTGCTGCAGGGAGGCGACCTCACCGGACAGCACGTGCACGAGTCGCGGATCTATCGAGGGAGTGGTCATACCTCGATCGTGCTGGCCGGGGCGGACCGGGGGAACACGGGAAACTACTCGAGTCCGACGCCGTTCTACTCAGCCGAGGGTGCAGTTCCTACCCGAACATGCGCTTGATGGACGTCCCGAACGGGTGCTTGGCCGTGACGGATCCGAAGCGGATGCGTCCGCGCACGACGACGTGCAGTCCCCCTTCGACAGGCCGGCTGCGCACCTTGTTGGTCGCACTGCCGCCCATGGTGTCGACGCCGTCGAGATCCACCGACGCACCCTCGGGCACCACGACGGTGATGGTGCTGCAGTAGTCGTCCACGTCGATCCGCACCTCGCGCGAGGTCAGAACCGCGGAACTGAAGTCGAGGGTCACCGTGGCCATCTTCGACGCGACCCGGATGGCCGACGGCGCGGTCCAGGTACCGGAACGGGTGACCGTCGACATCGTGGCTCGGATGTCCACGGGTGCACCGTCGGTGGCCGGGTGTCCGGGTGCCGACGTCAGCGCGTCGCTCGGGACCACGGCGAGCGGCCCGGCCTGCTGGGGTGGGCCGCCCTGCAGTGTCATGCCCGGCAGGTCGACCAGCACCGCGTTGAGCTCACCGCGCGTCTTGGCCGCCAGTACCGAGTCCATCCGCTCGGTGAACTCGCCGAGCGACAGCATCCCCTGTCCGACGGCGCGTTGGAGCAGGCCGCCCACGTGCTCTCGTTCGGCGTCGCTCACGCGCATGTTCCTGGGGTCGGTGCCGTCTCCGGTCATGGCAACCAGAGTAGTGAACACGACGCCGTCACTGCAGCCCCTGCTCGAGCGCCCACCGGGTGAGTTCGACACGATTCGCGAGGTGCAGCTTGCGCAGGGTCGCCTGCACGTGGTTCTCGACGGTGCGGTGACTGATACCGAGCCGAGTGCCGATCTGCTTGGCGCTCAACCCTTTCGCGACCATGCGCAACACCTCCGTCTCGCGCTCGGTCAGCACGGGAGGCGGTTCCGCAGCCGTGGGGGCGGCTGCCATGCGCCGGTACTCCCCGAGCACCAGCCCGGCCAGTCCGGGCGTGAAGACCGCATCGCCGCGACTCGTCGCCTGTACGGCGGACACCAGATCGTCGATGGAGGCGCTCTTCACGAGGTAGCCGGTCGCCCCAGCCTTGACCGCGCCGAGCACGTCGTCCCGTTCGCCGGACGCGGAGAGCACCAGTACCCGACTGTCGGGCGAGACCGCCAGCACCGACGCGGTGCCCTCGGCTCCGGTTCCGTCTCCGAGGTCCATGTCCATGACGACCACCTGCGGCGACGTCGCCCGCGCACGCGCGGTGGCCGAGCGGACTCCGTCGGCGGTGGCCACCACACGGAAGCCCCGCGCGTCGAGGTCCCGCGCCACTCCGTCACGCCACATCGGGTGGTCGTCGACGACCATCACCGTCACCGAGGCGTCGGCGCTGTCCGTGGCAGCGTCAGTTCCCATTCCGTTCCCTCTCCTGGCCTGCTGTCCACCCTCGCACGCCCACCGATGGCTGCCGTCCGGCCCACGATCGAGCCGGAGACGCCGAGCCGTCCCTCCGCACGCGCCTCGTCGAGACGGCCGGGTGCCATTCCTGCTCCGTCGTCGCGCACCGTCACCATCACCTCGTCCCCCAAGTCCTCCACCAGCACGAACACGTGGACGTCGGACCCGCCGTGTCGATGCGCGTTGTCGACGGCGGCGAGCGTCGCGGCCGCGAGCTCCGACGCGGCCGACGCCCGGAGAACGACGGCCTCGGACGGCGCCGAGACCACGGCGCGCGTGCCCACCGCAGCGCGCACCAGCGCGGCCAGGTCGGCAGTGCCGTCGGTACGCCCGGTGGCCGACCCGGACAGCAGGGCGCGGAGCGCAGCCTCCTGGCTGCCGGCGAGATCTGCCAGTTCTGCTGCTGCGCCGCCGATCTCGTGGCCGCGACGACTGACCATGGCCAGCACCTGCAGCACACCGTCGTGCACCTCGCGGGCCAGGCGCTCGCGTTCCGCGGTCGCCGCGGCCAGGGCCACCGCCTCGTCCAGGCGGCTGCGTGCGAGGCGCGCCGTCCGCGCCGCGAGCCCCAGTGCCAGACCGACGGACAACAGCACGGGCCCGGTCGAGTCGCGCCACAACTCGCCGTCGACGGTGCCGCGCACCACGGCGATGGCGGCGGTCATCACCGCCGCCGAGGCGAGCCCCGCTCGGGGGCCTCCCAGGACGGCGGCACCGATCACGGCGTTGGCCACCCAGATCGTCGTCGGGAGCACCTGGTGGTCCTGGCGCCATGCCGGACTCGCCACCAGCAGCGTGCTGCAGATCAATGCCGGCGTCATCATCTGGTCGGCGACGACGACGGGGCGCCGCGCGGGCGTCGTCAGGGTCGCGACGGCCGCGATTCCGGACCAGATGACGGTGACGACGACGAACAGCCAGCTCAGGCGCGGTGCGTCGTACCGGTCCTGGACGACCAACTGGAACCCGACCACGTACAGGACGGTGACCAGTCGGAACGCTGCCGCGGCGCGCCACAGCGGTGCCTCCGCGACACCGGTGGCGTCAGCTCGCGGGACCGTCGACCTCGCCACGGCTCAGCTTCTGGTTCTCGGGGTGCGGACTGTTCGGCGCGGCCGGGAACATCGGTTCCGACGGATTCGTGTCGGCGATCTCCTCGTACGCCTCCTCGGGATCGTCGGCGAGCAGTGAGCGGATAGCGGTATTGGCCATCGCGACGAGCGGCACCGAGAGCAGGCCACCGATGATGCCCGCCATGACGATGCCGGTGGCGATGGCGAGCACCACGGCCAGGGGATGCACACGGACTGCGCGACCGAGCAGGAGTGGTTGCAGCACATGGCCTTCGACCTGCATCACGGCGATGACGATCGCGAGTGCGATGAGCGCCGTGATGAATCCCTTGGTCACCAGGGCGACGAGCACCGCGACGAAGCCGGTGAGCACCGCACCCACGATGGGAATGAACGCTCCGATGAACACCAGTGACGCCAGCGGAAGAGCCAGCGGGACACCGAGGATCGCCAGTCCCGTGCCGATACCGATGGCGTCCACGGCGGCGACCGCGACGGTGGCGCGCACGTACCCCACCAGCGAGCCGAACGCCTGGCTGCCTGCCAACCGGACGCGGCGGCGCGCCCGCGTCGGGACGATCCGGGACACGAAGTCCCAGATCTGCTGTCCGCCGTAGAGGAAGAAAATGAGGGTGAAGAGCACGAGCAGAGCCCCGGTGAGCATCTCGCCGATCACCGCGGCGGTGGTCAACGCGCCACTGGTGAGAGCTTCCTGATTCGACTGCACCGACCGGACCACCGAGTCGCCGGCACTGCGGATCTGGTCCTCGCTGAAGTGCAGGGGCCCCTGCGTCAGCCAGTCCTGGATCTGGGTGACGCTGCCGGTGAACTGATCCGTGAGGGCGGGTACGCCCTCGATGAACTGCTCGACGACGAACGTCAGGATGCCCACCAGCAGCCCGAGACTGCCGAGGATCGAGACGATGACCGCGACGACGCGCGGGATGCCGCGCCGCTGCATCCAGTCGACGAGCGGGGAGAGCAGCGCCGACGCCAGCAGGGCGAGTGCCACCGGGACGACGACGCTCTCGAGCCGGTGCACGATCATGCCGATCACCACGAGACCGGCGAACAACACCAACAGACGCCACGTCCACGCAGCGCCGACACGTACCACAGGGTGTACCGACTCCGCCGGATCGTCCGTCACCGAGGAAGCCTAACCGAGCACCCGGTAAGTTGACCTCGTGCTGACGCTTCTACGTGCGGTCTCGTTGACCCTGAGAAGTCGCTGGCCGCTGTACCTCGCGTCGATGCTCCTGGCCAATCTGCTCGGCGCGATCCTGGTGTTCGCCTTCGTCCGGTACGGGCTGCCCATTCCCGAGAACGAGTCGATCGTCGTCGATCGGGTGCGCAATGTCTTCATCTTCGGGGCGTACCTGCTCTTCGCGGCCGTCGTCAGCCTCGCGACCGCCGCCGTCATGCTGCGCAGTGTCATGCGGTGGCAGATCCGCGGTGGACCGCCCAGTCGATCCGAGCAGATGGCCGCCCTGCACGCACCGCTGCGCCAGGCCATCGTGCACCTGGTGCTCTGGATCGTGGGCGGCGTCATCTTCATGCTGCTCACCGCGTCGGAGATGCCGTCGCTCGCGGTGGCCGTCGCGGTGACGGTCGCCATGTCCGCGGCGATCACCTTCGGCTTCACCTACATGCTGGGCGAACGCATCCTCCGGCCCGTCGCCGCGCAGGCGCTCAGCGAGGGCAGTTTCGACCGCACGATGACGCCCGGTGTGGGTACACGCATGGCGATGACGTGGGGCCTGGGCACACTGATCCCCGTCGTCGGAATCCTGCTGCTGTGCGCGACCCAGCTGACCACCGACCTGGTCTTCTCCCCCGACTCGCTGGCCATCGCCATCAGCCTGCTCTGCGTGCTGGCGATCATTCAGGCGTTCTGTCTGTCGATGCTCACCGCCAGCCAGATCTCCGATCCCATCCGTCAGCTGCGCCGCGCCATCGAGAAGGTGCAGGAGGGCCACACCGAGGTCCAGGTCGAGGTGTTCGACGGCAGTGAGATCGGCCGTCTGCAGGTCGGCTTCAACCGGATGATGGCCGACGCGTCGGAGCGTGCAGTCCTGCGCGAGCTGTTCGGGCAGCACGTCGGTGAGGACGTCGCGCGGCGCGCCCTCAAGTTCGGCACCGAGCTCGGCGGCGAGACCCGATTCGTCGCGGTGCTGTTCGTCGACATGGTCGGCTCGACGGCCGCCGCCTCCGAACGTCCGCCCGGCGAGGTCGTCGACCTGCTCAACGACTTCTTCCGCGTCGTCGTCGACGTGGTCGACCGGCACCACGGCTTCGTCAACAAGTTCGTGGGCGACGCGGCGCTGGCCATCTTCGGCGCGCCCCTGGATCGCCCGGACGCACCCACCGCGGCACTGTCCGCGGCGCGGGAACTGCGCAGCGAGCTCACCGAGATCGCCGGACTCGACATCGGCATCGGCGTGTCGGCCGGACTGGCGGTGGCGGGAAACATCGGCGCCAAGGAACGCTTCGAGTACACCGTCATCGGTGATCCCGTGAACGAGGCGTCGCGCCTGACGGAACTCGCGAAGTTCACTCCCAGTCGGGTTCTCGCGTCGACGTCGGCACTGTACTTCGCCGACGAGGACGAGCAGTCCGAGTGGGAACTGGGCGAGAAGGTGCAGCTGCGCGGACGGCGGCGCGCGACGCACCTGGCCTCCCCGGTCGACTATCCGCGCTGATCGTCGGCACCGTTCGTTACTCTCGGTGCCGTGGTAGTTCCGGAGCAGGGCCGATCCGCTGGGTCGCCCCGCGCCGGTGGCAGATGGCGATGGCTGCGCTGGGTGGCCGCGGTCGCCCTCGTGGCGTTGCTGGTCGGTGAGGGTGTCTACCTGTGGCCGCGCCTGCACGAGTCGTGGCGCGCCCTCACCGAGATCCACTGGGGATGGGCCGCGGCCTGCGTCGTGATGCAAGCGATCTCGCTGTCCGCGTTCGCGCGTGTCCAGAAGCAGTTGCTGCGCGCGGGCGGCGTCCGCGTATCGCAGCGACGCTCGCTCTCCGTCATCTACGGCAGCACCGCCATGGCGTTGACACTGCCGGCCGGCCAGGTCTTCTCCACCGCGTTCACATACCGCGAGACACGCCGCTGGGGCGCGAGCCCGGTGGTCGCGTCGTGGCAGCTCGCCATCTCCGGCGTCATCGCCGCGCTCGGGCTGGCTGTCCTGGGCGTGACGGGAGCCTTCCTCGTCGGCGGCAGCGCCAACACCCTCGCACTGATCGTCCCCGTCGCCGGCGTGATCGCCCTCATCGCCGGCGTGCGCTACGTCCGCTCCCACCCCCAGTCGATCGTGAGCATCGGCCGGTGGGGGCTGTCGAAGTACAACTCGCTGCGCAACAACGATCCCGACACGGGCATGGCCCGGCTGGACGAGATCGTCGAGCAGGTGAAGTCGGTACGCCTCGGTGCCCGCGACGGCACGGTGTCGCTCGGCTTCTCCGCGGTGCACCGCCTCGCGGACGTCGCGTGCCTCGGGTTCGCCTGCTACGCCATCGGCGCGGATCCGAAGATCTACGGGCTCCTCATCGCCTTCTCGGCCAGCAAGACGGTGGGGTCCATCCCCGGTGCGCCCGGTGGTCTGGTCATCGTGGACGCCACTCTCATCGCGACCCTCACCACCGCGGCCAGCATCAGCGCGTCACAAGCGGTCGCGTCCGCACTGGTGTATCGCCTGGTCAGCTTCATCCTGGTGGCACTCGTCGGCTGGGTCGTCTTCCTGATCCTGTTCCGCAAGCATCAGCACGAGGACCTGCACTTCGATCTCGCCGTCGAGCAGCGCGAGCGGACGGAACTTCGGGAGCGGACGGAACAGCCGTCGGCCACCCACCCGCTCGGCAAGGATTCTCCTCCGCGGGAATAGATGCGGACCGCGGTCCGGTTGTGTACTGTGAGGCTTGAACCTTCAACCACACAGGAGTTCGTCATGACTGCAGCAGTGTCCGTCCCCCAGCTCACCGCCGGCACGTGGGCCATCGATGCCACCCACTCGACCGTCGGGTTCACCGTCCGCCACCTGATGGTGAGCAAGGTCCGTGGCCGTTTCCAGACCTTCACCGGCACCATCACGGTCGACGAGAACGGCGCGCCCACCATCGACGCCGAGATCGACGTCGCCTCCATCACCACCGACAACGCGCAGCGCGACGGCCACCTCAAGACCGCCGACTTCTTCGAGGTCGAGAAGTTCCCCACTGCCACCTTCCGGTCCACCTCGGTCAAGGCCAAGGGCGACGACTTCGTGCTCACCGGTGACTTCACGCTGCACGGCGTGACCAAGTCCATCGATCTGAACGTCGAGTTCAACGGTGTCAACGCCGGCATGGGCAACGGACCGGTCGCCGGCTTCGAGGCCACCACCACGATCAACCGCAAGGACTTCGGCATCAGCATCGACATGCCCCTCGAGGGTGGCGGCGCCGTCGTCGGCGACAAGATCGGCCTGCTGCTCGAGATCGAGGCCGGCCACCAGGCCTGATCTCCTCCCGGAAAGACCCGCTCGACGCCCGCACAGCCGGCGCCGGTGCGGGTCTTTCCGCGTCTCGGCGCCTCGTAGTCTGGTGGCATGCCCGCGCGCACCCGCACTCCCGCCCTGTCGGCCCTCGCAGTGCCGGCGGTGATCGACGTCGTTCTCGTCCTCGTCTTCAGCGCCATCGGCCGAGGCAGCCACGAGGAGGGCGTGACCGTCGGGGGCACACTGTCGACGGCCTGGCCGTTCCTCGTCGGCCTCGCCGTGGGATGGGCGGTGACCTACGCGCTGTACCGCGAGAAGTTCGTCGCGGTGTCCCTGGTCCCCACCGGGGTGCTCGCGTGGATCGGCGCCGTGGTCGTGGGCATGGTGCTTCGGCAGGTGTCCGGCGAGGGAACGGCCTTCAGCTTCATCGTGGTCGCGACGGTGACGCTGGCGGTGTTCCTGCTCGGGTGGCGTCTCGTCGCCCGCCTCGCGCAGCGTCGTCGCGCCTGACCCACACAGTTCCTCAGCCGAGCCACAGCCACGCTGCGAGGCCGAACCCGCACAGCGCCACGGCGATCCGGAGCGGATTCGGCGGAAGGTGTCTCACGATGCGCGGGCCGAGCGTTCCCCCGGCGATGGTGCCGATTCCCATCGCCAGTGCGGCGAGCCAGTTCACCTGGCCGGAGAACGCGAATATCACCGCGGCGACCAGGTTGGCCACACCCAGCAGGTAGCTCTTGAGGAGCGTTGCGCGCCAGACGGGTTCGGCCGTGCAGATCAGCGTCAGGGCCATGAAGATGACGCCCGCACCCGCGCCGAAGTAGCCGCCGTAGATCGCGACGAGGAAGATCGCGCTCGGATACAGCACCGGGAACGTCCGGTCACCGGCGAGGACGCGGATCCGCGGCTGCAGCAGCATGGCGACGGATGCGAGAACGACCAGGATCGGCACGACCGCCTCGAACGTCTCCCCCGGCGCGCGCAGCAGGACGACGGCTCCCGCGATGCCGCCCAGCGCGGCCCACAGGGTGAGCCAGAGCAGCGAACGACCGCTCTTGGCAAGCTCTTTGACCGACGACGCGGTGGCACCCACACCGGCCCCGACGAGCGCCACGGTGTTGGTCACGTTGGCCGCGACCGGTGGCAGCCCCACCGCCAGCAGCGCGGGGTACGACACGAGCGACGCCAGGCCGGTGATGTAGCCGATGACTCCGGCACCGAAGCCCGCCGCGATCAGCAGGACGAACTCGGTGACGGTCACGGGGTGAAACGTAGCAAGCCGGTGATCACTCCGACGGCGAGGCCATCTCGCGCATCAGCATGTTCGTCATGCGCGCCGCGGCATCGGTTCCGTCGGCGTCCTCGATGTAGACCGCGAAGGCCAGATCGCCCTTGGTGCCGAGGAACCAGCGATCGTCTCCGTTGTCCCCGGCGAGCCCGGTGACCGACGGATCGCTGACACCTTCGCTGCGGGCGTTGTCACGCAGTGTGTTCCGCAGCGAGGTCAGCACGGCCGGGGCGACGGGCGAGCCCGCACCGGACACCGTCGCCGGTGCGCCGCCGACGATCATCGGAGCCGGTGCCGATCCGCGAGCGACGGCCGCCGCCATCTCGGCGAGGCCGAAGGGTGTCACCGTCATGCCGGACACGGACGACGTCCGGCTGACACCGCGGAACTGGTCCACCGCCGACTGGCCGTCGGGGAGCGAGGCGGTGACCGCGTCGAGACCGGGGATGTCGAAGGAGGTACCCAAGCCGAACTGGCGTGCGGCGTCGGAGAATCCGATCTTCTGGCGATCGGCCGACGCCTGGATCACGTCCACGAGCGTCCCGGCGGGATAGAGGCCGGTGAACGCCGGCGTGCCCTCGTCGTTGGCGTAACTGTTCTGCGCGGTGGCGACGACGGCACCGGTGGACGGCTTCATGACCACGATCGAGGCCGGGGTCCCGACGCTGACGGCGGCGGTCTCAGCAGCGAGCTGCACGGCCGGGTCGAGAGTGGACGTGATGTCGGGTGATCCCGGACCCTGGAAACCTGCCAGTCGGGTGGTCTCGCCGTCGGTGTCCGCGACCTCGACAGCCCAGCCCGCGGTGGCGTCGCGGGAGTCCTGCCACACGGTCCGCAGCGAGTCCAGCACCGGCGACGTCAGCCGCCGGTCACCGGCGATGAGCTTGGGTTCCGCGTAGAGGACCACACCGGGGATCGCACGCAGGTCGTCCTCCAGCACGGCGTAGTCGTCGGCACGCAGGTTCACGGCGGTGATCACGGCACCGGGGTCCGCCGCGACGTCGGCCTGGAGCGACTCGGACGTGATCAGCGGCGCCACGACGTCGATGACGTCGGCGAGGCGGGACGTCGTGTCGGCCAGGTCGGAGGTCGCGGAGGAATCGAGCCGCACGGAGGCGACGTTCTGTTCCGCCATCATCACGGCGCCCGAGGCGTCGAGCACGCGCGGTGCGGGTGCATCGGTCCGGGCGTAGCGGACGGACCCACCGGCACGCAGTTCCGGGGCGAGGATCGACGGATCCCACGAGATGCGCCAGCCGACGCCGAGCTTGCGCGTCGACCCCTGGGTGGTGACGCGCCACTCGCGCGAGTCCTGGCCGCGGGGTTCGCCGAACGACCAGGTGGAGTCGACGGTGAAGAAGCCGGACTCGTCGTCCAGGCCGATGTACTGCGACATGCGGCTCGTCGAGACTCCGGGCCCCATCGAGTCGAACATGGCGCCGATCGTTTGGGCCGCGGCATTGGGGTAGGAGGTCAGCGCGGCGGCCGCGGCCACGTCACGTTGATCGAGGGCGGCGACGAACCGGTCCACCAGCACCGCCGCCTCACTGCGAGGCTTGTTCACCACGAACGAGGCGACAGTCGCGAGCGACACGAACACTGCGAGCAGCGCGACGACGTACCTGGAACGCAGAACCATGCCCCAATAATCACATGAGTCACACCAGTAACACAGCACGGTGAGCACTCGGACCGGTCACGATCCGGTCACCCCGTGCGCCTTGTGCGTATCCAGGGGTGCGCAAAAGGCGCACAGGGCCGAAGGCCACTCAGCGCAGGAAGGATCCCGCCACCGTCAGCGCCGGCGCGGAGGAGTCGCCGCCCTCGACGAACACGGCGAACGCCAGGTCACCGCGGATGCCGACGAACCAGCCGTGCGCCGGGCCGCTCGCGACCTCGGCGGTGCCGGTCTTACCGAGCAGTCCGTCGATGTCCTGCAACTGCGTCGCCGTACCGGCGGTGACCGTCTCCCGCATCATGGCGCGCAGCTGGTCGGTCACCTCCGCCGGCGGGGCTGCGACGGTGCGATCCGCGGTACCGGGTCGTCCGCTGATCATGGTCGGCGACGGGGTGGATCCGTCCGCGATGGACGCCGCGACCAGGGCCATGCCGAACGGGGACGCGGTGACGGTGCCCTGCCCGATCGCGCTCTCGACGCGCTCGGCCGACGTCGTCGCGGGCGGAACGCTGCCGGTCACGGTGGTGAGCCCGGGTGTCAGGTAGTCGACGCCGAGCCCGAACTGCAGGGCCGCCTGCTGCAGCGCGTCGTCGGGCAGATCGACGGCCAGCTGACCCATGGTGGTGTTGCACGAACGCGCGAACGCCGTCTGGAGCGGAACCGATCCGAGGTCGAAGTTGTCGTCGTTGGGGATGGTCCGGCCCTCGATGTTCGCGGATCCGGGGCACGGCACCACGGTCGTGGGGGTGACGGTGCCCGCCTGCAGTGCCGCCGAGGTGGTGACGGTCTTGAAAGTGGAGCCCGGCGGGTACAGGCCCGTGAGGGCGATCGGGCCCTGCGCGTCCGCGGCCGAGTTCTGCGCGACGGCCACGACGTCTCCGGTGGAGGGCCGGATCGCCACGACGGCCGCGGCGTTCGCTGTCGACGCGAGAGCGTTCTCCGCCTTGAGCTGCAACAGTGTGTCGAGCGTGACCTGGATGTCCGGGCCGACGGTCGCCTCGACGCCGGTCACCCGCTGGGCGACGGAACCGTCGGCGGCCACCAACTGCACGGCCCACCCGGCGGTGGCGTCCTGCTGCTCCTGCCACAGCTGCGCCACGTCGTTCAGCGCGGGAGAGGACAGTGCGCGATTCTCGGTCAGGAGCCGCGTCTGCGGCGCCAGAGTGACGCCGGGCAAGGCGGAGAGCAGAGACTCGATGGGGGCGAGATCCTCCTGCCGCAGGCTCACGGCCGTCACCGACGGAGCGCTCGACTGCGCGTCACGAAGGGATTCCGCCGTAACCGTCGGCGCGAACGGCGACACCAGTACCGCGACGGCGCCGGGATCGGCGGTCTGGTCGAGATTCACCAGCGTCACCACCTGCTGCGACATGAGTGGCGCTCCCGAGGTGTCGACGACGCGAGGCGCGGTCGACGCGGTGACGGGCGTGTACCGAACCGTCGTCTCCGGAGTCAGGCCCGGTACGACGACACCCGGGTTCCAGGTGACCTTCAGCCCCTGTCCACCGTCGGCGACGGATCCGGTCGTCGTGTAGGTCCAGACGCGTTCCGCGTCCGCCGGGGCCGACGTGGTGGGAGCTGCCGCGGTGGTCGCCGTCGCGGATGCGGTACCGGTCGCGGGAGCCTCCGCCTCCTCGGGCGGTGCGAAGGACCAGGAGGCGGACAGTGTGAACGTCTGCTGCTCGTCGTCTGCCTGGCTCACCGTGAACCGCGGTGTCGCCGTGACCGTTCCGCCACCGCCGAGTCCGTCGTACATCTGGGTGAGCACCGCGGTCGCTGCCGCCGGATCCGAGGTCAACTCTGCCGCGGCGCCCACGTTCTGTGTGCTCAGCGCTTCGGCGAACCGATCGGCCGTCACACGGGACGCCGGGGGCTCGTCGGCACTGCACGCGGTGGCGGCGAGCGCGACCGCGATGGTCGCGGCGGCGAGACGGAGTCCGCTGCTGGTGGAAGGGCCGAATCGGCGGGACGGTCGAGACATCAGCGAAGGCACGCACTGATAGTGCCCCACCGATCCGTCGGTCACACGACGCGACGAACTCTTGACGCTCGGCGCGACGTGTGTAATCTTGTAATCAAGGGCGTTGTAATCAAGTAATCGCGCCACTGAAGAAAGTAGAACATCATGAATCCCCATGACACCTTCCCCTTCGGGGAACGACCCTCCAGTCCCTTCGGTCGAGGTGACGCACCCCGGCGCGGTGGACCCCACGGACACGGCCGCGGTCGCGGCGCAAAGCGCGGCGAACGCGTCGGCCGGCCCGGCGGATGGCAGCAGAAAGACGTACCCGACGCAGGCGATGCGGAACAGTGGTTCCTCGGCCGCTTGCCCGACGACTGGTTCGACGGCACCGCCACGGTCGAGGTCGACCGTGAAGAGATCGTCGTGATCGGCGAACTGAACGCCCCCGAGTCCGATGCCGGCGTCGAGGGCCGCATCGCTCGATTCCGTGAGTCCACCCGCGACGATCGCATGCGTATCGCCGACGAGGCCGAGGCACGCTACGGCCGCAAGGTCGCCTGGGGTGTCACCATCGACGGCGACACCACCCTCTTCACCCACCTCGCGGTGCCGGTCATGACTCGACTGCGTCAGCCCGAACGCAAGGTGCTCGACACTCTCGTCGACGCCGGCGTCGCACGCTCGCGCGCCGACGCGCTCGCCTGGGCCGTACGCCTGACCGGAGACCACATCGACCCGTGGCTCGCAGAACTGCGCGAGGCCATGGCGAAGGTGGACGACCTGCGGGCCCAGGGACCCACTGTCGAGGGATCCGACAACGACTGAGTGACAGTCTGTTCGAATAGTCTTTGACCCCGCGGGCAGATCGTCCTACAGTGGGGATCCTCGAGTCCCCCGACGAACGGACAGGCAGTTGCTCCTCTCGTAAGTAGTGCGGATCCCACCGACGCGCACGTCGCGGTGGCACGACACTCCTCTCGAGGTGCTCCATGTCAATATCACCCTCCGTCGTTCTCTCCGATCTCACCTTCTCCTGGCCCGACGGCCGGCCTGTCCTCGACGGCCTGGACGCCTCGTTCATGCCGCGCCGGACCGGCCTCGTCGGCACCAACGGAGCGGGCAAATCCACTCTGCTGCACCTGATCACCGGGCGGTATCGACCGCAGCGCGGGTCCGTACGCGTCACCGGCACCGTCGGCCATCTTCCCCAGCAAGTGGTCACGAACGTCTCGGACACCGTCGCCGATCTCCTCGGCATCGGAGACGTCCGACAGGCCCTGGCACGCATCGAGCACGGCAGCACCGATCCCGACGACTTCACCGTCGTCGGTACGGACTGGGACGTCGAGGAGCGCACTCTCGCGTTGCTCGACTCGGCCGGCCTCGGCGAGAGTCTGGGCATGGCAGCAGATCTCGATCGACCGATGAGAACCCTGTCGGGGGGCGAGTCGACGATCGTCGCACTCGTCGGTCAGGTGATCCGGCGGCCCTCCGTCCTGCTTCTCGACGAACCGACGAACAACCTGGATCGACGAGCTCGCTCCGCTCTGGGACGAGTACTCGACGAGTTCTCCGGCGCCGTCGTCGTCGCGAGTCACGACCAGGGCCTGCTCGACACCATGGACGACATCGCCGAACTCCACTCGGTACGGTCGTCGCCCGCGTCGCTCCGGATGTTCGGCGGCAACTGGACGCACTACCGGAGCGTCGTGGAGGGCGAGCAGGAGGCGGCGCGGGCCGCGGCGCGGTCGGCCGATCAGGATCTGCGCCGGCAGAAGCGGGATCTGGTCGAGGCGCAGACCACCGTGGCCCACCGGCGACGGATGGGAGAGAAGGCATCTCGCGAGAAGCGGGTACCGAAGATCGTCGCCCACAACCGGCGCAGCGCCGCACAGGAGTCGGCTGCCAAGTACCGCATCGGACACGAGGACCGCGTGGCGGATGCCCGCGCCCGCGCCGACGAGGCGCACGAGATGATTCGTGACGACACCGAGATCGTGGTGGATCTGCCCGAGACGGCGGTGCACGCGTCGAAGTCGGTGGCGTCGACGGGCGAGATGCTGCTCGATCTGGACGGTCGGTACCCGGACAGGACGGTCGAACTCACGATCATGGGCCCGGAACGCATCGCGCTCGTCGGGGACAACGGAGTCGGCAAGACGACTCTCCTGCGATCTCTGGCGCCGTCGGTGCCGACCGCGGTGCTGCCGCAATCCCTCGACGTGTTCGACGACGATGCGTCCGTGGTGGAGAACGTCCGCCGCGCGGCACCGGACACGTCGATCACCGACGTCCGAACTCGACTCGCTCGCTTCCTCTTCCGCGGTCGGCGGGCCGACGCGGTGGTGCACACCCTGTCGGGCGGGGAACGGGTGCGCGCGGCCCTCGCGATGCTGCTGCTGGCCGATCCGGCACCGCAGTTGCTGATTCTCGACGAACCCACGAACAATCTCGACGTCGCGTCCAGGACGCACCTCAGCACGGCGCTGTCGTCGTATCAGGGAGCCCTGATCGTGGTCAGCCACGACGAGGCGTTCCTCGATGCGCTGGGCATCACGCGGCGGGTCGATCTGACCGCCGACGGGCTCACCTCGACGTCCACCTGAGATCGCCCACCTGCGACCATGGCACCGTGGACTTCGCGACGAACCCGGTGGACGGCACCCGCATCGCCTGGTCGGTGACGGGTGACCCCACCGGCCCGCCGGTGATGCTGGTGCACGGCAGCCTGTTGTCGCACCAGATCTGGCGCACCTTCGGCTACGTCCGTGCGCTGCGCGACCGGTACCGCCTGATCCTCGTGGACCAGCGTGGACATGGCCGGAGCGAGGCTCCTCGCGACGTCGAGGCCTACTCGATGGACCGTGTCAGCGAGGATCTGGTCGCCGTCCTGGACGCGGCGGACGTGTCCGCCGCGCACTACGTCGGCTACTCGTTCGGCGGTCGGTCCGGCCTCAATCTGGTCACCCGCACTCCCCAGCGTGTCGCATCACTCGTCGTGGGCGGAGCCGGATCGGGGCCGCAGAAGGGCGCGCTGGACAGCCTGTTCTTCGACGGCAGCGCCGACGTCCTCGCCGAACGGGGAATGGACGGGTTCGTCGACGAGTGGGCGAACCGCCGCGGCTTCCCGGTCGACTCCGGCACCCGAGCCGCGTTCCTGCGCAACGACTCCGAAGCGTTGGCCGCCTACTTCCGGGCATCGGACGACGATCCCGGTATCGCCGACGACGCCGTCCGCGCCATCACGGCGCCGACACTGTTCTACGTCGGCTCCCGCGACGTCCAGCGTATCGACGACACCCGTCGCACCGCATCGTTGATCGCCGGCTCCGAGTACGCGGAACTCCGCGGGTACGACCACGCGACGGCCGTGGCCGCGCCGGAGGCCGTCGAGCTCGTGTCCAGGTGGCTGAGTGAGGTCACGTCGTCGGAGCGGTGAGCGGATCGGGCGCTCGCCGTGTACGTCCGGTGTCGGACACGACGGCGAAACCTTCCCGTGCCCAGTACTCGAATCCCCCGATCAGCTCCCGCACGCGGGGGTAGCCGAGGCGAGTGAGCGTCAGGGCCGCTCGGGTGCTGCCGTTGCATCCCGGTCCCCAGCAGTAGACGACGATGTCGGCGTCGCGATCCGGCTCCACCTCGGCGATGCGCATGCCCAGATCGGCCCCGACGATGTGCACCGCTCCCGGAATGCGCCCAGCACTCCAGGACGCGTCCGAACGAACGTCTATGAGCAGCGGCCCCGCACCGCGGGATCGCTCGGCGGCAACATCGGCGGGATCAGTCTCGAACCTCAGTTTCGCGGCGAAGAAGTCGGCGGCGGACGGTGTCTTTTCCATGACCTCAGCCAATCCTGTTCGGGCGACTGGGAGAAGTGGCGATCACCGGCTGATCGCACTAAACGGCATCGATCGGCCGGTATCGTTTCCATTGTGCCGCGTAATCCACACCCCGAAGTCGACGAGATCGACCGGCGACTGCTGGACGAGCTGCAGAGTGACGGGCGCGCGACCGTTGCACATCTGGCCCGAGTGGTGAACCTGTCGTCGAGCGCGACGGCCGACCGCGTCCGCCGCCTGACCGACATCGGCGTGATCACCGGCTACTCCGTCACTGTCGATACCGAGGCGCTCGGCTACACGGTCTCTGCGTTCGTGCGCCTGGCGTACCCGTCGGGCAACTACGGTCCGTTCGACGCACTGGTGGCGTCCACCCCGGAGATCATCGAGGCGCATCACGTCACGGGTGACGACTGCTTCATCATCAAGGTCCTCGCCCGCTCGATGCGGGATCTCGAACGTGTCACCGGCCGGCTCGCCACCCTCGGCTCCATCACCACTAACGTCGTGTACTCGAGCCCTCTCCCGAGTCGGCGCATCACTCCTGCGTGACGGCCCGTCGGTGGCCTAAACCTTCGAACAACGCACGTCGCGCAGCCATGCGATGCCCACGGTGCCGAGAACAGTGACCACGGTGAACGTCGTCCTCTCGACGCCGTCCGGCCGCGACCGTCTCAGATGAGGCGGTTCCCGCGTCGGACGCGCTGCGACAACGGGTGTGCGCACCCCTTCTAGTGACCGCACACCCCTCCCCACCGGCCGCAGACCGTGTGCGCTCACCGCTGGGGGTGTGCACACGGCTTGCGGCCGCACCTACGGGCCCGTCGGTAGCCTGGCGAACATGGCGTCACGGTTCTGGTCCCTGCTCGGTCGTTCGGTCGCGAAGGGGCATGCGCGGTCGCGAGGTGCCGTGGATGCCGCCCGAGCGCTCGAGGACCGCTACCGCGACCTCGACGCGGACGGTCTGCGTGCCGCGGCCGACGGTCTGCGCGGAGCCGGCTCCTTCGACGTGCCCGCGTTCCTCGCGCTCGCGCGCGAGGCGTCCGATCGTGCGTTGTCCCTGCGCCCCTTCGACACTCAGCTCTACGGAGCCGTACGGCTGCTGGAGGGCGACGTGATCGAGATGGCGACGGGCGAAGGAAAGACGCTCTCCGGCGCCGTCGCGGCCGCCGCCTACGTGCTGCAGGGCAGGGACGTGCACGTGGTGTCGGTCAACGACTTCCTCGCTCGACGCGACGCCGAGTGGATGCGCCCGTTCTACGACGCGCTCGGAGTCACGGTCGGGTGGATCACGGCGGAGTCGACGGCGGACGAGCGGCGCGCTGCCTACGGGTGCGACGTCACCTACGCCTCGGTCAACGAGGTGGGCTTCGACGTACTGCGCGACCATCTCGTCGACGACGTCGACACGCTGGTCTCCCCCACCGCGGACGTCGCCGTCGTCGACGAGGCCGACTCGGTGCTCGTCGACGAAGCTCTGGTGCCCTTGGTTCTCGCCGGCTCGATCGATCAGGACGTGTCGGCCGACGACGTGCTCGACGCTGTGCGATCCCTCGACGCGGACACCGACTGGGAGGTCGACGCCGAGCGTCGCAACGTGTTCCTGACCGATGCCGGGGCCGAGAAGCTCGAGGACGCACTGGGAGGGATCGATCTGTACAGCGAGGAGCACGTCGGCACCACGTTGGTGCGCGTCAATCTCACCCTGCACGCAGAGGTGTTGGTACGCAGGGACGTCGACTACATCGTGCGGGACGGTCGGGTACAGCTGGTCAACGCCTCCCGCGGCCGTGTCGCGGAGCTGCAGCGTTGGCCGGACGGTCTCCAGGCCGCGGTCGAAGCGAAGGAAGGCCTGGCGCGCACGGAGACTGGGCAGGTCCTCGACACCATCACCGTGCAGGCCCTGATGGGTCGGTACCGCCGCGTGTGCGGAATGACCGGAACGGCTCTCGCAGCAGGAGAACAGCTTCGGACGTTCTACGGCCTCGGGGTGTCGGTGGTCGAGCCGAACGAGCCGCTCGTCCGCGTCGACGAGGTCGACCGCGTGTACGCCACCGCTCCCGAGAAGAACGCGGCCGTCGTCGCTGCAGTGCTGGAAGCCCACGCCACGGGGCAGCCCGTGCTCGTGGGGACGCACGACGTCGAGGAGTCCGAGTCTCTGGCCGCCCGCCTCGAGGACGCCGGAGTGCCGGTGGTCGCCCTCAACGCGAAGAACGACGCGGAGGAGGCCGAGATCATCGCGCGGGCCGGACTGCGCGATGCGGTGACCGTCTCGACGCAGATCGCCGGCCGCGGCACCGACATCAGGCTCGGGGACGGCGTGACCGACCTCGGCGGCCTACTCGTGATCGGCACCGCGCGGTACGTCACCGAGCGACTCGACAACCAGCTACGGGGACGCGCAGGGCGACAGGGTGATCCGGGCCGCTCCGTGTTCTTCGCCAGCTGGGACGACTCGCTGGTGACGCGCTACCTGGAGAAGAGCGATCGACCCGGCCACCCCGACGACACGGGCTTCCTCGAGTCGGAGGTCGCGGCCAAGCGCATCGACCACGCGCAGCGCGTCGCGGAGGGCGCGATGCTCGACACCCACGCGTCCACGTGGCGGTACAACCAGCTGACCGCCCAGCACCGCGACATTCTCGACACGCGTCGGGCCGCGCTGCTCGGCACCGACGAAGCGTGGGACCTGCTGACCACCCGTAATCCCGAGCGTGCCGCGGAACTGGAGGCCGTCGACTCCGACGCCCGCGTACGCGCCGCCCGGCGCATCGTCCTCCACCATCTCGACCGCGCGTGGTCCGACTACCTGGCGCACCTCGGCGATGTCCGCGAGAGCATTCATCTCCGGGCACTCGGCCGACAGAACCCGCTCGACGAGTACCACCGCATCGCGATCGAGGCGTTCGCCGAGGTGCAGTCCCGTGCCCTCGAGGAGTCCGACCGCACCTTCCTGACCTCGACGATCGACGACGACGGCGTGGACCTCGAGTCGGCGGGGCTGGTGCGTCCGTCTTCGACCTGGACCTATGTGCGCGAGTCGCACCGTCCACTCGCGTTCTGAGTGGCCTTCGACCCCGTGCGCCCTTTGCGTATCCGGAGATGCGCAAAAGGCGCACGGGGGACGAAGTCCCACTATTGCGAGTGATCACTCTCTAAGTTACGGTGAGCCCATCGCACAGTGATGGAGGTCACATGAACGAGTCGCACTTCGATGTGGTGATCAGCGGCGGGACCGTCTTCGACGGAGATGGTGGGCCGGGAGTTCGCCGCGATGTCGGCATCGTCGACGGCGTGGTCCGTGCCGTGTCCTCGGACGCGCTCGACGTCGGACCGGACACCGAGGTCATCGACGCCACCGGCCAGTGGGTCATGCCGGGATTCGTCGACGTGCACACTCATTACGACGCGGAGGTCCTGGTGGGGCCGGGCCTGAGCGAGTCGGTGCGCCACGGCGTGACGACGGTGCTGCTCGGCAACTGTTCGCTCTCCACCCTGTACTCCACTCCCGTCGACATCGCCGACCTCTTCAGCCGCGTCGAGGCCCTCCCCCGCGATCACGTGCTCAAGGCCGTCGACACGCACAAGACCTGGTCGGGCCCGGAGGAGTACATCGCCGCGCTCGAGCGCCTCCCGCTCGGACCGAACATCGCTGCGCTGGTGGGGCACTCGGACCTGCGCGCCCACGTCATGGGACTCGACCGGTCGACCGACCGCTCCCAGCGACCGACGCGCGAGGAGACGGCGCAGATGGCGGACGCTCTCGAGAAGGCACTCGACGCGGGCATGCTCGGCATGTCCACGATGACCAATCCCTGGGACAAGCTGGACGGGGATCGATACCGCTCGCGCTCGCTGCCGTCGTCCTACGCGTCGTGGTCGGAGTTCCGGCGTCTGCACAAGATCCTGCGTCGCCGCGGCCGTCTGCTGCAGAGCATTCCGAACCTGAACACCAAGTACGACATGGTGTTCTTCCTCGGCGCCGCGACGGGCATCGGCCGACGCGCACTGAAGGTCTCGCTGCTGGCCGCCGCCGACGCCAAGGCCTCGCCGTGGATCCACCACATCTTCGGTCCGCTGGCCGCTGCGGTGAACGGACCGGGCAAGGGGCAGTTCCGCTGGCAGCACCTGCCCACGACGTTCGACGTCTACTCCGACGGAATCGACCTGGTCGTGTTCGAGGAATTCGGTTCCGGCAGAGCAGCTCTGCACCTTCGTGAGGAGCTCGGCCGCAACGAACTGCTGAAGGACGAGGCGTATCGACGCTGGTTCCGCGCCGACTTCGAGAAGAAGTTCTCCTCCCGTGTGTGGCACCGAGACTTCGGCGACGTCATCATCACCGAATGCCCCGACTCGTCCGTCATCGGCAAGAACATCGCAGAGTTGGCACGGGAGCAGGGGATCCACGTCGTCGACGCCTTCCTCGACCTGGTGGTCGAGCACGGCCGGAAACTACGCTGGCACACCACCATCGCCAATCATCGCCAGAAGCAGATGGACAAGCTGATCACGAAGCCCGGTGTGACGGTGGGGTTCTCCGATGCCGGGGCGCACCTGCGCAACATGGCGTTCTACAACTTCGGCATCCGCCTGCTGCGGCGCGTGAACGACGCCCGCGAGTCGTTCCTGACGGTCGGCCAGGCGGCTCACAAGCTCAGCGGCGAGCTCGCCGACTTCTACGGCGTCGACGCCGGCCACCTGCGTCTCGGCGATCGCGCCGACATCGTCGTGGTGAATCCCGCCGGCCTGACGGACGAGGTCGACGCGTACAACGAGGAGACGATGCCGGAATTCGGGGGTCTCAGCCGCATGGTCAACCGTAACGACACCGCGGTCACCGCGACGCTCGTCGGCGGACGAGTCGCGTATCGCGAGGGCCGATTCGCCTCCTGGTTCGGGGTGTCCGAGCGGGCGGGCCGATTCCTGCGAGCGGGCGTGAGGACACCTGCGGCCACTACCGTGTCCGTGTGAGACGAACGCAGGAAGAGCGCCGCACCGACACCATCGCGCGACTCCTCGACGCGACCATCGCGTCGCTGTGCGAGAAGGGTTACGCCGCCACGACGGTCAACGAGGTGGTGACCCGCGCGGAAGTGTCGTCGGGTGCGCTCTTCCGGCACTTCGCCACCCGTCTCGATCTCGTCGTGGCCGCGGCGGACGAGGTCCGGAGGCGCCAGTTCGAGGAGTTCCGCGCCGGGCTGTCCGGCTTCGGCTCGGCGTCCGTCGAGCACTGCCTGACGTTGCTGCGCGCCGCGTGCCGGGCGCCGATCAACGGTGCCTGGTACGAGCTGCTCATCGCCGCCCGGAGTGACGATGCACTGCGGGAGCGTCTCGTTCCGTTCACCGTGCGCTACCACCAGGAGATCACCGACCTCGGACGCTCGCTGCCGATCGCGGGCACGATTCCCGCGGCGGAACTCGATACGGTGCTCTTCACGGTGGTACACCTCCTCGACGGGGAAGCCCTCTCCGCCGTGGTGCATCCGCAGCCCGAGCAGGACGAGGTGCGGCTGCACCTCGTCGCGCGACTGCTCCGAGGAGAGTCGCTGTACAGAAGGAGCGAGGCAGGATGACCGAGCCGCACAGCAGGTGGACCGCTCACTCGACGGGTGCCGCACTGGCCGTGTTCGAGTACGGCGATCCGGAGTCGGACACGACGGTGCTGCTCGTGCACGGGTATCCGGACGACCACACCATGTTTCACCCGATGATCGACGCCATCGGTGATCGCGCCCGCGTCATCGCCTACGACACGCGCGGTGGTGGCCGCACCGTCGTCGAGCACCCGGAACGGTCCGAGTCGTTCGCCATCGAACGCCTGGCCGACGACACCTATGCGGTGGTCGAGTCGATCCCCGATCTCCGCGGAGCGGTCCACGCCTTCGCCCACGACTGGGGTTCGGTGCAGATGTGGGAGCCGATGCGCGATCCCCGCGCCGCCGAGGTGTTCGGATCGTTCACCTCCGTCTCCGGTCCCAGCATCGACCACCTCCGCGAGACGTCGCGTCGGCGCGGACTGCGGCCCACCCAGTGGCCGTCGGTGCTCGGTCAGCTCGCCCGGTCCTGGTACATCTGGGGCTTCCACGTGCCGGTCCTGGGGAAGTACGTTCCGACTCTGTTCGTCCAGGCCGGTCCCGCGGACCCCGCTCCCGCCGCGGATCCGCTGAACATGCAGCGCGGTGTCGAGCTCTACCGCGCCAACATCATTCGGCGCATGCTGTCCGGGCCACCACCGCGGTGCGACGTACCCACACTCGTCGTGGTTCCGCTGAAGGATCGCTTCCTCTCCCCCGATCTGGTCCAGGACGTCGACCGCTGGGTCCCCGACCTGACCGTCCTGGAGGTCGACGCGAAGCACTGGTGGCCCTGGAGTCACCCGGGAGACGCGGCGGACGTGCTGCTCGACCACGCCGGCCGGGACCGATAGCCCCGGCGTCAGGTCTCGGTCGTGTCGACCGGACTGCGGCGCCGACGGATCACCCCGGTTACGACGGCCGTGATCGCGCCAACAGCGAGGACGATGGCCGAGGCGAACGGGAGCCTGGTGTCGACGAGACCCAGCACGACGACGACGGGAATGGCCAGCGCCGGCCACGGGAACACCGTTCTCCAGTCGCCGGAACTCCAGCCGAGAACGGCGCAGATCCCGACGACGAACAGCGCCACCCCACCGGACAGGGCCCAGCGCCCGGCATCGGTCAGTTCGCCGACGGGATGCAGGACGTACTGCTGGATCCCGACGCCGAGGAGAGCGACACCCAGGGTGAGAGGGAGGTGCCCGTAGACGTACCCGTCGGCACGGCCACTGCCCACCACCCGCTCGTCGTCCTGGATCTCCGTCTTGGCCTCCGCGCCGCCGATGTCGAAGTACATCCACCACACGGCTGCAGCGATCGTGAATCCGAGTGCCGCGACGGCGACGGACGAGAACATCCAGTGGGTGTCGTGCATCCCGAGCACCACAGCCGAGATCGACTCACCGAGAACGAGAATGACGAAGAGCCCGAACCTCTCCGGCAGATGCTCGAGGTGCAGCGGAACATCCGGTCCCCAGTGGGTCGCGGCGAACGGCGCCGCGGCCTCCACCATGATTCCCACCGCCCACAGCACGTAGGTGATCGGTGACGGGGTGAGCAGCGAGACCGTCCAGATCACGACACTGACGCCGGTGGCCGCGAGGTACAGATCGATCGTGACGCGGACGTCGGGGATGTGCCGCCGTGCGCGAAGATACAGACCGGCGAGAATCACCCGCGTCGCGATGTACCCGGCTCCGAAGGCGACGGTGCCGTCGCCGCCCACCGCCGTCGCGGCACTGGCGGCCATCACCGCCACGGCGAAGGTGGCGGCGAGTTTCAGCAATCGGTACAGGACGTCGTTCGTGTCGAACCTGTTGGCGTACAACGTGGTGGTCACCCAGGACCACCACGTGACGGCGAAGATTCCCGCGAACTCGGCGATGCCCTGCCAGCGAAGGTCGTCCTTCAGTGCGAGTGCGAGTTGGTGCACGACCAGCACGTAGGCGAGGTCGAAGAACAGCTCCAACCGGGTCGCGCCGCGATCGGCCTCGGTCCGCAGCTTCGGCGGTTGCACCAGCGGAGTGCGCTGGTCGGCTCCCGCATCGGTGTCGCCGTCCGAATGCGCCGTCACGTCATCACCACCCTGCAGGTTGCGAATCGGACAGACCTCGCGGATCGGACGGTCAGCCGATGATGCGCGACACTACGCCCCGCGCCACTTCCTCGGGACGGAACTGCTCGCTCGCGTACGCGGAGATGGCGACCACTCCGCCGGCCAACGCGGGGACGACCCACTGCAGTGCCTGGAGTTTCTTCTGCGCGGCCGCCACGTGCGGTGGCGTGGACGCGGTGGGCGTAGTCCCGTCAGAGGCGGGTACCGCACCTTCCTTCGAGACCGTCTGTCCCAGAACGCGGCTGTACGCGGTGACCGCCAGTGCTGCCGCCGTGAGCGCGGTCTTGGCGACGGCCATCGAGGCGACGCCGTCCTGCGCCTTCAGACGTCCGTAGTCGTTCTTCAGCAGTGCTGTCGCACCGGCGAGATGGACACCGATGGCCGCGGCGTTGACCGGCGTCCACCGATCCCATCCCTCGTTGGTGACAGCCCCGGTGGAGGCGGCGGTGTCGGCGTTCGACGACGCCTCGTTCAGTGCGACGGCATTGGCGAGGGTTCCGCCGAACCAGGCCGCGAGTCCGACATCGTGGAGCAGGTGGGCAAGGGTGGCACGGGCCATGAGAATCTCCTGTGTCGAGAGCGAGTGCCTCGAACTACCCTCGTGCCGTGCGCTGAAACGTGTCGACCGGTCCAGGACGTCGACCGCCGGGTGCCGGACCTGACCGTCCCGGAGGTCGACACGAAGCACTGGTGGCCCTGGAGTCACCCGCGAGACGCGGCGGACGTGCTGCTCGACCACGCCCACAGGAACCGACAGCCCGCAGGCGAGTGTGAGTACACACGATCGACGAACACTCTGCCGATCCGCAGAATCACCGGCGATCCTGTGGCCGCACGCTCACATGCGAGGTCCCGCGACGGTGGACGGGTGTGGGAACGGTCTTCCCGGCACGTTCCCACACCCGAGTCTTGCCCCCTGCGGCTCAGGCCCCGATCCGCTCCCCCGAGGTCGGGTGGAACAGGTACGCGGTGCCCTCCTGCTTGGTCAGCGTGACCTTCTCGCCGATCCGCGCGGGTGCCCTCCTGGGAGAGCGTGCCACGATCGTGGCCGGTGTGCCGTCCGAGGCGCGGATCCGGGTGTCGTCGAAGCTGGCGTAGAGGTAGCTCTCGTTGCCCAGTTCCTCCACGAGGTCGACGGTGACCAGCAGTCCGTCGTCGTCCGCGGAGCCGATCGCTAGCTGTTCTGGACGCAGGCCGAGGGTCACCTCGTCGAGTCCCGCGGCGGCGATGGCGGTGAGCTGGTCGCGCTCGAGGGGGACGGTGCGCTCACCGACCTTCAGTCCGCCGGACACGACGGGCACCGTGAACAGGTTCATCGCCGGCGAGCCGATGAATCCGGCCACGAAGGCGTTGACCGGGTGGTCGTAGAGCTCGGTCGGCGCGGCGAACTGCTGCAGCTTGCCGTCCTTGAGGATCGCGACGCGGTCGCCCATCGTCATGGCCTCGACCTGGTCGTGGGTGACGTACACGGTGGTCGTCCCCAGCCGACGCTGCAGCGCGGCGATCTGCGTGCGTGTCTGCACCCGCAGTTTGGCGTCGAGGTTCGACAGCGGCTCGTCCATGCAGAACACCTGGGGCTCACGGACGATCGCGCGGCCCATGGCGACACGCTGCCGCTGACCGCCGGAGAGCTTGCCGGGCTTGCGATCCAGGTACTCGGTGAGGTCGAGGAGTCGGGCCGCCTCGGCGACGCGAGCCTGACGCTTCTCGAGGCTGACCCCGCGCATCTTGAGCGCGAAGCCCATGTTCTCGCCGACGGTCTTGTTGGGGTAGAGCGCGTAGTTCTGGAACACCATCGCGATGTCGCGGTCCTTGGACGGCACACCGACCATGTTCTTCCCGCCGATCTCGATGGCACCGCCGTCGATCTCCTCGAGACCGGCGAGCATCCGCAGCGCGGTGGACTTCCCGGAGCCCGACGGTCCGACCAGGACGACGAACTCGCCGTCCTGGATGTCGAGGTCGAGCGAGTCCACCGCCAGCTTGTCGGCGCCGTCGTAGATGCAGGACGCTTGCTTGTACGAGATTGCAGCCATGGTTCTTTCTCCTACTTGATGGCGCCGAAGGACAGGCCGCGCACGAGCTTGTTCTGCGCGAACCATCCGGCGAGGACGACGGGGAGGGCTGCGAACGTCGCAGCGGCGGAGAGCTGGGCCCAGTACAGGCCCTGCCCGGTGATGAAGCCGACGAGGTAGACCGGAATCGTCTGTGCCTGAACGGCGGTGAGGTTGACGGCGAAGAAGAACTCGTTCCACGAGAAGATCACACAGATCAGCGACGTGGCCGCGATGCCGGGCGAGACCAGCGGCAGGATGACCTCCCGCACCGATGTCCACAGCGAGGCCCCGTCCATGCTCGCGGCCTCGAGCAACTCGCTCGGGACCTCGAGGAAGAACGACCGCATCATCCACACCGCGATCGGCAGATTCATCGCCGTGTACAGGATGATGAGCGCCCAGATGTTGTCGAGCAGACCGATGTCGCCGACGATGACGTACAGCGGCACGATGGCCGCCACGACCGGCAGCATCTTCGTCGAGATGAAGAAGAAGAGCACGTCCTGCGTCTTCTTCACGGGACGCAGCGACAGGGCGAATGCAGCCGGGACACCCAGCAGCAGAACGAGAATCGTGGACACGACGGTCGCGAAGGCCGAGTTGAGCAGCGTGGTGCCGATGCCGCTCTCGAGAACGCCGCGGTACTGGTCGAGGGTCGGGGTGAAGAAGATCTTCGGCGTCGCGGTGTACGCATCGGCTTCCTGCTTGAACCCGGTGATGACCATCCACAGGACCGGGAAGAAGAAGGCGATGCCGGCGACCCAGGCGACGAAGGACCAGATCGATCCGGGCCCCCATCGCTTCTTGCGTGTGATCGGCGCGGTGACGCTCGGAGTTCCGCTGCCGGCGCTCCGCTCGGTGGTGGTACTCATCAGGCAGCCTCCTCTTTCCCGCTGAAGCTCGTGAAGATCAGTCGCAGCGCCAGTGTGCTGACGACGATGGTGGCCACCACGGTGACGACGCCCATGGCCGCGGCCTGGCCGATGTCGAAGCCGAGGAACGCTCGTTGATAGATGTAGAACGGCAGGTTCGACGACGCCACACCCGGGCCGCCGGACGTCATCATGTAGACGGCGTCGAAGGTGTTGATGAGGTAGATGGCGCCGAGGACCGCTCCGAGCTCGATGAAGCGTCGCAGATGCGGCAACGTCAACTCGCGGAACAGTGCGACGGGCCCGGCGCCGTCCACCCGCGCCGCCTCCGCGATGTCCTTCGGCATCGACTGCAGTCCCGCCAGGATGAGCAGCATCATGAAGGGGGTCCACTGCCAGACGAGGTTGGTCATGACCGCGGCGAGCGGGAACCGCGAGACCCAGTCGATCTGGTCGACCCCGAACGGGCTGAGCACGAAATTGATGAGGCCGAACACCGGGTCGAACATGGTGGTCTTCCAGATCAGTGCACCGGCGACCGGGGTGATGAGGAACGGAGTGATCAGCAGGGTGCGGATCAGACTGCGGCCGATGAACTTACGGTCCAGCAGCAGTGCGAGCACCAGGCCCAGCGCCACCGAGATGATCACCGTGCCCACGATCATGATCACCGTGTTGAACGCGACCGAGCGGAACTGGCTGTCCCGGAACACGTCCACGTAGTTGTTCAGACCGTTGAACTCCCGCGATCCGGGGCGCACCAGGTTCCACGACTGCGTCGAGTAGTACAGCGTGAACAGGAACGGGATCTGCGTGACGACGATCGCGAAGACCATGGCCGGCAGCAGGGGACCGCGGCGCCGCCACCCCTCCGCCTTCGAGATCACCCGTTCGCGAGGAACGAACGGCGTCTCGGATCTCGCCGAGCCGACTTCGGTCGTGGTCATCACTGATCCTCCTGATACGTCTTGCCGACCACCTCGGCGTACTGCTGCGCTTGAGCGAGCGCGTCCTGGACGCTGATCTGTCCTGCCACGGCGGCGCTGATCTGCTGACTGACCCGGGTGCCGAGATCCTGGAACTCGGGGATGGTGAGGAACTGGACGCCGGTGTACGGCACCGGATCGACCGTCGGGTTCAGCGGATCGGCATTGTTTATCGAGTCGAGTGTGACCTGACCGAAGGCGTCCGACGCCTCCTTGTACTCCGGGATCTCGTAGGTGGACAACCGGCTTCCCGGTGGCACCCGCTCCCAGCCGAGCTCGGTGCCGACCTTCTTCAGGTACTCCTTGTTCGTCATCCACGACACGAATTTCCAGGCGTCGTCCGGGCTCTCCGACGTCCTCGGGATGCCGAGCGACCAGGAGTACAGCCACCCGTTGTCGCCCTTGGCCGCCGACGGGGCCTTGGCGTACCCGATCTTACCGACGACGTTGCTCGACGTGGGGTCCTCGAGCACCGACACCGCCGAGGTGGCGTCGTACCACATGGCCGTGTTGCCCTGTGCGAGTTGCGTTCCGCACTCGCTGAAGCCGCTCGTCGCCGCGCCGGCCTGTCCGTGCGACCGGACCAGGTCGACGTAGAACTGCACGGCTTCCTCGACCTGCGGACTGTCGAGTTGCGCGTTCCAGTTCTCGTCGTACCACCGGCCGCCGAAGGCGTTGATGACGGTGTCGAGGGGCGCGAGCACCTCGCCCCAGCCGGGCTTGCCACGCAGGCAGATGCCGGACATGCCCGGACGGTCGAGTGTCGCGGCGGCCTCGGCCACCTGGTCCCAGGTGGGCTCGGCCGGCATCGTGATGCCTGCTTCCTCCATCAGGTCCTTGCGGTACATGAGGAAGGACGACTCACCGTAGAACGGCACCGAGTACATGCTTCCCTCGTAGGACAGCGACTCCTTGAGCGACGGGATGAAATCGTCCTCGTCGTATCCCGGTGTGGCCTGCGCGTACTCGGACAGATTGGTGAGCCACCCGTTCTCGGCCCATTGCGGCGTCTCGTAGTTGCTGATCATCACCACGTCGAACTCACCACCGCCCGTGGCCACCGACGCCGTGATCTTCGCGCGCGCCTCGTTCTCGGACAGCGAGACGAACTTCAGGTTCACACCCGGGTTCTCGGCCTCGAACTCCGGTGCGAGCGAGATCGCGTCGGACATCTGCGAGTTGGAGACGATGGCCACGGTGATGGTCGTGCCGCCACCGTCACCTCCGAACGATCCCGCGCCCGCGCAGCCGCTCGCCGTCAGCACGGTGGCTGCGGCGAGGGCGGCGAGTGGGACGAATCGTGATGTCACGTCGGTACTACCTCGATTCCTTCATGGGGTTGCTGCCGTGCTCGTCGAGAAGGTCCAGAGCACAGGCGATATCGGTCACCAGGACGGTGGCGAGACGGCCGCGCAGAGCGGCCCGGATCGCGGCGTGCTTGCGCGCACCGCCGGAGATGAGGAGCGTGGTGGCGCAGTTCCGGATGTCGTCCAGCGGCACCGAGACCGTGCGGTCGGTCAGTGAGCTGCCGACGTCGGCGCCGTCGGAGTCGAAGAACCGACCGCCGATCTCACCGACCGCACCGAGTCGATCGAGTTCGGACAGGAGGTCGGCGTCGAGGAAGCTTCCCTCGAACAGCGTCGTCGACGTCGACACCGGGCCCAGTCCGAAGAACATGAGGTCCGCGGTGCGTCCGGCGTCGAGCGCCTTGGACATCAGCGAGTCCTGTTGCAGCGCGACGACTGTCGCCGGGTCGGCGTAGAGAGGGGCGTTGAGCCGCATCGGCGTCGCCTGCAGTTGCTCGGCGCAGCGGGTGAGGACGAAGTCGACACCGGTCTGGTAGTCCGCGGTGCTCATGGATCCGTCCAGCTGCACCACGCGGGCGCAGCGGCTGCCGCGTCCCTGGAGCGACTGCGCCACCGCGACCGTCTCCGGCCCCCACGTGAAACCGAGTGTGTGAGCAGGCTGCACGCGCCGGGTGAGGATGCCCGACGCGGCGCGCCCCACCGCGTCGTACCGACCGCCGGCGTCGTCGATGGTCGACGTGACCACCAGCGCCTCGTCCAGGCCGTACCGCTCCTCGAGTCGACGTTCGAGATCGGTGTGCACCGATCCGCTGATCTCCTCGGGCACGTGGATCTCGATGCGCACGAGCCCGTTCGCCCGAGCCCGAGCGACGAGTCGACCTGCCGTGGGACGGGAGACACCGAGCTTGGTGGCGATCTCCGCCTGGGTCGCGCCCTCGACGTGGTACATCGTCGCCGCACGCAGCGCGAGCCTCAGCTCGTCGCTCGAACTCGGCGTCGTCACGATGTCGCTCCCGGTCGTCGAGGTGAGCATCTGCTCACCTGGTGTTCATCTGCTCACTTAAGCTAACATCCAGGTGTGATCCACACAACAGTCGATTCCATGCGTGCCGCAGTTCTCACCGAACCGGGACACATCGAGACGCAGACGCGACCTGTGCCGACGCCGAAGGCAGGTGACGTCCTCGTCCGGGTGGCATCCGTCGGGGTCTGCGGATCGGATGCGCACTACTACCGCGAGGGTCGCATCGGCGACTTCGTCGTCGAGTCGCCGCTCGTTCTGGGCCACGAGGCGTCGGGTGTGATCGTCGCCGTCGGTGACGGCGTCTCCCCTCGGCGAGTCGGGTCGCGAGTGTCCATCGAGCCGCAACGACCCGATCCCGACAGTCGCGAGACCCGATCGGGCCACTACAACCTGTGCCCCCACATGGAGTTCTATGCGACCCCTCCCGTGGACGGTGCCCTCTGTGAGTACGTGACTATCGGATCCACGTTCGCGCACGACGTACCCGACGCCGTGTCCGACGACGCCGCGGCCCTCTTCGAGCCCCTGTCGGTGGCCATCGCGACCGCACGCAAGGCCGGGATCACCGGCGGCTCGCGAGTGTTGATCGCGGGCGCCGGGCCGGTCGGAGTGCTCACGGCGCAGGTCGCACGCGCCTTCGGCGCCACGGAGATCGTCGTGTCGGACATCTCGGCCGACCGCCGCGCCAACGCCACCCGGTACGGGGCGACCCGCGTGATCGACCCGGCGGACGAGTCGGTGCACGACCTCGACGTCGACGCGTTCGTCGACGCGTCGGGCGCACCCCGCGCAGTGCAGGACGGGATGCGCGCCGTGCGCCCTGCGGGCAGAGTGGTGCTCGTGGGCATGGGCGGAGACGCGTACCCGATACCCGTGTCGGTGATCCAGAACCGGGAACTGTGGGTCACCGGCGTCTTCCGCTATGCCGACACCTGGCCCACCGCACTGGAACTCGTCCGCACCGGACGAGTCGAGCTCGACAGCATGGTGACGGGTCGGTTCGACCTGGATCATGTCGAGGACGCACTGAATCACGACCGCACCGACGGCAGCATCAAGGCTGTCGTCACCGTGACACCCAGTCAGGAGACCCTCTCGTGAAGCTGTCCGCCGCCACCCTCGCCCAGCTTCCCGACGACGTGGACGTGCCACGGTACGACCGCTCGGCGATCACCACCGGGATCGTCCACTTCGGCGTCGGCGGCTTCCACCGTGCGCACCAGGCGATGTACGTGGACCGGCTGCTCCGCACCGACTTCGAGTCCGCGTCGAGCTGGGGCATCTGCGGCGTGGGCGTGCTGCCGGGTGATCGCCGTATGAAGGACGTCATGGACGCCCAGGACTGTCTCTATACCCTGGCACTGCGGCACTCCGACGGCTCGTGGGACACCTCGGTCATCGGATCCATCACCGAGTACCTCTTCGCGCCGGACGATCCCGAGGCGGTGATCGAGAAGCTCGCCCACGCCGACACCCGCATCGTCTCTCTCACCGTCACCGAGGGCGGCTACAACTTCTCGGCCACCACGGGCGAGTTCGACGCCGAGAACCCGGCTGTGCGAGCGGATCTGGCACCCGATGCGGTACCGGGCACGACCTTCGGACTGGTGTGCGAGGCGTTGTCCCGCCGGAAGGATCGCGGGCTCGCGCCGTTCACCATCATGTCGTGCGACAACATCGAGGGCAACGGACACATCGCCCGATCGACCTTCACCGCGTTCGCCCGCCTGAAGGATCCCGCACTGGCACAGTGGATCACGGACACCGCGCAGTTCCCCAACTCCATGGTCGACCGCATCACGCCCGTCACCACACCCGACGTCGTCGACCAGCTCGCCTCACGGTACGACCTCGCGGACCAGTGGCCCGTGGCCGCGGAGCCGTTCACCCAGTGGGCGCTGGAGGATCACTTCACCCTCGGCCGGCCGCCGTTCGAGGACGTGGGCGTGCAGGTCGTCGACGACGTCACACCGTACGAGCTGATGAAGCTGCGCCTGCTCAACGCGAGCCATCAGGCCCTCTGCTACGTCGGATACCTCAGTGGCTACCGGCTCGTGCACGACGTCACGCAGGACGCACTGTTCGCCGAGTTCCTGTTGCGCTACATGGACGAGGAAGCCACTCCCACGCTGCAACCGGTTCCCGGAATCGACCTGGCCGAGTACAAGAAGACGCTGATCGAGCGCTTCTCCAATCCGGAGATCCGGGACACCGTGGCCCGGCTCTGCGCCGAGTCGTCGGACCGGATCCCGAAGTGGCTGGTCCCGGTGGTACGCACGAACCTCGAGTCCGGAGGGCCGGTCGCACTGTCCGCCACGGTGATCGCGAGCTGGGCGCGCTACGCCGAGGGTGTCGACGAGCAGGGTGAGCCCATCGAGATCGTCGACCGTCTGAAGGACACGCTGACCCCGCTGGCTCGGCAGCAGCGCGACGACCCCCTCGCGTTCGTGCGGAACCGGGAGTTGTTCGGGGATCTGGTGGACGATCCGCGCTTCGTCGACGCCTACACGTCGGCTCTCGACTCCCTGCACACTCGCGGAGCCCGCGCCACCGTGGAGTCGTCGGTGCGCTGACGCCCGTGAGCCTTGTGCGCATCCCTGGACACGCACAAGGCTCACGGGGGCCGAAGGCCCACTACAGCCGCTGCAGCACCTCGGCGAAGGCCAGCTCGGCGGCACCGATCACCGAGATCCGCCGACCCAGGCCCGAGACGTGCAGTTCCACCCCGTGCTGGCGTCCGACCAGGCACTCCCCCACGCCCTCGGTGATGCGTGCCATCGCCGAGGGCACCCGGAGAACGTCGGCGAAGAGGCCGCCGAACACGACGACGCGGGGGTCCACCATCGTGACGATGGTGCAGACGCCCGTCTCCAGTGCCTCGATGTAGCTCTCCGGCAGGGCACCCCCGGCGGCGGCGACGTCGGCCAGTGCGCGCCCGATCGCGGACGGCGTCGCGGGTTCCGGCATCGCGAGTGCCCGGCGCAGTGCGCCCTGCCCGACGGACAGCTCCCAGCACCCGTTGCTTCCGCAGCTGCAGAGGCCCCCGCCGGCGGCGGTCCGCATGTGTCCCACCTCGCCGGCGTAGCCACCGGAACCGCCGAGAAGTGATCCGGCGCTGAGTATTCCGGCACCCACACCGAACTCCGCGAAGAGGTAGACCACGTCGTCCACGCCGCGGGCGCATCCGCGGGTGTGTTCCGCGACCACTCCCAGATCGGACTCGTTGGCGACGATGCACCGCACCCCGACCGCCTCACCGATCAGACGACCGAGCGGAACGTCGGTCCAGCCGAGGTTGGGTGCGACGCGCACGAGACCGTCGGCCGATCGCACGAGACCGGGTACGGCGACACACACTGCACGCGGGGCCGATCCCACCCGATGGGTGAGCTCGGTCGCGGCATCGGCGATGCGGCGCACCAGGTCCGCCGGGTCCGGGCCCGCTCCCGCCTCGTAGTCGAGATCCGCCAGAACCGCTGCGCCCCAGCCGATCGCGGAGACGGACAGCCAGTCGACGGCCGCGTCGACCGCGAGTACCCAGGCGGCGGACGGGATGGGGTCGACCACCAGCGACGGCCGGCCGGCCCCGCCACCGGACGACGGATGTTCGGAGACCAGGCCGTCGGCGACGAGGTCGTCGACGAGAGTCTTGACGGTGCTCCGGTTCAGCGAGAGGTCCTCCGCGAGTTCCGCCCTCGTCCGAGCCCCACCGAGGTGGACACTACGGACGAGGGCGGAACGAGCCGGTCGGCCTGTCACCGACCAGTCGGAGCTCGTCGACGCGACAGTGCGTCGACACTGGCCGCGAGCAACAGCACGAGACCGGTGACGATGGAGACCACCGCCGCGGACTGCCCCTGCAGGCGCAGTCCGTTGTCGATCACCGCGATGACGGCAGCACCGATCACCGCGTCCCGCACGCGACCACGTCCACCGAAGAGCGACGTTCCACCGATGACGGCGGCGCCGACGGCGAACAGCAGCGTGTTGCCGCCACCCGCCTGCGGATCCACGGATCCGACCTTGGACGCTGCCACGATGGCGCCGAGTGCCGCGATGGTCGAGCTGACCACGAAGACACTCATGCGGATGCGCCGGACGTCGATACCCGCTCGCCGCGACGCCTCCGCGTTGCCACCCACCGCGTAGACGTGCCGACCGTAGGACGTCCGGTCGAGGACGAACGTGGCGAGCACCAACACGAAGAGCACGATCGGAACGACGTACGGCACACCGGCGATGGAGAGCACCGCCGGGTTGGGGCTGCGGTTCACCGTCATCGCCCACGTGGCGAGGGCGGCGAACACCGTCAGTGCCGCGATCTTGACCAGCAACAGCGACGTCGGGGGAGCCGTCAGTCCCTGCTTCAGCCGAGTGCGCTGGCGCGAGAGGTTGATCGCCGCGAATCCGCCGACGACCACCGCGAACAGCACCCAACTCGCCCACACCGGGAGCGACCGGTTGGCCACCGCGAAGAGCACGGTGTTGTCGGAGATTCCGAGGGTGCCGCCCTCACCGATCAGCTGCAGCACCACACCGCCCCAGGCGAGGAACAGTGCCAGCGTGACCACGAACGACGGGATGCCGACGCGGGAGACGAGGAACCCGGTGAGGCAGCCGATCGAGGCACCGACGCAGATCGCCAGCACGATCTCGATCCACGGATTCGCGGGCACCCCGAGCAGCGCGATGGCGAGTGCGATCGCGGCCGGCACGATGGCCGCCCACAGTCGCGTGATCGCCGCGAGCACTCCGGCCACCACCAGAACGGCGCAGAACGTCAGGAACACACCGGTTCCCATGCCGCCGAGCAGGTTTCCCCCCTCCGTGTAGTGCAGGGCGAGAATCGCCGCCGCCACACCGGAGCCGGTGCCGGCGGAGAGGTCGATCTCACCGAGGAGGAGCACGAACACCAGCCCCATGCCGATCAACGCGGTGGCCGCTCCCTGGGTGAGCAGATTGGCCACGTTGTTGAGGGTGAGGAACTGCCCCGACAGCGACGAGAACACGACGAGCAGGACGACCAGCCCGGCGAGTGCGGGCAGTGCCCCCAGCTCGCCGCCGCGCAGTCGTGCCACGTAGTCGCGTCCGGCGTCGCCGAACGATCGCCGATCGGTGTCCATCGAGAAGTCGGACCGGGCGCGGTCCTGTTCGGGTGCGGCGGTCATATCGTCACCGCCTTCGCCTCGGCCGACGGAAGACCGAGGTCACCGCTGCGGCCGGTCGTGATGAGCTCGACGATGCGTCCGACGGACACGTCCGCCGTGCGCACCTGCGCCGCCATCCGCCCCAGGAACAGGGCGGCGACGGAGTCGGACACCTCGACGACGTCGTTCATGTTGTGGCTGATGAGCAGCACTCCCACACCCGAGTCCGCGAGGCGGCGAACGAGGTCGAGGACCTGTCGCGTCTGCGCGACTCCCAGTGCGGCCGTGGGCTCGTCGAGCAGCACCACCTTCGACTCCCAGAGCACCGACTTGGCAATGGCGACGGTCTGCCGCTGTCCACCGGACAGCGACGCGACCGGGGTGCGCACCGACTTGACGGTGCGCACCGACAGCGACGCGAGGGTGTCGCGCGCCGCCTGTTCCATCGATGCCTCGTCGAGCAGACCCTTGGCCGTACGCTCACGGCCGAGGAACATGTTCTGCACGATGTCGAGGTTGCCGCACAGGGCGAGGTCCTGGTACACGACCTCGATACCCAGCGCCGCAGCCTCTTTCGGATTCGACACCGACACCGGCTCGCCGCCGAAGCGGACCTCGCCGGAGTCGGTGCCGTGAATTCCTGCGATGCACTTGATCAGCGTGGACTTGCCCGCGCCGTTGTCACCGACCAGTGCAGTGACCTCTCCTGCCCTGATCGTCAGATCGACGTCGTGCAGGACGTGCACCGGACCGAAACTCTTGTTGATGCCCTGCAACTGCAGGACGGGCTCTCCCGCGGCGGTCATGGTGGTCAGGAGATTCCCGCGTCCGCGCAGGCCTGAGCCACGTCGCCACTGCACAACGCGTCCGCCGAGACGGCGCCGCCGTCGACGGCGACCTTGACGTTGTCGCGCGTGATGGTGACCGGGTCCAGCAAGACCGACTTCACCTGACGGTTGCCCTCGGGGTCCTCCGACGTCGCCGTCGCCTTGGCGTCGGCAGCGGCGGTGTCACCCTTGGCGAGGTCGATGGCGAGCTCGGCGGCAGCGGCCGCCTCCTTCGCGACGTCCTTGTAGACGGTCATGCACTGGTCGCCGCGGAGCACTGCCTTCAGTCCGTCCTCGGTGGCGTCCTGACCGGTGACCGGCACGGTGCCGTTCAGGCCGTTCTTCTGCAGGACCGTGATGACGGCGCCCGCGAGTCCGTCGTTGGCGGCGAGAACGCCGTCGACCTTGCCGCCGTTGGCGGTGAGCAGCTGCTCGAAGGTGGTGCCGCCGACCTGGTTGTCCCACTCGGGGATGGCCTGGTCGCCCGCGAGGCGCAGGTCGCCGGAGTCGTACTTCGGCTGCAGCACCTCGAGCGCGCCGGCCTTGAACAGCGTGGCGTTGTTGTCGGTCGGCGAGCCGTTGATCTGGATGATCTGCGCGCCGGGCTTCGCGCCCACGCAGTCCACCAGGCCCTGACCCTGCAGGTTGCCGACGGTGGTGCTGTCGAAGGAGACGTAGTAGTCGGCCGAGCCGCCGAGGGTGAGTCGGTCGTAGTCGATGGTGGCGACGCCCGCTTCGGTAGCCTTCTTCTGCACGGCGGCACCGGACTCGGACGAGAGATTGCTCATCAGGATGACCTTCGCACCCTGGCTGATCATCGAGTCGGCGATGGACGAGAACTTGGTGGTGTCGCCCTCCGCGTTCTGGATGATCGGATCGAGACCCGCGTCGCTCAGCGCCTTCTGCAGGAGCGGTCGGTCCTGCGACTCGTAGCGTGCGGACGACTTGGTGTCGGGCAGGATGACGCCGACCTTGGTGCCGCCGTTGCCGGATCCGCCGGAGTCTCCGCTGCCGCTGTCGCTGCTGGAGTTGCTGCCACACGCGGTGAGTGCCATGACCAGACCGATACCCGCCGCGGTGAGGGCGAGCCTTGTGTTCTGCATCGATCGTCCCTTCGGTTGTATGTTGCGGAGCACAACATATTCCTTCAGGTGTGATCTGGGCAATAGGCTGTCCGACAAGGTGACGCCGGTCACTCTTCAGCGATCGACGTGCACCTCCGCCACGGTCCACGCGTGCGCCTGCTCGCTCAGGGTGAAGCCGAGGCCAGGACGTTCGGACAGGTGCATCCGCCCGTCCCGCGTCTCCAGGTGCTCCTCGAACAGCGGATCCAACCAGTCGAAGTGCTCCACCCAGGTCTGCAGAGGATAGGCAGCCGCGAGATGCAGGTGGATCTCCATCGCGAAGTGCGGCGCCATCTGCAGGCCGTGATGCTCGGCGAGTCCTGCGAGCTTCAGGAACTGCGTGATCCCACCGATGCGCGGCGCGTCGGGCTGGATGATGTCGACGGACCCGGCCTCGATCAGGCGCACGTGCTCGCCGACACTGGCCAGCATCTCACCGGTCGCGATGGACGTGTCGAAGGTCCGCGCGAGCATGGCGTGGCCCTCGGCGTCGTAGGCGTCGAGTGGTTCCTCGATCCACACCAGATCGAACTGTTCGAGAATGCGGCACATCCGGGTCGCCGTCGGTCGGTCCCACTGCTGGTTCGCGTCGACCATCAGGGGCACGTCGTCACCCAGGTGCTCGCGCACTGCGGTCACCCGAGCGATGTCCTGGCGCCAGTCCGGCTGTCCCACCTTCAGTTTGATACCGCCGATGCCGGCCGCGAGAGACGCGGTCGCGTTCTCCAGCACCTCCTCGATCGGGGTGTGCAGGAAGCCGCCGGACGTGTTGTACGTCTGCACGGCATCACGGGTGGAGCCGATGAGTTTCGCGAGCGGGAGCCCGGCGCGCTTCGCCTTCAGGTCCCACAGTGCGATGTCGACGGCCGCGATCGCCTGGGTGGCGACGCCGCTGCGACCGACGGAGGCACCGGCCCAGACGAGAGAGCTCCAGATCTTACCGATGTCACTGGGATCCTGACCGATCAGCACAGGCGCGATCTCTCGCGCGTGGGCGAACTGCGCAGGGCCGCCGGCACGTTTGGAGTAGCTGAACCCGATGCCCTCGTGCCCCTGCTCGGTGCGTATCTCGACGAAGAGGAACACCACCTCCGTCATCGGCTTCTGCCGTCCGGTCAGCACTTTCGCGTCGCTGATCGGTGTGGCCAGAGGGAGAACGACGGAGCGCAGGGTGACGTCCGCGATGCGATCGATCGTGGCGGCCCCGGGCGCGAGCGCACGAACGGCCGCGTCGGGCGCGGTGAGCCCGCTGGTCGGCCGGGTGGTGCTGCGCTCGGGGGTCTCTCGCGTGTCGGTCACAGTCGGCTCCTCCATCGGGTACGTGGTCCAGCTCACACGCTAGAAGCCGCACTGATGCGCGTCCAACACTGATGTCGCATCGGTCGATGCCGACCGAGCATCACTGCATGTCCCGACGAGTGGCGCTCCGGTCGCACCACATCGGCATCGAACGATGCGGAAATCGCATGTGTCGGTTCACGATCCGGACCGGTCGATCTCTGACCACGTATTGCCGCAGGTGGGTGACTCGAGCGGCGTCGGCGTCGTCGCCTCGATGGTGACGCGGACGGTCTCGACGACGGCTCGACGCCGTTGACGACCTCGACAACCGCTCCTACGTTGTGTCCACCGTCACAGGATCCGATCACCACAGCCCACCTGTCCGGTGTCACTCGAATCCCCCGTCCACTCGGACGTCATACCCGGAGGTCGACATGAGCCCTGCACCGCGACACCGATCCGGGACGCTCGCAGGCGTGCTCGTCCTCGCGCTCACCGCCTCGGCGTGCTCCGTGGCCAACACGGACCGCAGCTCGGTCACCGATCCGGACACCCTGCGCATCGTCCTGAGTCAGGAACCCCCGACGCTCGAGGCGTGCGACGTCTCGCAGACCTCGATCGGCGTCGTCACGCGGTCGAACATCACCGAACCTCTCATGGAGCGGAACCCCACCACCGGTGATCTCGAACCCAAGCTTGCCGACTCCTGGGAACAGAACTCCGACCGCCAGTGGACGTTCCGTCTGCACCCCGGAGTCACCTTCAGCGACGGTCGACCGTTCGAGGCCGCGGACGCCGCGCACTCCATCGAGCGCACCGTGAACTCCGACATCGGATGCAACGTCGAGGGATACGTGTTCGGCGACGCCGATCTGACCGTGGCCGTCGTCGATCCGCTGACCCTGACGGTGGCAGCGCCGAACCCGGATCCCATCCTCCCGCTGCGGATCTCGTTCGTGGAGATGGTCCCACGCACCGCCAGCATCACGGAACGCGAGCGGGAACCGGTCGGCACCGGACCGTTCGCTCTCGACACCTGGGACTACGGCCAGCGGCTGACCCTGGTGCGCAACGATCGGTACTGGGGGCCTCGGCCGGAGTTCGCCCGTGCCGTCTACCAGTGGCGCAGCGAAGGCAGCATCCGCGCGTCGATGGTCTCGGGAGACGAGGCCGACATCGCGACCGGTATCGGACCGGAGGACGGTGCCGGGGACCTGGGTGTGGCCTACCCGAACAACGAGACCACCGCGGTTCGGATCCAGGTGGGGGAGCCACCCCTGGACGACATCCGGGTGCGGCAGGCGATCAACTATTCCATCAACCGGAACGGCATCGTGCACGCCCTCTTTCGCGATCTGGGACGCCCGGCGGCCCAGTTGGTCTCGCCGGGAGTCGTCGGGTACGACGACGATCTCGAGGCGTGGCCGTACGACACGGAGAAGGCGCGAGCACTGCTCGACGAGGCACGAGCGGACGGCGTGCCGGTCGATGCGAAGATCCGACTGATCGGCCGTACCGGTCAGTTCCCGAAGGTCAACGAGACCCTCGAGGTCGTCCAGAACGCACTGTCCGAACTGGGCATGAACATCTCGATCGAGATGATGGACTCGGCCGGTACGTCGCAGTACCAGGAGCGCCCCTTCCCCGCCGACGCCGGCCCGTACCTCCTGGTCATCCAGCACGGCAATCAGGCGGGTGACTCGGCCTTCACCGTCGACCAGTACTTCACGAGTGACGGATTCCAGAGTGCCTACGGAACACCGGAGTTCGACGCGGAGATCGCCGCGGCCGGCCAGCTCACGGGTGACGCCCGGCAGGATGCGTACGCCCGCCTCTTCGAGGAGGAGCCGACGAAGATCATGCAGATGGCCTACATCGCGCACATGGAGGGCGTGCTGGCGAAGTCGGACAGAGTCGACTACACACCCGACTCGGCCACCGTCGACGAGATGCACCTCGCTGCCATGACCCACGCCGACGACGAGTCGAACGCCACGGGGCGCTGACCTACCCGGCACCCTCCGTCAGGTCCCGCACCTCGGCGTACCGTTCGCGCACCGCCGGGGTCGGTTCCGCCTCGTACCGGGGAATGTCCGCCGCGGCCCAGGTGGGCGGTTCGGCCCCGCCGGACAGCACCCAGGCCGCCTGGCGCGCGGCCCCGTCGGCCACGTACTCACCGGGCGGCGGGACGTCGACGGGCATGCCGAAGACTCCCGGCGCGAGGACGCGCACCGCCTCGGATTTCGCGCCCCCGCCGACGAGCAGCACTCGCGACACGGTCGCACCCTGCGCCACCAGGTGGTCGATCCCGTCGGCGAGACTGCACAGCAGACCCTCGATCGCGGCGCGCGCGAGGTGCGCCGGGGTCGAATTACCCAGGCGCAGGCCATGAATCGCGCCGGTCGCGCCGGGCCTGTTCGGTGTGCGCTCCCCCTCGAGGTACGGCACCATGACCAGTCCCCGGCTCTCCGTGGACAGCGCGAGCCGCGACAGCTCGTCGTGGTCGACGCCGAGCAGGCGCGCGGTCGCATCGAGCACGCGCGCGGCGTTCAGCGTGCAGACGAGAGGCAGTTGACGACCGGTGGCGTCGGCGAAGCCGGCCACCAGTCCCGACGGGTCGCGAGGAGCCACGGCGGACACGGCCGAGACGACGCCGGACGTGCCGATGGAGACCACCAGGTCACCCTCGCCGGCACCCAGAGCCAGTGCCGCAGCGGCATTGTCACCGGTTCCGGGCCCGATGGCCGCGCCTCCGGAAGTCGTGCCGATCCGTGTCGAGGGCGCCGCCACGGTGGGCACGTGCGGGGTGCGCCCGCGTAGCGCGAGACCGAGCAGATCGACGCGGTACTCGTTCGTGGCCGCCGAGAAGTATCCCGTGCCGCTGGCGTCACCCCGATCCGTGGCCAGGGCGTCGAGTCCGCGAGCACCGCCGAGGCGCCAGGACAGCCAGTCGTGCGGAAGACAGACTGCCGCAGTGCGATCGGCGTTCTCCGGCTCGTGATCCGCGAGCCACCGCAGCTTTGCCGCGGTGATGGACGCGACCGGCACCACGCCCACGGCGTCGGCCCACTCCTGGCCTCCACCCAGCTCGGTCACCAGGTCGCGCGCCGACTCGGCGGAGCGAGTGTCGTTCCACAGCAACGCCGGTCGGACGGTCTCGCCCGCCTCGTCGAGACACACCATGCCGTGCTGCTGCGCTCCGACGGAGACCGCGTCGACGCCGTCCATTCCACCGGCGTCCGCGAGAGCGGTCTCGAGAGCCTCGTGCCACCGGGCCGGGTCGATCTCGGTGCCGTCGGGATGGCCGGCCCGACCGTGGCGGACCAGCTCACCGGAATCCGCGTCCCGAACAACGATTTTGCACGACTGGGTGGACGAATCGACACCCATCACCAACGCCACGACCTCGCCCCTTCACCGTCACGTGCGTTCCGGCAGCTCACCGGTCCGAGCAGTTCACGCTACCGTGAAGCCATGGCCGCCCACGACGAACCGCGAGAAACCGAGGACGCCCGGTTTCGCCTCGAGGTCATGGGTGCGGCGCTGGAGCTCTTCGAGAGCAAGGGGTACGAGGCCACCACGGTCGACCAGATCGCAGAGAGCGCGGGGCTGTCGCGCCGCACGTTCTTCCGGCAGTTCCGGTCCAAGGAGGACGTGGTCTTCCTCGACCACGACGCCACCCTCGCCCATGTGCAGGACTTCCTGGGAACGACCGACCTCGACCCGTACGACGCCGTGTGCGAGGCCGCCGCGCGCGTGTTCGCCCGGTTCTCCGGCACGCCGGACACCACCCGTCGCCGCTACCGCGTCCTGCAGACGGTGCCCGCCCTGCGCGAGCGCGAACTGGTGATGGTGCTGCGGTACGAGCGCGTCTTCGTCGACACCCTGCGCCGCGGCGCCCCGACGCAGGAGCCGCTCTCCCTGGTGCAGTTCGCCGCCGCGGTCACGGCGACGCACAACTACCTGCTGCGCACGTGGCTTCGCGACGGGGCCCGAGTGGAGGTCGAGGACGTCCGGCGCGCCCTCGGGGCGGTGAAGCGGCGGTTCGTCACCGACACCGCGGGAGACCGGCCCACCGCACTCGTGTTGCCGCCGGGGACGTCGGTCGCCGACGTCACGACCCTGCTCGCACAGCACTTCGGGGACGGTCTCACCACCACCCCGTGACCTCGCCGAGCGTGCTGTCGACCACCGGCACGAGCGACCGGACGTACGTCGCCGACAGGTGGTGGGAATCGTGGTAGACCAGCACGTTTCCTTCGACGACGCGACACACGTCGGGACCGCAGACCGCATCGGAGAAGTCGACGGGAACCACCGAGGGGAACGGCAGCGACGCGGCGCGGGCCGGATCGATCTCGGACAGGACCTCGCTGCGCGGCAGTCCGCACGACTCGCTGTCGCCGCCGTCGGCAAGGCAGTCCGCGGCGCGATACGGGACGCCCTCCCGGCTGAGCCACGGAGTGTCCCGCACGGCCACGACGGGAAGAGCGAGCGCGGAGAAGCGTGCCCAGACGTCGAGGTACGCGTCGGGTGTGACGTCGCCGAACTCCGTGGGGCTCGGCCGCGTCGAGGTGGTGAACACCCAGTCGGGGCGGTCCGACGCGAGGATGTCGAGCACGTCCGAGGACCAGTCCCGGCAGTCCGGGTAGGGCAGATCCACCAGGAGCGGCTCGCCGATGTCGAGCGGGCACCCCATCTTGAGGTAGGTCACCACGGCGAACCCGCGATCCCGGCCGATCCGGTCGAGTGCGGGGAGCCAGTGCTCGGCATGCGATCCCCCGGCCAGGGCAAGGGTGCGCGTCGCGTCGGGATCGCCGTACACGCACGAGATCACCTCGCGCTGCGTCATGTCCGCGATGCAGCCGTCCAGCGTCGACTGCGGCAGGTCCAGGTCCGCATCGAGCACGGTGGGTCGCATCGGAGCGTCCGGCACGGGAACACCGTCGACGAGCGCGAGCGCCCCCGGGTAGCGATCGTCGGAGCTCACGTCGGCGGTCGGCTGGGCCGTCGCTCGATCGAGGTAGCCCTGCCAGGTCGCGCTCGCCGCGGCGAGGCCGATCGCTCCGACGGTCACCAGGGCGGTGAGGACGCCGCGGCCCGCGCCCCGACGGTGCACCGGCTCCTCCACCCACGAGCGTGTGGCGACGGCCAGGGCGATCGAGACGACCACCACGGCGGATCCCGTCACCACGGTCACCGAGTGCCCGGTTCCGAGCACCGCGATGAGGATCGGCCAGTGCCACAGGTACAGCGGGTAGGCGATGGAGCCGAGGAACTGCAGTGGGCGGGACTCGAGAGCACGGGTCACGGCCGGTGCTCGTGACTCGGGAGCACCCGCACCGGCAAGCACCAGCAGCATCGCGGCCCCGACCGGCACCAGCGCGGCAGGACCGGGGAACTGCGCCGCACCGTCGACGAGGAACCCACAGCCCACCAGTGCGGCGAGTCCGACGACGGCGGCCGCGGCCCGTAGCGCGGCCGGCAGCACCACTCGACCGATCACCAGCCCGGCGATCGCGCCGACAGCGAGTTCCCACGTCCGCGCCCCGGTGTCGTAGTAGGCCCACCCCTGGTGGGTGCGGCCGATGTCGGCCGCATAGGTGAACGACACCGCGGCGGTGACCGCGAGCACCGACACCAGCACCGGTGTGGTCAGGTCCCGACGACCACACCGACGGCACGCCGCGGCGACGAGGAACACCACGGCCGTGACACCGACGTAGAACTGCACCTGCACGGACATCGACCACAGGTGCTGGAGCGGACTGACCGACAGATCGGCCGCCGCGTAGTCGGACGCGGTCCGCGCGAGCTCCCAGTTCTGGACGTACGCCAGCGACGCGAGGAGCTGCCGCGTCGTCGCGTCCCACATCGTGAAGGGTCTGTCCCACACGGTCCAGAGGGCCACCGCGCCGAACACCACCACCGCCGCGGGGTACAGGCGTCGGGCGGTGCGGACGACGAGGGGCCGCAGGACCGGACCGTCGGCTCGCTCGACGCGGCGCAGCACCATCGACGTGAAGAAGAAGCCGGACAGGACGAGGAAGACGTCGACACCGCCCGAGACCCTGCCGAACCAGATGTGGAAGACGACCACGAGGGCGATCGCCAGCCCGCGGAGACCGTCCAGATCGACGCGGTGGCCCGGCCTGCGCGCGCCGACTGCCCGGGCACCCGGCGCACGGGTCGTCGCCTGGTGGTGCACGACCACCAGAATAAGGGACGGACGGTACGGGTCCGGAGCACCCACACGTGACCAGTGACACCAAGTGCCACGCAGCCATGGTCACCGGCCGGTCGGTCCGGTACGCTGGCCACATTCCGTGACACCGAGTGCCACGACCCTCTCACCACGACGAACGGACATCCCATGGCCGGCAACCCCAGCTTCGACCTCTTCCAGCTCGCCGACGAGCACAACGAGCTCCGCGAGGCCATCCGCGCACTCTCCGAGAAGGAGATCGCGCCGTACGCCACCGAGGTCGACGAGCAGGAGCGCTTCCCCGAGGAGGCACTGAAGGCCCTCAACGCCTCCGGCTTCAACGCGGTGCACATTCCCGAGGAGTACGGCGGCCAGGGCGCCGACTCCGTCGCGGCCTGCATGGTGATCGAGGAGGTCGCCCGCGTGTGCGGTTCCTCCTCCCTGATCCCCGCCGTGAACAAGCTCGGCACCATGGGCCTCATCCTCAGCGGCAACGAGGAGCTCAAGCAGAAGGTGCTGCCCTCCATCGCCGAGGGCGAGATGGCCTCCTACGGACTGTCCGAGCGTGAGGCGGGCTCCGACGCCGCCGGCATGAAGACCCGCGCCAAGGCGGACGGCGACGACTGGATCCTGAACGGCTCGAAGGCGTGGATCACCAACGCCGGCAAGTCGACCTGGTACACCGTCATGGCCGTCACCGATCCCGAGAAGAAGGCCAACGGCATCTCGGCGTTCATGGTGCACAAGGACGACGAGGGCTTCTCGGTCGGCGAGAAGGAGCGCAAGCTCGGCATCAAGGGCAGCCCCACCCGCGAGCTGTACTTCGAGAACTGCCGCATCCCCGGAGACCGCATCATCGGTGAGCCCGGCACCGGCTTCAAGACGGCACTCGCGACGCTCGACCACACCCGTCCCACCATCGGCGCGCAGGCCGTCGGCATCGCGCAGGGCGCTCTCGACGCGGCCATCGCGTACACCAAGGACCGCAAGCAGTTCGGCAAGGCCATCAGCACGTTCCAGGGCGTCGAGTTCATGCTCGCCGACATGGCGATGGAGATCGAGGCGGCCCGCCTCATGGTGTACTCGGCAGCCGCTCGCGCCGAGCGCGGCGAGAAGAACCTCGGCTTCATCTCCGCCGCCTCCAAGTGCTTCGCCTCGGACGTCGCCATGAAGGTGACCACCGACGCGGTGCAGCTCTTCGGTGGCGCCGGCTACACGCGCGACTTCCCTGTCGAGCGCATGATGCGTGACGCCAAGATCACGCAGATCTACGAAGGCACCAACCAGATTCAGCGCGTCGTCATGTCGCGCGCACTGCTGCGCTGACGCCGGTGGCGGGACCGCCGCGCGTCACTCGCTCGGCGGTGCCGCCCGCAACCGGTCGATCTCGCGCCGGTCCCGCTTCGTCGGCCTCCCGGCTCCGCGATCGCGAACGGGCACCGCGGCGAACAGTTCCCGTGGCGGTGGGGGCGGGCTCCGGTCGATGTAGCACGCCACCGCGGCCGGGGCTCCCACTCGCTTGTTCACGAGCTGAGTGACCTCGACGATCTTCTCGAATCCCCCTGCGCGGATGCGTACCTCGTCACCGGGCACCACGTGCTGCGCCGGCTTGGCGGCGCTGCCGTTGATCTTCACGTGTCCGCCGCGGCACGCCGACGCGGCGGCGGAGCGCGTCTTGAACAGCCGCACCGACCACGTCCAGGCGTCGATGCGCGTCACAGCTCGTGCACCACGACGTCCGAGACGGCACCGCCGCTCAGGGTCAGCGTCATGTAGGTGCAGTGCGGTTGCCGCCGACGGTCGGTCGGCGAACCCGGGTTGAGCAGGCGCATCCCGTTGTCGGACAGCGTGTCCCACGGAATGTGGCTGTGCCCGAACACGAGCAGGTCGGTGTCCGGGAACTGCGCGTCCATCCGCTTCTCCCGTCCCCCCTTCGCCCCGGTCTCGTGCGTCACCACCATGCGTACGCCCTCGACCGTCCGCCGTGCGACCTCCGGCAACCGCGCACGGAGATCGTCACCGTCGTTGTTGCCCCAGCAGGCGAGCAGATCGGTCGACCGCTCCTCGAGCGCGTCCAGCAACGACGGCGCCATCCAGTCACCCGCGTGCACCACCAGGTCGGCCGCGTCCACCGCGTCCCACACCGCGGCGGGCAGATCCCGCGCGCGGGTGGGGACGTGGGTGTCGGCGAGCAGCAGCAACTTCACGTCAGTCTTTCGGCCCGCCCGCGACGTACACGACCTGGCCGGACACGAATCCTGCACCCTCACTGCAGAAGAAGGATGCCGTGTGGGCGATGTCCTCGGGCTGACCGATGCGGTTGACCGGGATCTGCGACGCGGCACCCTTCTTGAAGTCCTCGAACGGCACGCCGACGCGCTCGGCCGTCGCCGCCGTCATCTCCGTCTCGATGAAGCCGGGTGCGATCGCGTTGACGGTGACGTTGTAGCGGCCCAGCTCGATGGCGAGGGTCTTGGTGAAGCCCTGCATGCCGGCCTTGGCGGCCGCGTAGTTGGCCTGACCGCGGTTGCCCAGCGCCGAGGTGGACGACAGGTTGACGATGCGTCCCCACTTGGCCTCGACCTGATGCTTCTGCACCTCGCGGGACATGAGGAACGATCCGCGCAGATGCACGCCGAGCACGGCGTCCCAGTCGTCGACCGACATCTTGAAGAGAAGATTGTCGCGCAGGATGCCGGCGTTGTTCACCAGCACCGTGGGCGCCCCGAAGTCGGTGGCGATGCGCTCGACCGCAGAGACGACCGACTGCTCGTCCGCGACGTTCGCGCCGACGGCGATGGCCTGACCACCGGCTGCGGTGATCGCGTCGACCGTGCCGGCACACGCCGCCTCGTCGAGATCGACGACGGCGACACCGAAGCCGTCCGCGGCGAGACGTCGGGCGACGGCGGCACCGATTCCTCGCGCACTTCCCGTGACGATTGCTGTCCTGACCTGCTCGCTCACGACTACCCTCTTTCTCATCTCGGCCCCGAAACCCCGCGGCTCCCACTCTTTCTATCAAGTCACAGGAGTCGGCGGACCACCCCTGCTCGAGAAAGAGGCTCACCATGACGACCCGACTCAATCCGTACCTGTCGTTCCGGGACACGGCGCGGGAGGCGATGGAGTTCTATCGCACCGTGTTCGGCGGAGAACTCACGCTGTCGACGTTCGGTGACTCGGGCATGCCCGTCGAGGAGTCCGAGTCGGGCAACGTCATGCACGGTCAGCTCGACACCCTGAGCGGCTTCACGCTGATGGGCGCCGACACTCCGTCGTCGATGGAGGTGAGCACCAACGGCACGGTGTCCCTGAGCGGCGACGACGAGCCAGAACTGCGCGGCTACTGGGACGCGCTCGCCGCGGGCGGCACCCTCGGCGTCCCGCTCGAGACGGCCCCGTGGGGCGACACCTTCGGGATGCTCACCGACCGGTTCGGGATCGGCTGGATGGTGAACATCGCCGGCAGCTAGCTGCCGACGGTCACATCGCCGGCAGCTAGCTGCCGAACGCGAGCGGCAGCTCGCGACGGAAGGTGACCTCGTCGAACTCCCGCCCGTACTCGTCGACCGCGGAGATGCGCATCCGACTCGGTGTGATGCCGGGGATCCCGGGCGTCACGTCCGCGCGGACGAACGAGTAGTTGCGGAATCGCACCCGTGACCAGGTGAGCGACTCGGGCACCTTCGAGCCGTCCGCGGCGACGACGTAGCTGTTCGGCACCGACGTGTCGGCCACCTCGTTGCCGCGGTAGCTCTCGGGTTCGCCGTCCTGGAACCCGTAACGCGGGCGCCCACCGCCGCCCACCGTGTAGTAGACGGTGGCGTCCGAGACGGAGGTGACCTCCGACCGGTCACCGGCGACGCGGGTCGGCGAGCCGCCGCGGATCGGATCGGACCGCTCGAACACGTGGTTGTGCGCCTGCAGCACCACATCGACGTGGTACCGGTCGAAGAGCCCCGCCCACGCACTGCGGACGCCGCCGTCGCTCGCGTGGTCCTTCGTCGTCGAGTACGCGCAGTGGTGGAAGAAGCAGACGATGAAGTCGACGGCCGGATCGGCCCGGTAGCGCGCCAGGGTCGACTCCACCCATCCCGTCTGACGTCCGCCGCTGTAGCCCGTGTTCGCGCGGATCTCGTTCGAGACGTCGTTGGCGTCGAGCGAGAGCACGGCGACGTTGCCGTGGACGAACGAGTAGACCGACGGGCACCCGGCGGGGCCGTTGTCCGGCTGGTCCAATCGTGCTGCGTGGCCGCCGTATCCGTTCGGCCCGTACAGCGCCTCCATGTCGTGATTTCCGGTCGCGAAGAGCCAGGGCGTCGACGCCGCGCTCTGCTCGATCGCCGCGAGGTAGCCGTCCCAGACGTACGGGTTGAACTTGTCGAAGGCCTTGTCGACGGTGCCGCCACTGGGTACGAAGCGAGGAGTGCGGCCCTGTCCCGACGGGTCCGCGTACGCGATGTCGCCCGCGAGAATGTGGAAGTCGGGCCGCGAGTCGGCGATCTGGCGCACGATGTTGGCCGCGTGCTTGGCCGACGGCTCGTTGTCGGGCTTGTAGTACAGATCGTCGTAGTCACCGGGCTTCAGGCCGGGAGGCTGGGTCGGCGTCTCGTCGACGCCTTGATCTCCCATCATCGTGAACCGGAACGGCGCGAGCCGGCCCGGCGGCAGAGCCGGTGCGGCACTGCGGACATCGCTGACGTAGCCGTCGGCGGTGCGCCACCGGTAGTAGTGCGGAAGACGCGGAGTGAGCCCGTCCACCGGAACGTGCACGTAGAACTGCTCGGCCGCCAGGATGCCGCCGTCGGACCGCGGTACCTGGCTCACCAGGTTGCGCACCTCGGCCGACGTCGTGGCGCCCAGTGCCGGGGTCGGACCGTGGTCGAGAAACACCCCGGTGAGTCCGGGATTGCGGGAGAGCTGCGCCGAGAACCGGAGCTGCGTCGCGGCGTCGGAGCCGAAGGAGAGATGCCGTCCTCCGACGGTCAGCGGCGCGTCCTGCGCGTAGGCGACGCGATTCCATCCGGGGTTTCCCACCCCGGCCGCCGCGGCGACGGCGGCAGCACCCACGAGGAAGTTGCGACGGGACACCCGATGGCGACGGAGATTGCTCAGGTGCCAGTCGTGCTGCTCGGCGATGGAAGCGTTCGCCGCGATGTGGGCGGGGACTCCTGTGTCGACGATCTCCCCGGCCGGATTCAGTGCGTTCTCCACCATGGAGACGACGCTGCTCCCGTCACCTCGACGTCAGGCGCATGGCAGGCGAGCAGGAGCCGAACCGAATGTGAACAACGATGCAGCACATGACATTTCGGTCCGACCGGACAAAACCACCAGTCAGTACTGGCGGACCGACAACTCCACGGCCACCTGAAGGTACTCGGCGACGGTGCGCGCGATGGAGACCGGCTTGTCGGGGAGCACGATGTCCGGCACGTCGATGTGCACGCTCGCCGAGCGGTACCTGCCGGGCGGCGGTCCGTAGTGCAGCCCCATCACCACGAGCCTCGGTTCGACGCCGCGAGTCCGTGCGCGCGCGACGATGTGCCCGATCCCGCTCCCGACGTGCTGGAGCACCGTCGGATCACCGTCGTTGCACGTGCCCTCCGGGAAGATCGCGAGATCGTCACCACGAGAGAGCCTTTCGGCACACACGTCCATCATGAGATTGCCGGCCCGAGACACGGCGCGCAGACCGTGGTCGCGGCTGCGGAACACCGGGATGCCGCCCATCATCTCGATGCGACGTCGTTGCGACGTCCGCTCGGCGATGCGGCGGGTCCGCGGGCGGTTCGGTTCGGTCTCGACGAACAGCTCGTCCTTGGCCAGGACGCGGGTGCGGCCGATGACGGGTCGCAGCGCGCTGGACCACGCGGCGGCGGCGACCGTGTACGGGTCGGTCTCGCTGACGTGGTTCACGGCCAGGATGAACCGCGTGTCGTCGTAGATGAGGGCGCGGAGGCGTTCGCGAGCACCGTCGCCGTACCGGACGCGGGGTCGGAACCGTCCGGCGAGAGCCCCGTAGGCGAGCCGCGTGACGCGTCGATTCTGCTGATGCTCCCGGTAGTACTCGTACACGGCGTCGGCGTTCTCGAGGGCGACCACGGGGCGATCCATGCTCGAATCGTAGGCGTTCGCCCTGTTCCACCTATTTGTTCTGACAAATCGAGCGCGCCGTGTATGGTCTGGGTCACAGACGGAAACCCCGTCGGAGGCGGACCCGCAGGTCGGCCACGTGAAGTGAGAGGAACGGGCACCGTGACCACCACCACAGCCCCGCACCGCGTCGTCGTCGTCGGCTCCGGATTCGGCGGCCTGTTCGCGACCAAGGCCCTGCGTCGCAGCGACGTCGACGTGACGATCGTGGCGCGCACCGCGCACCACCTCTTCCAGCCGTTGCTCTACCAGGTGGCCACCGGCATCCTCTCCGAGGGCGAGATCGCGCCCTCCACCCGTCTCATCCTCAAGAACCAGGCGAATGCCGCCGTCGTGCTCGGCGACGTCACGGAAGTGGACCTCGAGGCGCGCACCGTCGTCTCGGTCAGCCGTGGCCGCGTCACCGTCACTCCGTACGACAGCCTCGTCGTCGCCGCGGGCGCCGGCCAGTCCTACTTCGGCAACGATCACTTCGCCGAGTTCGCCCCCGGCATGAAGACGCTCGACGACGCCCTCGAGCTGCGCGGGCGCATCATGAACGCGTTCGACGCCGCCGAACTCACCACCGACCCCGTCGAGCGCGCACGGCTGCTCACGTTCGTCGTCGTCGGCGCCGGCCCCACGGGTGTCGAGATGGCGGGCCAGATCGCCGAGCTCTCACGCCGCACCCTCGCCGGAACGTTCCGCACGATCGACAGCCGCGACGCCCGCGTGATTCTGCTCGACGCGGCCCCGAAGGTGTTGCCGCCCTTCGCCGACTCGCTGGGCGAGAATGCTCGACGACGTCTCGAGAAGGTCGGCGTCGAGGTCGAGCTGGGCGCCGCGGTCACCGACGTCGACGCCGACGGACTATCGGTCCGCGACAGCGACGGCACCGAGCGCCGCATCGAGTCCTCCTGCAAGGTCTGGTCGGCCGGTGTCTCCGCGAGCCCGCTCGCGGCACAGCTCGCGGCGAAGTCCGGGGCCGAGGTGGACCGCGCGGGCCGCGTGCTCGTCGAGGCCGATCTGACACTGCCGGGCCACCCCGAGGTCTTCGTGGTCGGCGACATGATGGCGCGCGACAAGCTCCCCGGCGTCGCCCAGGTGGCGATCCAGGGCGGCCGCTACGCCGCGCGGTGCATCACTGCCGACGTCCGCGCCGCTGCCACCGACACACCGCGCCCCGAGCGCACCCCGTTCCGCTACCGGGACAAGGGCAGCATGGCGACCGTGACGCGATTCTCGGCCGTGGCGCAGGTGGGACCCGTCAAGATCACCGGCTTCCTGGCATGGCTGATGTGGCTCGCGGTGCACCTCGTCTACATCGTCGGATTCAAGAGCCGACTCACCACCGTCTTCAACTGGACGTGGACGTTCCTCGGCCGAGCGCGCACCCAGCTGACCGTCACGCAGCAGCAGATGCACGCGCGCACGGCACTCGGCAGGCTCGTCGTGCTCGAGGACGCCCGCCGGGAGCGGGACGCGGGAGCCCCGGCACGCGAGGACGCTCGCGCCAGCTGAGTACTGTTCCGGTACATGGGCAGTCGACTCTCCGCTCTCCTCGTCGCCTCCCACCCCGGCCCCGCCGCCGCGGTCACGACGTTCGTCGCACTGCTGTCGGTCAGCATCGGCCCACCCTCGGCGGGGCTCCTCGTCGTCGTGGTCGTGGCGGTGCTGAGCGGGCAACTGATCGTCGGTTGGACCAACGATCTGATCGACGCCCCGCGGGACACCGCGGTCGGCCGCACGGACAAACCGCTCGCCGTCGGCCGCCTCGACCCCGCCACCGTGCGGGTGAGCGTCGCGGTCGCGGCGGTGGTCTGCGTGGTGTTCTCGATGCTGTGCGGCGTCGTCCCGGGTGCGGTGCACCTCGTGCTGGGAGTCGGGTCGGCCCTCGCCTACAACGTGGGTCTGAAATCCACCGTCGTGTCGTGGCTGCCGTACACCGTCGCGTTCGGATCGGCGCCCGTGGTCGTCTCGCTCACCGTGGCCGACGCGATGCCGCCGTGGTGGATGATCACGGTAGGGGCGCTGCTCGGCTTCGGCGCCCACCTGGTCAACGTGCTGCCCGACATCGCCGACGACACGGCGACGGGAGTCCGCGGGCTGGCACACCGACTCCCTGCTCGCGTGGTCGCTCCACTCGCCGCGGGGGTGCTCGTCACCGCATCGATCGTGGGGGTCGTGGGGAGCGGGGCTCTCGGGCGCACCGGGGTGTCGACCGCAGCGGGCGGAGCCGCTCTGGCCGTCGTGGTCGTCGCCGCATGGATCGCGTCGACGAGCAGCGGGCGGACGCCGTTCCGCGCGGCCATCGTCATCGCCGGCGTGACCGTGCTGGTGCTACTGCTTCCGCGCTGACGTCTCGGCGGCAGGGGTCAGGTCGCCGGCGGCCTCGAGGTCGTCGGTGTCGCGGAACACCAGGCACCCGTTGTCCAGGGCCACCGCCCACCGGTGCGCCACGGCCCAGTCCCGACCCACGGACGACGAGTCCACGAAGTCGGCGAAGTCCTCGACGATCGATCCCGTCTCGAGAGGCCACGTCGTCGGATCCGAGTCGCGGTCGATCGAGTGCCGGGTGCGTACCCGCGCACCGACCTCGAACGTCGGCGGCGGCCCGGTCGGCTCCTGCGGCGTCGCTGCTCCGGGGTTGTTCAGGGTCGATGTCATGGCAGCCTCCTGCTGGTTCCTCGGCGCGGTTTCCCCGTTTCACACAGTTCACACATGGAACACCGAGATTCTCGTGATCTGATGGTGGGATGGCCATCACTTTCACCACACGCGTCCCGGAAAGTCCGATACGAGGCGGTGTCGTCGTCGTCCAGGAGGCGTTCGGCGTGACCGACCACATCGCGGAGGTCTGCGGCCGCTTCGCCTCGGCAGGATGGATCGCCGTGGCCCCGCATCTCTTCCACCGGGCCGGTGATCCGGTGGTGTCGTACGACGACATGAGCACCGCGATGGACCTCATCGGCGCACTGAAGGCCGAGGAGATCGACCAGGACGTCGATGCCGCGTTCGACGAGTTGGCCGGGTACGGCTACGGACCGAGCGGGTGCGCGATCGTCGGGTTCTGCATGGGCGGCACCGTCGCCTTCGAGACGGCGGTGCGGCGCCCACTCGGTGCCGCGGCCACGTTCTACGGCGGCGGCATCCGCGAGGGTCGCTTCGGCTACCCGCCGCTGCTCGACGGCGCCACGGCACTGCGAACGCCGTGGCACGGGTTCTTCGGCGACCTCGACACCGGGATCCCGGTCGACGACGTCGATTCGCTGAACGCCGCCGTCACCGACGCGCAGGTGGACACTCGCATCGCCCGCTATCCCGACGCCGAGCACGGCTTCCACTGCAACGATCGACCCGCCGTCTACAACGAACGGGCCGCGTACGACGCGTGGTCGCGCACCCTCGACTGGTTCGATCTGCACGTGGATCCGGCCGGGGAACAAGGACGGGCCCCTCGCGGTTGAGCCGGGCAAGTAGTTGATTCGTCAACTTTATCCCAGGAGGCCGACATGCCCGCAGTGACCGTCGACAACGTTCTCGCGCTCCCCCGCATCTCCACGCCGCAGCCCGGCTCGGTGAACCGGCCGGTCCGCGCCGTCACCACCGCCCCCACCGGCTACGAGGGCGAGGGGTTCCCGGTCCGACGTGCCTTCGCGGGCGTCGACATGAAGTACCTCGACCCCTTCATCCACATGGACCAGATGGGCGAGGTGAACTACGCGCCGGGCGAGCCCAAGGGCACACCGTGGCACCCGCACCGCGGCTTCGAGACGGTCACCTACATGATCGACGGGATCATGGATCACCAGGACTCGCACGGCGGTGGCGGTTCCATCACCGGCGGCGACACCCAGTGGATGACCGCGGGCAGCGGCATCCTGCACATCGAGGCCCCGCCGGAGCACCTCGTCGTCTCGGGCGGGCTGTTCCACGGCGTGCAGCTGTGGGTCAACCTCCCGCGCAGCAACAAGATGGCGGCGCCGCGGTACCAGGACATCACCGGCCGCGAGGTCGCTCTCCTCTCGAGCCCGGACGGCGGCGCGCTGGTGCGCGTCATCGCCGGCGAGATGGACGGCCACCAGGGACCGGGATCGACCTACACGCCGATCACGCTGTCCCATGTCACCGTCGCCCCGGGTGCCTCGGTGACCCTGCCCTGGAACGCGCGCTACAACGCCATCGCCTACGTGCTGGGCGGATCCGGCACCGTCGGCACCGAGCGGCGGCCCGTACGCACAGGTCAGACCACGGTCTACGGCTCGGGCGACACCCTGACCTTCGCCGCCGCCGAGGGCACCGAGTCGATGGAGATGTTCGTTCTCGGAGGCGAGCCGATCCGCGAGCCCGTCGCGATGGCCGGGCCGTTCGTCATGAACACCAAGGCCGAGGTGCTCCAGGCGTTCGAGGACTTCCAGTCCGGGCGGTTCGGTCAGCCCTGATCGAGCGTCCCTCGCCCGATCACCATGGTGGCGTCCCGGTCCTCGTCGTGTACCACCGTCGGCTCCAGACCGGCGGCAGCGAAGATCTGTCGCACCGTGTCGGCCTGGGCCGCGGACGCCTCCACGATCAGTGATCCGCCGGGTGCCAGCCAGTCGCGTGCCTGTGCGGCCACGCGGCGCTGGACGTCCAGTCCGTCCGGTCCACCGTCGAGGGTGACGCGGGGTTCGTGATCCCGCGCCTCGGGCGGCATGGTCTCGATGGCCGACGAGGGAACGTACGGCGTGTTGGCGGTGACGACGGCGATCCCGTGGCGCAGGTGCGTCGGTATCGCGGCGAAGGTGTCGCTCTCGAAGACCGTGCAGCCCGGCAGATTTCGACGAGCGCACGCCACCGCCACCGGGTCGATGTCGGAGGCGTACACCGTGGACCCCGGCGCCGAGCGCACCACCGCGGCGGCCACGGCACCCGAGCCGCAGCACAGATCGAGCAGCACGCCGCCGCCGAGTCGGCCGAGCGCCGCGTCCACCATGGCCTCGGTCCGTCGGCGCGGCACGAAGACGCCGGGCTCGACGAGCACGCGGCCCCCGTGGAACTGCGCCCACCCCACGATGTACTCGAGCGGCTCCCCGGCGACACGGCGCGCGATCCAGTCGGCCAGCGTGCTCTCGTCCGGAGCCTCGCCGATCAGCAGAGCTGCCTCGTCCTCGGCGAACACGCATCCGGCCGCCCTCAGCACGGCGACCGTCCGCGAGGTCACTCCGCGACGAGCCGCTCGATGGCGTGCAGGGGGATCGAGAGCCAGGTCGGGCGGTTGCGCGCCTCGTAGACGGCCTCGTACACGGCCTTGTCCATCTCGTACGCTCGCAGCAGCGCCCACGAGATGCGCGGGTCGTGTCCCGCCACCTCGGTGTAGCCGTCGCAGAATGCGGACACGTTGCGCTCCACCCACTCCCGCGCCACGGGCTCGAGTCGCGCCCGTTCCTGCGAATCCTCGATCTCGACGACGTGGCTCATGGCGGCGTAGTCGAAAGAGCGGATCATCCCTGCCACGTCGCGCAGCGTGCTGTCCGGAGTGCGCCGCTCCTCGAACGTCTTCGACGGTTCGCCCTCGAAGTCGATGAGGACCCACCGCTCCGACGTGCGGAGCACCTGCCCCAGATGCAGGTCACCGTGGATGCGCTGGGTGTCGATGCCGCCCGTGCCCGCTGCCTGGTCGATCAGGGCCCGGATGCGCGGGAGGTACTGCTCCAGGTCGGCGATCACCGGCAGTGCCGTCTCCACGCGAGCGGAGATGTCGGCCGCCGTACCGGCCGCCGGCGCCAGGGACGTGCCCAGCACCGACGCGAGATCGGCGTGCACGGAGGCGACGGCGCGGCCCAGCTCGCGGGCCTCGCTCGTGAAGTCGGACGTCGTCACGTCACCGCTGGCCAGGACGTCCCGCACGCTGGCCTGCGCGGTGGTCCACCCCTCGGTGGATCCCGCCACGAAGTCCTGCGCCATGGCGAGGGTCGTCTCGGTGTGGTCGATGTCCGCTTCCATCCATCCGCGCAGCGGCGCGACGTTCTCGCACCCCGCCTGGCCCAACGCCCGGTGCAGCTCCACGTCGGGATTGATGCCGATCGTGACGCGCCGGAAGATCTTCAGCAGATGGTGGTCGCCCAGGATGACCGACGTGTTCGACTGTTCGGCGCCCAGCACCTTTCCGCGCAGGCCGGTCTGCAGGTCGCTGCCCGGCATCGCCAGGAAGCGCACCTCGCCGGTCCCGCCGGTGGCCAGGAGGTCGGAGTAGACCGAGATGGCATCGGGATCACGCAGGGCGTCGAACACCACCGCGCCGCCGTCCCGAGTGACGACCCACGGGTCGAGGTCCTCGTCCACCGAGGCTCGGACACCGAGGGGCACCTGGAAGATCTGGGGCTCGGTGCCCTCGAGGTCCACCCGCACGAGTACGTGCTCGACCACGAGCTCGGACGTGGTGGCCAGCGTCTCCCGCGTGAGCAGATGCACTCCGGTGACGGTGTGACCCTTGGCGGAGAACCACCGCTGTTCCGGCAGCCAGGCGGCGAGTGCGCCGAGGAGGGCGCCCTCGTCGAGGGGTGGCGGCGCGACGGGCTCGTCGATGCTGTGCTGTTCCGTGGACATGAGCCTCGGTTACCCCGAATTCTCTCGTCGACAACGTGACCCTGCGCGGACCAGCGTAATGCCCCGTCGACCCCGCGCATCTCGTCCGGCCTGTCAGGATGGAGGCATGACCTCGGACGCATCACTCGCACGGCCCTCGGGCCTGGACCTGAAGTTCGTCGACGCCGCCACCAGAGCGCAGGACGATCTCTTCGAGCACGTCAACGGCCGCTGGCTGGCCGAGTACGACATCCCGGCCGACCGCGCCGTCGACGGCGCGTTCCGGACACTGTACGACCGGGCCGAGGAGCACGTCCGCGACATCATCCAGGTCGCGGCGGACTCCAGTCCGGCGCCCGGCTCGGACGCCGCGAAGATCGGTGACCTCTACAGCAGCTTCCTGGACGCCGACGCCATCGAGGCGGCCGGCACCGCGCCGATCGCCGACGAGCTCGCGGCGGTGGCCGACGCCACCGACAGCGAGGCGCTCGCCCGCGTACTCGGCACTCTGCAGCGCACCGGTGTCGGCGGCGCGGTCGCGCACTACGTCGACACCGACTCGAAGAAATCGGACCGCTACCTCGTCCACTTCTCGCAGTCCGGCCTCGGCCTCCCCGACGAGTCGTACTACCGGGAGGACGAGCACGCACAGGTTCGCGAGCAGTACGCCGAGCACATCGGCGCCATGTTCGCCCTCGCGGGCGTGACCCGTTCCGCAGCGAGCGTCCTCGATCTCGAGACCGCCCTGGCGGCGGGCCACTGGGACGTGGTGAAGCGCCGCGACGCCGATCTCTCCTACAACCTGACGACGCTCGCGTCGCTGCGAGCGGACGCGCCCGGCTTCGAGTGGGGCGCCTGGATCGAGGGCCTCGGCGCCGACGCGGACCGTCACTTCGCCGAGATCGTCGTCCGCCAGCCCGAGTTCCTCACCACGTTCGCGGAGCTGTGGTCGACGCGCAGCCTCGACGACTGGAAGGCCTGGGCCACCTGGCGCATCCTCCACTCCCGCGCGCCGTACCTGACGTCCGCGATCGTCGACGAGAACTTCGCCTTCTACGGCCGCACGCTGACGGGAACCGAGACCAACCGCGAGCGCTGGAAGCGCGGCGTCTCCCTCGTACAGGATCTGATGGGCGAGGCGGTGGGAAAGCTGTACGTACAGAAGCACTTCCCGGCCGATTCGCGGACGCGCATGCAGGAACTGGTGGCCAACCTCGTCGAGGCGTACCGGCGCAACATCTCCGACCTCGAGTGGATGAGCCCGGAGACGCGGACGGCCGCGCTGGCGAAGCTCGACAAGTTCACCCCGAAGATCGGCTACCCGGACACCTGGCGGGACTACTCCTCGCTGCTGATCGATCCGGCGGACGTGGTGGGCAACTACCGCCGCGGCTACGAGGCCGAGTACCAGCGCGATCTGGACAAGCTCGGTGGTCCGGTGGACCGCGGCGAGTGGTTCATGACCCCGCAGACCGTCAACGCCTACTACAACCCGGGCATGAACGAGATCGTGTTCCCCGCCGCGATCTTGCAGCCCCCGTTCTTCGACCCGGACGCCGACGACGCCGCGAACTACGGCGGAATCGGTGCGGTCATCGGACACGAGATCGGCCACGGATTCGACGACCAGGGAGCCAAGTACGACGGTGACGGCAACCTCGTCGACTGGTGGACCGACAGTGATCGCAGCGAGTTCGGCAAGCGCACCACCGCGCTGATCGAGCAGTACGACTCGTTCGAGCCGAAAGCCCTTCCCGGACACCACGTCAATGGGAAGTTCACGATCGGCGAGAACATCGGCGACCTCGGTGGTCTGTCGATCGCCGTCGAGGCGTACAAGATCTCACTGAACGGCTCCGCGGCCCCGGAGATCGACGGCCTGACAGGGCTCCAACGTGTCTTCTTCGGTTGGGCGCAGGTGTGGCGCACCAAGGCGCGGGACGCGGAGGCGCTGCGCCGCCTGTCCATCGATCCCCACTCGCCGCCCGAGTTCCGATGCAACGGCGTGGTCCGCAACCTCGACAGCTTCCACGAGGCCTTCGAGGTGACAGAGCAGGACGCGCTCTACCTCGATCCGCAGCAGCGCGTCCGCATCTGGTGATCTAGCGCAGGCGCAGGCCGGACTCGGGATCGAAGAAGTACACCTCACCCGCGTCCGGCCGGACGCGCAGGCGCTCGCCCGCACCGACCACGACACGACGATCCACCCGCACCACCACGCGGCCACCGCGGGCCGTCCAGCCGGCGTCCGCCGGTCCGACCGAGTAGGCGAACGACTCCGCCCCCAGTTCCTCGACCAGCTCGGTGGTCAGCTCGACCGCCTCGGTGTCGGACTCGCCCACCAGTTCCCACGACTCGGGGCGGACCCCGACGACGATCCTCCCCTTGTGTGCGGCGGGCACCGGGATGCGCGCGCCACCCAGGACGGCGTGGCCGTCCACCACGTCCGTCTCGAGCAGATTCATCGCGGGCGAGCCGATGAACGACGCGACGAAGTCGTTGACCGGATTCGCGTACAGCTCACGCGGACTCGCGACCTGCTGCAGGAGTCCGCTCTTCAGGACCGCGACCCGGTCCCCCATCGTCATGGCCTCGACCTGATCGTGTGTCACGTACACCGTCGTCGTGCCGAGCCGGCGCTGCAACGACGCGATCTGCGACCTCGTGCTCACCCGGAGCTTCGCGTCCAGGTTGGAGAGCGGCTCGTCCATGCAGAACACCTCGGGGCGACGCACGATCGCGCGCCCCATCGCCACGCGCTGACGTTGGCCGCCGGACAGCTTGCCCGGACGCCGGCCGAGGAGGGGCTCGAGCTCGAGCATCCGAGCCGCCTCCTCGACGCGGACGGCCGTGTCCGCCTTCGACATTCCCGCGTTGCGCAGCGCGAATCCCATGTTCTCCGCCACCGTCATGTTCGGATACAGCGCGTAGTTCTGGAACACCATCGCGACGTCACGTTCCTTGGGTGCGAACCCGCTGACGTCCTTGCCGCCGATCTCGATGCGCCCGCTCTCGATCGCCTCGAGCCCGGCGAGCATGCGCAGGCTCGTCGACTTGCCGCATCCCGACGGTCCGACGAGCACGAGGAACTCGCCGTCCGCGATGTCCAGACTGAGCGCGTCCACCGAGGGAGTCGGTGCTCCCGCGTAGCGGTGGGTCGTCTCCACGAAATGTACCGAGGCCATGACAGAGGTGGTCCGCTTCTACTTGGGCAGCTTGGGAGTGATCTGGCGATCGATGATCTGCTGCAACTGATCCTGCACACCCGAGAACGTCGACGCGACATCGGCGTTCTGCAGGGCGATCTGCTCGAGACCCGCACCGATGATCTGATCGCCGCCGGGCACGAACACGCGGGCGTAGTCCTGCGACCGGGTCCGCGCGAGCTGGTCCACCGCGGTCCGCGAGCGGGGGTTCTGCTCGAGGAACGCGACCTCGGAGGCGTCGGTGGCGGACGACTTGCGCACCGGCATGTAGCCGACGTTCTGCGAGAAGTACGCCGTGTTCTCGGTGTTGGTCACGAACTCGATGAACTTGAGCGCGTTGATCTTCCGCTCGTCCGGGATGTTCGCCGGGATGGCCAGTCCGGCGCCACCCGTCGGGCACCCGGGAGTGCCCGCCTCGGCGGGGAGGAACGCCGTGCCGAAGTCGAACTTCGCGTTCTTCGTGATGCCCGACAGGTCGCCGGTCGACGCGATGGTCGAGCCGAGCAGGCCCGCGGAGAAGTCGTTGGCGATGTCGTTGGACACGGCCGCGTACTTCTTCGTGTGGATCATGTCCTTGAGGAAGTTGCCGGCCTCGATGGTGCGCTCGTCGGTGAACTTCAGATCGAACTCGTCGGAGTAGCTGCCGCCGAACGTCCAGATCGGGCCCTCGAAGGTCCACCCCAGGTAGTCCTCCGCGTTGCCCCAGCCGTGCGCGAGCTTGCCGGATCCGATGGCGCGCTGGATCTCCGGGCCCCACTGGTCGAACTCCTGCCACGTGGCCGGCCCGCGATCCGGGAGTCCGGCAGCAGTCCACACCTCGCGGTTGTAGTAGAACAGCGGGGTGGAGCGGGCGTAGGGCAGCGCCCACGTCTTGTCGTTCCAGTTGTAATCGGCGACGAGCGAGTCGACGTAGTCGCTCGTGTTCACGCCCGCCTGCGAGAACAGGTCGTCCAGCGGCGAGATCGCGCCGAGCAACGCGAAGTTGAACCACCACACGTCCGAGAGCAGCACGACGTCCGGCAGCGACCCGCCCGACAGCGCCGCGTTGAACTTCTGCGCGATCTCCTCGTAGTTCTTGCCGCCGTCGACCATCTGCACCGTCAGGTCGGGATTGGCCGTCTGGAAGCGCGAGATGAGCTCGTTCTCGATGTCCTTCGAGCTACCCGGGTGGGACGACCAGAACGTGATCGTACTGGCATCGCCACCACCGGACGCCGACGAGCTGCTCGTCGAACTCGTTCCGGCACAGGCGGTGAGAGCGGCGCCCGCGGCGACGGCACCGGACAGTCCGAGGAATCCGCGGCGAGAGAATGGCTGCATCATGTGCTCCTTGTTCATAGGTTGGTCAGCCCTTGACGGCGCCGGAGGTGAGTCCCTTGATCATGTGGCGTTGCAGTGCGAGGAAGACGACGAGGATGGGCAGCATGGTGAGCACCGTGCCGGCCATGACGGGCCCCCAGTTGGTGACGCCGTCGTTGTTCTGCAACTGGGTCAGGCCCACCGGCAGCGGCGCGACGGACGAGTCGTCCGACATCAGGAACGGCCAGAGGTACTCGTTCCACTCGTTCACCACGGTGATGGTGGCGAACGCGACCATGGTCGGGCCCGACAACGGCAGGACCACCCGGAACAGCAGGCGGACCGGGCCGGCGGCGTCCATGCGGGCGGCCTCGATGATCTCCTGCGGTATCGACAGGAAGTGGTTGCGCATGAGGAACGTTCCGAATGCCACGCCCGCCAGCGGCACGATGATGCCCTGGAAGGTGTTGCGCCACCCCAACTGCGCCACCAGCGCGTAGTTGGAGATCACCGTGATCTGGTTCGGCACCATCAGTGCGGCGATGATCACGAGGAAGACGATCGTCTTGCCCGGAAAGCGCAGGAAGACGAGGCCGTAGGCGCTGAGCACGCCCAGCGCGAACTTCACGACGGCCAGGATGCTGGTGATGATCAGGGAGTTCTTCAGGAACGTCCAGAACGGAACGGTGGTCGTCGCCTCGTCGTAGTTCTCCGGGCGGAACACCGCGGGCCACCAGACCGACGGCTGCACGTAGATGTCACCGCGCTCCTTGAACGAGGTGACGACGATCCAGAAGAGCGGCAACCCGATGATGACGATGACCACGACCATCGCTGCGTAGCCGAAGAGTGTGGAGAGTCGACGACGCCGGGCGGCGTCCCGCGCCGGGCGGGCATCGTCGGCAGTGGCGGCGGCCGGTGCCCTGTCGATCACGCTCATCGCGCATCACCTCGATCCATGACTCGCACCTGCAGGACGGTGATGATCAGCAGCACCAGGAACATGATCGTGGCGACGGTCGCGCCGTAGCCGGCCCGGAAGTTGCGGAACGACTCCTCGTACACCTGATAGACCATCGTGGTGGTGCCGGTACCCAGCGGACCGCCCCGCGTCATCACGTTGATGATGTCGAAGACCTGCAACGAGTTGAGCATGACCGTGATGGACAGGAAGAACGTCGTGGGACGCAGCTGAGGAAGCGTCACCTTGCGGAACGTCGTCCACCGACTCGCGCCGTCGATCTGCGCGGCTTCGGTCAGATCCTGCCGAAGACCCTGCAGCGCTGCGAGATAGATGACGAAGGCGTAGCCCAGGTTCTTCCACAGGTACGTCACGGTGATCATGAACAGCGCCCACCCGGGGCTCTGGTAGAAGTCCGGCACTCCCTCGAAGCCGAACCGCCGCATGACGTCCTGGATCAGGCCGAAGTTCGGATCGAACACGAACTGGAACGCCACACCGATGGCCGCGCCGGAGATGACGAACGGAGCGAAGACGGCCGAGCGGACGATGTTGCGGCCGCGCAGCTTGCGATCGAGGAGCATCGCCAGGACGAGTCCGAGGAGCATGCTGCCCGCCACCGCCGCGATGGTGAAGATGACGGTGTTCGACACGATCTGCCACGTGTCGCTGCGCCCCCACCATTCGCGATAGTTCGAGAGACCGATGAAGGTCGACGTCGGCGACGAGATGTTCCAGTCGAAGAACGAGAGCCTGATGTTGTCCAGCAGCGGCCGGTAGGTGAACACGCCCAGCAGGACCAGGTTCGGCCCGACCAACACCAGGAACAGCGCGTAGTCGCGCCACGGTCGACGGAGGAAAGATCGTTGTGCGGGTGGCAGTTCCGGCAAGGTGCGCTGGACCACCGGCCGCGATCGCGGCGGGCTTGCTCTCACCGGTGGGACATTAGCGTAGGTAAAGCGAACGAATGGTGAACATGGACCGATCAGTATCGGTCCGAGATGTGATCGTTCAGAGTTGCCAGTCGCCGAGGCCGTCGCGGCCGTTCAGAATGCCGCCGTCGGTGTTCTGCACCACCACGGGATCACCCTTCTGGGCCGTCTCGAAGAACCATTTCGCGTCCTCGGTGCTGACGTTGAGGCAGCCGTGGCTGACGTTCTCGACACCCTGACTGTCCACCGACCACGGCGCGGCGTGGACGAAGATGCCGCTGTTCGACATGCGGGTGGCGTACTCCACGTAGGTCCGGTAGCCCTCGGGCGCATCGACCGGCACGCCGTAGGTGGACGAGTCCATGTACATGTCGCGGAAACGCTCGCCGACGATATAGGTGCCGTTGGGCGTCTCGTGGCCGACCTTGCCCATCGAGGTGGGCATCGTGCGCACCACCTCGCCGTTGCGCGTCACCGTGATGGTCTTGGTGTCGTCGTCGGCCGTCGTGACGATCGCGTCGCCGACGGTGAAGGTGGACGACGCGTCTCCCGCGGTCACCGTCACGGTCGTGTTCGCCGGCCAGAAGACGTCGGGTCGCCAGCGGACCTGGCTGTCGGAGAACCAGAAGAAGCGGCCGGCGACGTCACCGGCGGACGTGGTCACGTCGATCGCCCGCTCGGCGACCGCGCGGTCGTCGATCGGGGCGGCGAACCGGACGATGATCGGCTGCGCGACACCGACGACCTCGCCCGCGGACGGGTTCAGTGCGGGAGCGGAGAAGTTCGCGGGACCACGCGGCGCCTCGACGGGTGCGGGCGGGGCGACCGGCGGTGTCGGGACACCGGGCGCGGGGGCGGTGATGCCGGGGATCGGAGGGAGCGAGATGTCCGGGCCACCGGGCCACAGCGGCGCCGCGGAGGCGGGCACGGCCACCCCGACGGTGACGGCGGCCGCGGCGAGGACGCCTGCAGCCGTACGAGCGAGGAAACGAGCCGAACGTCGAGCACCCATGCTTGTGAACCATCCCTAGCGAAGTCGCTGTACCTGATCGCACCGCAATTAACACATACGGGTGGTCCCCATCGCCAATCGGGTAATGTGGTGAGACACCCGGGAGGGCGCTGACTGCGCCGTGTCGGGATGACGTAGGACTCCTGTCAAACCACGGCGGCGGTCGAGGGTCGAGCACGTTCCTCGCGAACGCGCCGACATGACGGAAGGGCACACGCCGTGGTGATCGACGACCGAACCAACACAGCCGGAAGCAGGCCGGCCCGTCCCGTGCTGTTCTCCGGCGACCGGGACGGGGGCGGACTCAGCGATCTGCTCGGTCCCGAGAGCCTCCGCACGTCGTTCCAGCGCATCATCGATCTGCAGACCGATGCCATCGTCGGGTACGAGGCGGTCGTTCTGGGTCCCGCCGACTCGTCGTTCGCCGACCCCGTGTCACTCGCGTCGGCCGCGAAGTCGATGGGCATGACACCCGACCTCGACGCCGCGCGGTGGAACGGAGCGCTCAGCGAGGCCGCGCGCGCCGAGCTTCCTCGTGAACTGCCCCTGTTCATCGCGGTCGACCCCGACTCCCTCACGGAACTGCCCGACCTGCGGGACCACGACATGGGCGGCGCGGTGCTGCAGTTCGACGAGACCGCGCTCATCCGACGACCGGCGCACCTGATGCAGGTGGTCGCCGAGGTCCGACGACTCGGCTGGGCCATCGCCGTCGACCACGTGGGAGTACGGCCCGAGTCCCTCGCTCTGCTCCCGCTGCTCGAGCCGGACGTGATCAAGCTGGACCGGACCCTCCTGGCCACGCGCCCCAATCGCTTCACGGCCCGCGTGGTCAACGCCGTGGCGGCCCAGGTGGAGCGCACCGGCGCCGTGGTCATGGCCGAGGGCATCGACACCCCACGAGCAGCGCTCACGGCGCAGGCCATGGGAGCGCGTGTCGGCGAGGGCTCCCTCTACGGATCGACCACCGACCTCTCCGTCGACAGTCCCGTGGGATCACCCCTCGAGTTCGAGATCGCGCGCGATCGCGGCTTCACCCCGATGTCGACGCCGTACAACCTGGCTGCCGGCGGTCGCGACGTACGCCGCGCGAGCAAGCGTCTGCTCATCGAGATCAGCAAGAACCTCGAGGCGATGGCGACCGACAGCCAGCAGACCGCGCTGATGCTCGGAGCGTTCCAGCACGTCAAGCACTTCACGCCCATCACCGGACGACGGTGGGAGCTGATGGCCATGAACGCGACGCTCGTCGGCGCGCTCGCGGAGAACATCGGAACCGAGCCTGCCCCGAAGATCCGCGGAGCCAACCTCGCCGCGTCGGACGCGTTGCGCGAGGAATGGGACGTCGTCGTGCTGACGCCCCACTTCTCCGCGGTGCTCGCTGCCCGCGACCTCGGCGACACCGGACCCGACATGGAACGTCGGTACGACTACGTGCTGTCCCACGACACGACGCTGACCATCGAGTGCGCGCGGTCCCTCATCGCCCGGCTGCCTCCCGAACGAAGCGGTTCCTGGTAGAAGGCGCCTGCTCAGACCTCGTCGGGGACGATGACGGAGTGGACGAAGCGCATCTTCTCCAGCACCTTCGCCGGCAGGACGAAGGGGTAGAGGTCCTGGTGTCCCATGGACCTGTTCAGCTGGTTGAGTGCCCACGTCAGCGGTAGCCACCAGTCGATGATCCGGCTGAAACCGACGTCTCCGGCCAGTGGCGCCTCGAAGGTGGATCCGGCGGGCGCGAAGGCGTAGGCCGCAGCGGTGTCCAGGGTGTCCCGAATGTGCAGGTAGTGGGCGAACGTCTCCGCCCAGTCCTCGGCCGGATGCATCGTCGCGTAGGACGACACGTAGTTCTTCTTCCAGCCGTCCGGTGCACCCTCGCTGTAGTGCCGATCCAGTGCCGCCTGGTAGTCGTCGTCCGGGTTGCCGAAGAGTTCCTCGAACCGCGCGCGATGCTCACCGCTGCCGATCAGCACCATCTGATAGAAGTGGCCGATCTCGTGCCGGAAGTGGCCGACGAGCGTGCGATAGGGCTCGTCCATCGACACCCGCAGCTGCTCGCGGTGCACGTCGTCGCTCTCGGCGAGGTCCAGCGTGATCAGACCGTTGGCATGACCGGTGATGACGTTGCGGTTGGCGCTCGAGAGCAGGTCGAAAGCGAGACCACCCTCGGGGTTCTCGTCCCGCCCGATGATCGGCAGGTGCAACTCGTCGAGCTCGAGCACCACCCGGCGCTTCGCCGTCTCCGCGGACGCGAACTCGGCGATGGCCTCCTGGTCGGAGTCGGCGGGCCGCGTGCGGGTGAGGGCGCAGGACAGGCACAGCGTGTCCCCGTCCGTCGCGTCGACCAACCAGTTGCACTGCGCCAACTTGATGTTGGCGCAGCGTCGCCAGGTGGTGCCGTCCACGACCACGGACAGATCGTCGTCGAGCACCTGCATGCTGCGACTCGGCAGGTGGAATCCCAGCCTGCTGTCACAGCTCAGGCAGATGGAGTTCTCGAACGACAGCTGTTGACCGCACTTGCGGCAGAAGAAGACTCGCATGACTCGTGGAACACCCTTCTCGACAACGCTACGACGCTCAGCCTACGCAGATGCGGGGTCGCTCCGGACCACACCGAGACCATGCCCCCGAGCCGGTGTGACCTGCGACGCCGGGGGGTTTGAACGAGGGGCCGACGGTGAATCCACGGTGCATGACTGACACGACGCAGAAGACGGCCTCGTACACCGTTCCCGGCATGGACGTCGCCGACGGTGCCCATGTGGCGGAGGTCCTCCAGGACCGCCTCAACGCCCTGAACGACCTGCATCTGACGCTCAAGCACGTGCACTGGAACGTCGTCGGACCCAACTTCATCTCCGTCCACGAGATGCTGGATCCCCAGGTCGAGGCCGTGCGCGGCTTCGCCGACGACGTCGCGGAGCGCATCGCGACGCTGGGCTCGTCCGCACTCGGCACCCCCGGCACCATCGTCTCGCAGCGCAAGTGGGACGACTACAGCATCGGCCGCGCGCCGGCCATCGAGCACCTCGGCGCGCTCGACCTCGTCTACACCGGCGTGATCTCGGACTACCGCGCGGCGATCGAGGAGGTCGGCAAGGTCGACCCCGTCACCGAGGACCTGCTCATCGGACACAGCGGCCAGCTGGAGCTGTTCCACTGGTTCGTGCGTGCGCACCTCGAGAACGCGGGTGGCCAGCTCTCGACGGCCGGCGCCGGTTCCGAGAAGGAAGCGGCACGCGACGCGAGCTGACACTCCGTCTCCACCGCACGAGCTCACAGCGCCGCACCCCGCGAGGGGTGCGGCGCTGCTGTAGTTTCGTGCGGTGACGGAGTCGATCACCGCGCATCGGACGCGGTTCAGAGGCCTGGTCGACAAGATCGCCGACGCGCGTCGGGGAGACAGCAGCGAGACCGTCGCTGCCGCGTTCCTCCTCGTCGCCACCGTGGTGGCGCTGATCTGGGCGAACTCGCCGTGGGGTGAGACCTACCAGTTGTTCTGGCACACCCCGCTGTCGATCACGCTGGGTGATCAGGGCATCGAGCTCGACCTGCAGCATTGGGTCAACGACGGTCTGATGGCTCTGTTCTTCTTCGTCGTCGGGCTCGAGGTCAAGCGGGAGTTCGCCATGGGCGAGCTCCGCGACCGGTCCCGCGCCGCCGTTCCCATCGTGGCGGCGATCGCCGGGCTCGCACTGCCCGCGGCGTTGTTCCTTCTCCTCAATCCCACCGGGCCCGAGGCCGCGGCGTGGGGTGTCGTGATCTCGACCGACACCGCGTTCGTGGTCGGGCTCCTCGCGGTCGTCGGACCCGCCCGAGCCGTGCGTCTGCGCATCTTCCTGCTGACCCTCGCCGTCGCCGACGACGTCGGCGCCCTCGCCATCATCGCGGTGTTCTACACCGACGAACTGCGGATAGGGCCCCTGCTCGTGTCCGTGGCGGGCCTCGCTCTGATCGCGTCGCTGCGCGGCCTGCGGGTGTGGCGCGGCGCGGGCTACGGACTCGTCTCGGTGGTCACCTGGGTCGCCATGTACGAGTCCGGCGTCCACCCCACTCTCGCGGGCGTCATGATCGCCCTGATCCTGCCCGTCTACCCGCCGCGGCGGCGTGAGGTGGAACATGCCGCCGCGCTGACCCGCGCGTTCCGACAGTCCCCCAATCCGGAGTACGCCCGCGCCGCGCGGCTCGGACTCGAGCGCGCCGTCTCGGTGAACGAGCGGCTGATGCGGCTCTACCAGCCGTACACGGCCTTCATCATCGTGCCGATCTTCGCCCTCGCGAACGCGGGTGTGGTCCTGAGCTCGGAGACGCTGCGCGCCGCCGCCACGTCGTCGCTGACCTGGGGCATCGTCGTCGGCCTGGTGCTCGGCAAGTTCGTCGGCATCACGACGGCGAGCGCGGTGTTCGCGAAGCTCCGGCCGGGATCCATGACGCCGGGGCTCACCTTCCCGCAGATCGCCGGCGGCGCCGCGCTCTCCGGTGTGGGATTCACCATCTCGCTGTTCATCGTCGATCTCGCGCTGGACGACCCGGCTCTCGCAGATCAAGCCCGCGTCGGCGTGCTCAGTGCCTCCGTGATCGCCGCGCTGCTCGGCTGGCTGGTGTTCTCGCTCGGCAACCGATTCGCGCCGCCGCCCGCGGAACCGTCACTGGACCTCCTCCGCCGCGTGAGCCCGAAGCGGGACCACATCCGCGGACCGGTGGACGCGCCGCTCACCATCGTGGAGTACGGCGATTTCGAGTGCCCGTTCTGCAGCAAGGCGACCGGAAGCACGCGCGAGGTGCGGGAACACTTCGGAGACCAGGTGCGCTACATCTTCCGCCACTACCCGCTCGACGACTACCACCCGCATGCCCGGTACGCGTCCGAGGCGTCGGAAGCCGCTGCGGCACAGGGCAAGTTCTGGGAGATGCACGACGCGCTGTTCCTGCACAGCGACGCCCTCGAGCGCGACGACATCGACCGCTACGCCGCGGACCTCGGGCTCGACATGGATCGCTTCGAGGACGACCTCCGGACCGGCGACTTCGTCACCCGCGTCGAGGACGACGAACTCGACGCGCTCACCAGCGAGCTACCGGGAACGCCGACGTTCTATCTCGGCGTCGAGGGCCGGGTTCCGCAGCGCCACAGCGGCCCCCACGACGCCGCGACCATCATCCGCGAGCTCGAGGCGATGCGCGCAGCCGCCCGCCGGCCTGTCGCCGACTGACGTCGCCTACTCCTGCGCCCGGTTGCCGTCCTCGTCCCAATGGGCGGCCACCTTCTTCGACGGCTGGACGCGGGGCGGCTCACCGGGCATCTTGGGGTAGTCCGGGGGGAAGTTGAGCTCGCCGCCGGGCAGCGTCTCCCACAGATCGAGCAGCGGAGCCAACGAGTACGCCTCGTCGTCCATCGACGCCCAGGGATCGCCGTCCTGCAGGTAGTCGGGGACGGTGACCAGGGAGTACTCGCGGGGGTCGCTGGTCTCGGCGAGGCGCTCCCAGGTCAGCGGCGTCGACACCGGGGCGCCGGGACGCGCCCGCAGACTCCACGCACTCGCGATGGTGCGGTCCCTGTTGTTCTGGTTGTAGTCGATGAAGAGGCGCGCACCGCGCTCCTCCTTCCACCAGGCCGTGGTCACGCCGTCGTCGCGGCGTTCGAGTTCACGGCCCAGGCCGATCGCGGCGTGACGCACATCCTCGAACGTCCACTCCGGCCGGATCCGCACGTACACGTGGATGCCGCGGTTACCACTGGTCTTCGGGTAGCCACGAAGACCCAGTTCCTCCAACAGTTCTCGCGTCACCAGAGCGACGCGGCGGGCGTCGGTGAACGAGGTTCCCGGCTGGGGATCGATGTCGATGCGCAACTCGTCGGGACGGTCGACCTCGGGCCGACGGACCGGCCACGGGTGGAAGGTCAGGGTGCCCATCTGGGCGGCCCACACCAGCGACGCCGGCTCGGTGGGACACAGTTCCTCTGCGCGCCTCCGGCTCGGGAACGTGATCTCGACGGTCTCGACGAAATCGGGTGCACCTCTGGGCAATCGCTTCTGATAGAAGCCGTCGCCACCCTTGTCCTGCGGGCCGGTGGCCAGGCGCATCCCGTCGCGATACCCGTCGGGCCAGCGCTCCATCGCGGTGGGACGGTCCCCCAGGGCGCGCATCAACGGCTCGCCCACCGTCGAGAAGTACTCGCACACCTGCAGTTTGGTGATGTCCGGTGTGCGGTCCGTGGCCTCGTAGATGATGCGGTCCGGACTCGAGACCTTCACCTCACGCTCGCCGACCTGCAGCATCACGGGCGTCGACTTCGCGGCCACGGTCAGGACCTCTCGAGGATGTCGGAGACGTCGTAGTCCGCGGGCACGTCGAGCTGGTCGTACGTGCAGCTCAGCGGATCCCGGTCCGGGCGCCAGCGGACGAAGCGCGCGGCGTGGCGCAGCCTGGACTTCTCCATCTGGTCGTAGGCCACCTCGAGAACCCGCTCGGGCCGCACCGGGATCCACGTACGGTCCATGCCGGAGCGCCAGCGGGTCTGCTCGCCGTCGGAGACGATGTCGTCACCGAGCCGCAAGGGTTCCAGTTCCTCGAGGTAGGACAACCGCTTCGCGTCCGTGAACGCGGACGCGCCGCCGATCATCTGGAGCTGGTCACCGTTGTAGAGACCCAGCAGCATCGACCCGATACCGTTGCCGCTCTTGTGAATGCGGTACCCGATGAGAACGCAGTCAGCCGTGCGGGCGTGCTTGACCTTGATCATCTCGCGCTTGTTCGGCACGTACACGCCGTCGAGCCGCTTGGCCACGACCCCGTCCAGTCCCGCTCCCTCGAACCGGTCGAACCAGTCGGTGGCCAGAGCGGCGTCCGCGGTCACGCGCGTCACGTGGCACCGCGGCTCGGTCCGACCCGTGTCGAGGATCGTCTCCAGGCGGGCACGCCTCTCGGCGAAGGGAAGACCGGTCAGGTCCTCGTCACCGAGAGCCAGGAGATCGAATCCGATGAACTGCGCGGGGGTCTTCTCGGCCAGCATCCGCACGCGACTGTCGGCGGGATGGATCCGCTCGGACAGCGAGTCCCAGTCGAGCCGCCACGATCCGTCGGTCTCGAGAGCGACCACCAGCTCGCCGTCGACGACACATCGTTCGGGCAGTTCCTCGCGCACGGCGTCGACCATCTCCGGGAAGTACCGGGCCAGGTCCTTACCACCGCGTGACCCGAGCACCACCTCGTCCCCGTCACGGAAGACGATCGTGCGGAAGCCGTCCCACTTCGGCTCGTAGGACCACGCCGGATCCCCCGAGTCGGGCTGGTCGGGGACCGTCTTGGAGGCCTTGGCGAGCATGGGCTGCAACGGGGGTGAAACGGGGAGGTCCACCGCTCAATACTTACACGTCGGACAAACGGTGCAACGGGCTTACAGTGTCGTCCATGACGATTTCTCGGCGACCGGGAACGCGGCGCGCTCCGGCCGTTCTCCTCGTGCTGACGGCGGTCGCTCTGCTGGCAGGATGCTCGTCGACGATCACCGGTACCCCCGTCGCTCAGCAGGGCTCCGTACCCGCGTCCGAGGTGCCCGAGTTGCCGAACGATTCGATCCTCCCGCCGGTCCCCACCACTCCGTCCGGCACCGGCGGCGACGTCTCCATCGACGCGCAGGCGGGTGACTGCGTGCGTCTCGGCGGCACGGTCGACGAGGCCACCATCGAGGAGGCCGCGTGCGGGTCTCCCGAATCGAACTACCGCGTGGTGTCTGCCGAGGTCTCCACCGACTTCTGTCCCGGTGACGTCGACCAGACGTACTACGAGACGCTCGCCGGCATCGAACAGGGCGCGCTGTGCCTCGACATCGACTTCGTGGTCGGGGGATGCATGGATCTGGGCACGCCCGACCCGGAGCGCTCGGACTGCGACGCCCCGATGATCGGCGGTGTCCGGGTCGTCGACGTCCTGCAGGGCACGACCGACGCGTCGGAATGCCCGTCGTCACGCAGTTACGTCTACGACGAGCGCGCCTTCGTCGTCTGTCTCGACGACCAGTGACCTCGCCCCCGCCGACCGTCCCCCTGTCGTCGGCGCGCGGCCGGTGGATCGTGCTGGCCACGGTGCTGGGATCGACCCTGTCGCTGCTCGACGGAACCGTGGTCACCATCGCCCTCCCCGACATCGGGACCGAACTGGGCGCCGACGTCAGCGGGCTGCAGTGGACGGTCACCGGCTACACCCTGACGCTTGCCGCGTTCGTGCTGCTGGGCGGCTCGCTCGGCGACCGTGTCGGACGGCGGCGCATCTTCGTCCTGGGCACGATCTGGTTCGCGGTCGCGTCGGTCGCGTGCGGTCTGGCGCCGAACGTCGAGTTCCTCGTGCTCGCTCGTGTCGTGCAGGGCATCGGCGCGGCGTTGGTGACGCCGGGTTCGCTGGCGATCCTGTCGGCCTCGATCGACCCGAAGGATCGGGGTGCGGCCATCGGCCTGTGGTCGGGCTTCGGTGGCATCGGGTCCGCGGTGGGCCCGCTGCTGGGCGGCTGGCTCGTGGAGATCGCCGGGTGGCGATCCATCTTTCTGCTCAACGTGCCGCTCGCCGTCGCGGTCGTCGTCGTCGCGTTGCGCCACGTGCCCGAGACGCGAGACCCCGAGACCTCCGGCCGACTCGACGTCCCCGGAGCTGCCGTCGTCGCCCTCGCTCTCGCGGCACTGACCTACGGGGCGATCGACGGACGGTGGCCGATCATCGCGATCGGCCTGGTCGGCATGGCCGTGTTCGTGGTCGTCGAGCGCCGGACGGCCCACCCTCTGGTGCCGCCGTCGCTCTTCTCGTCCAGGGTCTTCGTCGCGGCGAACATCGTGACCTTCGCGGCCTACGCCGCGCTCGGCGGCGTGTTCTTCCTGCTGCTGCTGCAACTGCAGGTCGCGCTCGGCTACTCGGCCCTCGCCGCCGGCACGGCGACACTGCCGATCACCGCGGCGCTCCTCCTGCTGTCGGCGCGCGCCGGCGCGCTGGCCGGCCGCATCGGACCTCGTCTGCCCATGACGGTGGGACCACTGGTGGCCGCGGTCGGGCTGGTACTCATGGTCCGCATCGATCCGGGATCGACCTACCTCGGTGCCGTGCTGCCGGCCGTCGTCGTGTTCGGCGTGGGGCTCTCCCTGCTCGTGGCGCCACTCACCGCGGCCGTCATCGGTGCGGCACCGGCATCGCACGCGGGTACCGCGTCCGCGGTGAACAACGCGGTCGCGCGCACGGCTCAACTGCTCTCGGTCGCCGCGATTCCCGGCATCGTCGGCATCTCCGGGCAGCTGGATCCCGCGCAGTTCTCCTCGGGATTCCGCGCCGCGATGCTCATCTGTGCGGCCATGCTGACTCTCGCCGGGGCACTCGCCGCCGTCTCGATCCGCACACCTCGCCCGACGGGTCGCACACCGATGCACTGCGACGTGTCCGGACCGCCCGTGACGGACGGCCGCTGACGGTCACTCCGCCAGGCAGGCCACGCGGGGATCGACGCGCATCTTCGCGAGTGCGCTGCGGATCCGCGACTTCATCGTCGACACCGGCACGCCCATACGATCGGCGGCCTCCGCATACGTGAGACCTTCGAAGAACGCCATGAACAGGCATTCCCGCTGCCGGCCACTCAGTTCCTGCATCGCGTCGAGCACCGGACGGCGGTCGAGGAAGCGGTCCGACGTGTCATGAATCCCCACGGCGGCGTCGAGCATCGCGTACTTCGACTCGCGATCGGTCCGCGACTGCTCGGACCGCACGCGGTCGATGGCTCGCCGGTGCGCCATGGTCACCAACCACGCCGCCGGCGACCCCTGTTCGGGCGAGAACGTGGGGGCCTTCTGCCACACCTCGAGGTAGACGTCCTGGACGCACTCCTCGGAGAATCCACGATCGCGGAGCACCCGGAGCACGGCTCCGTAGACGCGGGAGGACGTCGCGTCGTAGAACCGGGCGAACGCCTCACGGTCACCACAGCCGACGGCCTGGAGCAGAGCCGACAGTTCCGCCGTCGAGCGAGCCGCGGGCCGAGGCGCGGGAGACACCGCCGAATCATCCGTAAGCGGCTGTGCAACAAGTGTATTCACGGTCTTCACCTCGATCCGTCGAACGCGGGACGTGCTCTCGATAGGCATGACGATGCCAGCGCTACCACGCGGTAGCGCATCGCGAGTGTCGCGATCGGGTCACTGGTTGATAACGGAACGGTCACGGTGGCCGAGGTCGAGTGCGGTGCCCGATGATCGGTGATTCCGGTGCGGTCTAGGGTTTTTGCCATGAGCAGCACCCCCGCAGACGCCACCACCTCCACCAGTGCCGACACGGCCGACGTCAAGCCCCGCAGCCGCGACGTCACCGACGGTCTCGAGAAGACCGCAGCGCGCGGCATGCTGCGCGCGGTCGGCATGGGCGACGCGGACTGGGGCAAGTCCCAGATCGGCGTCGCGTCGTCGTGGAACGAGATCACCCCGTGCAACCTCTCGCTCGATCGCCTGGCGAAGGCGGTCAAGGAGGGTGTGCACACGGGCGGCGGCTATCCCCTCGAGTTCGGCACCATCTCCGTGTCCGACGGCATCTCCATGGGCCACGAGGGCATGCACTTCTCGCTGGTCTCCCGTGAGGTCATCGCCGACTCGGTCGAGACCGTGATCAGCGCCGAGCGCCTCGACGGCTCCGTGCTGCTGGCCGGCTGCGACAAGTCGCTGCCCGGAATGCTCATGGCGGCCGCGCGCCTCGACCTCGCGAGCGTCTTCCTCTACGCGGGCTCCACTCTTCCCGGTTTCGCGACGCTCTCGGACGGCAGCGAGCACCAGGTCACCATCATCGACGCGTTCGAGGCCGTCGGCGCCTGCTCGCGCGGCCTGATGTCGCGTGAGGACGTCGACACCATCGAACGCGCGATCTGCCCCGGCGAGGGCGCCTGTGGCGGTATGTACACCGCCAACACGATGGCCAGCGCGGCCGAGGCCATGGGCATGTCGCTCCCCGGCAGCGCCGCCCCGCCCGCTCCCGACAAGCGTCGCGACGGATTCGCTCGTGCCAGCGGCGAGGCCGTCGTCGAACTGCTGCGTCGCGGCATCACCACGCGCGACATCATGACGAAGGAAGCGTTCGAGAACGCCATCGCCGTCGTCATGGCCTTCGGCGGTTCCACGAACGCCGTGCTGCATCTGCTCGCGATCGCGTACGAGGCAGGTGTCGAACTCACCCTCGACGATTTCGTCCGCGTCGGCGCCAAGGTGCCGCACCTCGCCGACGTGAAGCCGTTCGGCCGCCACGTCATGACCGACGTCGATCGCATCGGCGGCGTTCCCGTCGTCATGAAGGCCTTGCTCGACGCCGGCCTGCTGCACGGCGACTGCCTCACGGTCACCGGCAAGACGGTGGCGGAGAACCTCGCCGACATCGCCCCGCCGGATCCCGACGGTCTGGTGCTGCGCGCGATGAGCGAGCCGATCCACCCGACCGGCGGCATCACGATCCTGAAGGGCTCGCTGGCTCCCGGCGGCGCCGTCGTGAAGTCGGCAGGCTTCGACTCCGACGTCTTCGAGGGCACCGCCCGCGTCTTCGAGCGTGAGCGCGCCGCGATGGACGCTCTCGAGGACGGCACCATCACGTCCGGCGACGTCGTCGTCATCCGGTACGAGGGCCCCAAGGGCGGCCCGGGCATGCGCGAGATGCTGGCGATCACCGGAGCCATCAAGGGCGCGGGCCTCGGCAAGGACGTCCTGCTGATGACCGACGGTCGGTTCTCGGGTGGCACGACGGGCCTGTGTGTCGGGCACATCGCTCCCGAGGCCGTCGACGGCGGACCGATCGCGTTCGTCCGCGACGGCGACCGCATCCGCCTGGACGTCGCGAACGGCACGCTCGACCTGCTGGTCGAGGACGCCGAGCTCGAGTCACGCAAGGCGGAGTGGGCACCGCTTCCGCCTCGCTACACCCGTGGCGTGCTGGCCAAGTACTCCAAGCTCGTGGGGTCCGCGTCGCAGGGCGCCGTCTGCAGCTGAGACCGTGCGGTGACAAGACCGTGACCTGACCGTGACCATCGGCGGAGTTGGCTGATACCGGGCGGGGGCATCCTTCGAGGACAAGGCGCGGCAACGATCGTTGCCGTCGATCGTTTTCGGGAGAGGGCAACCCACGTCATGTCAGTCGTCAAGAGAACCATCGCCGGAGCGTTCACCGTCGCACTCGGTGTCGCCGCATTCCTGCCCGCCACCGCCTCGGCCGCACCGGTCACGGCATGCCAGGCACCGTTCGGTGCGGACGCCGTGCCCGCCGGCGGCCTGTGCTCGGCGACCAGCGACGCCTCCAGCGCCGCTGCCGCTTACGGTGACGCGTCCGCCGACGCCAGCCGCAACGCCCTCGCCCTGGCACTCGGCCTCAACGGCGGCATCGCCAGCAGCTCGGCCGTCGGTTACGCGGCACCGGCCGCGATCGCGTTCGGACCGGGTTCCGTCGCTGAGGCACTCGGCCTGAACCCGGGTCTGTCCATCGCCATCGCGGCACCGGGCTCGACCGTCACGGTCGACTCCCTCGGCGGCGTCACCTGCGACGGCCCCGGATTCGCCGGCGACCTCACCACGCTGAAGGCGTGCCTGCGCGTCAACTGATCCACAGCTCCACCCAGCCGACACGACGAAGGCCGTGACCCCCTCTCGGGAGTCACGGCCTTCGTCGTGTGGCTGGGGTCCGGCGATCAGCCCGTGACGGTGAACCCGGTACCGACGCCGCCGCCGCGGTTGATGTCGTCGAGCACCGTCTGGATGTTGGTGCCCACCTCGGGACCGATGCACGGGATGCCCAGGTACGCGTTGACCATGCCCACCAACGTGGTGCCGGCGACGACCGGGCCGCCCGAGTCACCCTGCTGGACGCAGATCTGCGTGTAGGTGCGGTCGTTCTGGAAGAGCTCCCCGTAGGTGATGCCGCACGTGTTACCGGTGGTGCGGCCCTCCTTGCACATGATGCCGGGGAAGGTCGCGGGCGCCCCCACGCCCGTGATGGTCACGTTGCCGACGCGGTTGGTCGGTGCGACGCGGCCCCGATCGAACTCGATGACGGCGTAGTCGAGGCCGGGGACCGAGCTCACGATGCGGCCGACGGCGCCCGCGTCGGGCAGGTACTCGGCGCCGATGAGATCACCGGGAACGCCGCAGTGACCTGCGGTGATGCCGACGAGTCGACCGGCGGCGTCGTTGCCGATGGTGGTCAGTGTGCAGTCGAACTTGCCCTTGCCGGTGCTGTCTGCGACGAGCACTCCGGATCCGCCACCGAGCACGGCGACGGGTGCGGCCGACGCGGTTCCGGCGCCGATCCCGCCGGCGAGCGCCAGCGCTGTGGTGGCAACGAGCACGAGTTTCTTGAGCATGTATCCCCTCCGAGGTCACGCACACCGTAGCAATACGCGGGACCCGGAACGCGACGCTTCTACTCGTTCTTCAGTCGATCGAGCGCGCGGCGTGCCTCGTCGAGTTCCCGACTCAGGGCCTCGACCCGCTCGAGCGCGGCAGCCCGAGCCGCCTCGATCTTGTCCTCGACGGCAGCGGAAGCCACGTCGTCGCCCAGTTCGCGGATCGCGCGGAGGACCCGGTCTGCCGTCACGTCCGACGGCTTGGCCAGCTTCTTCGCACCGTGCGACACGGTGACGGTCCACTGATCGTCGGGCCCCGACGTCACGGTCACCGACACCGGCGCGGGCTGCGCCTTCGTGCGCCGAGCCGGCCGAGCCGCGGGCTTCACCGACGTCTCCGGCGCGAGAGCCGGCGTGGCCACCGACTTCTCGGGTGCTGCTTTTACAGGCACGGGAGTCTCCGATCGGGGCGTCGCTGCATGTGGGACGACGGGGGGTGGGACCACGGCGGGGCGGGTTGTCGGGCGCGCCGCCGTCGTGCGCGGAGCGACCTTCGTGGCTTTGCGCGCCGGCGCCGGCGCGTCCTTGCTCAGACGCAACTCGTCCGCCTCGTACGGCAGCTGGTCGTCGATGCCCTTGGGGCTCACCGTCACCGTGGTGCCGTCGACCGAGATCACCCGCGCCGAGGCGCCCGCCTCGAGGCCGAGGGACGGCGTCGCCTCCCGCAGGTAGACGGTGACGCGGCGACCGGCCGCGAGCCCCGCCTCGAGAGTCGAGAGGTCCTCGGCGGACAGCGCCTCGCCGGGTCGGGGGGCGCGGCGCCGGGCGGGAGCGCTCATGATCGGGTGCCTCTCGTCGTGAGTGGAGCGGGTCGTGGCTGGGGATCGGCGAGTCCGGGCGTGGGGCAGAACGGACGCGACAGAAGTTTTGCACGACCCTCCGACACCGTTCGACGCACCGAGTCCTGCACGCCCGGTTGCGCCACCACCACCGCGGGTAGCCGTGCCCCATGACTACTGACGAGAGAACCGAAGGCACCGCCCGCGTCGCCGAACTGCTGTCCGACGCGAAGCTCTGCATGTTCACCACCCACGGCACCGACGGCCACCTGAAGGCGAGGCCGATGGCCCTGCAGGAGACGGAGTTCGACGGCGATCTGTGGTTCTTCGCCGCGAACGACTCGAGGAAGGTGGCCGACATCCGTTCCGATCCGTCGGTCAACGTGTCGTTCCAGTCGGGCACGTCGTGGGTCTCGCTGTCGGGGCGCGCGAGCGTGGTGCTGGACGACGCGAAGAAGAAGGATCTCTGGAGCCAGGGCGTCGCCGCGTGGTTCGAGAACGGTCCCGAGTCCGACGAGGTCGTCCTCATCCGGGTGGAGTCGGAGGGAGCCGAGTTCTGGTCGGCGCCGGGGTCCAAGGTTTCGACGCTCATCGCGTACGCCAAGTCGCGCATCACGGGCGACAAGCCGGACGTGGGTGACAACGAGAAGGTCGACATGTCGTGACGGATGCACCACTTCGGTTCCGCGGCCGGGGCGGCTCGTGAAAGTGGCACCGGGGTACCTGTCCCGGGCGTAGCGTTGCGGACCATCACGTGCACGGCCCACCACCGGTGGCGCATCGGAGGGGGAAGGCGAGCGGACATGTCTCAACTGGATTCGACCGAGCATCCGCTGACGGGGAGATCCTCGTCCTCCGACGATCAGGTCTTCCTCATCGACGCGGTCTCCGACGTCGACGTCCACGCGGCCGACGACTGGATCGACCGCCACCACGGTGACGGCCGTCCGGAGTCGGTCGTCATGACGGGCAAGGCCCTCGACGAACTCACCGAGCGGGCCGGTGGCGCCGATCCACTCATCACTCCGTTGCGGGTGAGCTGGACCAAGGCTCCGCGTAAGGGATTCGGTCTCCGGGTGGGCCGGGCACGCCGCGGTGAGCCGCGCATCATCGAGGGTGAGCCCGCCTCGTTGTCGGCGCTTCGTGAGCGGTTCGAGGCGACGGCCGGCCGCTCCCTGTCGTCCTACATCGCGCGGCAGGCCAGCCTCACGCTGGACAAGGCCGAGCGTGAGGTCATCGGCAGCGAGTACAAGGTGCCGCGCTTCGTCGTCGAGGAGATGACGGAGCGCTCGCAGTTCCGCGCCGATCTTGCGGAGTTGGCGGCCTCGGTGGACACCCCGGTGTCGGCGGTCAATGCTCGGGTCCACGAGATCCTCGACGAGATGGTGGCCACCGAGAACAAGGGTGCGGTCGAACTCTGGGGCCAGCTCGGTGCCTTCTTCTCGCGGGCCTACCGCGTGGAGGTGGACACCGAGAAGCTCGCCGAGTTGCGCGATCTCGACAAGTCGTTCCCCCTGGTCTTCCTTCCGAACCACCGCTCCTACCTCGACCCGCTGGTTCTGCGCCCCGCCCTGCTCGAGCAGGGCTTCCCGCTCAATCACGTCATGGGCGGCATCAACGTCGGGTTCTGGCCCATCGGCCCGCTCGCGAAGCGCAGCGGTGTGGTGTTGATCCAGCGCAAGTTCTCCGACGCGGTCTACAAGTGGACCCTGCGCCAGTACATGAGCTTCCTGTTGAGCAAGAAGTTCAACCTCGAGTGGTACATCGAGGGTGGCAGGTCTCGCACCGGCAAGCTCCGGCCTCCGCGCTTCGGCCTGCTCACCTACCTCTTCGACGCGCTCGAGAACAGCACGGCGGCCGATGCGTACCTCGTCCCGACGTCCATCACCTACGACCGGTTGCACGAGGTCGGCGAGATGGCGAAGGAGTCGCACGGTGCGACGAAGCAGGCCGAGGGAATCCGGATGGCCATCGGGTACGTCCGCGCCCAGGGCCAGTTACGCGGAACCGTCTACCTGCGGTTCGGGACTCCGATGTCGGCACGGCAGTTCCTCGACGAGTACGACGACAAGCGGGTCGCGGTGCAGCGTGCGGCGCTGGCGGTGTCGCACGCCATCAACGAGTCCACTCCGGTGACGCCGGCGGCGCTGGTGGCGATGGCGATGCTCGGTATCGAGGACCGCGCGCTGAACAAGCGTGAGATGTGGTCGATCATCGAGCCGTTGGCGTCGTACATCCAGCAGCGTGGTCTCCCGACGGCGGGTGGGGTGGATCTGACCGACATCGACGTCATGACGGCCGCTGTGCGCGCGCAGGTCGCGGCCGGTGTGGTGCGGCGCTTCGACGACGGCCCGGAGCCGTTGTTCCTGCTCGCGCAGGACAAGCATCTCGTCGCGTCGTTCTTCCGCAACAACGCCATTCACTTCTTCGTGATGCGGGCGATCGGCGAGTTGGTGGTGTTGCGCACCGAGGACTGCCCCACGGGCGAGGTGGCCGCCGACGATCTGTGGAAGTCCGCGCTGGAACTGCGGGACATGCTGAAGTTCGAGTTCTTCTTCGGCGAGAAGCGTGAGTTCGGGGAGCGCCTCGAAGCCGAGGTCGATCTCATCGATCCGCACTGGCGCACCGGTCTCGATCGACCCGGATACGCGCTGAAGTCGTTGCAGTCGCAGCCTTTTCATCTGGCGCACCGGGTACTGCAGCCGATCTTCGAGGCGTATCAGGTGGTGGCCGACCAGCTGCTCACCCTCACACCGGGTGCGAAGTTCGACAAGGTGTCGTTCCTCGACGACTGCCTGGGCGTCGCGCAGTCGCGGCGACTCCGACAGCAGCTCGAGCACAGCGAGGCCATCTCGAACGAGCTCTTCGACACCGCCCTGCAGTTGGCCGACAATCGTGGTCTCCTGTCCACCGAGGACGACGACATCGCTTCCCGCCGTCAGGAATTCGCTGCGGACATCGCGGCGTGGGGACGTGTGAGCAGACGTATCCGCACGATGGTGCACGTGGCCCTCGACTCCGTCGACGGTGCGGACGCACCCGATCGACCAGACAACGCTTCCGGAGGGCACCGGTGACCAGCACTCACCCAGCACACACGTTCCAGGATCTGCTCGACGAGGTCGCACAGGCTCCGAAGGGTCCGGACGTGGTGGCGTTCTTCGATTTCGACGGCACCGTGATCGACGGTTACTCCGCGACCGCCGTGTTCAAGGAACGTCTTCGCCGCTTCGACGTCGACCTGTTCGAGCTGTGGGAGATCAGCAGCGCCGTCGTGGAGATGCGGGTGCGCGGGACCACCGTCGACAACCTGATGGACAAGGCCGTGCACGCGTTGGCCGGCAAGACGCACGACGAGTTGATGGAGCAGGCGCAGCGGCTCTTCCGCTCCGAGATCGCCTCGCAGATCTTTCCTCAGGTCCGCACCCTCGTCGCCGCGCATCGCCGGGCCGGTCACCGCGTCGTGATGTCGACGTCCGCGACCCCGTACCAGGCTCAGCCCGTGGTCGACGACCTCCGCTTCGACGACCTGATCTGCACCCACCCCGAGATCGGGCCGGACGGCGTCCTCACCGGCCTCCTCGACGGCCGGTCGCTGTGGGGTCCGCGCAAGGCCGAGGGGATCGAGGACTGGGCGACGGCCGAGGGCGTCGACACCTCCGTGTGTTTCGGCTACTCCAACGGCATCGAGGACGTCCCGATGCTCGAGACCGTCGGTCGTCCCGTCGCGCTCAACCCGGACCCCGAACTCGACCGCACGGCGCGTGACCGCGGCTGGTCCCGTGTCCAGCTGCGCAGGCCCACGCGCGGAGCCGATCTGACGTCCACCGTGCGCAGCGTCGCCGCCCTCGGCTCGGTCCTGGCGAGTGCCGGACTGGGTGCGACCCTGGGCGTGCTCAGCGGCAGCCGCCGAGTGGGCGCCAACGTCACCAACGCCGTCGCACCGGAGGTCGCTCTGGCCCTCACCGGCATCACGGTGAACGTGGTGAACGAGGAGAACGCCTGGAGCCACCGACCGGCGGTGTTCCTGTTCAACCATCAGTCCACGATGGACATGATCGTCGTCGCCCGTGTCCTGCGTCGGGACATCACGGCCGTCGCGAAGAAGGAACTGAGCCGCGACCCCCGGTTCGCCCCCCTCGGGGCTCTCTTCGACGTGGCCTACGTCGACCGATCGAACAACGCCGCGGCGCGCGAAGCGATGAAGCCGGCCATCGACAAGCTCCACAGCGGCGTGTCGGTGGCCGTGGCCCCGGAGGGCACCCGCATGCCGACGGAGCGGTTGGGGCGCTTCAAGAAGGGCGGGTTCCATCTGGCCATGGCGGCCGGGGTCCCGGTGGTTCCCCTGATCCTCCAGGGAGCGGGCGACGTGATGTGGAAGTCCTCGTTCACTGCGCACTCCGGCACCGTCACCGTCACTGTGGGAGAACCGATCCCGACGACGGACTGGACGGCGGAGACACTGGACGAGCACATCGCGGAGGTCCGGGCGGTCTACGAGCGGACTCTCGACCATGCCTGACCAGGGCCCACCGGACGCCGGCCGGCCCACCTTCCGGCAGAACGAGGTCGAACAGACTCTGCTGGGAGAGGAACCCACGTACACCCGCGATCAGGTCGCGGAGCTGGCGAACGTGGATCTCGAACGCGCGCAACAACTGTGGATCGCCATGGGCTTCCCGGTCAGCCCGGATCCGGACGCCGTCATGTTCACCGATGCCGACATCGAGGCGCTGCGCCTGCTCACGACACTCGTCGACGAGAACGTCGTCGAGAAGTCGATGGAGGTGGCGGTCGCGCGGACGCTGGGGCAGTCGATGTCACGGCTGGCCGAGTGGCAGGTGGGCGTCGTCAACTCCTACATCCGCTCGCGCATCGCTGCCGACGCCGCCGATCCGGACGCCATTCGATCGGAGTCCCGGGTCACCGCCGCGGACACGGTGCCCACCATGGAGAAACTGCAGAACTACGTGTGGCGGCGCCATCTCGCCGCGGTGGCCGGGCGCGCACTGTCCGTCGAGTCGAGCGGGGAGACCGACACGGTGCTCGCGGTCGGCTTCGCGGACATGGTCGGCTACACCTCGCTCACCCGTCGACTCGATGTCTCCGAGCTGACCTCGCTGCTCGAGGAGTTCGAGTCGGTGGCCACGACGATCATCGCCCGCGGCCACGGATCGGTGGTGAAGAACGTCGGCGACGAGGTGATGTTCCAGACCACCGACCCCCGGGACGCGGCACGGATCGCCCTGGAGCTGCACGACGCCTTCGCCGACCGGGACGACGTTCCCGCGCTGCGCGTCGGCATCGCCGTGGGTCCGGTGCTCGCCCGCTTCGGCGACCTGTACGGGTCCGTGGTCAACATGGCCGCCCGCCTGACCAGCAACGCGCACCCCGGCACGGTGCTGGTGGACAGCGAGACGGCCGACGCGCTGTCGGGCGAGGACGAGTTCTACCTCAAGTCGCTACGCCCCCTGCGGGTGCGCGGTTTCAGCAAGCTACGGACCTACGCGCTGCGTCGCAATCGCGATCACCAGCGGGAAGGATCGCGCGACACCGAGCGTTGACCTGAGGTGATGACGGATGCACTGCTCACTCCGACCCGCCTGTGGACACCCCGGCGGGTGATGATCACCAAGTCGGCCGCCGAACTGCCACACACCGCCGAGATCGTGCGGCGGTGCGAGGCGGCGGGTGTGTCGGAGATCGACGTCCTCCCGGCGGATCGCCTCACGGGGCTGCGCGGCGAGTCCGAGCGGGAGACCTACGCGCGGGCGAAGTCGACGCTCGCGGTCGTGGTCGCTCCGCCCAGTGCACTGAAGCCGCAACCCATCCCACCCAGCGCCGACTGGCGCATCGACCTGGCGAAGGGCTGCCCGGCGCACTGCCAGTACTGCTACCTCGCCGGCTCGCTGTCGGGCCCACCTGTCACTCGGGTGTACGCCAATCTCGACGACGTCCTGGCCCCGATCGCGACGCATGTCGGCCGCGGCACCATCACCAGCGGCACCGCCGAGCGTGGACACGAGGGCACCACCTTCGAGATGTCCTGCTACACCGACCCTCTCGGCATCGAGCACGTCACCGGATCACTGGCCGCCGCTATCTCGCGGGTCGGTGCCGGCGAGTTCGGACCCGGCGCCTCCCTCCGCTTCACCACCAAGTTCGACGATGTCACCGAGTTGGTCGGCCTCGACCACGGCGGGCGTACCCGGGTTCGACTGTCGGTCAACGCCCGCGACATCGGGAACCGTTTCGAGGGCGGCACGGCTCGGATGCCCGCGCGCATCGCGGCGCTGCGTGCGCTCGCACAGGCGGGGTACCCGGTGGGCGTGACCATCGCTCCGATCATGCCCGTGCCCGGCTGGCGCGAGCAGTACGGCGAGCTCCTCGCCGACATCGCGGCGGCGCTGGCCGACGTCCCGGACGTCGACCTCACCGCAGAGATCATCACGCACCGGTTCACTCCGTCGAGCAAGGACGTGCTGCTGAGCTGGTACCCGGCCACGAAGCTCGAGATGGACGAGGACTCGCGCTCGGCCAAGCGCTCGAAGTTCGGGGGCGTCAAGTACGTCTACCCGAAGGACACCATGGCGGAGATGAAGAGCTGGTTCACCGAGGAACTACGGGACGTCCTGCCCGCGGCGCAGCTCCTGTACTGGACCTGACGTGCCGGAGGGGGACACGGTCCACGCGCTCGCGGCACGTCTGCGGGCGGCGCTGGACGGCCGGGAACTGGCCGAGGGCCGGCTGAACGTCCCCGCACATGCGACGGAGAACCTCGCGGGACGCACGATCCAACGGCACCGGACGCACGGCAAACACCTGCTCACCGATCTCGACGGCGACCTGACGCTCCACACGCATCTGAGGATGACGGGGTCGTGGACCGTCACCGCGCCCGGCCGACGACTGCCCCGTCGCCTCGATCCCGACGTGCGCGTGCGGCTGGCCGTGCGCGACGGGCCCACCGCGTACGGGCTGCTGCTCCCGGTGGTCGAGTTCTCCACCACTCGCGACGTCGACGCGGCGCTGTCGTATCTCGGCCCCGATCCGCTGCACGACGACTTCGACGCCGCGCAGGCGGCGGCGAACATCGCGCGGGACCCGCGCCCGATCGTCGCGGTACTGCTCGATCAGCGCGTCATGGCCGGTCCGGGCAACCTGTGGGCCAACGAACTGTGTTTCCTTCGTGGTCTCGGGCCGTGGGTGCCGGCGTGCGACGTGGATGCCACTCGACTGGTCGCCCTCACTCGCAAGGCGATGCGCCACTCGGTGTCCACCCCGCGGGCCATGCAGGTGACCACCGGAGACACCCGGCCAGGTCGGCAGCACTGGGTGGCGGGTCGCGCGGGCAAGCCGTGCCTGCGATGCGGCACCACCGTCCGCGTGGTCGCCGAGGTGCCGGGAGATCCGGAACGACGGCGGACCTGGTGGTGCCCGCACTGCCAGCCGGGGCCGGAGCGGCCGTGATCCGGTGCAGCCGACCGTGCTGTACCCGGTTCACTGCACCGGATCCGATCCACGGAACTGCCGCGGAGGCGCGCGCGTCCAGTGCGAGATGATCGAGAGACTGCTGGCCGAGCAGGACGGGGTGGTGACCACCGCGCAGGCCCGCACCGCCGGACTCACCCCCGAGGCCATCGAGTGGCGCGTCCACACCGGCCGCTGGCGGCGCACGAGTCGCGGAGTGTTCTTCGCCGTCGACCGACCGTTCACCGACGACGCGCGGATCCGGTGCGCGGTGTGGTCCACGAGTACGGGCGCGCTGTCCGGTCCTGCAGCCGCGTACTGGTATCGCATGCTTCCGCGGGCCCGGAGACGATCGAGGTGACCGTACCCCGGACAGGCTCCGGTCGCGGAATCACCGGCGTCCGGGTGCGCCGGCGCGACCTGCCGAGCATCGACGTCGTGATCGTGCGCCGTGTCCTCGTGACGAGGACGCCGCTGACCGTTCTGGAGGCGTCCACGGTGCTGGGCCCCGAGGTCATGGATCGCGCCCTGCAGAAGACGATGACCCTCGACCATCTCCGACGAGCGCACGCTCGCAACCCCGGACGTCGCGGGTACGCGCGAGCGGAGCAGCTCCTGCGCGCCGCCGAGGGCGGTGCCCGGTCCGACGCCGAACGGCTGTTCCGCAGGATCATGAGATCCGCACACATCACCGGACTGCGGGTGAACCTGCCGTACGCGGGCTACATCCTCGACTTCGCGTTCCCGCACGCCAGGGTCTGCGTGGAGATCGACGGGTGGGCCTTCCACTCGGACAGCGCCGCGTTCCACCGCGACCGGATCCGGCAGAACGTCCTCAGCAGGGAGTGGACGGTGTTGCGGTACACGTGGCGGGACCTCGTCGAACGGCCCGACGAGGTGGCTGCCGAGGTGCGACGCTTCGTCACCGGATGATCCGGTGCAGCTACCCGTGCTCTCCACGGTTCACTGCACCAGATCCGGTCCGGACCGGCGGATGTGGCACAGTTGTCAGCCGGGCGCGCCACCGGACGAGAGAGACGAAGATGCAGTATCAGTCGACGCGGGGTCACAACCTGCCCCAGCACTTCTCGGACATCCTCCTCGGCGGCCTGGCCCCCGACGGTGGTCTCTACCTGCCGGCCGAGTACCCGCAGCTGACCGCCGACGAGCTCGAGTCGTTCCGCTCACTGTCCTACGCCGACCTCGCCTTCGAGGTGCTCTCGAAGTTCGCCGACGACATTCCCGCGGAGGACCTCCGCGACATCACGCGCCGGACGTACACCGCCGAGGTCTACTCGAACGGCCGACCCGGCGACGACACGTCACTCATCACCCCGCTGCGTCCACTCGGCGAGGAGCAGGGCACCTCGCTCCATCTCCTGGGGCTGTCCAACGGCCCGACGCTGGCATTCAAGGACATGGCGATGCAGTTGTTGGGCAACCTGTTCGAGTACTCCCTCGCGGGCAGCGGCGAGGAGCTCAACATCCTGGGCGCCACATCGGGTGACACCGGCAGCGCCGCCGAGCACGCGATGCGCGGCAAGAAGAACATCCGCGTCGTCATGCTGAGCCCGCACGGCCGGATGAGCAGTTTCCAGCGGGCCCAGATGTTCAGCCTGCAGGACGAGAACATCGTGAACCTCGCGGTCGAGGGGAATTTCGACGACTGCCAGGACATCGTCAAGGCCGTCTCCAAGGACGCCGAGTTCAAGGCGCACCACGCCATCGGCACCGTCAACTCGATCAACTGGGGTCGAGTCGTCGCGCAGGTCGTCTACTACGTGCACGGGTGGCTCCTCGCGACGGACGGGCCGGGCCGGCGCGTGTCGTTCTCGGTGCCGTCCGGCAACTTCGGCAACGTGTGCGCCGGACACATCGCCCGGTGCATGGGCCTGCCGATCGACCAGCTCGTCGTCGCGACCAACGAGAACGACGTCCTCGACGAGTTCTTCCGCACGGGTGTCTACCGTCCCCGCGCGGCCGCCGAGACCCACCACACCTCGAGCCCCAGCATGGACATCTCCAAGGCGTCCAACTTCGAGCGCTTCCTCTACGACCTCGTCGATCAGGACGCGGTCCGGCTCGGTGAGCTGTTCCGCGCGCTCGACACCGACGGCGGCTTCGACTTCTCCGGTACTCCCGAGTTCGATCGCATCCAGGAGTTCGGCTTCGTGTCCGGCCGCAGCACGCACGCGAACCGCGTCGAGACCATCCGCGACGTGGCCGAGCGCTACGGCGTGACCATCGACCCGCACACCGCCGACGGCGTGAGTGTCGCCCGCCGGAACCTGCGCGAGGGCGTGCCCATGATCGTGCTCGAGACCGCGTTGCCCGCGAAGTTCGCGGACATCGTGCGGGAGGCACTGGGAACCGAACCCGAGCGTCCGCCGGCGTTCGAGGGCATCGAGGACCTGCCGCAGCGCTTCGACGTCGTCCCCGCGGACGTCGATCGCGTGAAGGACGTCATCGTGGAGCACACCGGTCGTTAGAGTCGAGCGATGTCGATACGACTCGAGAACGTCGGGATCGCGGTACGCGACCTCGACGAGGCCATCGCGTTCTTCACCGATCTGGGTCTGACACTCCTCGGCCGTGACACGGTCCAGGGCGAGTGGGCCGACACGGCGGTGGGTCTGGACGGCAATCACGCCGACATCGCGATGCTGCAGACGCCGGACGGGGCGGGCCGCATCGAGCTGTTCCAGAACCGCCATCCCACCATGATCGAAACGGAACCGACGCTCCCGCATCAGATCGGCATGCACCGCATCGCCTTCGAGGTCGACGACCTCGAGCAGGCTCTGGCAGTGGCCGCTCGGCACGGCTGCCACCCGTTGCGCGGTGTCGCGAACTACGAGGGTGTCTATGTATTGACCTACGTGCGCGGACCCAGCGGCATCATCGTCATGTTCGCTCAGAAGCTCGGGGCCTGATCACCCGGTGCTCTTGATCTCCTGGTGGTAGGTCTGCATGGCGTCGGTGAGAGCTCCGAACACACGGTGCGCCGCAGCGAGATCCGTGTCCGGCAGCGCGGACAGCGACTCGTGGACGTGCTGTCCGAGCGGGCCGAAGAACTGCCGTGCGACGTCCATTCCCGGCTCGTCGTAGCGGAGGATGACCCGCCGTCGGTCCCGCGTGTCGGGTTCGCGGCGGATGTGACCCGACGCGATCATCCGCTCCACCAGATACGTCATGGCGGCGGAGGAGAGTCCGAGGAGAGAGCCGAGCTCGCCCGGCGACACCGGACGTCCACCGACATCGGCGACCATGATGTGCAGCAGGGCTCGGAAGTCGTTCGCGCTGAGGTGGTGTCGAGAGCCGAACACACGGCCGAGCTGATCCGACTCGGCTGTCATGGCGCGCATGTCGGCGGCGATCGTGGATTCGAGATCGCGCCGGGCACCGTCGGCGTCGGTCGCGTCGGACCGCTCCGACCGTTCGTGTGCTGACACAGATTCTCCTTCGAAAACTCGGGTGTCAGCGTACTCGCCGGACCTCCGAGCAATGTCTCAGTTGCTTAACGATCAACTAACTGAGACACTTTTCCGGTGAGCGACAACTCTGTGTGGAACCGCGTGGCCGGCCTCGTCTCGGGGCCTCGGTCCTGGATCGTCGCCCTGCTCGTCGTCCTTGCCGCCGGCGCGCTCATCGGCGGCGTCGGGAGCAACTCCGCCGCCGAGAGTTCGCCGACATCGCTCCCCTCGGACGCGGAATCGGCACGGGTCGACGCCCTGCTCGAGGAATTCCCCGACTCCGACCTCTCGCCGGTGATCCTCGTGGTGACGCGCGCCGACGGCGGCGCCCTGTCCGAACAGGACCTCGCCGACGTCGCTGCCGCGAGGATGCGGATGAACGGTGTCGAGCGCGGGGTGGACGCGGGTGCGCCCGACGCCCCGGTCGTTCCCGCACCCGACGGCGAGGCGGCCATCGCCCCCGTCCAGGTGTCGACGTCGGAGTCCGGAACGGGACTGGCCGATCTGGTCACCGAGCTGCGCACCGCTGCCACCGACGGCCTCCCCGACGGGTTGACGGCGCAGGTCACGGGCGGTCCCGCGTTCGCCGCCGACATCGCCGACTCCTTCTCCGGGGCCAATGTCACGCTGCTCGGCGTCACCGCGCTGGTGGTGGCCCTGCTGCTGATCGCCACGTACCGGTCACCGGTTCTCTGGCTCGTGCCGCTCGCCGTCGTGGGCTTCGGTGACCGGGTCGCCTCGACGGTCGGCACCGCAGTGTCCGGGCTCACCGGGCTCTCGTTCGACGGCAGCACCTCGGGCATCACCAGCGTCCTGGTGTTCGGCGCCGGGACCAACTATGCGCTGCTGCTCATCTCCCGGTACCGCGAGGAACTGCGCCGCGAGAGCGACCACCGGGTCGCCCTCCACCATGCCGTGCGACGCGCCGGCCCGGCCATCGTGGCGAGCAACGCGACGGTGGTGCTCGCGCTCCTGACGCTGCTGCTGGGCACTCTGCCGAGTACGCGCAGCCTGGGCGGTCTGGCCGCGGCCGGTCTCGTGGTCGCCGCCGTCTTCGTGCTCTTCGTTCTTCCGCCACTGCTCTCGCTGTTCGGTCGGAAGCTGTTCTGGCCGTTCGTTCCTCGCGTGGGCGATCCCGAGCCGACGGACAAGGGCGTGTTCTTCCGCGTCGCCAACGCCGTCGGTCGTCGACCCGGCCGCGCCGCGGCGGTGTCGCTGGTCGCGCTGGCCGTCTGCATTCTCGGCCTCGTCGGAACGAACGTGGGCCTGTCGCAGACCGAGCAGTTCCGCGTCACCGCCGAATCCGTCACCGGCATCGACACGCTCGCCGAGCACTTCCCGGCGGGGCAGTCAGATCCGACCGTCGTCGTCGCCCGGACCGCGGCGGCCTCGGAGGTCGAGGCAGCGCTGCAGGACACCGACGGCGTGGTGTCGGTGTCCCGAACTGCGGACTCCCAGCCCGCCACCTCCGACACCGGTCTCACCGAGTGGTCCGTCGTGCTCGACGCGGAACCGTCCTCCGACGGCGCGTTCGCCGCGGTCGAGAACCTGCGTGCATCTGTCGCTCCGATCACGGGTGCCGACGCTCTGGTGGGCGGCAGCGATGCGCAGGCGCTGGACACGTCCGATGCCGCAGCTCGCGACCGCCTGGTGATCATCCCGGTGATCCTGCTGGTGGTACTGCTGGTGCTGTTCGTTCTGCTCCGGTCGGCCCTCGCACCCCTGGTGCTCGTGGCCACGACGGTGCTCAGCACGCTGGCGGCTCTGGGCATCGGCAGCTGGGCCAGCGAGAACATCTTCGGCTTCCCCGCCCTCGGCGACAACGTGCCGCTGTTCGGGTTCCTGTTCCTCGTGGCCCTGGGTGTGGACTACACGATCTTCCTCGTCACCCGGGCACGCGAGGAGACACCGTCGTACGGGACGCGGACGGGCATCGTGCGCGCCGTCGCGTCGACGGGCGCGGTCATCACCAGTGCGGGCATCGTGCTCGCCGCGGTGTTCACCGTGCTGGGCGTCCTGCCACTCATTCTGCTCACGCAGCTCGGGATCGTCGTGGGCCTCGGCATCCTGCTCGACACCTTCGTGGTCCGCACGATCGTGATTCCGGCCCTGTTCACCCTGATCGGTCCCCGCATCTGGTGGCCGACCGAACTCGACCCGCACTCCGAAGACAGTCCGAACGCCACGAAAGAAGGAGTCACCTCATGATCCGCAGCATCATCCGCACGGCAGTCGCCGGAGCGTTGGTCACCGGAGCTCTGCTCGCCGGCGGCAGCGCCGCGTCAGCGCTGCCTCTGTTCGAGCCGCTGCAGCCCATCGCTCAGCTGGACGTCCAGCGCTACGCGGGTGACTGGTGGCAGATCGCGGCCGTCCCGCAGCCGTTCAACCTGAACTGCGCCAAGGACACCCGGGCCAACTACCAGGTGCTCGACCCCAGCAACGTGCGCGTGCAGAACAACTGCACCCGCTGGGACGGCGGAGCCAACGAGATCATCGGCAACGCCCGGGTGAACGATCCGGTCACGCAGGCGCAGCTGCACGTGAGCTTCCCCGGCGTGCCCACCCAGGACAATCCCGAGGGACCCACCAACTACATCGTCACCTACATCGCCGACGACTACTCGTGGGCGCTGGTGGGCGACCCGTTCCGCACGTCCGGCTTCGTCCTGTCGAGGTCGCCGCAGGTGAGTGCCGATCAGTGGAAGCAGATCCGGAGCGTCGTCGAGAGCCGCGGCTACAACGCCTGCCTGCTGTTGACGTCGCCGACCACTCAGGGCAGCAACGAGATCCGCCCGCTCTGCACCGTCTGACCTCTGCCACCGCTCACCGTTCGGCTCAGCTGGGTCGAACGGTGAGCACCGGCACCGGTGACGTCATCAGCAGACGCTGACTGACGCTGCCCAGCAACGCCTTTCCCACCCGACTGCGCTTCTTGATCCCGATCACGAGTCGCGTCACCTCCGGGTGCGCCTCGATCTCGTCGATCACCGCGATCACCGGGTCGCGGTCCTCGCGCCCCGCCCGGTCGATCACTCGCACCGCCACGTCACCGCCCACGTCGCTCGTGTCGAGCGCGCCGAGGGTCAGGTTCACCGCGATCACGTCGGTCTCGAGCATGCGCGCCTCCGACACCGCCTCCGACAGTGCGTGTCGGCCCTCGTCGCTGTCGGTCACTGCCACCAGTACTGCCATGATGTCTCGCCGTCCTTCTCGAAGTGGGGTGATCGTGTCAGGAGTACTCGCGGCGGAACCGGGCCTCGAGTTCCTCCAGGCTCTGACCGCGGGTCTCCGGCACCTGCGTGATGATGAAGACCAGGGCCAGTATGCCCAGTCCGACGAAGATGAAGAACGTCGGCGCGATGCCGAGCGCGTCGACCACCGGCGGGAAGGCCAGTGCGACGGCAGCATTGGCGATCCACAGCATGAACACGCAGACACCGATGGCGAAGCTGCGAATCTTGAGCGGGAAGATCTCTGCGAGCATCAGCCAGACCAGCGGCCCGATCGTGCCCTGCATGCAGAAGACGAAGAGCACGACGAAGACGAGGATGAAGTATGCCTTGGCGGTGCCGTCCGGCAGCAGCAGTGCGGACAGTCCGACCAGGAGATGGAAGAGCGTCGTCAGTGAGAAGCCCGCGATCAGCATCGTTCGGCGATCGATCCGATTCATGATGAGCAGGCCGACCGTGATGCCGAGGACGCTGAAGAGGCCGTTGAGCGTGTTCGCGATGATGGCGGAGCTGCTCGAGAATCCGGCGTCGCCGAGGAGCTGGGTGCCGTAGTACATCACCGAGTTGATGCCCGTGAACTGTTGGAACACACCGAGTCCCACACCGATGTAGATCAACCGTCGGATCCACCGCACCGACAGGTCGGCCGCGCCGCCGGTCTGCGAAAGCTTCTCCTCCTCGGCCAGCGCGTGCACCTCGGCCATCTCGGCCTCCGCACGTTCGGGGGACCGCACCTGCTTCAGCACCGCCAGGGCGTCGTCGTCCCGGCCCTGCGAGACGAGCCAGCGCGGACTCTCGGGCATCCGCAGCATGCCGAAGAACAGTGCGAACGCGGGCAACACGGCGACCAGCAGCATGTAGCGCCAGACGGAGTCGTGCTCGCCCCAGATGTTGAAGATGAGGGCGTTGATCACGAAGGCCGCGAACTGGCCGCTGACGATCATGACCTCGTTGCGCGTCACCAGGGAACCGCGGCGCTCGAACGGTGAGACCTCCGAGAGGTACACCGGCACGGTCGCGGACGCTCCGCCGACCGCGAGGCCGAGGATGAAGCGGAACACCGCCAGCACCTCCCACGACGGGGCGAGAACGCAGCCCAGAGTGCCGAGGACGAAGATGCCGGCCAGCATCAGGATGTTGTGCCGACGGCCGTACTTGTCCGACAGTCGGCCCCCGACCAGTGCGCCGATGGCCGCCCCGAAGATGAGGATGCTGACGACGAAGCCCTCGGTGAAGGCCGTGAGCGACAGGTCCTCCTTCAGCGGCTCCAGCGCGCCGTTGATGACGCCCGTGTCGTATCCGAACAGCAGGCCACCGAAGGTCGCCACCACGGCGATGACGCCGAGGCGACGCGAGTGGGGACCGGGTGCGTCCGGCGGTAGTGCACTTCCCGTGGTGCTGACTTGCGAAGACATGACATCCCATCGTCGGCGTGGCGGGTCCGAGCCGCCCAGCGACGCTCGAACCATGTCTGTATGTCTTAACATAGTTTCCACGCCCTGAGAAGTGGATCACATCATTTTCCCCTCGACGCCGGTATATCTCTCAGTTGTTCAACTATTCAGAATCTGAGATGATCGGTCCGGCGATCCACGTCGAGAAGGGAGTGCCACCATGTCCGACGTGCCCGAGCGAGACAGCGAGCAACGCGCGTCTCCGTTGTCGTTCGTCCAGTTGTTCTTCGACGCGACGGTCGACACCACGTCGCCGGGACACCTCCCCGACGACGGACCGGACGACGCGGGCACATCGCCCCTGCGCTGATCAGCGATGCGCGAGCCCTGCGTAGAACGCGAGATGAGCGGCCGCGGCGTCGTCCCAACTCGTGCGGGCAGCCAGTGCGCGCCCGGCAGCGGCACGGTCGTCCGACGTCAGAGCGTCCTCGAGTGCGGCAGCCGTCCCCTCCGCGTCGCCGCCGTAGCGCACCGCGTCCCCGAACACCTCGCGGAACACGGGGAGATCCCGCACCACGACGGGAACCGAGGCGGCGAGAGCCTCCATCGCGGCCAGCCCGAAGCCTTCCTTGGTGGAGAGGAACGCGAATGCCGACGCGCCCGCGACGAGAGACGGGAGCACGTCGTGGTCGACGGTGCCGAGCACCCGCGGTACGGGCCCCTCGTCGCCTGTCGACCGACCGGCCTCCGGCCTGCCCGCCAGTTCCGCGAGTCGGGTGTCGAACTCCGCCCGGTACCCCCGGTAGTCGAACAACGTCTCACCGCCGGCGAACACCAGACCCACGTCCGGACACCGCTCTCGAAGCGCGGCGTGGGCCTCGAGCAGGTCGATGCTCCCCTTGCGCGGCTCGATGCCACCGACCGCGAGGACGTATCGGCCGAGACGGGTGCGCCACTCGTCGCCGCGTGCCGCCGCGAACCGAGCATGGTCGACCCCGTTGGGGATGACCGTCGGCGACAGCCCCCATCCCGCACGCACCTCGTCGGCCACGGCGCGCGAGACACAGATGCGGGCGAGGGGCTCGACGACCGCGCGCTCGTGGCAGGCGGCGAGTTCCGGTGTCGTGAACTCCTCGAGGTGGTGGATCGTGCGGACACAGCGTCCGACGGCGTTCGCGGTGATGCAGTCCTGGGCATGCACGACGTCGGCGTCACCCGGGTCGAATGCACTGCGCATCAGTGCTATCGACCGCAGGATGCGATCGCCCACCGACTCGTCCTCGCGCGCCGGGAACGGAACGAGACGAACCGTCACCGCGGGATCGATCGCACGGTAGAAGCCCTCGTCGCCGCCGCGCGCCAGGGACCACACCGTCACGTCCGCTCCCGCGCGCGCCAGTGCTTCCGCCAGTTCGACGGTGTGGACCACTCCCCCTCGCGGTTTCGTCGAGTAGGTCAGGAGGGCGACACGCACGTGGTCTCCTTCGATGCCTGTGAGTGGTAGGTGTCCGGTCGTCGTTCGTCGAGGTGACGCAGCACCCGACGGGCCCGGTCCACCTCCGCGTCCACGTCGATGTCGCAGCACGCCAGGCCACCCTTGTCTCGCGTCCGGCACAGGACCTCGCCGCCGGGACCGACGATCTTCGCCTGCCCGAGGAAGCGCAGAGATCCCGTCACCCCCGTGTGATTGGACGACAGCAGCACCACCTGATTCTCGGCTGCCCGGGCGGCGTCGTAGAGGTCGAACAGGCGAGACTGTCTGTCGTTGGCCAACTTCGACGCCCTGTCCGTCACACTGGCCGGCCACGCCGACAGCGCCGCGATGATGCGCGCACCGTCCAGAGCCAAGGTGCGCGCCGCCTCGGGGAATGTCTTGTCGTAATCGATCAGCATGCCCATCCTGCCCACCGGCGTGTCGAACGCCGAGAACCGATCTCCCGCCGCATAGGCCAACGACTCCCCCGCCGGTTGGTGCACCTTTCGATGACGACCCAACACACCGTCGCCCGTGAGGCACACGGCGGCGTTGTAACGGACCAGGGCCGCCCTCTCGGTGTAGCCCACGCACACGGTCATCGCACCGGCCGCAGCAGCGATCACCGCGAGCTCGGGTCCGTCCTCGTCGAGCGCCGGCGGCAGCTCCTCGAGATCGGGCCGCGCGAGATCACCGAGGTAACCGCCGAGGCAGGCGTCGGGCAGGACCAACAGGTCGATGCCCCGCTGATGGCCCTGCTCGATGATGCCCACGATCTTCTCGACGGACCGCTCGACGTCACGGCCGAAGTGTCCCGCGAGCGCCGCCGCCCGGATCGGCGCCATCTCGCGGTCAGACCGCCGCGGGCACGCGGGCGCCGACCGCCGGGGACATCTGCTCCGCGAGGTACTCCGCATCCCGTGCCACCGCCGCGAATCGGCCCGAGCCCCAGGTGTTCTGCCATGGCAGACCCAGGAAGTACAGGCCCTCCGCCGCGGTCACACCGCGGGTGTGAGCCGGGTGGCCCTCACCGTCGAACACCCCGACCTTCAGCCAGCGGTAGTCCCGGCGGAAGCCGACGGCCCACACGACGGACGTGACGCCCGCCGCCTCGAGATCGAGCTCGGTGGGTTCCGACTCGGGCCGCCAGACCGGTGTGTATCGCTCCTCGACGGGAGCGTCGAGTCCCGCCCTGGTGATGTAGGCGTCGATGTCGTTCTTGATGCCCTCCGACACCGCGTCCGCCGCGTCGAGTGACTGCTCGAGAGTCGGCGCGAAACGCAGGACACCGTCCGAACCGACGTCGGTCAACCGCCCGTACAGCCGCATCCCGTCCAGCGCGAAGGCACGCAGGTCGATGTCGCGTCCGCCGTCCCGCCCGGTCACGTAGTGGTTCGTGCTCTCCCGCTTGGAGAGTCCGCCGGCGTGTTCGGAGATCGACACGTCGTACACCCCCATGTCCTGCAGCCACGCGACGCAGTCCCGTCCGCGGTAGAAGCGGGCGACACGAGGCGCGGACCCCGCGACGAGGTGCACCTGCCTGCCCTCGAGGTGCAGATCCTCGGCGATCTGCGCGCCGGACTGCCCGGTACCGACCACCAGGACCCCACCCGGAGGAAGCGCCGCCGCGCTGCGGTACCCCGACGAGTGGATCTGCGTGATCGTCTCCGGCACTCGCTCGGCGAGGCGTGGAATCGACGGGACGTGGTAGCCACCGACGGCCACCACGACCTGATCCGCGGTCATCGACCCGGCGGAGGTCGACACGACGTGGCCGCCGCCGGGTGCCTGCTGCACCGACAGCACCGCGACGTGTTCGCGGACCGGAGCGCCGAACGAGTCGGCGTAGCGCCGCACGAAGTCGTACACCAGGTCTCGGGTCATGAATCCGTCGGGATCGTCGCCGTCGTAGGCGTACCCGGGCAAGACGCACTGCCAGTTCGGTGTCACCAGGGTGAAGTTGTCCCACCGCCCGTCCAGCCACTCGTGGGCGATGGTGTCCCGTTCGAGGACGACATGGTCGACACCGCGTCGGGTCAGGTGCCAGCTCATGGACAGCCCCGCCTGGCCCGCGCCGATCACGATCACGGTGTGATGCTCGGTCATCGCGCTCCTCCCAGGTCGAGCACGTGCACGGTGCCGCGGTCGAACGCCGCTGCGGTGGTCTCGATCTCGCGCAGAGTCGCCGCTGCCGAGGTACACGCGAAGCCGTACTTGGCCCGCACCCGGTCACTGGCCTCGGTGAGCGCGAGTCGACTGCGCTGCACGAAGTCGGCGATCTCGTAGCGCGTCCCGACCGTGAGATGGTCACGGACGACGAGTGACGGTGAGTAGCACTGTTGGCGGCACCCGTTGGGCCACTGGACGGTGAAGGTCATCTCAGGCACGGCTCATCACCCGGTCCACCCGTGACATGCTGTCGCCGTCGACGAGGGTCCCATACACGGACGGACGGCGGTCCCGCAGGTTGTACATGCCACCTCCGCGAGCCGCCGCGATCGCCTTCTGCACATCGAGAGTCGCTGTCGCCAGGCCGGGTTCGACGCCCGTGCCGGCGAGGATCTCCCCTCCCGGACCGACGATCTTGGCGCTGCACACGAAGTCCAGCGACCCGAAGGACCCCGCCTGATTGGACGCGATCCACACGACCTGGTTCTCCAGTGCTCGCGCCTGGTCGTAGATGTCGAAGCGCAGCTTCCATCGATCGTCGGCCATGTTCGGAGCACGACCCGTTCGCGAGGTCGGCCATGCCGACAGCGAGGTGATGATCTCGGCGCCGTCGAGTGCGATCTCCCGCGCCGCCTCGGGGAACGCTTTGTCGTAACAGATCTGCATGCCCATCCGGCCGACCGGGGTGTCGAAGGCGCGGTACTCGGAACCCGCCGAGTAGCAGAGGTTCTCGCCCAGCGGCTGGTGCACCTTGCGGTACGAGCCCAGCACCCCGTCACCGTGCACCGTCACCGCGGCGTTGTACCGCGTGAGACCGTCCGCCTCACAGAACCCGAAGGTCACCACCATGTCCCCGGCCATCGCCGACACTCGCGCGATCTCCGGACCGTCCAGCTCGAGGGCCGGCGGCAGGTTCTGCAGCCGGGTGCGGCGCTTCTCCTCCGACTCGTCTCCGCCTCCCAGACTCGGGAGGTAGCCCCCGAGGCACGCCTCCGGCAGGACCAGCAGCGCGCTGCCGCGTCGCCGTGCTTCCGCGATGGTGCGCTCGATGGTGGCGTACGACTCGTCCATGTCGCGGCCGAAGCGCTCGGACGCCACCGAGAGAGTTGCGTCGTTCATGCTGGTCCCAATCCTGTGACTGCGGCGGAGACCGCCGAGGTGGTGGCGCCGTCGGGCCACCGCAAGGTGACTCCCGGCTCCGAGGTGAGGCGGCCGCAGGCGGCCGATGTCGCCGGACCGGCCGGCGGGAGCCGACGTCCGGGGCGGTCCGCGGTGATCATCGCGAACCCGGGGAAGCACGTGATCCATCGGCCGAGGTCGGCACCGCCGGGTCGGGGTATGCGGGCGACGTCGATCTCGGCGCCCGTACCTGATGCCTCGGCCAGCATGCCGACGGTGCCCGCGAGCCCCGCCATGCTGACGTCCTTCGCCGCACGAGGAGCTGCCCGGGCCACGAACGAGCCCATCTCGCGGAGGTCCGACCCGGAGCGTGCGGAGGTCGAGTCCCACTGCAGGCCGTGGTAACCGGGTCGCCAGCCGCCCCCGAGGTCGGCGGTGAGACTCAGCTCGTCACCGACCTCACCGCCGCCCGCACGCACCGGCGACGACGTCCGTCCGAGTGCCGTGACCGACAGCGCCGCCGGCACACCCACCTGGGTGTGGCCGCCGAGCACGGGAACCCCCCACGCGTCACCGGCGCGGGCGAGGCCCCGGATCACGCGGGTGAGGAGCGACGTCGTCGGAGCGCCGACGGCGTCCAGCATGCCCACCGGGGTCGCACCCATGGCGGACAGATCGTTCAGATTCACCAGGGCGGCACACCATCCGGCCCACTCCGGGTCGCGCTCGACCATGGACGGCACGATGGCGTCGCACGCGGCGATGATGTCGGAGCCGGGCACCGGCACTCCGTCGTCGCCTCGGAAACCACTCGCCCCCAACCCCAGTGGCGCAGTGGCCAGGGGCGCCAGCACACCTGCGAGCACGGCCTTGGTCGACCGGACGAGACGTGCCACCGTGTCGATGGTCCAGCGCATCGTCTCGTGCGGGGCGCCGGCCAGCACGGTGGGGCCGGTGGCGGTCCACCCGAGCGCCGTGAACATCGGGACGTGGCGAGACTGCACGGTGGCGTCGAACCGCACCACCCCGGCCGTCTCCACATGAGCGCAGGCGGCTCGGATCAGAGCGGGTCCCACTGCGCGACTACGCTTCTCCCGCGCGACGACGAGGCGGCTGCCCGACCACCATCCCAGGTCGACGTCCGTGCAGGGAGCCACCCGGACCCCGCCGAGGACGGTGCCGTCGGGGGCGGTCGCGAGAAGGACGACCGCGCGCGGATCGTCGTCGACGCCGTCCCGGTCGGTACCCGAGAACAAGCCCTGCTCGACGACGAACGACTCGCGTCGAAGACGGTGATAGGCGGCGAGATCGGCCGCCGACTCGGCCGGCCGGACGAGGAACGGGGCAGCGCCGACGGTGGGTGCCCCGGTGAGGATCGACAGTTCGGTGCTCATGTCAGCCACCCATCGTCTGCAGGACGCTGCACGCACCACACGCTGCGCACCCGGCCTTCTGGTCGGTCCCCAGCATCTCCGCGTCCACCAGTGCCGCGGCCACCCGAGTGCTCACGTCCGTCAACAGCTCGGCGGACGGCGCCCCGGCCCCGTCGACGTCCACCGCGAGGGTCCCCGGGTGTGGCCGGAACGGGACGACGAAGGGATAGACCCCCATCGCGATCAGCTCGGTGGCGCCGCGAACCACCTCGTCCGGGTCCTCGCCGAGCCCGACCAGCAGATACGTCGACACCTGGTTGCGTCCGAAGACACGCACCGCCTCCACCCATGCCGCGCGGTACTCGTCGAGCGAGACCGACGCCTTGCCCGGCATCCAGCGGCGCCGCACGTCCTCGTCCAGGGACTCGACGTGGATACCGATGGACCGTGCGCCGGCGTCGTACAACTCGGTGAGGGTCGCGAGATCACCGGGCGGTTCGCACTGCACCTGGATCGGCAGGTCGGGGAGCACGGCGCGCACCGCGCGGACGCAGCGTGCCAGGTGCAACGCCCCGCGATCTCGGCCCGCCGAGGTCCCGGTCGTCATGACCATCTGGGTGATGCCGTCGAGTCGCACCGCCGCCTCGGCCACGGCGGCGAGATCGGCGGGCTTCTTCACCGCCACGGTGGCGCCGCTGCGCAACGACTCCTCGATGGAGCAGAACCGACACCGTTGCGACTCGTCGTAGCGAATGCAGGTCTGGACCACGGTCGTGGCCAGCACCCCCTTGCCGTGGAGCTTGGCGAGCTTCTCGTAGGGCACACCGTCGTCGGTGGTGAGGTCGTAGAAGGCCGGCCGGGCGATGGCGGCGATGTCCAGTCCGATGTCGTCCCCGTCGAACAGCACCCGATCGCCGTCCAGGACGTAGGGGCTCGACGGATTGCGGGGCAGCGCTGCACCGAGTCCGTCGATGCTCACGTGGCCGTCGTCGCTCGGTCCCGCACCCGCGGTGCGGCGCACCGGTGGGGTCCCACGGATGCCGAGCAGGGCCAGATCGACCCGGTGGTTCCTGGTCTTCAGTCGAACGTCGGACATCGCCGTCTCACCTCAGACCATGTACGTGGAGTTGATGATCGCGCCCTTGCGGGCGTAGTGGATCAACGCGTCCTGCACGTCCAGCGGGTGCGCGGGCACGACGCCCTCGATGAGGTCTTCCTCGCGGCCGCCGTGCAGCGCGAGCCCGAATCGGCAACAGAACACGGTGCCGCCCTCCGAGATGAACGTCGCGAGAGCGTCGTTGATGTTCTGCTCGCCGGGGAAACCGGAGTCTCCGGTGGTGGGGAAGCCGCGGGTCGCCAGGCAGTTGATGGCACCGGGACCGTAGAAGTACATCGCCGACTCGTAGCCCTTGCGCAGAGCGCGCGTCGCCTGCAGCACGGCGACGAAGCTCACCGACGACTCGTGGGCGATGCCGTGCACGAGGGTGAAGTACGACTCGCCGTCCTCCGCCTTGTAGTCCGGGAAGATCTTGGTTCCGCCGTAGATGTTGCTGCCCTTGGGGAGTGACGGGTGCGGGATCTCGGCGAGTGAGGCGGACATGTTGTCGAGGATGGTCTGATCGAACGCGGCCACGGGAACCTCCGGAAGATGAGTGAGCGAGTACTCGGGTGCGGAGACGTCCGTCCCGCTGACACCAGTACAGGCCCGCTCGATGTCCGGATGGTCACCCGCGGAACAACGCCCTGTTTCGTCCTGCTCACTCGCGTAACCCCGGCGACACACCGCCGCGTTACCGTCGGAGTGTGGTCGACGCCTCGGGTGCCCGGCGCCTCCTCGCACTCGCGCACGTCGCGTCGCGAGTCGAGGCAGGCCCACCCGTGCCGCCGGCGACGAGAGTGACCGTGCACTTCCATCCCGATCGGCTCGTGGCCGGCCGACCGTTGCTCGAGGTGCTGATCGAGGAGAACCTGTACCGATCGCAGTTCGTCACCGGCACGAGCAACGGCGGGTTCGATCCTGCGCCCGGCGGTCGTCGCCACGCATGGGAGTCCCGGATGTTCGGTGGGGTGTACGACCACGGCCCGGCATCGGAGCGCCCGATCTACGGCTCGCTGAATCACCGCCTGGAGCCTGCGGGCGGATCGGTGCGCTTCGGCTCCTCCCACCTGGTGCTCCGCCGAGACGTGCTCCCCCGGACGACCTTCTGCTACCCCGATTCCGTCCACGAGCCGACAGCCTTCGGCACCGGTGAGCGCATGCCACTCGTCGAGACGGCACTCTCCCACCACGACGTCGACGTGCTCGACGACTACATCGAGGCCCATGTCCACGGACCGCTACGACTCGACACCGATGTCGAGGCACTCGTTCTCGACCCGTCGTTCCGCGGGACCGAGCTGGACGCGATCGCACGCCGGGCACCAGTTCCGGTGCGGTGGCACCACGGGTTCGAGCTGACATCGAGTCGGTTCGATCACTGCGCCGACTACCGCGGACCACGCATCGCCGACCTCGCACGGTCCGTGGCGAGAGACGGGCGTCTCACCGCGTACATCGTCGGTCAGGCCGCGAACACCGGTGAGCACGACGATCAGCACGTCAAACAGCTCTGGCACTGCGTCGCGCGCTTCGGACACGACTGGTCCGACCGTCCGGGGGCCGCAACCTCACCTGCCGAGGGACGAATCGGACGGGGATAAACTGGGCTCACCATGCTCACACCCATCACGGTCGCCCTCTACGTGCTGCCACTCGTCGCCGCGGTCTGGGCACTGGTGAAGCTGATCCGCAATCAGGCGCTGCTCCTCGCGAACCGCGGAGACCGCGTGTTCTTCCGGTTTCTCGTCGGCATCGAGCTGCTCGTGCTCGCGCAGGCCGTGGTCGGTTTCGTCGCCCTGGCCACCACCGACCGCGATGTGCACACCGTCACCTTCGGCGCGTACCTCATCGGTCTCGCACTGCTGCTGCCCATCGGTGTGTGGTGGTCTCTCGGGGACCGCAGTCGCGGCGGCACCGCCGTCCTGATCGTCGTCACCCTCACCCTCGCGGTGATGGTGCTGCGTCTGAACCAGATCTGGGCCGGCCATGCCTGACACCGCACGCACGGACCTGCAGACGGCCACCCGGTCCGGCATCGGGCGCGTCCTCATCGCCCTCTACGCCCTGTTCTCCGTCGCCGCCGCGTCGCGCTCGGCGGTGCAGATCGGGACCCGGTTCGACGACGCACCGGTCGCGTACCTGCTGTCCGCGTTCGCCGCCCTGGTCTACATCGTCGGCACCGTGTGTCTCGCACGAGCCTCCGTGGTGTCGCGCCGCATCGCGACCATCTCGTGCGTCGTCGAGATAGTCGGTGTGCTCGCTGTCTCGATCGCCAGTTACGCCGTGCCGCAGGAGTTCCCGGAGCCCACGGTGTGGTCGCACTTCGGATCGGGCTACCTGTTCATCCCGGTGATCCTGCCGATCGCGGCGCTGTGGTGGCTGCGCCGGACGGACACCGGTAGGGCGGGGAAGGGCTGATTCGTCCGCGCTGCGGCCACACGAACGAGCCACCTAGCAGTGGGTGGGATCACGCGTGACGTTTGGCCACCCGGTCCGCACGCACGGTGGCGGCCACCAGGATCACAGCTTGCACCGCGAGACCTGCGGCGGGAACCGAAACCACCGCGGGCCCGATGTCGGCCTCGGTGATCGACGCGATCAGCCAGAGCGTGCTCGTCAGAACGACGACCACGACAGCGATGACACCGACGGCGAGAAAGTGCGCCGCGGCAGCTCGATGACCGGCTCGCCAGGCATCGCGGGACGCCGTCGTCGCCTTCGTGCGCAATCCCACGGCCGAATTCACGTCCACGTTCGTGCCCGGCCTCCGCATCACGAGCGACACGGACCCGAGGAGAACCACCCCGACGAGAAGTGACAGCACCGGAGCAGGTTCCACGAACTACCCCAGCTTCGCCAGGTTGGTCACACTCGTGCGCACGTCCGACTCCAGCACCTTCGCGACGACCCCGCCGATCGGGCCGGACAGCAACCCGCCGCGGAAGTTCGCGTCGAGGGTGAACTCCGATCCGGCGCCCTTCGGCGCGACGGACATCTTCAGATCGATCTTGATGCCGCCCTTGCCTTTGCCGAGCAGCGCGATCTCGTAGGGCTTGTCGTACTCGGTGATCGTCCAGGTGATCACGTTGCGGAAACCCTTGACCTTGATCAGCGAATCGATGGTGACGCCTTCCTTCAACGTGTCCGGCACGGGACTGCGCCATCCACCGAAGATGGTCATCCACTCCTGGAAGCTGGACAGATCGGACGCCCTGGCCCACGCCTCGTCCGGTGTCATCGTCGAATCCACCGTCACGTTCACTCCGGCCACGCGGCCCTCGCTTCCTGCCTCGTCGGTCCCGCGCGCGGGTCCTGCCACCGAGCGTGGCACCGCTCTCGAACATACCCAGCTCGCGAAGCACGCAATCTATCCTGGACCCATGGCATCGCTGGAGGTCGCGGGGCGACAGATCGCCTTGACCAACGTCGACAAGGTGCTGTGGCCGGAGACGGGCACCACCAAGGGCGAGGTGATCGACTACTACGTCGACATCGCGCCCGCGATGCTCCCCCACCTTCTCGGACGCCCGGTCACGCGGAAGCGATGGCCGAACGGGGTCCAGGCAGGCTCGTTCTTCGAGAAGAACCTCGCCGCGTCGGCCCCGGACTGGCTCGATCGACGACGTCTGCACCACTCCGACCGCGTCGTGGTCTACCCCGTCTTCCACACCGCCGCCGATCTCGCGTGGCTGGGACAGCAGGCTGCGCTGGAAGCCCATGTGCCGCAATGGACTTTCGACGGCGACGAGCAGGGCAAAGCCACCCGCATCGTCTTCGATCTCGATCCGGGCGAGGGCGTCGACCTCGACACCTGCGCGACCGTGGCCTGTGAGGTACGGGCGATGATCACCGACATCGGGCTCACCGCCCACCCCCTCACCAGTGGTAGCAAAGGCATACACCTGTACGTCCCGCTGGAGAAGCCGGTCTCGTCGTCCGGTGCCTCGACCGTCGCGAAACGCGTTGCGACGCTTCTCGAGGAGAAGATGCCCGATCTGGTCACCGCATCGATGTCGAAGGCTCTGCGGCCCGGGAAGATCTTCCTGGACTGGAGTCAGAACAACGGCAAGAAGACCACCATCGCGCCGTACTCGCTGCGCGGACGCGACCGCCCTACCGTCGCGGCTCCGCGGACGTGGGACGAGCTCTCCGGCGGCGGTCTCGCCCAACTGAGCTTCGAGGAGGTGCTCGCTCGCTTCCACCGGGACGGCGATCTGCTCGCCGGCCTCGATCCGGAGCCGGAGGCGTCGACGATCACCGACAGCCTCGGTCCGTACCGCGGCAAGCGGACTGCCTCGCGCACACCGGAACCCGTCCCGACGACATCGACGACTCGGGAATCCGCGGACCCGATCTTCGTCATCCAGGAACACCACGCACGTCGACTCCACTACGACTTCCGACTCGAGCGCGACGGCGTGCTGGTCTCGTGGGCGGTCCCGAAGAATCTGCCGACGGACGAGAAGAAGAACCATCTCGCCGTGCACACCGAGGACCATCCGATGGACTACGCATCCTTCGAGGGGACCATCCCGCAGGGCGAGTACGGCGGCGGCGAGGTGAGCGTCTGGGATCACGGCACCTTCATCACCGAGAAGTGGCGGGACGACGAGGTCATCGTCGAACTCGCGGGTGAGCGCGTCGCGGGCCGGTACGCACTGATCCGGACCGACCGGGACCAGTGGCTCGTGCACCGGATGACATCGCGCCCCCAGCCGACACGCACGGAACTGCCCCGACACCTGCGGCCGATGCTGGCGTCCGCCGGAACGCTGTCCGGACTCGAAGCCGACGAGTGGTCGTTCGAGGGGAAGTGGGACGGCGTCCGCATCGTCGCGACCCTCGACCACGGGGACGTCGTGCTCGAGAGTCGGACCGGACAGGACCTCACGCGCCGCTACGCGGGGATCACGGCGCTCGCCGCGGATCTGTCCGACCATGCGGTCGTACTGGACGGTGAGGCCGTGGTCTACCGCGCGGACGGAGTCACCAGCTTCCAGGCACTGCAGGACGCGCATCCCGACGACGTGCAGTTCATCTGCTTCGACATCCTCCACCTCGACGGCACGGATCTGACGGGCAAGAAGTTCACCGACCGGCGCAAGATCCTCGAGCTGCTCCTGACCGGCCTCGAGACGGCGACCGTCTCGCCGCTCCTGCCCGGCACAGCGGCGGGAGCACTGTCCGAGAGCGAACGCCGCGGGTGGGAGGGCATCGTCGCGAAGCGGAGGGACTCGACCTACGAGGTGGGCCGACGCAGCACCTCGTGGATCAAGGTGAAGAACTGGCGGACGCAGGAGGTGGTCATCGGCGGATGGCGCGCCGGCAAGGGTTCCCGCACCGGGAGCATCGGGTCGCTCCTGCTCGGCATCCCGTCGAAGAACGGACTGCACTACGTCGGGCGCGTCGGCACCGGATTCACCGAGCGACAGCGTGCGGACCTGTTGACGCTTTTGCGTCCGGCCGTCGTCGACGAGTCACCGTTCGACGAACCTCTCCCCACCGCCGACCGCCGCGATGCGACGTGGGTGGCCCCCACCGTCGTCGGCGAGGTGCGGTTCTTCGAGTGGACGGACGGCGGCTCGTTGCGCCATCCGAGCTGGCGGGGCCTGCGTGAGGACAAGACCGTCGAGGACGTTCACCGCGAGGACTGAGCGCTCCCACTCGAGTGGGCAAAGTTTGGACCTTACACAAGAACCCTCGAATACGGTTGTCGCCGTCGTGTCGCTTGCTTACGGTTCGATCACGGGGCCGGGGCGCCGTTTCCCGAGTGGAACCGAGCGCTCGGGCAGTGTTCAATGTGGCTGTCGTTCGATAACCGCACAGTCGGTTCGTAGGAGTGTTCCAGTGAGATCCATTCGTCGCCTCGTGCTCGCCGCGGTCACCGCAGCCGTCGTCGCTGCCGCCCTTCCGGGGACCGCAGCCGCAGACGCCCAGTACCCGACCCCCAGTGCCGACCCGTTCTACTCCGCTCCGGGCGACATCTCCGGGCTCGCACCGGGCACGATCCTCGCCAGCCGTCCGATGCCCAACCCGCCCAACTTCATCGGCGTGTCGACGTGGCAACTGGCGTTCCGCAGCACCGGCAGCGAGGGCAACCCCATCGTCGGTGTCACCACCGTCTTCGTCCCACTGGGGAAGGCGCCCGACGGCCCGCTGCTCTCCTACCAGCAGATCGTCAATGCTCTCGGCCTGAAGTGCGCGCCCTCGCAGGCGTTGTGGTCGACCGACCCGAACGTCGTCATCCGCGACGCCGCCGCCTTGAACGCGGTGTTCACCCGCGGCTGGTCGGTCTCGATGCCGGACCACCTCGGCCCCAACAGTGCCTACGGTGCCGCCAAGCTGGGCGGTCAGATCACGCTGGACGGTATCCGCGCTGCCAAGAACTTCGATCCTCTGCAGCTGCGCAACAGCCCCGTCGGCATGGGCGGCTACTCCGGCGGCGGCATGGCCACTGCCTGGGCAGCCGCGTTGGCACCCTCGTACGCACCCGAGTTGAACATCGTGGGCAGCGCCCAGGGTGGCGTTCCGATGAACCTGTTGAAGATGGCCTACATGCTCGGCGAGAACACACCGCACCCCGTGTTCGGGCTGGCACTGGCCGCGGCGATCGGTCTCGGTCGCGAGTACCCGGACCGGATGCCCGTGTCGCAGAACCTGACTCCCCAGGGCACGTCGATGATGAATCAGATCGCCGACTCCTGCACCAACGACATCCTGGCCGTGGGCGCCAACCACAGCGCCGCGGAGATCACCGCGAACAAGTCGGTGTTCGCAGATCCGCAGGGCCGTGCTGTCGTGGAAGAGAACAGTGTCGAGCTCTACCCCGGCGTTCCGCGCGCACCGATCTTCGAGTGGCACAGCCCGACCGACGGGCTCATCCCCGTCGACGCCATCGACAGCACCACCGCCCGGTACTGCAGCGCCGGCGCTCGAGTGCAGACGCTGCTCACCCCGACACCCGACCACCTCAGTGGCGCGTTGCTCGGGCTGCCGTCCGCACTGCAGTGGCTGAACGATCGCTTCGCCGGCCTGCCTGCACCCAGCACCTGCTGATCGGAGGGTCAGGCGCGGACCGGTTCGTCGAACTGCGTGCGGTAGAGCTCGGAGTAACGACCCGAGTTCGCCAGCAGTTCGGTGTGCGTACCGCGCTCGACGACGCGGCCGTTCTCGATGACCAGGATGAGATCGGCCGCCCGGATGGTGGAGAGCCGGTGCGCGATGACGATGGACGTCCGTCCCTCCAGTGCCTCGGCGAGTGCCTCCTGCACCGCGGCCTCGGACGTGGAGTCCAGTGACGCGGTGGCCTCGTCCAACACCACGACGGTGGGACGCGCCAGCAGCAGGCGGGCGATGGTGACGCGTTGACGCTCACCACCGGAGAAGCGATAGCCGCGCTCGCCGACCACGGTGTCCAGGCCGTCCGGCAGCGACAGCACCAACTCCTCGAGACGCGCACGCCGCAGCGCGGACCAGATCTCCTCCTCCGTCGCATCCGGGCGCGCCAGGGTGAGATTGGAGCGCAACGTCTCGTGGAACAGGTGGCCGTCCTGCGTCACCATGCCGACGGTGCGCCGGATCGATTCGGCCGTCAGATCCCGCACGTCGACGTCACCGATGCGCACGGCACCGGAATCCACGTCGTACAGCCGCGAGACGAGCTGCGCGATGGTCGACTTTCCTGCACCGGACGAGCCGACCAGGGCCACCATGTGTCCGGGCTCGGCGCGGAAGGACACCCCGTGGAGCACCTCCTCGCCGCCGCGAGCATCCAGGACGGACACGTCCTCCAGAGACGCCAGTGACACCTTGTCGGCCGACGGATAGGCGAAGCGGACGTCGTCGAAATCGACGGTGACCGGGCCCTCCGGAACCGCCCGGGCATCGGGTTTGTCGGTGATGAGCGGATCGAGGTCGAGGATCTCGAAGACCCGCTCGAAGCTCACCACGGCGCTCATGATGTCGACGCGGGCGCTCGCCAGTGCGGTGAGCGGCGCGTACAGCCTGGTCAGAAGCAGCGCGAGAGTCACGACCGACCCTGCGTCGAGCTGCCCCCGCAGCGCGTAGAAGCCACCGAGGCCGTAGACGAGCGCGAGTGCCAGCGCGGACACGAGGGTCAGCGCCGTCACGAAGACGGTCTGGACCATGGCCGACCGCACGCCGATGTCGCGGACGCGGCCCGCCCGCAGCGCGAACTCGGCCGACTCGTGGTCCGGGCGTCCGAACAGCTTGATCAGTGTCGCGCCGGGAGCGGAGAAACGCTCCGTCATCTGCGTCGACATGGCCGCGTTGTGCGCGGCGGCCTCACGCTGCAGGCGGGCGAGCCGAGTGCCCATCCTGCGGGCCGGGAGCACGAAGATAGGCAACAGCAACAGTGCCAGCAGGGTGATCTGCCAGGAGATCCCGAGCATGACGACGAGGGTGAGCAGCAACGTCACGAGGTTGCTGACGACACCCGACAGCGTGCCGCTGAAGGCGCGCTGCGCCCCGATGACGTCGTTGTTCAGCCGCGAGACCAGGGCACCGGTGCGCGTGCGTGTGAAGAAGGCGATGGGCATCTTCTGCACGTGGTCGAACACGCGAGTACGGAGGTCGAGGATGAGGTTCTCGCCGATTCGCGCCGAGAGCCACCGGTTCACCAGCCCCGTACCGGCATCGAGCAACGCCACGACCGCGATGATGACGGCCAGTACGAGGACCGTCCCGTACGCGCTGCCCTGCACGATCGCGTCCACGACACGGCCGGCCAGCACGGGCGTCGCGACGGCCAGGACCGCCGCGACGACGCTGAGGATCAGGAACCCGACGAGCAGGGAGCGCAGGGGTCGCGCGAACACCATGATCCGCCGCACGGTCACCCGGGAGAACGGTCGGTGATCGTCGCCGTTGGTGTGCATCGATCGGTACATCTGGTTCCACGCGGTCATTTCCATACTCATGTGGAACCTCCTGTTACTCGTCACGATCTCTGCACACCCACGGCGCGGCCCGTTCACCTGCACTGAGGGCAACCCCCGCGCTGCCCCGCTCATTCCGTGGTCAGGCCGCGGCGACCTGCTCCCGCGCAGGTTCGAGGGCTTGGGCGACGATATCGGCGACGTCCGACATGGGCCGGACGTCGACGGCAGCCCGTACCTCGGCCGGCACGTCGTCGAGATCGGGCTCGTTTCGCGCGGGAACGAACACGGTGGTGAGTCCGGCGCGCTGAGCGGCGAGCAATTTCTGCTTCACCCCACCGATCGGGAGTACCCGACCGTTCAGGGAGACCTCGCCCGTCATGCCGACGTCGGACCGCACGGGACGGCCCGTCGCCATCGACACCAGCGCGGTGACCATCGTGACGCCCGCGGACGGGCCGTCCTTCGGTACGGCGCCTGCCGGCACGTGGATGTGGATCGCCTTGTCCAGCGCCGTGGGGTCCACCCCGAGTTCCGCCGCGTGCGACCGTACGTAGGAGAGCGCGATCTGCGCCGACTCCTTCATGACATCGCCGAGCTGACCGGTGAGGGTGAGGCCGGCGGTGTCACCCGTCGAGCTCGCCTCGATGAACAGGACGTCGCCGCCCAGACCGGTCACGGCCAGGCCCGTCGCGACACCGGGGACCTCGGTGCGTTCGTGTGCCTCGGGGGTGAAGCGGGGCCGTCCGAGGTAGGTGACCAGATCGGGCTCGTCCACGGTGATGGGCCGCTCGTCTTGCGCCAGCACGGTCGCCACCTTGCGCAACGCCTTTGCCAGCAGTCGCTCGAACTGACGGACACCGGGCTCACGGGTGTAGGCGGCGGCGATCGTGCGGAGTGCAGCGTCCGTGACGGTCACCTCGGCATCGGTCAGTGCAGCGCGGTCGACCTGCCGCGGGAGCAGGTGGTTCCGTGCGATGACGACCTTGTCGTCCTCGGTGTAGCCGTCGATGGTCACCAGTTCCATACGGTCCAGCAGCGCTGTCGGAATCTGGTCGATCACGTTGGCGGTCGCCAGGAACACCACGTCCGACAGGTCGAGATCGAGGTCCAGGTAATGGTCACGGAACGTGTGATTCTGAGCCGGATCGAGGACCTCGAGCAGCGCCGCCGCGGGGTCACCGCGGAAGTCCGATCCGATCTTGTCGATCTCGTCCAGCAGGACGACGGGATTCATCGAGCCTGCCTCGGCGATCGCACGCACGATCCGGCCCGGCAGGGCTCCGACGTACGTACGCCGGTGTCCGCGAATCTCTGCCTCGTCGCGCACGCCACCGAGGGCGACGCGAACGAACTTGCGGCCCAAAGCCTTCGCCACCGACTCGCCCAGCGAGGTCTTGCCGACGCCGGGAGGACCGGCCAGCACCATGACGGCACCGGATCCACGTCCGCCCACCACCGTCAGACCGCGTGAAGCGCGCCTCGACCGGACGGCCAGGTACTCGGTGATGCGGTCCTTCACGTCGTCGAGTCCGTGGTGGTCGGCATCGAGAACGGCGCGCGCTGCCACGATGTCCGTGCTGTCGTCGGTCGTCACCGTCCACGGCAATTCCAGGACCGTGTCCAACCACGTTCGGATCCAACCACTCTCGGGACTCTGATCGCTCGAGCGCTCCAGCCGGCCCACCTCGCGCAGCGCCGCCTCACGAACCGAGTCGGGCAGGTCTGCGGACTCGACGCGTCCGCGGTAGTCGTCGGCACCGTCGGGCTCGCCCTCGCCCAGCTCCTTGCGGATGGCGGCGAGTTGCTGGCGCAGCAGGAATTCCTTCTGCGTCTTCTCCATGCCGTCGCGGACGTCGCCGGCGATCTTGTCCGTCACCTCTACCTCGGCGAGGTGGTCGGTGGTCCACTCGGTCAGCACCGTCAATCGTGCTGCCACGTCCGGGGTCTCGAGCAACTGCCGCTTCTGGACATCGGTGAGCCACGACGCGTAGCCGGCGGTGTCGGCCAGCGCGGACGGGTCCGAGAGCTTGTTCACCGAGTCGATGGCCTGCCATGCCTCGCGGCGCTGCAACATGGCCAGAACGAGCTTCTTGTACTCCGCGGCGAGAGTCCGTACGGCGTCCGTCGGCTCCGGCTCGGACACCGGCTCGGCCTCCACCCACAGAGCGGCGCCGGGACCACTGACTCCGGTGCCGATGTGCGCACGCTTCTCCGCCTTCAGCACCGCAGCCGGCTCACCGGTGGCGAGACGGCCGACCTGCACGATCGTCGCCACGACACCGTAGGCGGGGTAGCGGTCGTCCAGTCGTGGGGCGATCAGCAGAGTGCCGTCGGCGCTGGTCCGCGCGGCGTCGACCGCAGCGCGGGCAGCGTCGTCCAGTTCGACCGGCACGACCATGCCGGGCAGGACGACGGGGTCGGTCAGGAACAGAACGGGCAAGCGAGTCGATTCGCTCATGGGGTCCTCCAAGGTTGCGCGTGATCAGCTCAACTTGGCGGCGGTCACCGGTGTTCCCGCGGATGAGGGCGTTCGCTGGAGGCGGACATGTGCGGTCGCGTGCCCTGACGACACGCGACCGCACATGCGTTGGCACTCGATTCCGCTGATGCATACCGTGACGGACATGGAACTGGAGCTTCGAACTCACCACGCCCGGTCCACCTCGCTCGCCGACGAACCTGCGGCGGCGACGTGGATTCGAGCCGTCACATTCGGGTTCCACGAGCCCACCTACACCGACGAGGCGTTGGCACTGTGGCTACGCACCGTCGTCGCGATGTCCGTGCGTATGCGAGGAGTCCACGATCTCGACACGGCGGGACTGCGTGATCCGGACCAGCCCGTGGGCACCCTCGGTAGCTGGGACACGACCGTGAACATCGGCGGCTCGCTCCTGCCCGCCAACGCGATCAGCGACGTGACGACCAGAGCGTCACATCGGCGGCGCGGCATTCTGCGGAGGTTGATGACCGCAGACCTGACGGACGCCGCCGACCGGGGGCTGCCGCTGGCCGCTCTGACCGTCAGCGAGTCCGGGATCTACCGCCGGTTCGGCTTCGGCCCGGCCGTGCAGGCCAACGCCGTGAAGGTCCGGACCGACGCGTCGTTCGGCATCACATCGACGATCACGGGTCGGGTCGAGTTGGTCGACCGCGACGTCTACCTCGAGCATGTGGAGGCCCTCTTCGCCGTGTTCCACAGTCGCACCTCTGGTTCGGTGGCTCGTCACCCGTCGGGCTCGGACGCCCTGAGCGGTACCGACCTCCAGACCGGGAAATTGCAGCACACGTTCCGATACGCACTGCATCTCGACGACGACGGACAGTGCGACGGTGCGGTGGCGTGGAAGATCGAGGACGACAACGCCCTGGTGATCCGTGACCTGATCGTGCCGGATCCCGCAGTCGGAATCATGTTGTGGGACTTCCTCGGACGCCACGACCTCGTCACCACGGTCACACAGCGACGAGCGCGAGTGGACGACGCCCTGCCCTACGCACTGCTCGAACCGGATGTCTACACGGTGGAAGGCCGTAGCGACTTCCTGTGGTTGCGAGTACTCGACGTCTCGGCTGTGCTCGAGGCTCGGACGTATCTCGTCGACGGCACGGTCACACTGGCTGTCACCGACGACATGGGCTTCGCCACCGGCACCTACCGGCTCACCGTCGTCCACGGCGAAGGCACCGTGCACCGAACATCGAATGTCGCAGAAGAGTTGGACTCAGACGTACTCCTGGACGTCGCCGCGCTGGGCTCCGTCCTGCTCGGCGGCGTGAGTGTGTCCACGGTGGCGGCGGCCGGGCACATTCGCGGTCCGGGCACCGCGGACCTCGCGGCTCTCATGGTGTGTCGTACCGCGCCTGCCCTGATCACGCCGTTCTGACGATTCACTTCGTCACTCGCTCAGCGTCACGTCCACACCCGTGACGGTCTTGAGGAACGGGCAGATCGAGCGGGCCTGCTCCAGCACGTCGCCCGGGTTGTCGACGCCCGGCAGTGTCACGCCGAGGCGGTAGGCCGCGTCGTAGCCCGCGCCGTCCGCGGAGGACAGCGTCACCTGTCCCTCCACCGATGCACCCTCGAGGGATCCACCCGCGGTACCGACTGCGATGCGCAGCGACTCGAGCAGGCAAGAGCTCAGCGCAGCGGCCATCAACTGTTCGGGGTTGGTCGCCCCACCCGGACCCCCGAGGTCGGAGGGCTCGTGGACATCGAGGGAGAGCACGTCGTCGCTCGAGGAGATCGATCCGTCGGTGGCGGTGACAGTGGCGGTGTACAGGTCTTGGCTCATGTCTGCCGGGTGTCCGCGAACCGCTGTCCGCAAACCACCGAGGTCAGGAGTGCTCGGCGAGGAAACCGAGCACCTCGTCCTCGAACTTCCGCGGCTCGTCGAGAAACAGTGCGTGACTGCTGTTCTCGAACACGACGGTGCGCGCGCCGGGAATCGTGTCACCCACGTACTGTGCCGCTTCCCACGGAAACGCCTTGTCGTGCTTGCCCACCATGACCAGTGACGGCAGCTCGAGTGCCGGCAGCAGATCGCGCCAGTCGTGGTGGGTGTGGTCCGCCATCACCGCGTTGCGCGCCTCCGAGGACATCTTCGCCATCTCCGCGAGGAGGACCTCGACACGCTCGGCGGGGAGGTCGGTGGCGGTGATCTCGTCGAGCTGTTCGCGGTCGAAGTTCTCGCGGTCGTACGTCACACGGCCCTGCACCGCGGCCAGCGACGCGTCGTCGAAGATGCTGGTGTGCGCCAGAGTCCACTCGGGCGTCCGGTACTGCCGCGGAGTCTGCGCGACATAGATCGCCTGCGCCAACAGGTCGGTGCCGAACAGCTCCTGATAACTCCAGATCACCGGACAACCCAGCGACCACCCCAGAACGGTGACGTCCGTCAGCTCCAGCCCCACGAGCAGATCGCGGAGATCCTTGGCCAACCTCGACACCCGGTAACCGTGGCCCGGATCCTCCGAATCACCGTGAGCGCGCAGATCGACGGTGATCACACGGGCATGCTCGGCGAGCCGATCGACACTGCCGTCGAAGAAACGGCCGCTGAATCCCCACCCGTGCAGCATCACGAGCGGCCGTCCCGTTCCCTGGTCGGTGTAGTGCAGGACTGTGCCGTCGCTGACGGTCCACGTACTCATCCTGCTGAGATACCCCACCGGACACCTGCGGTAACGGTGCGATCACGCACCCACGCCGAAGGTGCCGTCCGGCGCTACAGTGCGAGACACCAGCCGAGTCGCCCGTCAGGAGAGACCAGTGAGCGGTCCCACGCCCGAGTACGGCCAGCAGCCCGAGTACGGCGGGCAACCGCCGTACGGCCAGCAGCCTCAGTACGGTCAGCAGCCTCAGTACGGTCAGCAGCCCGGTTCGGGCGGGCAGTACCCACCACCCGGCGGCTACGACGGCGGCTACGGCCAGCCCCCGGTCAGCCCGAAGAACGGCGTGGGAATCGCGGCGCTCATTCTCGGCATCCTGTCGATCCTGGCCTTCTGGACCTTCGGATTCGGCATCTTCCTGGGCATCATCGCCGTGGTTCTCGGCGTGCTCGGCCGCGGCCGAGTCAAGCGCCGCGAAGCCACGAACGGCGGCGTCGCCACGACGGGACTGGTGCTGGGTGTCCTCGGCATCATCGGAGGCGCGGTGTTCATCGCCCTGACCGTGTGGGTGTTCAACGAGGTGGGAGTCGGCGACCTCGCGACCTGCCTCAGCGACGCCGGTGGCGACGCGACACGGGTCGAGCAGTGCCAGCAGCAGTTCACGGACAATCTGGAGAACCAGTTCTCGGTGACCCTGACGCCCGCTCCGACGCCGTGACAGGTGCGGAAGGGTTGACCGCGCGGTGGATCGGGCACACCGGTGCTCATGAGTGATTCCGTGAACGAGCCCGTCGACACCGCATCCATCGACCCGCGCGAGGAATCCAAGGGCACGGGTGCGGACACTGCACAGAGTCCGGACGAACGTGACGAGGCCGTGCGCGAGTTCGACAACCATGCCGAGGCCGAGCCGGCGCCGACCCTCGATCGGAGTGAAGCCGCCGTGGACGAGGGCAAGGATCTGCCCGCCCCGAGTCCGCGCGACGTGACCGCCGGCGACAAGGACGACAAGCAGACCGCTCGCCAGGAATGAGCCTCTGCTCTAGAAGAGCGTGACGGGTTCCTGTGCGCCGACCGGCTCGCACGGCGTCAGCGAACCGTCTCGGATCGCCCGTGCAGCGATTCCTGCCAGCTCGTCCGCCATCTCGTTGAACTGGTTGCCCACGTGTCCGCGGACCCAGCGGAACCGCACCGGACCCTCGCGCTCGGTGATGGCACGGTCGATCGCGCGGACCAGTTCCAGATTGCGCACCGGCCCACCCGTGGACGTTCGCCAGCCCTTGCGCTTCCATCCGGCGAGCCACTCCGACGCACACTTGATGGCGTACTGACTGTCCGACTCGATGAGCATCGGCTCCGGACCCGGATGCGCGGCCACGGCCTCGTACAACGCCCTGAGCTCGGCGATCTGATTCGTGCCGGACGCTTCTCCGCCGGAGGCGGACGGGCCGGTGTGGTCGACCCAGGCCCAGCCGATGGCCCCGCCGGGGTTCTTCAGGCACGAACCGTCGGTACTCACGATGATCACCCTCGAGACAGTACGGCCGAGGACCGACAATTCCGTGGTCCCGCGCCGAGCGCACACCCTGTCCACGGCTCGGCCTACTCTCGAACGTGAACCATCAGCCCAGACCTCGATCTGGACCGACACAGGGAGACGCCACGTGACCTCGCCGACCGACGATCGATCCGCCACCGAGATCCCGGAGAACTTCCGCGCCCTGGTCGCCCGGCAGACCGACGACGGTGTGGATCTGACGTCCGAGACGGTCGACCTGTCGTTCCTGCCGGAGGGCGAGGTGGTCGTCCGCGTCGAGTACTCGGGCGCCAACTACAAGGACGCCCTGGCCGTCACCCCGAAGGGCGGAGTGGTGCGGGAGTACCCCATCGTCCCCGGCATCGACCTCGCCGGTGTGGTGGTCTCCTCGACGTCCGACGGGCTGTCGGTCGGTGACCGCGTCGTGGCACACGGCTACGAGATCGGCACCGGACGTCACGGCGGCTACGCCGAGTACGCGCGCGTTCCGGCCGAGTGGGTCGTGCCGCTCGCGGAGGGACTGTCGACGGCCGACGCCGCCACCATCGGCACCGCGGGCTTCACCGCCGCACTCAGCGTGCAGGCCCTGCTGGCGCGTGGCCTCACCCCGTCCGACGGTCCGGTACTGGTCACCGGAGCGAGCGGCGGGGTCGGCAGTGTCAGCGTGGACCTGTTGTCGCAGGCCGGGTTCGAGGTGGTCGCCTCCACCGGCAAGGAGTCGGCACACGACCTGCTGACTACACTCGGCGCGTCCTCGATCATCGGCCGCCTCCCCGAGGACCCCGACGCGGCGCCGCGTCCCCTCGGGAAGGCGCACTGGGCCGCCGCGGTCGACTGTGTCGGCGGCAAGACCCTCGCGCACGTACTCAGCACCACGAGGTACGGCGGCGCGGTCGCCGCCAGCGGGCTCACCGGGGGAGCCGGGCTCTCGACCACGGTGTTGCCCTTCATTCTCCGGGGAGTGGCCCTGCTGGGCATCGACTCGGTGCAGTTGCCCATCGAGGCCCGACGCACCCTGTGGATCGACCTGGCCGGTTCCCTGCGCCCGAGTCGGCTCGCCGAGGTCACCACCGAGGTGACTCTCGACGAGGTGGCGGGAGTGCTCGACTCCCTGCGCGACGGGGCCACCATCGGTCGCACCCTCGTCCGTGTCGGCTAGCTCGTTTCCCGTGCTCGACCCCGGACACACTTCCCGCGGCGGCGCGGTGGAGATCACGCTCACCTCGGATCGCCCACTCGCCCTGCGGTATTCGTTGTCGCCACACCGCCGCGGAGCGGGCGATCCCGCCCATCGGGTGGAGGCCGACGGATCCATCTGGCGCACCTCACGGTTTCGCACGGGGCCGGTGACGTATCGCCTGCGCCAGGTGGACCGGTTCGAGGTGACCTGCGAGGCCTGGGGCGCCGGCTCCGCGGAGTTCCTCGACTCTCTTCCGGGGCTCGTGGGCATGGAGGACGACGCCGACGGATTCGCGCCCGAGCACCGCATCCTCGCGGAGGCGCATCGTCGATTTCCCCATCTGCGCATCGGCCGCACCGGGCAGGTCATGGAGGCGCTGGTCCCGGCCGTTCTGGAGCAGAAGGTGCACGGGGTCGCCGCCTTCGCGGCATGGCGCTACCTGCTCTCGAAGTTCGGCGAGCCGGCACCGGGACCGGCGCCCGCGGGAATGCGGGTACCGCCGCCCGCCGAGGTCTGGCGGCGGGTGCCGTCCTGGGAGTTCCACCGGGCGAACGTGGATCCGAAGCGCTCCAAGACGATCGTGCGGAGCGCCGCCCTGGCCGACAAGCTCGAACCGATCGTGTCCATGACGAGGGAGGATGCCGAGCGCCGGTTGCGCCACGTTCCCGGAATCGGCGTGTGGACCGCGGCCGAGGTGATGCAACGGGCGCTGGGAGATGCGGACGCTCTGTCCGTCGGCGACTACCACCTGGCGTCGGTGATCGGATGGACGTTGACGGGGGCACCGATGACGGACGACGAGATGCTCGAGTACCTGGCGCCGATCCGGCCGCACCGCTATCGCGCGGTACGTCTGCTCGAGGTCAGCGGAACGGCCCTGCGCCCGAAGTTCGGTCCGCGCACCGTGGTCACCGACCACCGCCATCACTGACGGACGCTGCGAGGTGTGTGCACACAGGTACTGGTGAGCCCACACGATCTCCCGCACGCAGGAGCGGGTGTTCGGTTCACGCAGGCTGTGTTCACACAGCTGCGGGAACACGTGGCGTAGACTTTAAGTTGAAGCTTCAAGTCAACCCGACCCGAAGGACATCCGATGGCCATCTCCCGTCTGAACCACGCCGTGCTCTACGTGCGCGACGCCCAGCGCAGCGCACGCTTCTACTCGGACGTGCTCGGTTTCCGCGTCGTCATGTCCATGGGCGATCGCGCCGTGTTCGTGCAGGCGCCGGACAGCACGAACGACCACGACCTCGGCCTGTTCTCCGTCGGCGACGGAGCGGGCGCGTCCCCGGCCGGCCGCAGCACCGTCGGGCTCTACCACCTGGCCTGGGAGGTGCAGACGCTGTCCGATCTCGTCGACCTGCGGGAGAAGCTGGCCACCGCGGGCGCACTGGTCGGCGCATCCGATCACTCGACGTCGAAGAGTCTCTACGGCCAGGATCCCGACGGCATCGAGTTCGAGATCGCCTGGCTCGTTCCCGCGGACCGCATCGACGACGCCGTCCTCCACGGTCGTTCCAGCATCGCTCCGCTGGACCTCGACGCGGAGATCGCTCGATACGGCGCCGACACCACGGGCGGCATCGGCGTCAGCACGGCGGCGCTGTCCTGACGGACGCCTCTCACCCGGTGCCGGGCGGAAATAGCGACGGCTCACAGGTGTTGCACCGAACATGACTCGTATCGGAACCTCGGACCTGGACGTCTTCCCGCTCGCACTCGGTGCCAACACCTTCGGATGGACGAGCGACGAGCCGGACTCGCACCGCATCATCGAGGCCTTCCTCGGAGCCGGTGGTTCGCTGATCGACACCGCGGACTCGTACTCCGCCTTCGCCCCCGGCAACTCGGGCGGCGAGTCGGAGACGGTGATCGGGGACTGGTTCACCTCGACGGGCCGGCGCGACGACGTCGTCCTGGCCACCAAGGTGAGCCAGCACCCGCAGTTCAAGGGTCTGGCCGCGGGCACGATCGCTGCCGCGGCCGACGCGTCGTTGCAGCGCCTGCAGACCGATCGCATCGACCTCTACTACGCACACTTCGATGACGCGGACACCCCGCTCGAGGAGACGGTGGCCGCCTTCGACGCACTCGTGAAGGCCGGCAAAGTGCGGTACGTCGGTGTCTCCAACTACACGGCGGAGCGCGCGCGGCAGTGGATCGACATCGCACAGCGCGAGGGGTTCGACGCACCCGTGGCGCTGCAGCCGCACTACAACCTGGTGCATCGCCGCAGCTACGAGCCGGAGCTGATGGAGGTCGCCGAGAAGAATCAGTTGGGCGTCTTCCCGTACTTCGCGCTCGCCTCGGGCTTCCTGACGGGCAAGTACCGCACGCGCGAGGACATCGAGGGCACACCCCGTGCAGCGATGACGTCCGGCTACTTCAGTGACGCCGGCCTCGAGGTCGTCGGGGCGCTCGCCGACATCGCGGACGCTCACGGCTCCGCGATCCCCACCGTGGCACTGGCGTGGCTGCTCTCCCGCAACGGCATCGTGGCACCCATCGCCAGCGCGAGCCGTCTCGAACAGCTCGCGTCCCTGACGGACGCCCCGACGTTGTCGCTGACCGCCGACGAGCTCGACCGTCTGACCGCATTGTCGGACAAGGTCGGCGAGTAGCGTCGTCTCGGTGGTCACGCCGAGACGAGAGCGCAACCCCGAGGGCCGGCCGCAGAACGGCCGGCCCCGCGACGGGCTCGGACGTCCCCTGCCCCGCGGAGCCGAGGGCGTCGAGCGCATTCCGGACGACGTCCAGCTCCCGCCGGTCGAGTCCCTGGTCCGTGCCCAGCAACTCCTCGACGACGGCATGCCCTTCCACGCGCACGAGATCCTCGAAGGCACGTGGAAGATCAGTACGCCAGGGGAACGTGCACTGTGGCAGGGCCTGGCCCAGCTCGCCGTCGGTCTCACCCACCTGCTGCGGGGGAATAGCGTGGGAGCCACCTCGCTTTTGACGCAGGGACGTGATCGCATCGGGACGTACGCCGACGCACCCCACGACATCGACATCGCGGGCCTGATGCGGTGGGCCGACCTTCTGGTGGCTGCGCTGGACCGCGGGGAGTCCCCCGTTCCGACAGTCCCGCACCTCACGCATCGCCGACAGTTCACCTGACCGTCACACGGATCGGGAACACATCGCGGCCGCACGGTGCTGCACCCCGGGTGACGACAGACTCCCGCACCACCTCGGCGACTCCCGGCACGGCAGTCGGTACCTCCGACCAGCCGGCCGCACCCTCCAGGCTTCGCACCATCCTGGTTCTCGGCGCCCTCGTCGCGCTGGGGCCGCTCACGATCGACGTCTACCTCCCGGCGCTGCCCGCGATCACCGAGGACCTCGGGTCCACGGATGCCGCGGTGCAGTTCACCCTCACCGGCACCCTCATCGGACTGGCCGTGGGACAGCTGGTGATCGGGCCGCTCTCGGACTCCCTGGGACGTCGACGGCCCCTCATCGCCGGAACGATGATCCACATCGTCGCGTCGCTCCTGTGCATGATCGCTCCGACCGTCGGCGTCCTGGGTGTGACCCGAGCCCTGCAGGGCTTCGGTGCCGCCGCCGCCATGGTCATCGCGATCGCCATCGTCCGCGACCTGTTCGACGGCAGGGCCGCCGCCACCGTGATGTCGCGTCTGGTCCTGGTCATGGGCGTCGCGCCGATCGTGGCACCCAGCCTCGGCAGCCTCGTCCTCATCCACGGGTCGTGGCGCGGCGTGTTCGCCGGGCTCGCGGTCGTGGGTGCCGCCCTCATGCTCGTGGCGATGTTCCTGCTGAAGGAGACGCTCCCCGAGGAGCGTCGTCGACCCAACGAGTTCCTGCCCGTCCTGCGCACCTACGGATCGTTGCTCGGCGACCGACGGTTCGTGGTTCTCGTTCTCGTGGCCGGCCTCGGTATGTCCGCGCTGTTCGCCTACATCTCCGGCAGCTCGTTCGTGCTGCAGGACGGCTACGGACTCGGCGAGCAGCAGTTCGCCCTGGTGTTCGGCATCGGCGCCGTCGCACTGATCAGCGCGTCGCAACTCAACGTCCTGGCGCTGCAGCGCTTCACCCCGCAGCGGATCGTCACCGTGGCACTGGTCGCGATGGCAGCGTCCGGCGCCGCCCTCATCGTCACCACGACCACCGGATTCGGCGGCATCGTCGGATTCATGGTGCCCGTGCTGTTCGTGCTGGCGTCGGCAGGTTTCGTCATGCCCAACTCCCCGGCGCTCGCCCTGTCACGCCACGGTGAGGCCGCCGGCACCGCCGCCGCTCTGCTGGGTGCCGCGCAGTTCGGCATCGGTGCGCTCATCGCGCCCCTGGTGGGCGTCCTCGGCAACGACGGCCCGGCCATGGCCATCGCGATGACCGGTGGCGCGACCATCGCGCTGCTCGCTCTCGCGAGCGTCCGGTCCGAGAAGCCGGTACTCGCCGACGCGGTCTGACTCAGACCGAGCGGAGGTACGCGACGTCGTCCTTCATGCCGTCGGCGGGCGTCTCCAGCATCACCGGAGCGTCCGCCGCGGCGGCGACGGCGGCCAGCACCTCGGCCTCGATCTCGCCGCTCTCGAGATTGGCGTGACGGTCGCGAGCCGAATCGAACTCGTCGCGAGAGTTGTTCAGGTGCACCAGGTCGATGCGTCCGGTGATCGCCCTGACGCGCTCCACGGCGTCCACGAGGTCCTCGCCGCCGGCCCAGGCGTGGCACGTGTCGAGGCAGAACCCTGCTCCGAACTCCCCGACGGCGTCCCAGAGGCGAGCGATGGCGTCGAAGCGCCGCGCCATCGCGAAGTCGCCGCCGGCGGTGTTCTCGATCCAGATCGGAACCGCGAATCCACCGGACTCCGCCTGCCGTTCGAACAGCTTGCGCCAGTTGGCCACTCCCTCGGCGGGATCCTCCCCGTCGCGAACGTGTCCACCGTGGACCACCAACCCGAGAGCACCGATCTCTGCGGCCACGTCGGCCTGCTGCGCGACGGCCTTGCGGGACGGGATGCGGATGCGGTTGTTCAGGCTCGCGACGTTGATGACGTAGGACGAGTGGACGACGATGTCGACCGCACTGTCCCGGACCGCCTCCAACCCCGAACCGACGACGGGCTTGTTCCACTTCTGCGGGTCCGTGAGGAACAGTTGCACCAGGTCGACGTCGAGATCCTCGGCCTCGCCGAGCGGGTTCTCCGAGTTGCGGACGTGTGCACCGATACGCATGTCCCGACCTTACTCGAGCGGACCCAGCTCCTCGTCGAGTACTCGCTGCACCACCCGCATCGCTGCGAGCGCCGCCGGCGCGCCGCAGTAGCCACTGGCGTGGACCACGGACTCCACGATCTCCTCGCGGGTCAGACCGTTGGTGAGTGCGCCCCGGATGTGCCCGCCGAGCTCCTGCTCGGCCCGGAGGGCGATCAGCATGCCGATGTTCAGCAGGCTCCGACTCCGTCGGTCGAGGCCCGGCCTGTTCCACACGGCGTCCCACACGTGCTCGGTGACGTGGCGTTGCAACGCTTCCGAGTCGGTGCCCGTGCTGTTCTCGAGGGCGGCCGCGACGAAGGTATCGCCCATCACCTCGCGGCGGACCGCGAGACCGTCCCGATAGGCATCACTCACTGCAGCGTCACCACGACTTTGCCTGTGGCGGTCCGGTTCTCGAGGGATGCGATGGCCTCGCCGGCCTTGTCGAGCGGGTACACCACCGGCTCCGGCGCCACCAGCGCGCCCGAGGCGAACAGCGGCTCGAGCTCGGCCCACTGCGTCGTCGTGTAACCGGGCCGGCTCATCCACCACGCACCCCATCCGGCGCCGACGACCTCGACGTTGCTCAGCAGCAGTCGGTTGACCTTGACCGTCGGGATGTCGCCACCGGTGAAGCCGATGACCACGAGTCGACCCGCAGGCGCCAGCGATCGGATGCTGTCGGTGAAGCGATCCCCGCCGACGGGGTCGATGACGATGTCGACTCCGCGGCCACCGGTGAGTTCCTTGACCGTGTCCTTCCAGCCCTCGCCGTTCGGGCCCTGCAGCATCACCACATCGGTGGCGCCCGCGGCGCGAGCGACCTCGGCCTTGGCCTCGCTGCTCACCACAGCGATGGTGCGTGACGCTCCCAGTACCGGGGCGAGTCGCAGCGTCGATGTCCCGATGCCGCCACCGGCGCCGTGGACCAGGACGGTCTCGCCCTCGGCCAGACGTCCGCGCTCGCGGAGGGCGAAGTGCACCGTCAGATCGTTGAAGAGCAGTCCCGCACCGGCCTCGAACGAGACGGCGTCGGGCAGCGCGAAGACGAGGTCGGGGGTCGCCACCGCCACCTCGGCCATACCGCCGCCGAATCCGGTCAGCGCCGCCACTCGGTCACCGGGCGCGAATCCCGAGCCCTCGGGCGCGGACCGCACGACACCGGCGACCTCGCTTCCGGGCACGAACGGCAGGTCCGGCTTGTACTGGTAGAGCCCACGACTGAGCAGTGCGTCGGGGAAGGCCACGCCGGCCGCACGCACGTCGATCACCACGCCGTCGCCGGTGGGCTCGTCGAGATCGGTGAGGGTGAGGGCTTCGGGGCCTTCGAGGGTGGTCACCTGCACTGCGCGCACGGACTGTCCTTTCGCCGGTCGACGGTCGAGGGGTGGTGCGAGTCGACTCGGGCCTCAGGTTACAAAGAACCCGCCGTCGCCGGTGCGCTGGGTCACACAGCAGTACGAGCGGCGCCCACTGCAGAGTTCACGGCCTTCACCGTGCGCACGACGTCGCCCGCGGGAACCGGCCGCGCGATGTGGAAGCCCTGCACCGCGTCGCATCCGAGTCCGCGCAGCACGTCGAGGGTGTGTTCGTCCTCGACGCCCTCGGCCACGATGTGCAGACCCATGCTGTGCGCGAGAGCGATGGTGGATCGGACGATCGCGAGGTTGGCGGAGTCCGACGCGAGCGAGGTGACGAAGGACCGGTCCATCTTCAGCTGCTGCACCGGAAGCGACGCCAGGTACGTCAAGGAGCTGTACCCCGTGCCGAAGTCGTCGATGGAGAGTGAGACTCCCTGCGCGCGAAGCGCTTCGAGCGTGTCGATGGATCGTTCGGGATCGGTCATCGCGGACGACTCGGTGACCTCGAAGACGACGGCGTGCCCGGGAAGGCCGTGGTCGTCCAGAGCCGTTCGCACTCGGGACGCCAGGGAGGAGTCCACGAGATCCCGGACGGAGAGATTGACGGCCACGTCGATGTCCAGTCCCGCCAGCCGCCAGCGTCGGCACGCGGCCATCGCCGTGTCGATGACGAACGAGGTGACGGCCGGGAGCATGCCGGTCTGCTCCGCACTCGGCAGGAACGCGGCCGGCAGCAGCAGCCCCTCGCGCGGATGTCGCCACCGCAGAAGGGCTTCCATTCCCGACACGGCTCCGGTGCGCAGGTCGAGGCGGGGCTGGAAGAACACCTCGAGCTCACCTCCCGTGATGGCGTCCTCCAACTCGCCCATCCTCCGGAGCTGATCGATCCTGTCGATGTCCATCGTGTGGTCGTAGACGGCCAGTCGCGGTTGCCGGGACTTCGCGGCCACCACGGCGGCGTACGCCCGCTGCACCAGCTCCTCGGATCGTGGGTGCGGCGTGTCGGTCGACAGTGCCACGGCCACACTGCTTTCCAGCGTCAGCTTCATGTCCCGCACCTCGAGCGGGGCCCCGACCGCGCGTTGCGCAGCGATCGCGACCGCCACGGCGTCGTGCCTGTCGACGGGGCCCGGCAGGACGAGGGCGAACTCGTCACCCCCGAGACGTCCCACCGTCGCCGACGAGTCCACCGTGTCGACGAGTCGGCGACCGATCTCGGTGAGCACCTGATCTCCCACCGCGTAGCCGAAGGTCTGGTTGATGTCGGAGAACCGGTTGAGATCCACCAGCACCAGGGCCACTCCGTCGCGGCCCTCCGGACCGAGGATCTCGTGCAGCCGGCGCCCGAGCCGGCCGCGGTTCGCCAGTCCCGTGACGGAATCGGTGTCGGCCGCAAGGCGCAGTGCCCGCGACTGTCGTTGCAGCAGTGTCAGGAACGAGGTCATCCGCACGGCGCCGAGGACGACGATGATCGAGGCGGCGATCACCACCGCGGGCCCCCAGCGAGTGACCGGAGTGCCGCGCATCAGTTCGATGCTCATGACGACCGGCGTCATCGCCACGGCCGAGGTCAGCAGGATCAGTCGAGCCATCCCCGTCTGCGCACGACTGATGGTGCTGACACGCGGACGCTCGTCGTGTCGCAACGCCGCCGCACCGAAGAGCACGTAGGACGCGAGCCAGCAGACGTTGAGGATCGTGCTCTCGGCGGGACCGTCCGCGACCACCACGTACGAGGTGTAGTCGGCGACCACCATCAGTGCCGTGGCCGCACCCAGCAGCCAGTGGGTGGTGGAGCCCGCGCGTCGCTTCAGCACGACGAAGACGAGCAGTACCAGCAGGAAGACGTCGATCTCGGTGTAGAAGATGCCGAGCCACGTTCCGGCGTCGGGCACGCGCTCGCCTCGGGGACCGGACACCACGACCCAGGACGCGAGACCCACCCCCGCGGTCATGATCGCGGCTTCGAGTCCGTCCGCCGGACTCAGCATCGGGGTCCCCGAACTGCGGACCGACAGCAGGGCCACGACGATGAGGAGGTACCCCAGGACGTAGGCGGCGTCCGCCACCGACGGGAGAGGTACGCCGCCGCCCGAGTTCTCCATCACCGCGATCGCGATGTCGCCGACGACCCAGAACGACAGCGCCGACGCGACGATCCACCACGAATGGGTGCTCACCTTGCGGTGTGCGCGGATGCCGACAGGAATGGACGCCACCGCACCCACGGCGATGACGCAGTACAGCACGCTGGACACCACGCCGGGCGGAAGCGTCGCGTACACGGCGATCGCGAGCGCACCGACCACGAGAAAACGGGTCGGCGAGGGCATCGAGACCATGCTGCCTCTCTCGTGACCCCGACCGACATGGACGGAATGAATGTACCGCCGCCGACGGGCGCGCATCGCGGAAATCCCGCGAAGAGAGCGCGGTCACCAAGTGAATGGTCACTAACCGAATACGGTAAACTGGCTGCTCGCGACCGACGACAGGTGGGAGGCCCGGGTGGTGAACCGTATCGCGGCGGGCTCCGCGTCCACCGAACGTTCACGGATGAAGGCCGAGCGCCGCAGCGCACTGGTCGACGCCGCCGCCGTCCTCGTCGCGGAGCGCGGGTACCACGGTCTACGACTCGAGGACCTCGGCGCCGCGGTGGGGATCAGCGGTCCCGCCGTATATCGCCACTTTCCGAACAAGGAAGCCGTCCTCGTCGAACTGCTGGTGGGAATCTCCGAGTACCTTCACGCCGGTGGGGAAGAGGTCCTGGCGCGACGGTCGGCACCGCTGCCGACGCTGCACGAACTGGTCGCGTTCCACCTCGACTTCGCCATGACCTCGCCGCGCCTCATCGAGATCCAGTTCCGCGATCTCGCGAACCTGCCGACCGACGCCCAGCGTTCGGTGCGCTCGCTGCAGCGCCGCTACGTCGAGATCTGGGTCCGCACCCTGCGGGAACTGGACTCGGACTGCTCCGAGGACGACGCTCGCGTCCAGGCTCACGCGGCGTTCGGTCTGCTCAACTCCACTCCGCAGTCGATGGGCCGCGTGCCCGCGTCGCTGCTCCGACACCGTTTGTCCACCATGGCTCTGACCGCTCTGGGGATCGACCCCGCCGCATCCACCATCACATCTGCCCCCACCAGTGAGGAAACAGCATGACCGCACCTTCCGGCACCACGTCCGTCATCGTGGCCGGCGCCCGCACTCCCATCGGCCGTCTGCTCGGATCGCTGTCGACCCTCTCCGGCTCGGACCTCGGCGGCGTCGCCATCGCCGGCGCCCTCGAGAAGGCCGGTATCAGCGGTGACCAGGTCCAGTACGTCATCATGGGCCAGGTCCTCACCGCCGGCGCGGGCCAGATTCCCGCACGCCAGGCCGCCCACGCCGGCGGCATCCCCCTCAGCGTTCCCGCCCTGACCATCAACAAGGTGTGCCTGTCCGGTGTCGACGCCATCGCCCTCGCCGACCAGATGATCCGCGCCGGAGAGTTCGACATCGTCGTCGCCGGCGGCCAGGAATCGATGTCCCTCGCCCCGCACATGCTCGAGAAGAGCCGCAGCGGATTCAAGTACGGCGACGTCACCATGAAGGACCACATGGCCTACGACGGCCTGTACGACATCTTCACCGACCAGGCCATGGGCGCCCTCACCGAGGACCGCAACGCCGACACCCGCTTCGTCACCCGCGAGGAGCAGGACGCCTTCGCCGCCGCGTCGCACCAGCGCGCCGCCGCAGCCTGGAAGAACGGCGTCTTCGACGACGAGGTCGTTCCCGTCAGCATCCCGCAGCGCAAAGGTGACCCAGTCGTCGTCACCAGCGACGAGGGCATCCGCGCCGACACCACCACCGAGAGCCTCGCCAAGCTCCGCCCGTCGTTCGACAGGAACGGCACCATCACCGCCGGCTCCGCCTCGCAGATCTCCGACGGCGCCGCCGCCGTCGTCGTCATGAGCCGCGCCAAGGCCGAGGAACTCGGACTGACCTGGCTCGCCGAGATCGGCGCCCACGGCGTCGTCGCCGGACCCGACTCCTCGCTCCAGTCCCAGCCCGCCAACGCCATCACCACCGCCTGCGCCAAGGAGGGCATCGCCCCGACCGACCTCGACCTCGTCGAGATCAACGAGGCGTTCGCCGCCGTCGGCATCGTCTCCACCCGCGAACTGGGCATCGACCCCGAGAAGGTCAACGTCAACGGCGGCGCCATCGCCATCGGTCACCCCCTCGGCGCCTCCGGCGCCCGCATCGCCCTGCACCTCGCACTGGAGCTGCAGCGACGCGGCGGCGGAGTCGGCGCCGCAGCACTGTGCGGTGGCGGTGGACAGGGCGACGCCCTCATCCTGCGGGTCCCCGCAGCCGAGTAGCCGGCGCACACCTTCCAGCCACCCACACCCCGAGCGGCCTGCTGCAAGGGGTGTCGACACATCGAAAGCGTGCAGGTCGGCGCTAGTCGGCCTGCGCCCTCAGGTACCGCCCGAAGTGGGGGACGGTGAAGCCGATCGACCCGCGCTCGGCGGAGTAGATCAGTCCCTTCTTGATCAACCCGTCGCGTGCGGGGGACAGCGACGCCGGTTTCCGGCCGAGTTCCACGGCGATCTTCGACGTGGAGACGGGACCGTCGTCGCCGGACAGGTCGGCCATCGCTCGCATGTACTCGCGTTCGGCGGGAGTTGCTCTCTCGTAACGGGATCCGAAGAACCCGACGGCCAGCTCGTCCTCGGCCGTCGGTGCTGCGACCCGCACGTCGTGGACCGTGATCGGGCTGTCCGCGGCCAGATCCCACGTCGCCTTGCCGTACGCCTGAACGAAGTAGGGGTACCCGTCCGCGGCCTCGTACAGCGCGTCGAGTGCCTCGCTCGTGTACTCGACGTCCTCCCGCTCGGCCGGTGCGATGAGGGCGCGGTCCGCCGAAGCGCGGTCCAGGCGGTCGATGCGGTGGTAGCTGAACAGTCGCTCGGAGTAGCTCTTCGACGCGGACAGCACCGCAGGCAGGTGGGGAAGACCGGCGCCGACGACGATCAGCGGCGCCGCGTCCTGGCTCAGTTCGTGGCACGCGCCGCAGATCGCGGAGATGTCCTCCGCCGCGAGATCCTGCATCTCGTCGATGAAGATGGCGATACCGACGCCGACGTCCCGAGCCAGCGACGCGGCGTCGAGCAGCAGTTCGACCAGGTCGATCTCGATGTCACCGGTGTCCGCGCGCCCCTTGAGAGCGGGCGCGTCGATGCCGGGCTGCCACTTGTCCCGCATGCCCTTGTCTGCGGACGCACGAAGAGCGAAGGACTTCAGCACACCGAGGAACTGGTCCACGCGTTCGGGATCGCGATGCGCCACCGCGATTTCCCGCACTGCCATGTGCAGCGCCGACGACAGCGGTCGCCGCAGGTCCTGGTCGGGGCGGGCCTCGATCTTCCCGGTTCCCCACTTCCGCGAGATCGCCGCTGATCGCAGGTGGTTCAGCAGCACCGTCTTGCCGACGCCGCGCAACCCGGTGAGCACGACACTGCGTTCGGGCCGACCGCGCGCGATGCGCTCGAGCACCACGTCGAACGCGTCGAGTTGCTTGGACCTGCCGGCGAGCTCGGGTGGCCGCTGGCCGGCGCCGGGTGCGTACGGATTGCGAACGGGGTCCATGGCGTGACGGTAGCAACGTCGGTAGCGTTCTCTGCCCTTCTCTAGCGCGTGTCCTAGAACCGAACAGAGAGCAATCGAGAACCGGACCCTTGCCTGTGACGCCGCGACGCAGCTACTCTGGGGCCGTGTCGCGCATTCTCGTAGTTCACCGCAGCGGGGTCTGATCTCGGACCGACCCCCCGCTGCGGGTCGAACGAGCGCCCGTCGGTCCTTCCTCTCACCGGAAAGACCCCAGCGACATGAGCACCAGCGCACATTCCCTCACCGGACACTTCTCACACAGTTCCGCTGCCATTCACGCCTCGTCGGCTCTGCCGCACGGGTTGCGCGCGGAGGCTGACGGCATGTCCTTCGCGGAGTTCGTCCACACCTACTCGCCCACCTCCGGCCCCATCCGGCTCGGTTCCGCAGAGTGCGCGCCGAAGGGTGCGGGCAGGTTCGAGTTCACGGCCACCCTCGCCATCGGCGACACCATCCGCAGTTCGTCGATCGTCTGCCACGGGCCCGCCGAGGCCATGACGTCGATGCTCTACGACGCCGGCGTCAACCTCGAGATCTTGTCGTTCCACCAGCAGATCACCGAGACGGGATACGTCACCTACATCCGCGGACAGCAGGATCACCGCACCGCGTGGGCCATGGGAACGGGCTCGGATTCGACAGAGTCGACCGCCAAAGCCCTTGTCGCTGCGGCTAATCGGATGCAGAACCAGTAGTCGGCGATCACACCGCTCTCACGAGCCCGGCGCAGTCGATCTGACGGCTGCCAGCATCGCGGACTGATACCGACGGATGGTTGCTCGGTCGTCGTCCGACAACTCGGAGAGTTGCGTGGCCGCCCTGAGGATCAGCGGGCCGAAGAATTCTGTGCCCAGTCGCTCTGCCTTGTCGGTGACCCGCAGGGCCACCTTGCGGCGGTCACCGACGACCGACTGCCGTTCGACGTGGCCGGCGAGTTCGAGCCTGTCGACGAGTGCCGTCGCGGTCGCCGAGGTGATTCCCAGCTGCGTCCGCAGCCAGGACGGAGTAGCCGTTCGACCGGCACGAGCAGCATCGAGAAGAACGATCAATGCCCGCACGTCGGTGCTGTGCACGACCATCGAGACAACGGGGTGCCGCATGACAGACGCGATGCAGACGTTCCATCGATCGCCCGAGGGGCGGGAGTTCGCTGCGGCCTACGACCGCGTACTCGGGACGTGGCCGGCGGAAACGACCACGACGATGGTGCCGACACGATTCGGCGACACCCATGTCACCTCGGCCGGTCCCACCGACGGTCGCCCTGTCGTACTGCTCCCCGGATCCGGGGCTACCTCGATGGCCTGGACCGGCCAGGCGACCGAACTGAGTCGTCGCCACCGAGTGGTCGCGGTGGACATTCTCGGTGACGTGGGGCGATCGGTTCCGGCGGGTGAACCCGCGAGGAACGTCGACGACCTCATGCTGTGGTTGGACGATGTGTTCGCCGGGTCGGCACTGCGGCGACCGTCGATTCTCGCTCACTCGTACGGCGCGATGATCGCTCTGGCGTTCGCGCTCCGTCGGCCGGCCGACGTCGACCGCCTCGTCCTGCTCGATCCGAATTCGTGCTTCGCCGGCATGCGCGCCGCCTACCTGGCTCATGCGTTACCGCTCCTGCTGCGACCGTCGGAAGAGCGACAGAGACGATTCACGGCGTGGGAGACGGGCGACGCAGTTCTCGACGCCGACCTGTCCCGACTGTCCGAACTCGGAACAGCCCATCACCCTCGTCGTCGGCCCATCGTTCCGAGGCGGCCGAGTTCTTCGGCGCTGCACTCGCTCCAGGCGACCACGACGGTCGTTCTCGCCGGGTCCAGCCGGATTCACGACAGTGCTGCGGTGCGAGATCGCATCCAGAAGAACTGGCCGTCGATCAGTACCCGAATCCTCGACGGCGCCACCCATCACACGTTCCCGGACTCACCGAGAGCAGAACTCGGCGTCGCGATTCACGACGCTCTGACGAGGTAGCGACAGCCGTCTGCACACGTCCGTCAGGACAGGAATCGCGCGATCGCGTCGTCCCACTCCCGGTCCCGACGACGGTCGTAGACGCGGGCGAAGACGCTGCGCACGATCACGAGCACGATCGCCACGAGCGCGAGAAGCGCTGCGGCGCCGAAGATGCTGACCACCACGACGTCGACCCCGGTGGGCGGGGGTGCGATGCGACGACCGTCCCCGTCGACGGTGATGGTCACCTCGGTACCCGACGGACTCTGCGCCGCAACAGGAACCGACCCGACGTGCTTCACGCCGTCGGAGGACCAGGTCGCGGGAGCCAACACGGTGGGAGTGACCGCCGCGAATTCGTCCGACGCCACCGGCGCCACGGCGTCCGCGGTGGTCGTGGCGAGCACCGACGAGGACGACGTCACGGCGTCGGCCGCCATGGTCTGCTGATCGTGGTAGAGGCTGACGCCCATCACGGCGACGAACGGGACGGCGAGCAGGAACAGCGTCACGAGAAGACGGTGCAGTCGAGCCTCCGCGCGGTCGACGCCTCGAACGAGCGGATTGCGCGGTGTGCGCGCCACGGGCCGCCGAGTGTCGTCGGTCCCGCGCTCCGCCCTCTTGGAATTGTCCGCCATCGTCTCGTGTCCTGCCTGCGTCACGGACCCCGTGCGCCGTGACGGCGGCGGGTGTCCTGCGTGTCCGACCTTCCGTCCAGCGTCCGCGCAGCGTGTGACCTCGGCAAGGTCGTTCGCGTCACGTCACATGTGTTCTCGCTTACCCGAGGTGCTTTACTGTTACCAGTTGTCATACTAAGATTTGTGTGAACGAAGCCACACCGGAAGGACCCGACATGACCGCCGATGCCGACAATCTCGTGTTGCAGGCGCGCGACGTGCACTTCGACTGGGACGACCTGCCGATGCACTGGATCCCGGGTGAGCCGTTCTCCACACACGCGCTCAACGTGCTGCACCTGCTCCTCCCCGCCGGGGAGGAATGGTTCGTCGAGACGTTCCGACAGGCGCTCCCGTTCATCGAGGACGAGAAGCTCCGCGAGGACGTCATCGGGTTCATCGGCCAGGAGGCCATGCACTCGTCGGCGCACTCCGGTGTCCTCGAGCACCTGCAGCGCAGCGGACTCGATCCGACGCCGTTCACCGACCAGATGAACTGGGTCTTCGGCAAGGTCATCGGGCCTCGACCCATCACCAGCAGCCGCGAGAAGAACTACCTCGTCGAGCGCCTGGCGATCATCGCGGCCATCGAGCACATCACCGCGTTTCTCGGCGACTGGGTGCTGAACGCCGAGGGGCTCGACCGGGCCAACATCCACCCGACCATGCTCGACCTGCTGAGATGGCACGGGTCCGAGGAGGTCGAGCACCGCTCTGTCGCCTACGAGACGATGCGCTACTTCGATCGCCGCGAGGTCCGACGCCTTCGCACCCAGGCACTCGCGGCACCGCTGCTGGTCTACCTGTGGATCCGCGGAACCCGCTTCCTCATGCAGAACGATCCGCTTCTCGCCGACGGGCCGGCGTCCCGGCGCCGTCCCACGCCACTCGCCTGGCGCCGCGCGGCGAAGAAGGGCACCGTGCCGGGGCCTGTCGATCTCGGCCTGCGGCTCTCGCGCTACTTCCGTCGCAGCTACCACCCCAGCCAGGAGGGCTCGACGGCGCAAGCCGTCGCCTATCTGGCCTCCTCGCCCGCGGCGCGGGCAGCGTCGCGATGATCGACGCACCACGCGACCTCCGCGGACGACCTCGGGGCGACCGGGCCCTCGGCCTGATCGGCCTGGTCGTCGGCAACTACCTCGGTGCGATGTCGCGTGTCCCCTACGACCCTCGGGTGGCCCTGCGTCCCCCGGACACCGCGGCCACACTGACGGTCGCGAGTGTCACGCCGGTGACCAGCGACGGCGATGTCGCGCAGATCGATCTCGTCGACGCGGGCGGATCGTCCCTGCCGGCCTGGCAGCCGGGCTGCCACATCGACGTGCACCTGGAGGGTGACGCGACGTCGGGACCGCTCCGGCGGCAGTACTCGCTGTGCGGCGACCCCGCCGACACGACGCGGTACCGCATCGCCGTCCGACGCATCGGCACCGTCTCGGAGCGGATGCACGCCCTGCGCCCCGGCGACACGGTGACGGTGCGCGGTCCCCGCAACGCCTTCCTGTTCGCGCAGGAACGCTCGGTGCACTTCGTCGCCGGCGGCATCGGCATCACCCCGATCCTGCCGATGGTCCGCGCCGCTCGCGATCTCGGCCTGGACTGGACCTTCGTCTACTGCGGACGCTCCCGCGAGAGCATGCCCTTTCTCGACGAGATCGAGAGCTGGAATTCGCCGCGTGTCGCCGTCCGCACCGACGTCGAGGACGGACTGCCCACTGTCACGGACCTTCTGGGTCCGGCCGCCCGTGGCGGCGCGGTGTACTGCTGTGGACCGACGCCGATGCTGAACACCGTGCGCACGTCGTTCGCGGGCTGCGGCGCGTCTGCTCTGCACTTCGAACGTTTCGGGGCCCCACCCGTGGTGGGCGGTCGGCCGTTCACGGTCACACTCGCGAGAAGCGGTCGCACGCTGACAGTTCCCGCCGACAGGTCTGCACTGTCCGTCATCGTGGACGAGGACCCGACAGTCGCGTACTCGTGTCGCCAAGGCTTCTGCGGCACCTGCAAGGTGCGTGTTCTCGCGGGGACGCCCGAGCACCGCGAGACTCGACTGAGTCCCACCGAGCAGCAGGAACACATGCTGCCGTGCGTGTCTCGGGCAGACTCCGACCACCTCACGCTCGACGTCTGATGTCCCCTGCACACCCCACGTCCACCGATTCCGGAGCGTCCATGACCGTCACCCGCCCGTTCGAGTCCGAGCGCTCCACCGTGCGGAACGGTGACGTCGAGCTCGCCGTGTACACCGCCGGCGTGTCCGACGGCCCCACTCTCGTGCTGGTGCACGGGTGGCCGGACAACCACACCCTCTGGAACCACGTCGTTGGACTGCTCGCCGACCGCTACCGCGTCGTCACCTACGACTCACGCGGCGCCGGTGACTCCACGGTCCCCGCACGGACCCGCGGGTACCGACTCGACGCGATGGCCTCCGATCTGCGAGCGGTGATCGACGCGGTCAGTCCCGACGCCCCGGTCCACGTGCTCGGTCACGACTGGGGCGCGGTGGAGGCCTGGGAGCTCGTCGCCGAAGCCGATGCGCCGCTCCGCATCTCGTCCTACACGTCCGTGTCGGGACCCAACCTCGACCACCTCGCACTGTGGGCCCGCTCGCGACTACGCAGGCCCACACCGCGCAACCTGGCACAGGTGTTCGCCCAGACGAGAGCGTCCTGGTACACGGTCACCTTCCACGTCCCGCCGTTGGCTCGGGTGCGGATGTACCGCATGAAGCGCAAGGGCTGGACCCAGTTCATCGGCGAGTTCTCCGACGTCCCCGCCGCGATGGTGGAGGAGTCACCGACACTTCTCGACGACGCGTGGAACGGCCTGCGCATCTATCGAGCAAATCTTCTGCCGCGCTTCACCTCTCCGCGGCGTCGGTACGTCACCGTGCCCGTGCATCTGATCGTCAACACCCGTGACGCGGCGGTGCGTCCGTTCCACTACGAGGACACGCCGCGCTGGGTGGCCGACCTGTCGCGAACCGATCTCGATGCAGGACACTGGTCGCCGCTGTCGCATCCGTGGGACATCGCGCGCATCACGTCCGAGTTCGTCGACGGCATCGAGTCGCGGCGTCAGACCGCGTCGACGTAGACCCAGGCTCCATCGCAGCGGGAGAACGTGCTGTTCTCCCGCTGCGAACCCGGTCGCCGGGCACCCGCGTCACGGAAGTGAGCCACGAACTCGACCGTGCCCGTGGTGTGCAGCATGCCGCCTCCGGTGGTGCCCAGGATCTCGAGCCCGGTCCACCGGCGGCGGTCGTCGAGGTCGAGCGCCGACGGTCGAGTATCGGGATGCCATGTGCGCAGCAGATACTCGGCGTCGAGCACCGTGAAGGCGGTGTACCGGGAGCGCATGAGCCGCTCGGCGGTCGGCGCACCGATCCGTCCCTCGAGCAAGGGTCCACAGCACTCGGACATCGGTAGGGGAGTGCCGCACGGGCAGGTGTCGGGCATGGCTGTAGACCCTACGGCCCTCGCAGCGAGTCGAGATGTGCCGCCAGCTCCGCCTCGGCCCACGCGCGGTTCTCGTCGTGTGGCGCGTGGACCAGGTGCAGCGCGAGTCCGTCCAGGAATGCATGAAGTCGACGCGCCTCGTCGGGTACCCGGTCGGACAGTGACGCGTAGTCGGTGTCGTTCTCGGCGAGTAGGTTCACCAGTCGCCTGCACCCCGCGGCCAGGTACTGGTGCGCCCGGTCGTAGGCGACGCGCATCGCGGCGTTCGTGAAGGCGAGAGCGCCCAGCGACATCTGCACCTCCATCTCGAGGCGACTCTCGTCGGTGAGCGGCAACAACTCTCGCAGGCTCGCCTCGCAGTACTCGCGGGGTGACAGCTGCGGGTCGATGCGCTCCAGGCGTTCGACGACGCGTTCGGCTGCGTGTTCGAGGCAGAACGCTCGCAGGTCGTCCTGAGTGGGAAAGGAGCGACGGAGGGAGGCCGTCGCCAGCCCGGCCTCCTCGGCCACGTTGCGCACCGACAGATCGAGCAGGCCGTCTCGACCGATGATGCGCCAGGCGGCGTCGGCGACGTCGCGTCGCCGCTGGTCGTGATCGATCAGTTTCGGCACTCCCTGAATGTACACAGTTGTGCTACTTTGTTGTGAACACGATCGTACCAACAAGGAGCGCTCATGGTTCTGGCAGTCATCGTCGCGTGCGAGATCGGATTCTGGGTGGCCATCGCCGCCGGCCTCACGCTCCGGTACGGCGCACGGCGACCTCGTGCCGGTGCCGTGGTTCTGGCCTGCGCCCCGGTCGTCGATCTCGTCCTGCTCTGCGCCACCGTCATCGACCTGCGGTCGGGCAGTACCGCCACGTGGCATCACGCGCTGGCCGCTGCCTACATCGGCTTCTCGATCGCGTACGGACACCGCATGATTCGCTGGGCAGACGTGCGAGTGGCCCACCACTTCCGCGGCGGGCCCGCGCCGGTTCGTCTCCACGGCGCTGCCTATGCGAGAGCGTGCTGGGCGGACGTGGTCAGAACCCTGATCGCCGTGGCCGTCACCGTCGGGCTGCTCGCCGGCCTCGTCGCGCTGGTCGGGTCTCCCGAGCGAACCGAGGCGCTGACGGCCTTCATGCCCGTGCCCCTCGTCGTGCTCGCCGTCGACGTCGTCGCCGCGATCACCTACACGGTGTGGCCACGACAGCCTCGACGGCGGGACATGGACGGTCGAGTCAGTTCGGCAGCATCCCGAGTCTCGTGACAGCCTCGCGCTCGGCCTGCAGTTCCGCGACGGATGCGTCGATACGGCGCCGGGAGAACTCGCCGATCTCGAGGCCCTCCACGATCTGCCAGGCGCCGCCGGAGGACCGCACGGGGAACGAGGACACCAGTCCCTCGGGCACGCCGTACGCACCCGTCGACGGGAGTGCGACGGATGTCCAGTCGTCGGCGGGAGTGCCCAGGACCCAGTCGCGCACATGATCGATGGTGGCGTTCGCCGCGGAGGCAGCGGACGACGCACCGCGCGCCTCGATGATCGCGGTACCGCGGCGCGCCACCGTCGGCACGAAGACGTCCTCGAGCCAGGTGGTGTCCGCGGCGAACTCGGCGCCCGACCGGTCACCGACCCGCGCGTGGAAGATGTCCGGGTACTGCGTGGCGGAATGGTTGCCCCAGATGCTGACCCGCGAGATCTCACCCACCGGGACGTCCGCACGAGCGGACAGTTGCGCGACGGCGCGGTTGTGATCGAGCCGGGTCAGCGCGGTGAACCTGTCTGCGGGAATGCTGGGTGCGTGCGCCGCGGCGATGGCCGCGTTGGTGTTGGCGGGATTGCCCACGACGACCACCCGGATGTCGGACGCGGCGCCCGCCTCGAGAGCGGCGCCCTGCGGCCCGAAGATCGACCCGTTGGCCTCGAGCAGGTCGGCGCGCTCCATCCCCGCGGTACGAGGGCGAGCGCCGATCAGCAGCGCGACGTTCGCGCCGTCGAAGGCGTCGACCGGATCGTCGTGGATCTCCACCGACCGCAGCAGGGGGAACGCACTGTCGTGCAGTTCCATGGCCGTGCCCTCGGCTGCGCGCAGTGCCGGCGGGATCTCCAGAAGCCGCAACGTGACGGACGTGTCCGGACCGAGCATCGCACCCGATGCGATGCGGAACAGTGCCGCGTAGCCGATGCTGCCGGCCGCGCCTGTGACGGTGACGATGCTGTGAGCCATGTGAACTCCTTCGTTCCCCTCGACCGTAGATCCGGCAGTCGACCGAGTGCACGGATGTGTGTCGGACAGCACCCGATCACCGTTCCATCGGGATCTCTCTCGCTCTCTAGCACTGCGACTAGATACATGAATATCGTCCTGTGCACGTCCGATTTGCCTGACCACCATTCCTCGTTCACAGTGACGCCATGACCCTGTCGGACAGTTGGGCCAGCAAACAGGCCACGGTGACGCGCGTGGGGGCGGCCGAGGCCGTCCTGCGCGAGCTGCGTTCGGCGATCGAGAGCGGCGAACTCGAGGTCGGCACCAAGCTCCCGTCCGAGGCCGCTCTCGCGACGCGCTTCGGCGTGAGCCGGTCGGTGGTTCGCGAGGCACTGCGCTCGACCACGGCTCTCGGACTGACGGAGACGCACACCGGCAAGGGAACGTTCGTCCTGGCGAAGACCGTCGAGACCGACAGAGTCTTCGGCAACCATTCCGTCGATTCCCTGCGCGAGGCCCGCCCGCACATCGAGATTCCTGCCGCCGCACTCGCTGCCGAACGGCGGACACCGGAGCAGATGGACGCGATCCGCAGCCTGTTGAATCGGATGATCGCCGAGAACGATCCCAAGGAGTGGGTCCGTCTCGACGCGGAGTTCCATCTGCTCATCGCGACCGCGAGCGGCAACGACGTCTTCGCCGCCGTCATCACCGAGATCCGCGAGGCCCTGTCGCAGCAGTCCGAGATGGTGAACCTGCTGCCCGACCGTCGGCACCGGTCCAACGTCGAGCACGAGAGCATCGTCGACGCCATCGACTCGGGGTCCGGCGAGGCCGCGTCCGAGGCGATGAGCCGACACCTGACGCACGTGCAGGACGCACTCGGCCAGCTTCGCGGCCGATGACTCCCGTGGTCCGGACCCACCCTCGGCATCACTTAGAATGAGCAGGTCACAGCGCCGTACAGGCTCGCCCACCAGCACGTCGGGAAGGTCCACCATCACACAGCCGCCAGCCCTGCAGAACGTCGAGACGCCCGATGTCTACCTCGTCCCGCCCGACAGCGGCGAGATAGAGCGGGCGCGCGTCGCGTCCGCGGCGTCCCGACATCGGTTGACCGAGCGCTCCGACATCGTGTGGGTCAAGGACAAGTTCACACTGTCCATCACCACCACGACGCCCCACGAGGCGATGGTGGAGGACCTCCTGTTCGTCCGCGATGTGCTGGACGCGACCGCGATCGAGTACCTGCTCGTCCGCGGCAACGACGAGCGGCCCGTCATCGCCATCGACAGGCACGACAGGCCGACGTTGCGCGACGCCCTGGTCGCGGCCTGCGCGGACGAGCCGTTCTACTCCAAGCCGATGGACGTCAAGGGATCCCCGGCCCTGCTCATCGCGGACGGACTCCTGGCGTCGGCCACGCAGGCGCGGATCTTCCGGTTGTTCCGCCCTCGTGCGCACCGCCCGAGCGGGCTCTTCTACGGATCCGGCAAGGGCATCCAGATCGAACTGTGGGAGTTCTCGGACGACACGATCGTTCTCCCCGTCGAGAACTCGCTGACCCGACGCACCATCCGTCAGGACGAGGCGGTGCGTGGCACGGTCGAGCGCTTCGGCCGACACTGGCCGACCATCGAGAACATGTTCGCCGACCACGCGTCGGACATCGACTTCGACATCGACCTGATCTTCTCCTGGGTCGACGGCACCGACGTGGAGTGGCAGGCGGAACGCGCGGCGATGCTGCGTGAGGTCGTCGTGGGCGAGGGCGACGATCACGAGGCCCGCTTCCGCCAGATCGACGAACTCAAGTACGCCCTGCGCTCGGTACACCTGTACGCGCCGTGGATCCGGCGCATCTTCGTCGTCACCGACTCACCGAAGCCGGGGTGGCTTGACGATCATCCCGACGTCACGTTCGTGCGCAGCGAGGAGTTCTTCACCGACACCTCCGTGCTGCCCACCTACAACTCGCAGGCCGTGGAATGCCAGCTCCACCACATCGACGGTCTCGCCGAGCACTTCCTGTACTCGAACGACGACATGTTCTTCGGCCGCCCGGTCGGTCCCCAGATGTTCTTCTCACCCGGCGGCATCAGCATGTTCGTCGAGGCGGGAACCCGGATCGGACTGGGCGCCAACGACGAGCAGCGCAGCGGATTCGAGAACGCCGCGCGGGTCAACCGTCGCCTGCTCCACGACCGATTCGGTCGCATCACCACGCGCCACCTCGAGCACGCTCCCGTGCCGCTCCGGCGCAGTGTGATGTTCGAGCTCGAGAAGGAGTTCCCCGACGAGTTCGCGGCCACGGCAGCCAGTCGATTCCGCGCGAGCTCCAACATCTCGGTGACCAACTCGCTGTACCACTACTACGCCCTGCTCACCGGCCGCGCCGTGGTGCAGACGCAGGCCTCGGTCAAGTACGTCGACACGACGATGCGCAGTGGACTGCGGGACATGGACCGCCTGCTCGCGAAGCGGTCGATGGACTTCTTCTGCCTCAACGACGGCAGCTTCCCCGAGATCGACGCCGACGAGCGCGCAGCGGCGGTGACGACGTTCCTGAGCACCTACTTCCCGGTGCCGGCGCCCTGGGAACACGCCGTCACGCCGGTCGGCTGATCGCCACAGCTACGACGGCCGGCTGATCGCCACAGCTACGACTGCCGGCTGATCGCCTTCTGGGGAGCGTCGGCGATGACGACGCCGGCATCGTGCAGGCGCTGGGCGGCCTCGTCGGCCGACACGTAGGTGCCGACGGTGTCGCCCGTCCCGATGGGCACCACCGAGTGGACCACCGTGTCCTGGTACAGATGCACCAGGTTGTAGGCCTGCGCCCCGTCGCGCCCGCGTTGCGCACCCACCGGGACGTTGAGGTCCTGGGTGTAGCAGGTTGCCGACGCCACCGACACCGGGATTCCGGCGAAGGTCGCGGACGTGGAGTAGTGCAGGTGGCCCGCGAGGATCGCCCGCACGTCGCTGCCCGCGAGCACCTCCGCGAGCGAGTCCTGGTCGCGGAGTTCCACCAACACCGCGAGATCTTGCACGCAGGGAACCGGCGGATGGTGCAGCGCGAGCACTGTGCCGTCCGGCGCCGGCATCGCCAGTTCTGCTGCGAGCCACCGCAACTGTTCCGCGGAGATCTGGCCGTAGTGGTGGCCGGGGACGGTCGAGTCCAACGTGATGACTCGCAGCCCACCGATGTCGTAGACCCTGTCCACGGGCTCGGTCGATCCGCGCTCGTCGAGCAGGCCGCGACGGAACGCCGCTCGGTCGTCGTGGTTGCCCATCGCCCAGATCACCTCGGACCCCAGGGCTGCGGCGACCGGATCGACCAGTGCGCGCAACGAGTCGTACGCGTCGGGCTCGCCCTTGTCCGCGAGATCACCCGTGAACACCAGAGCCTCCGGCCGGGCACCCGTCGCCTCGAGCTCCGCGAAGATCTGGCGAAGACGCGCCTCGCTGTCGACCGCGTCGTACAACTCGCCGGCGCCGACCAGGTGCGTGTCACTGATGTGCAGGAGGAAATGGTCCGGCCGTGGATGCTCGGCGGTGCGCCAGGTCTGCTCGACTGGCTCCATGAGTTCTCGCTTCCCAGTGCTCCCGGATCGGAGCTCGGTCACCCTGTGTGTACCGGGCTCGTCCACCCTAACCACAGGAGGTGTCGAGCCGCCGAACGCCGGGCGACACGGGGTTGACGGCATACCGTAGGGGGGTATGGTAGTTCTCATGACCACGAAGACTGTCACCGTCGCCGGAATGACCTGCCAGCACTGCGTCGCAGCGGTGACGGAGGAGGTGAGCGCCCTGCAGGGAGTCACCTCGGTCCACGTCGACCTCGAGTCCGGACGCGTCGATGTCGAGTCCGACACACCCGTCGACGACGCTGCCCTCGCAACCGCGGTGGACGAGGCCGGGTACGAGCTGGCTCAGCCGTGACCACCGGGGAGAAGGCCGCGAACATCCAGCTCGACATCGGCGGCATGACCTGTGCGTCGTGCGCCAACCGCATCGAGAAGAAGCTCAACCGCCTCGACGGTGTGACCGCGACGGTCAACTACGCCACCGAGAAGGCGAGCATCGCCACGGACGCGACCGTCGAGACCGGGGACCTCATCGGCACCGTCGAGAAGGCCGGCTACACCGCGACCGTGCACGAACCCCACCGACCGGCCGGCCCTCCCGCAGCCGAGTCCGATGTCGCCGCAGCCGAGTCCGATCCCCTGCGCACGCGTCTGCTCGTGTCGACGCTGCTGTCCGTTCCCGTCATCGCGATGGCGATGATTCCGCCGCTGCAGTTCGACAACTGGCAGTGGCTCTCGCTCACCCTCGCCGCGCCCGTCGTCGTGTGGGGCGGGCTGCCGTTCCACCGCGCCGCCGTCACCACCGCGCGGCACGGCGCGACCACCATGGACACGCTCGTGTCGGTGGGCACGCTGGCCGCCTTCGGCTGGTCGCTGTACGCGCTCTTCTTCGGCCACGCGGGCATGCCCGGCATGCGCCACGCCTTCGAGTTCACCGTCTCGCGTGGCGACGGCAGCGCGAACATCTATCTCGAGGCGGCGGCCGGCGTCACGACGTTCCTGCTCGCCGGTCGGTATCTGGAAGCGCGGTCCAAGCGCAGCGCCGGCGCCGCCCTGCGTGCGTTGCTCGAGGTCGGCTCCCGGAACGCGACCGTGCTGCGCAACGGCAGTGAGGTCAGCGTGCCCGCCGACGAGCTCGTGGTCGGAGACCGCATCGTCGTCCGACCGGGCGAGAAGATCGCCGCCGACGGCACCGTCGAAAGCGGCACGTCCGCCGTCGACGCCTCGATGATCTCCGGTGAGTCCATCCCCGTGGAGGTCGGTCCGGGCGCCACGGTCACGGGCGGGACCGTCAACGTGGGTGGCGCGCTCACCGTCGTCGCCGACCGCGTGGGCGCGGACACGCAGCTCGCGCGCATGGCCCGCATCGTGGAGGACGCGCAGAACGGCAAGGCCGAGGCGCAGCGCCTGGCCGACCGCATCTCGGGCGTCTTCGTCCCCGTCGTGATCGGTCTCGCCCTGGCCACCCTGCTGGGCTGGGTCCTCGTCAGCGGCAGCTGGTCCGCCGCGTTCACCGCATCCGTCGCGGTCCTCATCATCGCGTGCCCGTGCGCGCTGGGCCTGGCCACTCCGACAGCCCTGATGGTGGGCACCGGACGCGGCGCCCAACTCGGCGTCCTCATCAAGGGACCCGAGGTGCTCGAGCGCACCCGCCGCGTGAACACCATCGTGCTGGACAAGACGGGCACCATCACCAGCGGTGTCATGAGCGTGCAGTCCGTCGTGGGAGACGCTCGCGACGACGCGCTGCGGTTCGCCGCGGCGGCGGAGTCCGGTTCCGAGCACCCGGTCGCCCGCGCGATCGTCGACGCGTACCGGACCGCGCACGGAGAGCCCGTCGCCGCCACCGACTTCACCACCACGGCGGGACGCGGTGTCACCGCGACGGTCGACGGCCACCGCGTGGTCGTCGGACGCCCCGGCCTGGTGGGCGGCGCACTGCCCAGTGCTCTGCAGACGGCCTTCGAGGACGCCGAGGCCACCGGGGCCACCGCGGTGGTCGTCGGGTGGGACGACGAGGCCCGCGCCGTCATCGCGGTCTCCGACACCGTGAAGGAGACGTCCGCGCAGGCGGTCTCGGAGCTCCGCGCACTGGGTCTCGACCCGATCATGCTCACCGGTGACAACGAGTCCGCAGCCCGCACGGTGGCCGCCTCGGTCGGTATCGACACCGTCATCGCCGGTGTGCTGCCGGAGCAGAAGGTGGAGGCGATCCGCGAGCTGCAGGCGTCGGGCAAGGTCGTCGCCATGGTCGGTGACGGCGTCAACGATGCTGCGGCACTGGCGACGTCGGACCTCGGACTCTCGATGGGCACGGGCACCGACGTCGCGATCGAGGCCGGCGACCTCACGCTGGTGCGGGGAGATCTGCGCGTCGCGGTCGACGCGGTGCGCCTCTCGCGCGCGACCCTCCACACCATCAAGGTCAATCTCTTCTGGGCCTTCGCCTACAACGTCGCGGCGATCCCGCTCGCGGCCGCCGGACTGCTCAACCCCATGCTGGCCGGTGCCGCGATGGCGCTGTCGTCGGTCTTCGTCGTCACCAACAGCCTGCGGCTCCGATCCTTCCGGTCCTCGGTGGTGTGACTCAGCCTGCGAGCAAGGCTCGGACTCGGCCGTCACGCAGCCAGAGTCCGAGCCACGCGGCGATGCCGACGTAGATCGCGAAGAACACCGTGCTGACGAGTGGCTGGTCGGTGCGCCAGTTCGTGATCACCGCTCCACCGAGGTAGCCGGTCAACAGGACGGCACCCAGCGGCGCGGTCCGCGGAATCACGTACAGGGTCATGATCACGAGGCAGACGACGCCGATCTTCGGGGCCATGTCGACGGGGAGTCCGAGTTCGGCGGACGCGTCCTTCACCACGTCGAGGTTCAGCAGATGGATCACGGCGTCGAACAGCATGAAGACGACCACCAGCGCGCTGACGATCCATCCTGCTCGAACGGCTCCGCGGGCCGGTGCGGTGGTGGTGGCGCGGGTGAGGTGTGTGGTCATGTGACTGTCGACCTCGTGCGCCACGGAAACTCATCACGAAGCCCCGAAATTTTCCTCGGCGAGTCGTCCCTGCGAGGACTATCCTCCTCGCATGACTGCGACGCAGGAGCTCGGCAACGACTTCATGACTCTCGCGGAACCGTACCGCCGCGAGCTCCTCGCGCACTGTTACCGCATGACCGGATCCATCCACGACGCGGAGGATCTGGTGCAGGACACCCTGGTCCGAGGGTGGAAGGGGTACGCGAACTTCAAGGGCGACTCGTCGCTGCGCACGTGGCTCTACCGCATCGCCACGAACACCTGTCTCACCTCGCTCGAGGGCCGCAAGCGCCGACCGATGCCGTCGGGGCTGGGTACGCCGTCGTCCGATCCGTCGGACGAGCTGGTCGAGCGCCACGAGATCGCGTGGCTCGAGCCGGCGCCGCCGTTCGGCGATCCGGTGGACGACGACCCGGCATCGCTGATCGGCTCGCGTGAATCGGTGCGGCTCGCGTTCGTGGCCGCGTTGCAACATCTGTCCGCGCGGCAGCGAGCCGTCCTCGTACTCCGAGAGGTGTTGCAGTGGAAGGCGTCCGAGGTGGCCGAACTGCTCGGCACCTCCACTGCTGCAGTCAACAGCCTGCTGCAACGTGCGCGCGGCCAGATCGAGGCGATCATGCCCGACGAGAACTCCGTGTCCGAGCCGGAGTCGCCGGAGACGCGAGAGTTGCTGCGACGCTACGTCGAGGGATTCGAGACGTACGACATCGACGGCATCGTGAAACTCTTCGCCGCAGAGGCCGTCTGGGAGATGCCGCCGTTCACCGGGTGGTACCGCGGCCCGGCCGACATCGGCGCCCTCATCTCGACGAAGTGCCCCGCGACCGGCCCCGAGTCGATGCGGATGATGGCGACCACCGCCAACGGGCAGCCGGCCTTCGGCCTCTACATGCTCGGAGAGGACGGGGTGCACCGTCCGTTCCAGCTGCACGTCCTCGAGATCATCGACGCCCGCGTCGCGCATGTGGCGTGCTTCTTCGATCTCACGCTGTTCGATCGGTTCGGACTGCCACCGGTGTACCCGGGCTGAGCCCGGGTCACCTGCCGCGGCTCACATGTCGGGAGGCGTGGCCTCGCCCGAGGCGACGGCCGGGTCCATCCAGGTCACTTCCCACACGTGACCGTCGAGGTCGCGGAACGACCGCCCGTACATGAAGCCGTGGTCCTGCGGATCCATCCAGTCACTGCCGCCCGCGGCGAGCGCCGCGTCGGCCATGGCGTCGACGGCCTCCTTGCTGTCGGCCGACACGGCCAGCAGCATCTCGCGCGAGGTGGAGAGGTCCGCGACGTCGTCGCGGATGAAATCCTTGAAGCGCGGGACGTTCAGCAGCATCACGACGGCCTGCTCGTTGACGATCAGGCACGCGGTGTTCTCGTCGCTGAAGGTGTCGTTGAAAGAGAATCCCAGCGACGTGAAGAACGCGCGGCTCGCGGCGACGTCCTGGACGAAGGTGTTGACGAAGATCATGCCGGACATGGTGTCTCCTGGTGTGGTGTCGTCGGCCCCGGCGTCAGGGCCACTCACCACTACCGACACCGCCCGGGCGGAAAAGTCATCGCGCGGGCGGTGTCGGTCGTGCGGCGTCAGGCCGCGGTGGCGTGCAAGTGCTGCTCGGCGAGCAGGCGGTAGGAGAGCAGTCGCTCGTCGGTGTCGTCGATACCGCTGGCGACGATGACCTCGTCCGCTCGGGCGTGCGCGGCGAAACGATCGATGTAGTCCGAGGCCTCCGCCGGCGTTCCGACGGCCGAGTACTTCACCATTCCCTGAATCTGTCGGCCCGCGGGAGAGTCCATGATCATGTCGACCTCCTCCTCGGAGAAGGAACGGCCACGTCCCACCATCTGCACCACCCGGCGCCGCAGACCGGCCGTGAACAGCTCGTGCGCGCGAGCGGACGTCGGTGCGACCGTCGCGTTGACGGCGGCGATGACGTAGGGCTCGGCGAGCTGTGCGGACGGCTGGAACGTGTCCCGATAGACGGCCACGGCCTCCTCGAGCGAGTCGGGAGAGAAGTGCGACGCGTTGGCATACGGAAGGCCGAGATGTGCTGCGAGCTGAGCACCGAAGAGCGAGGATCCCAGAATGTAGAGCGGCACATCGGTTCCCGCGCCCGGCACTGCCTGTACTCCCGGAACCCGACTCGAACCCGACAGGTAGCCCTGGAGTTCGAGAACGTCCTGCGGGAAGGAATCGGCCGACGACGGGTCACGGCGCAGCGCACGCATGGTGGTCTGATCGGATCCCGGCGCTCTGCCGAGACCGAGATCGATACGGTCCGGATGGAGTGTGGCCAGCGTTCCGAATTGCTCGGCAATGGTCAGCGGAGAATGGTTCGGCAACATCACTCCACCCGATCCGAGGCGAATGGACGAGGTGTGCGCGGCCACGTGTGCGATGAGGACCGACGTCGCCGAGGACGCGATGGAGGGCATGTTGTGGTGCTCCGCGTACCAGACTCGCCGATATCCGCTCTCCTCCGCGAGGCGGGCCAACGCGACACTGGCATCGAAACTGTTTCGAGGAGTTTCACCCTCGCCGACCTGTGCGAGATCGAGTACGGACAGTGGTACGGCCACGTGCGTTCACCCTTTCGAGAAAAAGAAGACTTCTCAGGTGCGAACGCCCGCCCGGCGGAGAATATTTCCCGAGCCGCGTGACCTCGAACGACCGAACCGTGCGGTATCGAAGGACCGGCACGAGTACACGACATCGAACCGGAATTGGCGGTGACTCGCTAATCGGGCTTCGAGATGGATAAACTCTGGCGGAAGAACCGCGATGGTGGTCGGACCCACGAGTCGACGACGGCTCGATGAATCCATGTCCGGTTCGGTCGGGGAACTCATCATCGAAAGGAACCACAGCGTCATGGCGAAACAGGTCTTCGTGGAATTGGTCGACGATATCGACGGCGCACCCATCAAATCGGGTAAAGGGGAGACCATCGGTTTCTCGGTCGACGGTGTGGAGTACGAGATCGACCTCGGTGTGAAGAATGCCAAGGAGTTCCGCAAGCAACTCGATTACTGGGCCGAGCACGCCACGAAGGTGTCGTCACGTGGCAAGAAGGCCACGGCGAAGAAGGCGACCGGAACGGCGACGCAGGTCGGCTCGTCTCCGCGAGATCCTCTGCAGACCAAAGCCATTCGCGAGTGGGCGAATCAGAACGGGTACACGGTCTCGAGCCGCGGACGTATTCCGGCCGAGGTCGAAGAGGCGTACAACTCTGCCCAGTGACGTCAGGGCAGTAGTGATGTCATGACCGCAGTGCGCGCCGGCGCTGCAGCATCCACCGTCCGGCCGACCCTGCCGACAGAACCCCGATTCCGACCACCACCGCCGCCGCGGGCAGTGTGACCGCCAGCAGGACGCAGCCGCAGAGCCCGAGCATCTGCAGTGCCCGCGGCCACCGGCGATCGGAACCGGTCTGCGTGAATGCCGCGGCATTGGCCACGGCGTAATAGACGAGAACTCCGAACGACGAGAATCCGATCGCGTTCCGCACGTCGAGCGTGAGAACCACGACGACCACCACGGCGGCCACGGTGATCTCCGCGGCGCGCGGAACCGAGCGGCGCTCGTCGACGTGCGCGAGGTATCGCGGCATGTCCCCTTCCCGCGCCATCGCCATCGTGGTGCGGCCGATCCCCGCGATCAGTCCCAGCAGGGCTCCGAGAGCCGCGGCCGATGCCCCGACGCGCACCACCGGGCCCGCCCAGTGTGCCCCGACCGCGTCCATCGCCGCGGCCACCGGAGCCGTCGAGCGCGCGAGTGCGTCCGCCCCGAGAACGTGCAGCAGCATCACTGCGACGGCCGCGTAGATCACGACCGCGCACGCGAGGGCGCCGACCACGGCGCGCGGGATGGTGCGCGCCGGGTCCCGCACCTCCTCTCCGAGCGTCGCGATGCGCGCGTACCCAGCGAAGGCGAAGAACAGGATCCCCGCGGACTGCAGAACGCCCACCGGACCCGAGGTCGCCGAGAACCCGGCGCCCGTCACGGTGGACGAGCCGGTCGCACCGACGATCAGTGCCGCGACGAGCACGACGAGCACCACCGCCACGAGCACGCGCGTGACCGACGCGGTGCGGGTGATGCCCAGGCAGTTGACCGCCGCCAGCGCCACCACCGCGATCACGGCGAGCGCCCGTGCGTGCTCGGGCCACGCGTACGCGCCGAACGTCAGGGCCATAGCGGCACAACTCGCGGTCTTGCCGACCACGAAGCTCCAGCCCGCCAGGAAGCCCCACCGGTCACCGAGTCGCGCTCGCCCGTAGGCGTAGGCGCCGCCGGACGTGGGGTGCACCGCGGCGAGCTGGGCAGTCGACGTCGCGTTGCAGAACGCCACGACGGCGGCGACGGCGAGCCCGACCAGCAGCCCGCCACCCGCGGCCCCCGCGGCCGGGCCGAAGGCGGAGAACACCCCGGCGCCGACCATCGACCCCACGCCGATGACGACGGCGTCGCGCGTGGTCAGTCGTCGTTGCAGCGGCACCGACGAAGCATAGGGACCCCCGGTGAACGCCGAACGAAACCACCGCCACTTCGATGAATCATGATTAACCGAAATCGGGGAAACCGCAGACGGGCGGCCGTCCCATGGATTAGCGTCGCGGAGGTACCCGAGCCTCGAGGAGCGACTTTGTCACCGCAGACTTCCTACTCGTCCGGCCCGACCGACACGCCGCTGCTCGACGAGACGATCGGACGGAACTTCGATCGCACCGCCGCGCGGGTGGGCTCGTCGGACGCTCTCGTGGACGTCGCGTCCGGTCGCCGGTGGACGTACGACGAGTTGCGATCCGACGTCGACGATCTCGCCCGCGGCCTGCTCGCGCGCGGAATCCGTCGCGGGGATCGCGTGGGGATCTGGGCACCGAACTGCCCGGAGTGGACCATCGTCCAGTACGCCACCGCGAAGATCGGCGCGGTGCTGGTGACCATCAACCCTGCCTACCGTGCGCACGAGCTGCAGTACGTGCTCGACCAGTCCGGCGCCACCATGCTGGTGGCGGTCCGGGCGCACGGCACCTCGGACTACGCCTCGATGATCGACGCCGTGCGCGGCGAGTGCACCGATCTGGCCCACGTCGTGTACCTCGGCACCGACGACTGGAGCGACCTCGTCACCGACGGTGAGTCCGTCGATGTGGACGAACTCGACCGGCGCAGTGCCGAACTCGGTCCCGACGACGCCATCAACATCCAGTACACCTCCGGCACCACGGGATTCCCCAAGGGCGCGACGCTGAGCCACCGCAACATCCTGAACAACGGCTACTTCGTCGGCGAGCTCTGCCATTACACCGAGGCGGACAGTGTCTGCATTCCCGTGCCGTTCTATCACTGCTTCGGGATGGTGATGGGAAACCTCGCCTGCACCTCGCACGGTTCGACCATGGTGATCCCGGGGCCGTCGTTCGATCCGGCAGCGACACTGGCCGCGGTCTCCGCCGAGCGGTGCACCTCGCTCTACGGAGTTCCCACCATGTTCATCGCGGAACTGGCCGTTCCCGACCTGGCGGAGCACGATCTTCGGTCGCTGCGCACGGGCATCATGGCCGGATCACCCTGTCCCACCGAGGTGATGAAGCAGGTCATCGACGTCATGGGAATGGCGGAGGTCTCCATCTGTTACGGGATGACCGAGACGTCCCCGGTGTCACTGCAGACCCGCTCCGACGACACGATCGAGCAGCGCGTGTCCACGGTCGGACGAGTCGGACCGCATCTCGAGGTGAAGATCGTCGACCCCGTCACCGGGGAGACGGTTCCCCGCGGAGAGCCCGGTGAACTGTGCACACGGGGGTACTCCGTGATGCTCGGTTACTGGGACGACCCCGAGAAGACCGCCGAGGCACTCGATTCCGAGCACTGGATGCACACGGGCGACATCGGCACCATGGACGACGACGGCTACGTCGCCATCACCGGGCGCATCAAGGACATGGTGATCCGCGGCGGCGAGAACATCTACCCCCGTGAGATCGAGGAGTTCCTGTACTCCCACCCCGACATCCTGGACGCCCAGGTCATCGGTGTGCCCGACGACAAGTACGGCGAGGAACTGATGGCCTGCGTCCGTCTGCGTGAGGGCGCGGCGGCCATGACCGTCGACGATCTCCGGGCCTACTGCGACGGCCGCATCGCGCGATACAAGATCCCGCGCTACCTGCGCGTCATGGATGCCTTCCCCATGACCGTGACCGGCAAGATCCGCAAGATCGAACTACGCGAGGAAGCCACGCGCCTGCTGGATTGACGGAACGGCTGGGTCGATCGAACGGCTGGGGTGATCAGGCTGCGTGGAACAGCATGGTCTCGGCGGTGAGTCCGGGGCCGAACGCCATCGCGCATCCCGACCCGGTGTCACCCCGCTCGAGCATGTCCGCGAGCACGAACAGCACGGTGGCCGACGACATGTTGCCGTAGTTCTCGAGCACGCGGCGCGACGACGTCAGAGCGTCTGCGTCGAGGTGCAGCGCGCCCTCCACCGCGTCGAGGATCGAGCGACCACCGGGATGCACGGCCCACAGGTCGATCGACGACGTCTCCGCCCCCGAGAGCACCGTCTTCATAGTGGTCTCGTCCAACGCGCGTGACAACGAGCCCGGCACCTTGCCGGAGAGCACCATGTCGAACCCCATGCCGCCGATGCGCCAGGTGATGAGGTCGCGGGAGTCCTCGATCATGAGGGCCTGGAAGGAGTCCATGGCCAGACCGGTGGACTCGGCAGTGACCAGCACGGCCGCGGCGCCGTCGCCGAACACCAGGAACGACAGCATCGTCTCGAGATCGTCGGTCTGCTGCATGTGCAGCGAGCACAGTTCGACGCTGACCACGAGCACCTTCGCGGCGGGCTCGGAGCGCACGATGTGGTGGGCGAGCTTGAGACCGTTGATGCCGGCGAAGCAGCCCATGAAACCGACCTGGGTGCGCTCTGCCGTGGTGGGCACGCCGCACTGCTTCATGATCTCGAAATCGATTCCCGGAGTGTAGAACCCGGTACATGTCAGGACGATGAGATGGGTGATGTCCCCTGCCGCGTCGCCGAGTCCGAGCCCGTCGACGGCACGAACGGCGAGTCCGGGAGCGGTGCGCTCGAACTCCTGCATCCGCGCCTGCGTGTCGACGGCGTTGGGATCGTCGCCGTAGAAACTGGCGATGGACGGGAACGCGGACCACCGGTGCGAGATCTGCGCGCGATCCGCCATGCGGCGGAACAGCAATTGCTTACGTCGCAGCGTGAACGTGCTGTCGGCGTAGGCGACGAAGTCGTCGTGGACGTCGTGCTCGGGAACGGCGGTCGAGATGGCATTGATGTATGCGGTCGTCACAGGTGCCTCTCGTGAAGGTGGGGGCTCGACAGGTCGAGTTCCCCCTGACCACCGCAGTCAACCACCGAGCGGGGCCGCGCGTCGGACAGAATGACCGTCATGAGAATCGAGGACCGTTCCTGGGTGGAGAACGCGCTGCGCATCGTCGAGGCCGACGCGAACCGCAGCGCGGACACTCATCTGCATCCCTTCCCACTGCCGGCCGAGTGGGGCATCGATCTCTACCTCAAGGACGAGTCGGTCCACCCCACCGGATCGCTCAAGCATCGGCTCGCGCGGTCGCTCTTCCTCTTCGGCCTGGCCAACGGGGACATCGGGCCCCGCACCACGCTCGTCGAGGCGTCGTCCGGGTCGACCGCCGTGTCGGAGGCGTACTTCGCCCGGCTCATCGGCCTCGAGTTCGTCGCGGTCATGCCGGCCACCACCAGCCCGACGAAGATCGCGCTGATCGAGCGCTACGGCGGCATCTGTCGCCTCGTCGAGCACTCGGGTGCCGTGTACGACGTCGCGGAGGAACTGGGTGCGCAGAAGGACTGGCTGTATCTCGACCAGTTCACCAATGCGTCGGTGGTCACCGACTGGCGCGGCAACAACAGCATCGCCGCCTCCATCTTCGATCAGATGGCCCTCGAACGGTTCCCCGTCCCCACCTGGGTGGTGGTCGGCGCCGGCACCGGTGGCACCAGCGCGACCATCGGCCGGTACTGCCGCTACCGGCGCGTGCCCACCCGGGTGTGCGTCGTCGACCCCGAGGGATCCGCGTTCTTCGAGGCGTGGCGCGACGACACCCGCGACGCCGTCGGCACCGGATCGCGCATCGAGGGAATCGGTCGGCCCCGCGTCGAGCCGTCGTTCGTCCCCGCCGTCATCGAGCACATGGTGCAGATCCCCGACGCCGCCTCGGTGGCGGCCGTCCGCATGCTCGACCAGGTGACGGGCCTGCACGCCGGTGGATCGACCGGGACCAACCTCGTCGGCGCGTTCCGGTTGGCAGCGGACATGAAGGCTCGCGGAGAGCAGGGGAGCATCGTCACGCTGCTGTGCGACGGGGGAGAGCGCTACGAGGGCACCTACTACGACGACGCCTGGGTGAGAAGCCACGGCATGAACCTCGACGCACACCGCGCCTGCATCGACCACTTCCTCGCGACAGGCGTCTGGTCGGAATCCGTGTGATGACCCTCTACTCGGAGCTGCCCGCCCGCCGGACCCGCCAGGTGGTCGCCGACGTGGTGGTCGCGGTGTGGACCGTGGTCTGGATCCGGGTGGGCCTGGCGCTGCACGACGCGGTGATGGCGTTGGCGGCGCCCGGACGCGGGATCGCCGACGCCGGAAGCGGACTGGAGAACAACCTCCGGTCCGCGGGCGAACGGGTGTCCTCCGTCCCACTCATCGGTGACGACGTCCGCACACCGTTCGACCGGGCCGGGGACGCCGGCGCCGCACTGCGCGGCGCAGGTGAGGCGCAGGTCGCGGCGGTCGAGGCGCTGGCGTCGTTCCTCGGTGTCACCGTCGCCCTGCTCCCCATCGTCGCGCTGCTGCTCCTGTGGCTCCCGCGGCGGATCCGCTTCGCCCGGCAGGCCACCGCCGCGGCGGCGCTTCTCCGGTCCGGCGCCGACCTCGACCTCTTCGCGCTGCGTGCTCTCGCACGGCGACCGCTGACGGAACTGACGCACATCCATCCCGATCCTGCCGGCGCCTGGCGCGCGGGCGACCCCGACGTGGTCCGCTCGCTCGCGGCGCTCGAACTGGCGGCGGTGGGGATGCGCGCACCCGGTCCCGACCTTTCGAGGTCCGACGGCGCCACGGCCGTTTACGCTGAGTCCATGGCCGAGAAGACGACGACGAACGACTCCACCGACGAGCCCAAGGGCGGCCGACCCGGACCCGCCGATCAGGGCGGCGCCGGCGGTATGGCGACGCGGGAGAACGCACCCGACGTCGCGGAGTCGGAAGCACCGAACGACGCCGACTAGGACTGCGCGCATGTCGACACGCCGACTCGTCGTCGCAGTGGCGGCTGCCGCCGCCGCGATCACTCTGTCCGCCGCTCCCGCGGCCGCCGCGCCGGCACCCGGTGCGTATGTCGCACTGGGTGATTCGTTCTCCGCCGGCAGCGGAATCGCACCGCAGACACCGTCTGGGATCTGCGGCCGGTCCGCGGTGAACTACCCCACGCTCGTCGCTCGCGAACTCGGCATCGACACGGTGCGCGACGTGACGTGCGGCGCCGCGGAGAGCGAGAACCTCGCGGGACCGCAGACCGGGCTCGGCGGCGGAGTCGCCGCACCGCAGTTCGACGCGCTCGGTCCGGACACCACGCTCGTCACCCTGGGAATCGGCGGCAACGACATCCAGTTGGTTCAGCTCGCGGCGGGCTGTATCAGCGTGCTCCCGGCTCCTCTGACGCCATCGTGCTCCGATCGTCCGGACACCTACAGCGACCGTATCGACGCGTTCGCCGCGACGTACGACACGATCCTCGACGAGATCGCCCGCCGGGCGCCGGCCGCGCAGGTGGTGATGGTCGGGTATCCCACCGGCATCCGGCCCGGCGGCTGCCTCGACTCGCAGCCCGTGCGGCCCGCGGACGCGACCTACCTACAGGCCCGCATCGATCAGCTCAACTCGGTGATGAGTCGCGCCGCCGCCGCGCACGACGCCACGTTCGTCGACCTCGCGCCGACCACCCGTGACCACGACGTGTGCGCCGCCGACAGCTGGATGGTCGGCGCGGTGCCGACGTCTCCGGACGCGGTGGTGCCGCTGCACCCCACGGCGGCGAGTCACCAGAACACCGCGCGCGAGATCGTGGCTGCACTGCGCTGACGCACGGTGCACGACCGACTGCCTCGCTCGACCGCCGCCGTTGGTCATCGTGCTCACTCGGTCGACCGTCTCTTGCGCACTGTGCGGCGTGGTGATTGTGTGACCTGACACACAGCGTTCACGAGTGCACTCACGAGGAGCATCCGCCATGTCCACGGTCAAGACATTCCTGCTGCCGGACCTCGGCGAGGGGCTCGCCGACGCCGAGCTGCTCACCTGGTCGGTCGACGTCGGCGACACCATCACGCTCAACCAGACCATCGCCGAGGTCGAGACCGCGAAGGCGTCCGTCGAACTGCCGTCTCCCTATGCCGGCGTGGTCGTGGCGCGGCACGCCGAGGAGGGCACCACCATCGACGTGGGCGCACCGTTCCTCGACATCGAGGTGGCGGGTCCGGCGACGACCGGTCCGGCCTCGCCCGACACCGCCGACGAGGCGGCAGCCGACGCGCGTCCCGAGCCGTCGGTCGAGAAGGCGGAGTCCGAGACGGTCGGGGCCGCGCCGACGCGGACGCCAGTCCTCGTCGGCTACGGCGTCGCGGAGGAGACATCGAGTCGTCGGCCCCTGGCCGCGCCGCCGGTACGCAAGGAAGCGCGTGAGCGCGGTATCGACCTCGCGACCGTGGCCCCGACGGGACCGCACGGCAACGTGACCCGCGACGACCTGGCCGTCTCCTCCGCGCCGCACGCGGACGAGGAGCGCACGCCGATCAAGGGCGTCCGCAAGCACACCGCCGAGGCCATGGTGCGCAGCGCGTTCACCGCGCCGCACGTCACCGAGTTCGTCACCGTCGACGTCACACCGATGATGGAGTTGCTCGACGAGCTGAAGGCGAGCCCACTGCTGGCCGGCGTCCGCGTGACGCCGCTCGCTCTCGTCGCGAAGGCCCTGCTCATCGCCGTCCGGGAGCACCCGAGCCTCAACTCGTCGTGGGACGAGGCGGCGAACGAGATCGTCACCAAGAAGTACGTGAACCTCGGTATCGCCGCGGCGACACCGCGCGGGCTGATGGTTCCCAACATCAAGAACGCGCAGACCCTCGGATTCCGCGACCTGTGCTCGTCACTGTCCGCGCTCACCGCCGTCGCCAAGGAGGGGAAGACCGGTCCGGCGGAGCTCGCCGACGGGACCATCACGATCACCAACATCGGCGTGTTCGGCATCGATTCGGGCACCCCGATCCTCACGCCCGGCGAGGCCGCCATCCTGTGCTTCGGGGCCGTCCGGCGTCAGCCGTGGGAGTACCGCGGGGAGATCGCGCTGCGACACGTCACGACCCTCAGTCTGTCGTTCGACCACCGGCTCGTCGACGGCGAACAGGGCTCCAAGTTCCTGTCCACCGTCGCGACCCTGCTCTCGGATCCGGTGGGGTTCGCGGCCCTGGGATAGTGGTGCGGTGACCAGCATCCATCACGCCACCGTTCGAGACGTCGATCCCGTTGCGCTGTACCGCGTCCTGCAGTTGCGCACCGAGGTGTTCATTCACGAGCAGGGCATCGTCGGCGAGCAGGAGATCGACGGGCGCGATCTCGAACCCACGACCACCTTGTTCTGGTCGGAGGAGCCGAACGGCGACGTGCTCGCGACACTGCGGGTGTTGCAGGACGAGGTGCCGGCCCACATCGGCCGCGTCGCCACGGCGTCGGCGGCACGCGGACGCGGGCTGGCCGCCGACCTGGTGCGGGCGGCGATCGAGTTCGCGGGCACCGACGTCGCGATCTCCGCCCAGGCCTACCTGGAGGAGTGGTACGTGCGCCTCGGCTTCGTGCGCACCGGGCCGAACTATCTGGAGGCAGGAATAGACCACCTGCCGATGCTGCTGACCCGTACCTGACACCAGGAGGACACATGCAGATCGATCTGAGCGGCCGGACAGCCCTCGTCACGGGTTCCACGCAGGGCATCGGCTACGCCATCGCCGTCGGCCTCGCCCGAGCGGGAGCGACCGTGCTGATCAACGGCCGGTCCGACGCGTCCGTCGGTGCGGCACTCGACCGTCTCACCGCGGAGGTACCCGACGCGACGGTCGTCGCGGCCCCGGCGGACGTCAGCACGGAGGACGGCACACGCGCCCTGGTGCAGGCACACCCCGATGTCGACGTCCTGGTGAACAATCTCGGAATCTTCGGCGCCACACCGGCTCTGGAGATCGACGACGACGAGTGGCGCCGCTATTTCGAGGTCAACGTCCTCGCCGCCGTGCGTCTGATCCGCGCCTACCTTCCGGGTATGAAGGACCGGGGCTGGGGACGGGTCCTGTCGATCGCCAGCGACTCGGCCGTCGTGATTCCGGCCGAGATGATCCACTACGGCATGTCCAAGACCGCGCTGCTCGCGGTGTCGCGCGGCTTCGCGAAGGAGGCGGCCGGCTCGGGCGTGACCGTCAACTCCGTCATCGCCGGACCGACACACACGGGAGGTGTCGAGACCTTCGTCCGCGATCTGGTGGGCGACGAGTTGCCGTGGGACGAGGCGCAGCACGAGTTCATGGTGAAGTACCGCCCGCAGAGCCTGATCCAGCGACTCATCGAGCCCGAGGAGATCGCCAACATGGTGGTCTACCTCAGTTCACCTCTCGCGTCGGCCACCACGGGCGGCGCACTGCGAGTCGACGGCGGCTACGTGGACTCGATCCTGCCCTGACCGTCGGGCCACTCCGCGAGGTCCGCGGCGATGCGTGCAGTGCTCTCGAGGAACTCCCGCAGCAGGGCGTCGCCGTCCTCGGCCTCCCGCACCGCCGAGTAGGGGAGCACGAACTCGCCGAGATCGCGATCGAAGTACGCCTGCGCCGGCTCGACGGCCGCGGTGTCGAAGCCGTCGGGTTGCGGGTAGGCGTACGAGTAGAAGATGCCCTCCGACGCCCCGCCGGGCCAGTACCCGGCGCTCGACACCTCCTCGTTGTAGGCCTCGTGCATCACCCAGTCGGGGCAGTTGGGCACCCCGCCCGGATGCTGCGCCGCCGGGCGACCCGAGAACCGGGTCACCGCCAGGTCGAAGGCCCCCCAGAAGAAGTGGGACGGACTGGACTTCCCGCGGAATTCGCCGCGGAACGCGGAGAACACCCGATGCGCCGACACCAGCGAGCGCCAGTATCGCGTCATCGCCTCGGCGTCGTAGCTGGCATGCACGGTGTCCCGGGCGAACGGGATGGCGGGGTCGACCTCGACGGGAGAGCCCATGATCGAGACGTGGACCCCGAGCGCCTCGAGGTGGGCGAAGAACTCGTCGTGGAAGTCCGCGACCGTGCGCGGCCGCAACTCCATCTCGCGTGCGTCGCCCCACGTGGTCTCGATGGTCAGCCGGTGTCGGAGGAAGTCGAAGCGGATCTCGACTCCGCCGCCGCGGTACGGCATGAGCGAGGTGGTGAGTCCGGACGCATCGACGTAGGACGTCACGCCCCACCAGTGGTTGAGCGGCGGAGCCAGAGCCATGCGCACCTTGCCGACGATCTGCGTCCACATGTGCACGGTGTCGCGGGTGTCCTGCCACGAGTCCACGAGGAGTTCCGGCCAGGCATCGTTCGTTTCGGTCACTGCATCCCTTTCACGGAGATATCGGCGCACACGTAGGACGATGGTCCCATGACGACACTCGCCCCTCTCGGTCTTCACCACGTCACCGCCATCGCGTCGGACCCCGGCCGGAACGTGGAGTTCTACACGCGCGTGCTCGGCCTGCGGTTGGTGAAGCAGACCGTCAACTTCGACGACCCCGGCACCTACCACCTGTACTACGGAGACGAGCACGGGAGCCCGTCGTCGCTCATCACCTTCTTCCCGTGGAAGGACGTCGAACGCGGACGACAGGGAACCGGTCTCGTGACGTCGACGGCGTTCAGCGTTCCGGGCTCGTCGCTGTCCTTCTGGCACGACCGGCTCCGGGAGCTGAACGTGCGCGTCGAGGCGCCGGTGACCCGCGGCGACGACGAGGTCCTGCGCCTGTACGACCACGACGGCATGGTCCTCGACCTGATCGCCTCCGACGGGGACACCCGCTCCGGCTGGGACGGCGTGGCATCGGTGCCCACCGAACACGCAGTGCGCGGACTGCACTCGGTCACCCTCACCGAGACGACACTCGGCGCGACAGCCGAGCTGCTCACCGACCGGATGAGCATGACCGTCGCGGCGGACGGTGCCGCGAGCGCGCGGTTCGCCATGGCCGCGGGCGGCGCGGGCGCGCTGGTCGACATCGTCACCGACCGCAGCGACCGTGGTCTGCAGGCAGGCGGCACCGTCCACCACGTCGCCTTCCGTGCGCCCGACCACGAGACGCTCACCGCCTGGCGCACCGAGCTGGTCGACAGCGGCGCGCACGTCACCGAGATCCTGGACCGGCAGTACTTCCAGTCGATCTACTTCCGGGAGCCGGGCGGCGTGCTGTTCGAGATCGCGACCGAGGCGCCGGGATTCGACGTCGACGAGCCACTGCTCGAACTCGGGCGCTCGTTGAAGCTGCCGCCGTGGCTCGAGCCGACGCGGGAGCAGATCGAGCAGAATCTCCCGGCACTCCCGGTGGGTGACGCGTCGTGACGTGGACACAGGTGACCGACGGCGAGACGCTGACGGCGATGTTCGGCACGCCGAGCTTCCGCGCCGCCCACAAGGATCGCCCCCGGCTGCATCCGCTCGACCGCGACTTCCTCGCGGCCTCGCCGTTCTGCCTGGTGGCCACCGCCGACGAGACCGGACGGTGCGACGTCTCGCCGAAGGGAGACCCGCCCGGCTCGCTGGTGCACGTCCTCGACGACGCCACCATCGCGCTGGCGGAACGGCCCGGCAACAAGCGGATGGACGGGTACCGCAACGTGCTGAGCAACCCGTTCGTGGGGCTCGACTTCCTGGTCCCCGGACGCGGGGACACGCTGCGCATCAACGGCCGCGCGCGGTTGATCTCCGACGCGCCGTTCTTCGACGACCTCGTGGTCAAGGGACACCGCCCGATCCTCGCGCTCGTCGTCGACATCGAGCAGGTCTTCCATCACTGCGCCAAGGCGTTCCTGCGGTCACGGCTGTGGGAGCCGGACACCTGGAATCCGTCGGTGCTGCCGACGGTCGCAGAAATCTCCAAGACGCTGATCCCCGACTCGCCGGAATCGCTCGAGGAACTGCGGGCGTACTACGGGCCGGCATACGAGGAGTCGCTGTACCGGTCGTAGATGCGCTCCGCGCCTGTGCGCCTCTTGCGCATCCAGGCATACGCAAAAGGCGCACGGGCGCGAAGCGCACTGGGTAACGTCCCACCCGTGGCGGACGCAACGTTGTCGGTGCTGATCTACAGCAGCCACGCGTCCACGCGGGCGCTCGTCCACCAGGCGCTGGGCCGTCGCCCGCACCCCGACCTGCCCGAGATCGAGTATCTCGACGTGGCGACGGCGCCCGTCGTGATCGAGCACCTGGATCGCGGCGGTGTCGATCTCGTGATCCTCGACGGTGAGAGCGCTCCCGTCGGCGGGATGGGCCTCGCGAAGCAACTGCGCGACGAGATCGACCCGTGTCCACCACTTCTCGTGCTCACCGGCCGCCCCGACGACGCGTGGTTGGCCACCTGGTCGCGTGCCGACGCGTCGGTGTCGCACCCCATCGACCCACTCGAACTCGGCCGCGCCGTGGTGGGACTGCTCCGCGACCCTGCCTGAGGCCCCGCCGGATCTCCGATCTGTGACGCCGGATCTCTGATCTGTGACGACGCCGGGGGATCACCGATTCGCGACGATTGTGAGCCCGAGTCACCAAACCGGACCCATCGCGACGAAAAAGTCCTACTGTGTGGCACAGATCACCTCGAGGCGTAGGGCGGTTCCGGTCGGAACCCACGACACGGGCAGGAGTTCGAGTGGCATGAACGCATATGTGCCGGTCCTCGTTCTCGGCGCGATCGCGGTCGCCTTCGCGCTGTTCTCGGTCCTCGTGGCATCGGAAGTGGGACCGAAGCGATACAACCGGGCCAAGCTCGACGCGTACGAATGTGGCGTCGAGCCCACCCCGCAGCACATCGGCGGCGGTCGCTTTCCGGTCAAGTTCTACCTCACCGCAATGCTTTTCATCATCTTCGACATCGAGATCGTGTTCCTGTACCCGTGGGCTGTGCACTTCGAGGCACTGGGTGTGTTCGGTCTCGCCGCGATGGCCCTGTTCATCGTCAACGTTTCCGTCGCCTACGCATACGAGTGGCGTCGTGGAGGTCTCAGCTGGGACTGATCCACTCGCCGTGGAAGAAGTGATCGCATGGGATTGGAAGAGAAGCTGCCGAGCGGCTTCCTGCTGACCACTGTCGAAGGCCTCGCCGGCTTCGCCCGCAAGGGGTCTCTGTGGCCCGCGACCTTCGGACTGGCGTGCTGTGCGATCGAGATGATGTCGACGACATCCGGCCGGTTCGATCTCGCCCGGTTCGGTATGGAAGCCTTCCGCGCCTCCCCCCGCCAGGCTGATCTCATGATCGTCGCGGGACGGGTGAGCCAGAAGATGGCACCGGTGCTCCGGCAGGTGTACGACCAGATGGCCGAGCCGAAATGGGTTCTGGCGATGGGTGTCTGCGCGTCCTCGGGAGGAATGTTCAACAACTACGCCATCGTGCAGGGCGTCGACCACGTGGTACCGGTCGACATCTATCTGCCCGGTTGTCCGCCGCGGCCCGAGATGCTGATCAACGCCATCCTGCAGTTGCACGCGTCGATCCAGGCGATGCCGCTGGGCGTCGACCGCGAGAGGGCCATCGCCGAGACCGAGAAGGCCGCGCTGAGTTCTCCGTCCGTCATCGACGCGAAGACGCTGCTGCGATGAGAGCGCGGGGCATGTTCGGAGTGCGCGGTTCGGGCGACACGTCGGGTTACGGCCGTCTGGCGCCGCCGAAACCCCGACACGACAACGCGAGTCGACCGTTCGGTGGGGACCACGACGTCGTGGCGGACGCACTGGAGTCGGCGCTCGCGGCTCGGGACGAACGTTGGGACGACGCCGTCGAGCGTGCCGTGCTCCACCGCGGTGAGCTGACTCTGCACATCGCGCGTACGCACCTGCCCGCTGTCGCGTCCGCGCTACGCGACGACGAGGCACTCCGCTTCGAACTGTGTCTCGGCGTCAGTGGCGTCCACCAGCCCGGCGAGACCGGACGCGAGCTGCACGCCGTCTACCATCTGCAGTCCATCACGCACGGTCGTCGGTTGCGTCTCGAAGTGTCAGTGCCGGAGTCCGACCCGCACATTCCGTCGCTGTGCGGCATCTACCCCACCACCGACTGGCACGAGCGCGAGACGTACGACTTCTTCGGCATCGAGTTCGACGGACACCCGTCCCTGACACGCATCGAGATGCCCGACGACTGGGTGGGGCACCCGCAACGCAAGGACTACCCGCTGGGCGGCATCCCGGTGGAGTTCAAGGGCGCGCGGATCGCGCCCCCCGATCAGCGCAGGTCGTACAACTGATGACACTCGAGAAGGATCACACCACGCCGACCGTCTACACCGCGTCGGGCCAGGACTGGGACGAGATCGTCGACCTGGCCGGCACCGCCGGTGAGGAGCGCATCGTCGTCAACATGGGACCGCAGCACCCCTCCACGCACGGGGTCCTCCGCCTCATCCTCGAGATCGAGGGGGAGACCGTCACCGAGGCGCGATGCGGAATCGGCTACCTGCACACCGGTATCGAGAAGAACCTCGAGTACCGGAACTGGACGCAGGGCGTCACCTACGTGACGCGGATGGACTACCTGTCGCCCTTCTTCAACGAGACGGCGTACTGCCTCGGCGTGGAGAAGCTGCTCGGCATCACCGACGACGTGCCGGAACGCGCGACCGTGATCCGGGTGTTGCTGATGGAACTCAACCGCATCTCCTCGCACCTGGTCGCTCTGGCCACCGGCGGCATGGAGCTCGGCGCGGTCACCGCCATGCTCTTCGGATTCCGGGAACGTGAACTGATCCTCGACATCTTCGAGACGATCACGGGCCTGCGGATGAATCACGCGTTCGTCCGGCCGGGCGGGCTGGCGATGGACCTGCCCGACGACGCCGTGCCGAAGATCCGGGACCTGCTGCACCTGTTGCCGATCCGCCTGCGCGACATGAGCGCGATGCTGGACGACAACCCCATCTGGAAGGGTCGGACCCGCGGCATCGGGTACCTCGATCTCACCGGGTGCATGGCACTCGGGATCACCGGTCCGGTGCTGCGTGCCACGGGCTTGCCCCACGATCTCCGTCGCGCGGAGCCCTACTGCGGCTACGAGACCTACGAGTTCGACGTGATCACCGAACAGGAGAGTGACTGCTACGCGCGGTATCTCATCCGTGTCGACGAGATGAGCGAGTCGCTGAAGATCGTCGAACAGTGCCTCGACCGACTGGCACCGGGGCCCGTGATGGTGTCGGACAAGAAGATCGCGTGGCCTGCGGACCTGGTCTCGGGCCCCGACGGACTGGGCAACTCGCGCGAGCACGTGCAGAAGATCATGGACGGATCGATGGAATCGCTGATCCACCATTTCAAGCTCGTCACCGAGGGCATCCGCGTGCCCGAGGGACAGGTCTACGTCGCGGTGGAGTCACCCCGCGGCGAGCTGGGTGTGCACATGGTCTCCGACGGTGGATCCCGGCCCTACCGTGTGCACTTCCGGGACCCGTCGTTCACCAATCTGCAGGCCGTCGCGGCGATGTGCGAGGGCGGCATGGTGTCCGACGTGATCGCGTCCGTGGCGAGCATCGATCCCGTGATGGGTGGGGTGGACCGATGAGCACACGGGAACCGGTGGCGATACCCTTCGGACCCCGTCCGGAGGAACGCGTCCAACTCGTGCGACCCGGCGCCCGGCGTACCTACCCCGAGGACGTGCTGGCCCGCCTCGAGGCGGACGCCGCCACCATCGTCGCCCGCTACCCGCGCGCCCGGTCCGCGATCATCCCGATCCTTCATCTGCTCCAGGCCGAGGACGGGTACCTCACCCCCGCCGCGGTCGACTTCTGTTCGCACACACTCGACCTCACGGGTGCCGAGGTCGCGGCGGTGGCGACGTTCTACTCGATGTACCGCCGCGAGCCGACAGGCGACTACCTCGTCGGCGTGTGCACCAACACCCTCTGCGCCGTGATGGGCGGGGACGCCATTCACGAGGCCCTCGTCGACCACCTCGACGGCGTCACGGACGGCACCGTGACGCTCGAACACATCGAGTGCAACGCCGCCTGCGACTACGCACCGGTGGTGATGGTGAACTGGGAGTTCTTCGACAACCAGACTCCCGAGTCGGCACGCACGCTGGTCGACGAACTCCGCGCCGGGCGCCCGGTCACCCCGACGCGCGGCGCGACCCTGTGCACCTTCCGCGAGACCTCGCGCATCCTGGCGGGCTTTCCCGACACCCGGCCCGGCGCGCTCGACGCACCGACCGCCGGCGAGGCGACGCTGGCAGGCCTGCGTGTCGCGCGGGAGAAGGACATGCGCGCCCCCGATCACGCGGAACCCGACGCGGCGGCGGTAGCCGAGCCGCCGACGGACTCCACCCCGGACAAGCCCGCGCCCGCCCCGTCGGCCGATGTGCCCCGCCCGGACGGCACTGCAGCGAAGGAGGCCCGGCCGTGACACTCACCCCGGTTCTGAGCCGCTACTGGGACGAGCCCGAGTCCTGGACTCTGGACACCTACCGCCGCCACGGCGGGTACGACGGTCTCGCCGCAGCCCTGGCGATGACACCCGACGAGGTGATCGGCACGGTCAAGGACTCCGGCCTGCGTGGTCGCGGCGGCGCCGGCTTCCCCACCGGCACGAAGTGGAGTTTCATCCCCCAGGACGGCCCGACACCCGCGGACCAGACCGTGCCGCACTACCTGGTGGTGAACGCCGACGAGTCGGAGCCGGGCACGTGCAAGGACATGCCGCTGCTGATGGCCACACCCCACGCGCTGGTCGAGGGCATCGTGATCGCGGCGTACGCCATCCGCTCGTCGCACGCGTTCGTCTACCTCCGCGGTGAGGTGGTGCCGGTACTGCGGCGGCTGCAGGCCGCGGTCGCCGAGGCCTACGCCGCGGGGTATCTGGGCACGGACATCCAGGGCTCCGGGTTGGATCTGGACCTCGTCGTCCATGCGGGGGCGGGCGCCTACATCTGCGGCGAGGAAACCGCACTGCTCGACTCCCTCGAGGGGCGCCGCGGTCAGCCCCGGCTGCGGCCACCGTTCCCCGCCGTGGCGGGCCTCTACGCGAGCCCCACCGTCGTCAACAACGTCGAGTCCATCGCGAGTGTGCCGACGGTCCTGGCGCGCGGGACGCAATGGTTCCGCTCGATGGGCAGTGAGAAGTCACCCGGCTTCACGCTGTACTCGCTCTCCGGCCACGTCACCCGCCCCGGACAGTACGAGGCGCCGCTCGGCATCACGCTGCGCGAGTTGCTCGAGCACGCGGGCGGTGTCCGCGCCGGGCACACGCTGAAGTTCTGGACACCCGGCGGATCCTCCACCCCGATCTTCACGGCCGAGCACCTCGACGTCCCGCTCGACTACGAGGGTGTGAGCGCCGCGGGATCGATGCTCGGCACGAAAGCACTCCAGATCTTCGACGAGACGACCTGCGTGGTCCGCGCGGTCCGTCGCTGGAGCGAGTTCTACGCGCACGAATCGTGTGGGAAGTGCACCCCCTGCCGCGAGGGCACCTACTGGCTGGTGCAGATACTCGCGCGCCTCGAGAACGGCACCGGATCGGAGGGTGACCTGCAGAAGCTGCTCGACGTCGCCGACAGCATCCTGGGAAAGTCGTTCTGCGCGTTGGGAGACGGGGCGGCCAGCCCCATCGTCTCGTCGATCGCCCACTTCCGGGACGAGTACGTGGCGCACGTGGAGCAGGGTGGATGCCCCTTCGATCCGCACCTCTCCACCCTGATGGCAGGACAACTGACATGACCGCGGTGCAGAACGACGGCGCGCGCGCCGAGACGACGGTGGACATCACCCTCGACGGCGTCCCGATGTCGGTCCCGAAAGGCACCCTGGTCATCCGGGCGGCCGAGATGCTCGGTGTGCAGATCCCGCGGTTCTGCGACCACCCGCTGCTCGACCCGGTCGGCGCGTGCCGGCAGTGCCTGGTCGACGTCGAGGGCCAACGCAAGCCCTTGGCGTCGTGCACCACGACGGTGTCCGACGGCATGGTGATCCGGACGCAGCACAGCTCGGAGATCGCCGAGAAGGCGCAGCGCGGAGTGATGGAACTGCTCCTGATCAACCATCCGCTGGACTGCCCGGTGTGCGACAAGGGTGGCGAGTGCCCGCTGCAGAACCAGGCCATGTCCACCGGCCGCACCGAGTCGCGCTTCACAGAGACCAAACGCACGTATCCCAAGCCGATCCCCCTGTCGACCGAGGTCCTGCTCGACCGGGAGCGGTGCGTCCTCTGCGCCCGGTGCACGCGCTTCTCCGAGCAGATCGCCGGTGACCCGTTCATCGATCTGCTCGAACGCGGTGCGCTGCAACAGGTCGGCATCTACGGCGCCGAGCCGTTCGAGTCGTACTTCTCCGGCAACACCGTGCAGATCTGCCCGGTGGGTGCACTCACCAACACCGCCTACCGATTCCGCGCGCGGCCCTTCGACCTGGTGTCGACTCCCAGCGTCTGCGAGCACTGCTCCAGTGGGTGCGCCCAGCGCACGGACCATCGCCGCGGAAAGGTGTTGCGTCGGTTGGCCGGCGACGATCCCGAGGTCAACGAGGAATGGAGCTGCGACAAGGGCCGCTGGGCGTTCGCGTACGGCACGCTGCCCGATCGCCTCGACACCCCGCTGGTCCGACGCGGAACCACCCTCGAGCCCGCGTCGTGGTCGGAGGCCCTGGCGGTGGCCGCCCGCGGTCTGGCGGAGGCTCGCGGACACGCCGGCGTGCTCACCGGTGGCCGTCTCACCGTCGAGGACGCATACGCCTACAGCAAGTTCGCGCGGATCGCGCTGGGTACCAACGACATCGACTTCCGGGCCCGCCCGACGTCCGAGGAGGAGACCGACTTCCTGTCCGCTCGGGTGGCCGGCCGCGGGATCGACGTCACGTACGCCGCACTCGAGGCCGCGCCGATCGTCGTCCTCGTGTCCTTCGAACCGGAGGAGGAGTGCCCCATCGTCTTCCTCCGCTTGCGGAAGGCACTGCGCGGGGGACACACTCGCGTACTGACACTGGCGCCCTTCGCGTCGCCCGGCAGCACGAAGCTGAGAGCCGACGTGCGTCCCACGGTGCCGGGGACGGAGGCCGCGGGGCTGGCGGACCCGAACGTGCTCGACCAGCTGCGCGTGCCGGGCGCGGTGATCCTCGTCGGCGAGCGCGCGGCGTCGAGCCCCGGCACCCTCGCCGCGGTCGCGCGCACCGCCGACACCACCGGCGCCCACGTCGCGTGGATCCCCCGCCGTGCCGGTGACCGCGGCGCCCTCGACTCGGGTGCGTTCCCCACACTCCTGCACGGAGGTCGCCGGGTGGACGACCCCGCGGCTCGGCGCACGGTGGCCGCGGCGTGGGGTGTCGACGATCTGCCGGCGACACCGGGCCGGGACACGGTCGGCATCCTCGGCGCCGACCTCCGCGCGCTCGTCGTGGCCGGTGTCGAGCTCGACGACCTCCCCGATCCCGAGGCGGCCCGCGCCGCGCTCGACCGAGTCCCCTTCGTCGTCGCACTGGACCTGCGCAGCAGCGAGGTGACCGACCGGGCCGACGTCGTGTTCCCGGTCGCCGCCGTCGCGCAGAAGGCCGGATCGTTCACCACCTGGGAAGGCCGCCGGCGCACGTTCGGAGCAGCACTCCCGACGCCGTCCATGATGGCCGACCTGCGGGTCCTCGACGCGATCGCCACCGAGATGGGTCACCGCCTCGGACTGCCGGACGCCGACGCGGCACGCCGCGAACTCGACGCGGCCGGGTCGGCACCCGGATCCTCCGACGTTCCGGACCGCGGCAGCGCGGCACCGACCGCCCTCGGCGCAGGAACCGCCGTACTGGCCGGCTGGCGGATGCTGCTCGACGCCGGGCGGATGCAGGACGGGGAGACCGATCTCGCCGGCACGGCGCGGACCCCCGTCGCCCGGCTGTCGACCGCGACCGCGGCCGACACCGGGGTGTCCGACGGTGAGCCACTGACCGTCTCCACCGACTCGGGGTCGATCACGCTGCCGCTCCGCGTCACCGCCATGCCGGACCACGTGGTGTGGCTGCCGTGGAACTCGGCACCGTCCCGCGTCAGTGCGACCCTCCACGTCGCACCCGGTGCCGCCGTGCGTCTCTCGGCAGGAGCACCGTCATGACCGACCTCTCCGTCTTCGGGATCGACCCACTGTGGCTCGTCGTCGCCAAGGCGCTCGCCGTCTTCGGCTTCCTTGTGCTCACACCGCTCATCGCGATCTACGCCGAGCGCAAGGTCATGGCCTGGATGCAGATGCGCATCGGCCCCAACAGGGTCGGGCCGTGGGGCATCCTGCAGAGCCTCGCCGACGGTGTGAAGCTCGCCCTGAAGGAGGGGATCGTCCCGAGGGGCGTGGACCGTCCGATCTACCCGCTGGCACCGATCATCTCGGTCGTCCCCGCCTTCATGGCCTTCGCCGTGATCCCGTTCGGCCCCACCGTGTCGGTGTTCGGGCACATCACCCCGCTCCAGCTGACCGACATGCCCGTCGCGGTGCTCTACATCCTGGCCGTGACCTCGATCGGTGTGTACGGCATCGTCCTGGCCGGGTGGTCGTCCGGTTCCACGTATCCGCTTCTGGGAGCACTGCGCTCGACCGCGCAGGTGATCTCGTACGAGGTGGCCATGGGCCTGAGCTTCGCGGCCGTGTTCCTCTACGCGGGCACCATGTCGACGTCCGGCATCGTCGCCTCGCAGGAGCGCCTGTGGTTCGTCGTGATGCTGCTGCCGTCGTTCCTCGTCTACATCACCTCGATGGTGGGCGAGACCAACCGTGCGCCGTTCGACCTCCCCGAGGCGGAGGGCGAACTGGTCGGCGGATTCCACACCGAGTACTCCTCGCTCCGGTTCGCCATGTTCATGCTCGCGGAGTACGTCAACATGGTCACCGTCTCGGCGCTCGCGACCACGCTTTTTCTCGGCGGCTGGCGCGCCCCCTTCCCGATCAGCCTGTGGGACGGCGCCAATCAGGGCTGGTGGCCCGTTCTCTGGTTCACGATCAAGGTGTGGGGCTTCCTGTTCGTCTTCGTCTGGCTCCGCAGCACCCTGCCACGCCTGCGCTACGACCAGTTCATGAACTTCGGGTGGAAGGTGCTCATTCCCGCTGCGCTGCTGTGGATCATGGTCATCGCGGCCGTGCGCGTCCTCCTCCTCGACTCCCCGCACGTCCGGCCGGTCACCGTGGTGGTGTCACTGGTCTACACCGCCGCCCTGATCGCCGTGCTCGCCCGGACGCTACGGCGTGGGCGCCTGGAACGGACCCACTCCGGTGCGACGGCGGACCAGCAGGGGGTCGATGCCGCGGCGGGCGGGTTCCCCGTGCCTCCGATGCCGGACCGCTCACCCGGTCCGGCACGCCCTCGACCCATCACCAAGGAGACGACCGATGCCTGAATTCCTGGGACCTGTGGCGGGTTTCGGCGTCACCTTCGCCACCATGTTCAAGAAGCCGGAGACCGAGTCGTATCCGGAGGAGAAGGTACCGACGGCGACGCGGTACCACGGCCGTCACCAGCTCAATCGCTACGCGGACGGCCTGGAGAAGTGCATCGGCTGCGAACTGTGCGCGTGGGCGTGCCCCGCCGACGCCATCTACGTCGAGGGCGCCGACAACACGGAGACCGAGCGGTACTCGCCCGGCGAACGGTACGGGCGCGTCTACCAGATCAACTACCTGCGGTGCATCGGGTGCGGTCTGTGCATCGAGGCGTGCCCCACCCGCGCCCTGACCATGACCAACGAGTACGAGATGGCCGACGACAACCGCGCCGATCTGATCTACGAGAAGACCGATCTGTTGGCCTCGCTCGCCGAGGGGATGGACGCGCCCCCGCACGCCATGGCCGACGGCGCCACCGACGAGGACTACTACCGCGGGGCCTTCATCGCCCGGCGGGAGGCGGACCGATGATCGTCTCGACCTCCGAGGCCATCGCCTTCTGGATCCTCGCCCCGCTCGCTCTCATCGGCGCGCTGGGCGTCGTGGCGTCGGCGAAAGCCGTGTACTCGGCTCTGTTCCTGGCATCGACGATGGTGGTGCTCGCGATCTTCTACATCGTCCAGGGTGCCGTCTTCCTCGGTGTCGTCCAGATCGTGGTCTACACCGGCGCCGTGATGATGCTCTTCCTCTTCGTACTCATGCTCGTGGGGGTGGACTCGTCGGACTCGCTCGTCGAATCGCTACGGGGGCACCGCATCGCGGCCATCGTCGTGGGTCTCGGATTCGGTGTCCTGCTGATCGGGGGGCTCGGCAATGCCGCGCTGAGCGACTTCCGCGGCTTCACCGCGCAGTCGCCGGCGAACGTCGAGGGGCTCGCCGAGCTGGTGTTCGTGCGCTACGTGTGGGCCTTCGAGCTCACCGGAGCGCTGCTCATCACTGCCACGATCGGTGCCATGGTGCTGACCCACCGGGACGCCGTCGGCCGGACCAGAACCCAGAAGGAGCTGTCGCAGGACAGGTTCCGCTTCGGAGACCGCGTGACACCGCTGCCGAGCCCGGGTGTCTACGCACGCCACAACGGTGTGGACCGGCCCGCTCGTCTCCCCGACGGCAGCGACGCCGAGTCGTCGGTCAGTCGGCAGTTCCGCGACGGGCCGAGCCGATGAACCCGGAGTACTACCTGTACCTGTCCGCGGCCCTGTTCACCATCGGCGCCGCCGGTGTCCTCCTGCGCCGCAACGCCATCGTCGTCTTCATGTGCATCGAGCTGATGCTCAACGCCGCGAACCTGGCCTTCGTGACGTTCTCGCGGATGCACGGCGGACTGGACGGACAGGTCTTCGCGTTCTTCACGATGGTTGTCGCCGCCGCCGAGGTGGTGGTGGGTCTGGCCGTCATCATGGCGATCTTCCGCTCTCGTCGATCCGTCTCGGTCGACGACGACAGTCTGTTGAAGTACTGACATGGCGACGACTCTGGTTCTGCTGCCGCTCATTCCCCTCACCGGAGCCGTCGTGCTGCTGCTGGGTGGACGCCGGAGCGATGCGTGGGGCCACCTCCTCGCGTGCGCGGCGATGCTCGCGTCGTTCGCGCTGGCCGTCGTCGCCTTCGTCGACATGGCCGGGCGGGCAGCGGAGGACCGCGCGCTCTCGCAGACGGTCTTCACCTACGTTCCGGTCGAGTCGCTGCAGATCGAGTTCGGTCTCCGCCTCGACCAGCTGTCGGTGTGCTTCGTCCTGCTCATCACCGGCGTCGGAACCCTCATCCACGTGTACTCGATCGGGTACATGCGGGACGATCCCGCGCGCCGCCGATTCTTCGCGTACCTCAATCTTTTCGTGGCCGCGATGCTGCTGCTGGTCATGGCGGACAACTTCCTCGGCCTGTACGTCGGATGGGAGGGCGTGGGCCTCGCGTCGTACCTGTTGATCGGGTTCTGGTCCACCCGGCCGTCGGCAGCCTCGGCCGCACGCAAGGCGTTCGTCGTCAATCGTGTCGGCGACATCGGACTGGCCGTCGCGCTGATGATCATGATCTCGTCCGTCGGATCCGTCTCGTACGACGACGTGTTCGCCGGGGTCGACGGCATGGGCGATGGCACCGCGACCGCCCTCGGCCTCGTCCTCCTGCTCGCCGCGTGCGGCAAGTCGGCGCAGGTGCCGCTGCAATCGTGGCTGGGTGACGCGATGGAGGGCCCGACGCCCGTCTCGGCGCTCATCCACGCCGCGACGATGGTCACCGCCGGTGTGTACCTCATCGTCCGGTCCGGGCCCGTCTTCGAAGCGTCCCCGGCCGCCCAGAACGTCGTCGTGCTGGTCGGCGCCGTGACGCTGCTCTTCGGGGCCGTCATCGGCTGCGCGAAGGACGACATCAAGAAGGCTCTGGCCGCGTCGACGATGAGCCAGATCGGGTACATGGTGCTCGCGGCCGGTCTCGGCCCCGCCGGGTACGCGGTCGCGATCCTGCACCTGCTCACGCACGGATTCTTCAAGGCCGGCCTGTTCCTCGGCGCCGGGTCCGTGATGCACGCGACGAACGACGAGACGGACATGCGGCGGTACGGCGGACTGCGCACCGTTCTGCCCATCACCTACGTGACGTTCGGGCTGGCCTATCTCGCCATCATCGGTGTCCCACCGTTCTCGGGGTTCTTCTCGAAGGACGGCATCATCGAGGCCGCGATCGACGCCGGCGGTGCGAAGGGTGCGGCGCTCGGCGCAGCCACCCTGGTCGGCGCGGGACTGACCGCCTTCTACATGACGCGGGTCATGATCCTCACGTTCTTCGGCGAGCGGCGGTGGCGGAGCGGAGTCCACCCGCACGAGGCACCCGCGAGCATGACCGGCCCGATGATCGTGCTGGCCGTCGGATCCGTCGGTGCCGGTGCGCTTCTCGCGATCGGCACCCGATTGGAGGGATGGCTCGCCCCGGTCGTCGGTGAACACGACCCCGCACACCTCGTACCCGCGTGGGCCGTCACCCTCGCGGTGCTCGTGACCGTCGCCTCGGGGGTGGGCGTGGCCGTGCGCATGTACGGCCGATCGGCGGTCCCGGTGACCGCACCCACGGGGTCGGTCCTCACCGCGGCCGCTCGCCGAGATCTGTACGGGGACGCGGTGAACGAGGCCGTCTTCATGCGGCCGGGTCAGCGGGCGACCGCCGCGGTGGTCACCGCCGACCGCGTCGGCGTCGAGGGAGTGGTGAGTGCCGTCGCCACCGCGGTCCGGGAGTCCTCCACACGACTGCGCCGGTGGCAGAACGGGTTCGTCCGGTCGTACGCCCTCTCGATGTTCGCCGGGGCCGTCCTGGTGGTCGTCACCCTGACCGTGGCACTGGGAGTGACGCGATGACCGACCTTCCCGTGCTGAGCGCGCTCTGGCTCCTCCCGCTGATCGGAGTGCTGGCAGTGATCGCCGTGCCGCCCACCCGGTCTGCGGCCGCCCGCGCGGTGGGGCTCACGACATCGTGCGTCGTGCTGATCCTCGCCGTGCTGTGTGCGATCGGATTCGAGGCGGGCGCGCCGGGATACCAGTTCGTGGAGGAGCACGAGTGGATCCCGAGCTTCGGTGCGGGCTACACACTCGGGATCGACGGCATCGCACTGACTCTCGTACTGCTGACCGCTGTCCTGGTCCCGATCCTCCTGCTGGCCGGATGGAACGACACCCCGCCCGCGTCGCGCTCACGCCGCACCCACACCTACGTCGCGTTGATCCTCGTCGTCGAGTCGATGGTCATGGTCTCGTTCGTCTCCCTCGACATCCTGCTCTTCTACCTCTTCTTCGAGGCCATGCTCGTGCCGATGTACTTCCTCATCGGCGGCTTCGGCCGTGATGCCGGACGAGCGCGTTCCGCCGCGGTGACCTTCCTGCTCTACAACCTCGCGGGCGGGCTCGTCATGCTGGCGGCCGTCATCGGCCTGTACGTCGTCACCGCCTCGGATGCGAGTCCCTTCTCGGCGGGCACGTTCGACCTGCGCGCCATCGCGGACGCCGCGGCGGCCGGCGAACTCGGCGCCTCTCCCGGCGTGCTGAACGCGCTGTTCCTGGGATTCCTCGTGGCCTTCGCCGTGAAGGCGCCGCTGTGGCCGCTGCACACCTGGTTGCCCGGCGCGGCGACCGAGAGCACCCCGGCGACCGCGGTGCTGATGATGGCCGTCGTCGACAAGGTGGGCACCTTCGGGATGCTGCGGTACTGCCTGCAGCTGTTCCCGGAGTCGTCGGCGACCTTCGCGCCGGCGGTGATCACGCTCGCCGTCGTCGGGATCGTCTACGGCGCGGTGCTGGCGATCGGCGCGACCGACATCATGCGCCTCATCGCGTACACCTCCATCTCGCACTTCGGGTTCATCATCCTCGGCATCTTCGCCATGACGAGCCAGTCGCAGGCGGGGTCCGCGCTGTACATGGTGAACCACGGGATCGCCACGGCCGCACTGTTCCTCGTTGCAGGGTTCCTCGTCACCCGGCGCGGGAGCGCGCTCATCGCCGACCACGGGGGTGTGCAGAAGGTGGCGCCCGTGCTCGCCGGCACGTTCCTCGTCGCCGGACTGGCCACTCTGTCGCTTCCCGGACTCGCCCCGTTCGTCAGCGAATTCCTGGTCCTCGTGGGAACGTTCCCGCGCTACGGCGTCGCGGCGGTGATCGCGGCGTCGGCGCTGGTGCTCTCGGCGATCTACGTGCTGTGGCTGTATCAACGGGTGATGACCGGGCCCGTCGCCGCCGGCTCGGAACGGATCCGCGATCTCGTGCCGCGCGAGATCGCCGTCGTCGCTCCACTTCTCGTGCTCGTCATCGCGCTGGGCGTGTACCCGAGACCCGCGCTGGACATCCTCACGCCGGCCGTCGAACGCACATCGGTCGAGCAACTCGAGACAGGAGTGGCCGCGCCATGACCATCGACACCCCGTCCCTCGAGTACAGCCTGCTGTCGCCCATGATCATCGTGCTGGCGGCCGCGGTGATCGGCGTCCTGGTCGAGGCCTTCGTTCCCGCCGATCGGCGCCGCGTCACCCACCTCGTGCTCGCCCTCGGCGCACTCGCGGCAGCGTTCGCCGCCGTCGTCGCGCTGGCCGGAACCAGCACCGTCGCCGCGGTGGGGTCGGTGGCCGTGGACGGGCCCACACTGTTCCTGCAGGGGGTCATCGTCGCGGTGTCCGCGGCGTCGGTCGTACTGATGGCGCATCGCTCGTCCGACCATCCCGAAGTGGCTGCGGTCGATGCCTTCACGCCCGCGGCGTCCACGGTGCCGGGCACGGTCGCCGAGGCCCGTGCCGTCACTGCCCGGGTCACCCGTACCGAGATCTACCCGCTCACCCTGTTCGCCGTCGGCGGCATGATGGTGTTGCCGGCCTCGAACGATCTGCTGAGCATGTTCGTCGCGCTGGAGGTGCTCTCGCTCCCGCTGTACCTGCTGTGCGGTCTCGCGCGTCGTCGGCGTCTGCTGTCCCAGGAGGCGTCGCTCAAGTACTTCCTCCTCGGAGCGTTCTCGTCGGCCTTCTTCCTGTTCGGCACGGCGCTGCTCTACGGCTACGCGGGCAGCGTCCGACTCGACGACATCGCCGACGTGGCCGACGGGGACCAGGTTCTCGGCGTGCTGGGGGTCGGTCTCGTGGCCGTCGGCCTGCTGTTCAAAGTCGGTGCGGTGCCGTTCCATTCGTGGATCCCCGACGTGTACCAGGGCGCACCCACGCCCGTGACCGCGTTCATGGCCTCGGCCACGAAGGTGGCGGCCTTCGGCGCGCTGCTGCGCATTCTCGTCGTGGGCGTGCCCGATCTCCAGGACGCGTGGCGGCCGATGCTGTGGGCCGTCGCCATCGTCACCATGCTCGTGGGAGCCGTGATCGCGGTGACGCAGACCGACGTCACGCGGATGCTGGCGTACTCGTCGATCGCCCACGCGGGCTTCATCCTCACGGGTGTCTCCGCGGGAGCGGCGGGCGTGTCCGCCACGCTGTTCTATCTCGCGGCCTACGCCTTCAGCACACTCGGCGCCTTCGCCGTGGTGTCCCTCGTGCGGGATCAGGGCGGCGAGGTCACCGAACTGTCCCGGTGGGCGGGCCTCGGACGATCGTCGCCCCTGACCGCGGCGGCCTTCGCGCTGTTCCTGCTCGCCTTCGCCGGCATCCCGCTGACGAGCGGCTTCACGAGCAAGTTCGCCGTCTTCCAGCCCGCACTCGAGGACGGCGGTGCCGTGCTGGTGATCGTCGGCGTCGTCAGCAGTGCCATCGCCGCGTCGTTCTACATCCGCGTCATCGTGGTGCTGTTCTTCACCGAACCGGAGGGACCCTCGGCGACGATCACCCACGGAACGGGCGCGACCGTGGCCGTCGCCGTCTCGGCCGTCGCCACCGTGGTGCTCGGGGTCTTCCCGCAACCGTTGCTCGACCTCGCCGAGCGGGCTGCAGCCGCGATGGTCTGACCCCCTTCCCCCCGCCCGCTCCCGGCGAGTACGTCCGAAGCGTCGTGAATCGGCGGGGAATCGCGACAGTGTGGACGTACTCGCGGGGGGTCAGCGGGCGCCGGGAGTCAGCCGGGGTGCCGTCAGCTCAGAGCAGAGACGAGACGATCCGCCAATGCCTTGGTCGATGCCGGGTTCTGGCCGGTGTAGACGGTGCGATCGACGATGACGTGGGGCGACCAGGCATCCGCCGCCGAGAAGCTCGCTCCACCGTCACGCAGACGGGTCTCGAGCAGCCAGGGCGCCTTGTCGGCCAGTCCGGCCTGCTCCTCCTCCTGGTTGGTGAAGCCCGTGAGCTGGTAGCCGGAGAAGGGCCAGCTGCCGTCGTCGCGCTTCGCCGACAGCAGCGCGGCGGGTGCGTGGCACACGGCCGACACGATCTTGCCCGAGTCGAGGAACTCGGTGACCAGGGCGCCGAAGTCGTCCGACACCGCGAGGTCTTCCATCGGACCGTGGCCACCGGGGACGAAGACCGCGTCGAAGGACGACGCCGTCTGGTCCTCGAGGCGCGCGGGTGACGCGAGCACGTCCTTCACCGACTCCAGGTACGACTTCAGGTCGGCGACCTTGGCCTCGTCGCCGCCGTTCGCCTCGACGGCCAGCGATCCCTCGTCGACGGTCGGGGTCACACCACCGGGCGTAGCGACGACGATGTCCCAGCCGGCCTCGGTGAAGGTCCGGTGCGACTCGACGAGCTCCTCCGCCCAGTACCCGGTGGGGTGCGCGGTTCCGTCCTTCAGCGTCCAGTGATCCGATCCGGTGACCACGTACAGAAGCTTCGTCATGCGGTGATGTCCGTTCGTCGAGGGATACTTGCCGTCATGGTGTACCCGTCCGCGCCGTACTGACCCGGGAACGGATGAAGCTCATCGGTCGTTGGGGGAGTAAAGCCCGTCACACCACACTCTGCGAGGTACACCATGAGCGGTAAAGGACAGTTCGGTTTCGATCCCGAGGACTTCGAGCGCGTCGCTCGCGAAGCGGGCGAGGGCCTGCGGGACATGCTGGGCCAGGCCATGAAGATGGCCGATCAGTCGGGCGGAGGCGCTCCGTGGGTCGGCATGTTCACGCCCGCCGCGACCAAGTCCACCCCGGAGCCGGAGACCACGGGTCAGAAGGGCGACGGGGTGTGGGCCGTCTACTCCGTCGACTCCGACGGGTCGGCGAGCGTCGATCAGGTCTTCGCGACCGAACTCGATGCTCTGCGTGCCCACCGGGACAACGTGGATCCGAATCGCAAGGTCCGCTTCCTTCCCTACGGTGTCTCGGTCGGGATCCTGTCGGCCGGTGCGGAGCTCTCCACCGAGGAGTGACCCCCTCCTGCTCGCACCGTGCACTTCCGGGCCGTGAACTTCTGGGCCGTGAACTTCTGGGCCGTGAACTTCTGGGGCATCACGCCGAGGAAGAAGTGCACCAGCGGCCCGATCGCGAGCGCGTACAGCACCGTCCCCACACCGGCCGTGCCGCCGAGGAGCCATCCGGTTCCCAGCACCCCGAGTTCGATGGCCGTGCGCACCAGACGCACGGACAGTCCGGTCCGCGCGACGAGTCCTGTCATCAGGCCGTCGCGCGGACCCGCGCCCAGGCCGGCCGAGATGTAGGCCGCCGTGGCGAGACCGTTGAGGACGATCCCTCCGGTGAGCAGCGCTGCGCGTGACGGGATCGAGGCGACTTCGGGTAGCCAGTCCAGCGCGAGGTCGACGCTCACCGCGATGATGACGATGTTCGCGACGGTTCCGATGCCCGGCCGCTGACGCAACGGGATCCACAGCAGCAGCACCATCACGCCGGTCACCGCCGTGATCGCCCCGAAACTGATCGGGAGCCGTGCGGCCAGCCCCTGGTGGAACACGTCCCACGGGTTGAGCCCGAGACCACCGGTGATCATCATGGCCATCGACGTGCCGTAGAGCGTGAGGCCACCCACGAGCAGGGTGGTCCGGAGTGCGAGGTCGCGGGCGTTCATGTCTCGAGTCTGTCCGTCCGTCCGCTGCTCGAGTCCAGTCCACCGACCGGCAGTGGACTGAATATCGGTCCCCGTGCCGGAATCGGAGATGTGGGCGAGCGCGGCGCCTCAGCGCGAGTGAGCAGTCTGTCGCATCGGTCGCCACGTGCGGTTGCGGTAGTAGATACTGCACTCGATAACAACGAAGCCGTTGGGGACGACTGAGATGTCACAGGGGGTTCCCGTCCATGCGAAGGACGACCTTGCCTGCGACACCCGAGCCGGACATGCGCAGTCCGGCCGCGCGCGCCGCGACCGACATCGCCCTCCTGACCGCCGCCGTCTTCATCGCGGCGATCATCGGAATCCATTCGCGGCCACCGGGACTTCTCGCCTCGGTGTGGGTGGCCAACGCGGTGGCGCTGAGCGTCTTCGTTCGCTGGCCCCGCACCTTCTCCGCGCCGGCTGCCGTCGCAACGCTGCTCGCCCTCGTCACCGCGGACCTCGTCTCGGGTACCGACGTCTACGCTGCGGTCGCGTTCAATGTCGCGAACATCGTCGGGGTCCTCGGAGGCACGCTGGTAATCCGGCGGCGGCACCCCGAGCCGATGACCCTCGCGGGATCCGCGGACTTCGCCAGAATGTGCCTCGGCATCGTCGTCGCCGCTCTCCTGTCGACGACCGTCGCCACCCTCTCGAGCAGCCGGCTGGGACCGCACGCACCCGCCGTCGAGGCTCTGAGCTGGTTCGGATCCGAGCTCACGAGCTACCTGCTGATCGTCCCCGTCCTACTGTCCTTCCGCGCGTCGACGCCGCGCCGCCGCACCGGCCCCGCCTCGCTTCGGCGTCTGATCACGGGTGAGACGGCACCGATCGCGCTGACCGTCCTGCTGATGCTGGCCGGTCTCATCGTCCAGGGCCCGTTGCTGCTCGCGCTGCCGCTGCCCGCGCTGCTCTGGTGCGCAACCCGCATCCCCATCTTCGGCACCGCGCTGCTCACCGCGCTGTGGTCCGCGTGGACGCTGCTCTTCCTCGGACGCGGGGAACTCCAGACCGGTGGGCTGCTGGGCGCGGACGGCCAGGACGGCGCCTCCGCGGTGCTGTCCGTCGCGTTGGTCGCACTCGGACCGCTGCTGGTCGCCGCCGTGTCGCTGGACCGGATGGCCGTGCAGAACAAGCTCCGTGAGGCCCTCGAGTACGACAGTCTCACCGGCGTCCTCTCCCGCGCCGCCTTCCTGCGACGGAGCCAGCAGCGCCTCGACACTCTCATCACCGACTCGCGGCCGGTCGCGCTGCTCATGCTCGACCTCGACCACTTCAAGTCCATCAACGACACGCTCGGCCACGCCGTGGGCGACATCGCGTTGGTCCGCAGTGCCGCCTGCATCCTCGGTGCCCTACCGGACGACGCGATCGCCGGGCGCATGGGCGGTGAGGAGTTCGCGATCCTCCTCCCGCACGCGGATCAGGAGGACGCCGCCTCCATCGCCGACTCGATCCGCCGCGATCACGAACGGCTGCACGTACTCTCGTCCCGCACGGCGACGGTGAGCATAGGGTTGGCCTGGACGAGCTACGCCCCGCAGTCCGTCTCGCCGCTGCTCGTGTCCGCGGATCATGCGCTGTACGACGCGAAGCGACGCGGCCGGAACACGGTGGTCGCGGTCAGCCTCGACTAGGCCAGATCCTGCACCAAGGACCGAATGATGTTCAGTCCCTCGTGTCGCCGATGGTGCGCATGCATCGGGTGATCGAGCGATGCCATCCTCACGACGGACAGCGGCGAGCCCGATCTCGACTGCGCTCGATGCAGCCTGGCACCGAAGCGGTTCTCGAGATACTCGAGCCCGTCGTCGTTCGGAGAGAACGCGAGCACGACCGGGAACGCCGACGTCGCGAGCTCCTCGAGCCACCGACCGGGGGCGCACAGCGGCGCTCCCGCCTCGAGACGATCCCACTCTCCGGAGACTGCTCCCGCAGCGATCGCGGCGATCTCGTCGGCTCGGCGCTTGCGAGTGTCCGACATCAGGGCTTCCACCGGATCGCCCTCCTGCCAGTACAACTGAGGGTTGAATGCGACGACCCCGTCCACTGCCGACGATCGGGCGGCACGCAGACCGATCCAGGCACCTGCACAGATACCCACGAGCACGATGCGCTCGTGGCCGGACTGGCGCAGTGCCGTCACCGCGTCCACCACGTCGTGCACCGTGTGACCGTCGTACGGCCGACCGGGTGCATGGCCCTCGTCCGGACTCTCGCCCCAGCCGAGGAAATCCAGCCGTACGGCTGTCGTACCCTCGGCCGCCAGGGCACGTGAGAATTCGACCCACACCCGGCCGGACCCTACATGGGATTCTGAGCCGGTGTTGAGGAACACCACGGTCACTCCTGTCGACCGGGAGGGGACTGGGGAAGAGATCACCGCGGCGAGTCGATGAGGGCCGAGCGTCGTCACCGCCTCGCTGATTCCGTGCTCGCCGAGAACCACACCACTGCGGTGAGAGTCGTCGGTCTCGACCTCGTCAGCGGTGGCAGCGATCGGGGCCAGATACTCGACGATCCGAGCGACGTGCCCAACGGGCACCGTGGCCTCCTCCGTGGGCACGTCGAGCATCGATCCGGCCCCGCCGCACACTTGGTGCTCGACCTCCACCGCGTTGTCGCGGAGACGCTGCACCAATGCCGACGAGGCAGGACGGTCGTCTCGGTCCAACACGAGCACCTCGCGCGCCGGCTTCCCCAGAGTCCTCGACGACGCGGATGCCACGTCTGCGAGAAAGGTGTCTGTGAGAACCGTTCCCGCGAGCGTCCGCGCCGAAGCGTGTCCGTAGACGTTCTCGTCGTCGGGCACCTGCGTCGACAACATCGACAGCTCCCTCGCGTACCGCTTCCCGTCCGTGACCGCGGCCCACGCGATCACGCGGTCCACGGAGAGCGCGGACGCGGAGGACAACGCCAGCAGTCCGCCGAGTCGTAGCCCGACGAGCGACACCGAATCGGCGCCGGCCCGACGGACCTCGGCCACCGCCTCGGCGATGTCGTCGTGCCACGTCGACATGACGGCGCCACTCCACAGATCACCGCGGGCGTCACCGGTCCCGCGGAGATCCAGCCGAAGCACCAGAAAACCCTGCGCGGCCAATGATTCGGCGAGTACGCGGAGTGCCCGATGCGAGGTCCAGTACTCGTAACCGAAGGGCGGCACGATGACGACGCCACAGCGGCTGGGCGACGAGGAGCGGGTCAGCCATCCGAAGGATGTGTCGCCCGCCGGTCCGAACCATCGGCCCGTCGTCGACGTGGAAACCGCAGCAGGGAAAAGGGCAATCACGACAAACCTCCGGAAGCAGACTGTGCGACACAGTATGCACACAGAATTTGGGGGACATGCCTGTTCTGTCCGGAAATTCATCCGCTCGACCGACCCCTGAGATGGGCCGGTCCGCGACCTGAGGCAAGGTCGGGCTCAGGCCACGACCTGCCATGGTCGCTCGCGGCGCCCCACCGCCCACACGACCACGAGGATCGCCGCGAACAGCGCGGCCACGAGCACCAGCGTCGCCACCACACCCGAATGCAACACCACCACGGTGCCCAGGATCGCACCGAGGAACATGGCGACGACGGAGGAGAGCCGACGCAGTACAGCCGCACCGTCCCGTTTCCGGAGATCGGACCCGATGCCGGTGAGGGCCATCGTCAGCACGGTGGTGGTCATGTCCGGGACGGCGAGATGCCGCACCGCCGCATTCTGCAGCCCCAGGCCCAGCGCGAGCAGCACGACGATGACGTATCCGCGGCCGGGACCGTCCATAATGAGGATCGCGGCGATCAGCGACGCGAGCGCGAGGACGAGCTCGACCCCGAGTGCGTTGCGCAGCAAATGATCTCGTCGACCACCGGCCCGCGTGATCAGTGTCCCACCGACCATCGCGCCCACCAGGAATCCGACCAGGGCGAGCACCGAGCCCCACAACGAGAAACCGGGCGCCCCGCCCAGTGCGAAACCGATGAACACGACGTTGCCCGTCATGTTGGCCACGAACACTCGACCGAGAGCCAGCAGGCTGAGCGCGTCGATCGCACCGGTGACGACCGTGACGGCCAGCAGGATCATCGGTAGCGGCCCGTGGCGGGGATGCGCGACGTAGTCCGAGAAGCCATGTGTGGTCACGGCCACGCATTCTGCCCCAGCAGCGCGGATACAGTCGGGTGATGACCACCTCGAGCAGGACCCTGACCGCGGCGGACGGCACGCTGAACGTCCACACCGGGGTGACCGGTCGAGCGTCGAAGATGGGGCACCGGCTGACCATCGCGTTCCGCGACTGGAGCGTCACCGTCGACGAGTCGGACGGCGCTCCGACGGCCGTCACGGTTCGGGTCCGCGTCGACTCCATGGAGGTCGTCAGTGGCGAGGGCGGCGTCACACCGATGTTCGGCCCCGAGAAGATGCTCGCGCGGTCCAACGCCCTCGGCACGCTGGACGCGTCGGACCATCCCGAAATCCGCTACGACGCGACCACCGTCGAGTCGACGAAGGACGGCTACCGTCTCGACGGCACGCTGACGATCCACGGCGTGACACGCGAGCACACCGTCGACCTTTCGGTCTCCACCTCCGACGGGACGACGCACGTCGCCTTCGACGCGGTGGTGACGCATACGGACTTCGGCGTGAAGCCCTACTCCCAGCTGCTCGGATCGATGAAGGTCGTCGACGACGTCGACGTGTCCTTCTCCGCCTCGATCTCCCAGCCGGCCTCGGCGGACTAGCCGCGCGCCATGTCGACGAAGCGCGACAGGTGCAGCTGGTGCGCCACAGTGATGGTGGCCGTGGGTCCGTTGCGGTGCTTGCCGAGGATCAGGTCGGCTTCGCCGCCGCGGGGATCGTCGCGCTCGGTCGCATCCGGACGGTAGAGCAGGATGACCATGTCGGCGTCCTGCTCGAGCGAGCCGGACTCACGAAGGTCCGAGACCATCGGCTTCTTGTCCGTGCGCTGCTCGGGACCACGGTTGAGCTGACAGATGGCGACAACCGGAACCATGAGCTCCTTGGCCAACAGCTTCAGCGATCGCGAGAAGTCCGAGACCTCCTGCTGACGCGACTCCACCTTCTTGCCGGACGACATCAGCTGCAGGTAGTCGATGACGATGAGCTTGAGATCGTGTCGCTGCTTGAGTCGCCGCGCCTTGGCGCGGATCTCCATCATGGTGAGGTTGGGGGAGTCGTCGACGAAGAGTGGTGCCTCGCTGATCTCGCTCATCCTGCGGGCGAGGCGGGTCCAGTCGTCGTCCGTCATCTTTCCCGAGCGCATGTCGCCGAGCTTGATCTTGGCCTCGGCGGAGAGGAGACGCATGACGATCTCGGTGCGGCTCATCTCGAGCGAGAACATGACGCTGGCCATGCCGTGCTTGATGGAGCACGAGCGCATGAAATCCATTCCGAGAGTGGAGTTGTGTGTCGGCACCATCGAACGACCGGCGAGATAGAGGTGGTCCTTGTTATCGACCTCGACACATCTGACCGGCACCGAGTCGACGCGACGAACGTCGACGATGAAGCGACTCGAAGACCTGGACACATTCGACGAGGCACGACGCTCTTTGTGCAGCAACTGCTTTCGATGCAGACCGAAGACCACATCATCGGTCGAGAAGGTGAGTGTGAACGCCGTCGACGACGCCTCGGTGCGTCCTGCCACCCTCTTCGTCGATCGATGTACTCGGTACCCCAGACTGACGATGAGTTCCTCGACGTCGAGTGCCAGTCGCTCATTGGTGACACTGAACTGCGCGGATCCGCCTGCCGTGACGGTCCCGTCGGTGTCCAGCAGGCCGGCGAGTACAGCTCGCCGCTGCGACTCCGACGACCTGAGGTACTCCATGGGAATGTGCTTGTTGTTCAACACACCGAGTGTTCGGAGGCGAGCTTGCACCGTCCCCGTGGCGTTTCGGCACTTCTGGCACATCCGAAGTCCGGTGCACAGCTCACCGCAGAGCGGGCACAGCGGCTGATCCACCACGTCATCCTGGAAACGAGCCCGGCCACCGCATGAACGGCCGCAGGTACGCACCTGAGAAGAGAACGGCACGAAGCGTTTTCCGCACACCGTACAGAACTTGGCCGGTACAGGTTCGGGTGCGGGAAGCTGAATCGAGTATCGCAACTCAGCTGCTGCGGATCGAACGGCCACCAACCCCTCACCTTCGATCCGAGCAATGATCTCGGGATCGTCGGAGGTGATCTGCGCGCAAGCGCTGGTGCCGTCCCCCAACCACGCGCCCAGCGTGTAGGGAGGGACGGAAAGGACCGCGTCCGGACGCTGGATCGGCTTCGCGTTGGTCACCGAGTGATTCAGTCGAGCGTCCTTGGTCGCGCACCTGACCGAACCGGCGATCTGCTCGGTGGTTCGCACCTCGGCGAACGTTCCTTGGTTCTTGGTCCTGTTGTATCGAGCAGCCGCAGCCTGCGCCGACTTTCGCGATGCGCGGGTATCCGTGAGCCACTGATGCTCCGCGTCGGCCACGATGACCGTGCCGTCGGAGAACTCGACCTCGTAACACGGCCTACCGACCATCACGTCGGTCGCAGCGACGACCCGAGTCGCAGATCCGGACGCATCGATGAGATGGTCCCCGACCTCGACTTCACCCATCGTCGTCCACCCAGTGGGCGTCGCCAACGGCGTGTCGAGGGCGAGCGCCTTGCCCACACCAGGCCTCGCCGCGACGATGATCATCTGGCCCGGATGCAGACCGTTGGTCACCTCGTCGAGCTCGGTGAAGCCGGTGGGGACACCGTTCGACATGCCGCCGCGGCTGGCGATGGAGTCGATCTCGTCCATCGTGGGCTGCAGCAGCTCTTCGAGTTGGACGAAGTCCTCCGCGGTACGACGCTCGGTGACCTCGTACACCTCGGCCTGAGCCCGGTCGACGACTTCGGACACGTCCTGACCGTCCGCGCCCGCGTAGCCGAACTGGACGATGCGCGTACCGGCCTCGACGAGGCGACGCAGGATCGCCTTCTCGACGACGATCTCGGCGTAGAACGACGCGTTGGCCGCCGTGGGGACCGTCTGCGTCAGCGTGACGAGGTAGGGCGGGCCGCCGATGCGCTTGAGCTCGCCGCGCCGTTCGAGCTCCGCGGAGACGGTGACCGGGTCGGCGGGGTCGCCGCGGCCGTACAGATCGAGGATGGCGTCGTAGACCATCTGGTGGGCCGGGCGGTAGAAGTCGCCGGGACGCAGAACCTCCAGGACGTCCGCGATGGCGTCCTTGCTGAGCAGCATGCCGCCCAGAACGGACTGCTCGGCAGCCATGTCCTGAGGGGGCTGACGACCGAAGTCCTCACCGGGCGCCTCGGACGGCCCCTGGTAGTCGTTCGTTCCCCGATCGTCCACGACTGCCACAGAAGTTCGCCGCCCTCTCGCTCGACCGAAGCTCGCCCCCGGAGATCTCGTCCGTCCTCGGCCGTGTCGGCCGAGTCCGTGCTCACCACGTTGTACCCCCGGCCCCCGACACGGTCCGAACACGTGACTGCACGCGCGTGCGCGAGCGGCTGTCCGGCGGTCGACGAGGCCCGTCGATGGTGTGCCGGAGGGACGTTAGGTGCTCGGTCCGCCAGCACCAAACGGGCCTGTTGAGCAATCTGTGGACGGGGTGTGGACAACGCAGGCGAGTCGTGTTGACCACCTGTGCAGAACCTGTGCAGCAACAAGATCACACAGCCCATCAGTGCACGTCAGGGCGATTTCTCAATTTTTCTCTCTGTGGATGAATCCGCACTCGGCGTGTCCTGCCGACTTGACATGTCGGGCGTGTCAGGTCTCCGTGGCTGGAGTTATCAACATGACCTGGGTCACATGTCGGTCCCGCCGGTGAAACCGCCGAGTGATTCTGATCCGGTCCGGATAACAGCCGCCGGACACGCGACGGGGCGCCGCGATGTAGTGCATCGCGGCGCCCCGTGGAGCCCTGGTCAGTTCTGCGCAGGCTCCTGATCGAGCTCGGTGACCGAGGCCGCGTCGACGAGCACGACCCGCGCCGTGGGAATGTCGAAGAAGAGTCCGACCACCTTGAGCCTCCCCTCGGCGACCGCCTTGCCCACCACGGCGTGACGCGACAGGGTCTGCAGTTGTACTGCCACGTTCACCATGGCGAGCTGGTCGATCTCGGAGAACCCCAGCTCCGCGGCATCCCGCGCGACGGGGTGGCCACTCCGGAACGCACTGAGGCTCGCCCGGCCGTGCGAGAGCCACTCACCCACCACCCCGTCGGCGTCGTGGGCGTCCGCGAGCAGCCCCCGCATGGCTCCACAGCCGGAGTGGCCGCAGACCACGACGGAACTGATGGCGAGCGTGTTCACGCCGTACTCCAGAGCGGCCTCGAGCGACGTGTCCGGATCACCGACCGGGATCAGATTGCCCATGTTGCGGACGGTGAAGAGGTCTCCGGGTCCGGCGCTGGTGATCGTGTTCGGCAGCACGCGCGAGTCGACACAACTCAGGAAGAACGTGTCCGGGTCCTGGAACTCGCTCAGCTTCTCGAGGTGCGGGCGCATGGACGACGCGCTGCGACGATGGTATTCCTCGACACCGGCCAGGACCGGCCGGAGCGCCGCCGGGGTGACGGCATCGGCGGTGAACGGCCCGGAGTGGCTGTCGACGGTCTGCCACTGCGACCACGGCATGAACGTGCGCGCGGACAGCATGTGGGGCATGCGTCTCGGTGGCCCGGCCGTGGCCGACGCCATGTCCACGGCTCCGACCTCGTCGACGACGACGGTGCCGCCCGTCGCCTCGTACTGCTTCGTCCACTCGTGCAGCGCGTCGTACACCGCGTGGTCGAGGAAGTCGACGGTCAGCTCGATCGTCACGGATCGGCCGGCAGGAACGGACTGCAGCACCCGCGTGACGCGAGGAAGCGACAGGAAGCTGAGCGATCCCTCCACCACGACGCGCCAGGAGTCCTCGGTGAGCTGCTCGGCACGCACCCGTGCCCACAGCACGCGGCGCAACACCAGCAGGACGGAGATGGCGAGCCCGATCAGCACACCCTCGAGCAGATTGAGGGTGACGACACCGACGACCGTCGCCGCGTACACCACCACGTCGCCGGTCTTCGTCGCCGAGCGGATGTCCGCGAGCTTGACCAGCTGCACACCGATCATGACGAGCAGACCTGCCAGTGCGGCGTAGGGGACCAGCTCGACCACACCGATGAACAGGACCGAGAAGATGAGAACCCAGACACCGTGCAGCACAGCCGAAGCGGGGGATCGGGCGCCGGATCGGACGTTGGTGGCGCTGCGCACGATGACGCCGGTGACGGGCAGTCCGCCGGCGACACCGGACACCATGTTGGCGGCGCCCTGACCCATGAGTTCGCGATCGAAGTTGGTGCGTCTGCCCGAGTGCATCTTGTCGATGGCGACGGCGGAGAGCAGACTCTCGACGCTCGCTATCAACGCGATGGTCAGCACACCGGTCGCGAACGCTGCCCACTGCCCTTCCGGGAATGCGGGCAATTCCACGGCCTCGATCAGGTTGCCGGGCAGATCGATTCGTTCGACGTTCATCGAGAAGGCCAGTGAGAGACCGGTTCCCGCGACCACGGCCACCAGCGGGCCGGGGACCTTACCGAGTGGGCCGGTGATGCGCGGCCACAGCAGCATCAGCGCAACGACCACGCCGCCGATGGCGACCGGCGCCGCCTCGGCGTTCAGGATCGACGAAGGCAGAGACGTGATGTTGGCGACGGCGGAACTCCGGCTCTCCCCACCGAGCAGCACGTGGATCTGCTGCAGCGCGATGGTGATACCGATACCGGCCAGCATCGCGTGCACCACCACCGGCGAGATGGCGAGCGCCTGGCGGGCGATACGGCTCAGACCCAGCACCACCTGCAGCACACCGGCGAACACCGTGATGAGACACGTGATGCGCCAACCGAACTGGTTCACCAACTCGGCCACCACCACGGTCAGGCCGGCGGCCGGCCCGCTCACCTGCAGCGGGGACCCACCCAGCGCACCGGCGAGGATGCCGCCGATGACGGCCGCGATGAGGCCCGCCATGACGGGAGCGCCGGAGGCCACCGCGATTCCGATGGAGAGCGGTACCGCCACCAGGAACACCACGAGAGACGCGGGCACGTCGTACCGGGCGACGCTCGCCAGCCGGTCGCGCGGTGTGGGGCTCGGGGCGGGTACGGGTGGTTCGGCGGGGGACGAGCGATCGAGTTGTGCAGTCACGGTGAAGCCTCCAGGCGGACACGGATGGTGTGGGTCTGTGCGGTTTCGTCGGTGCAGAACGCCCGGTCTCTCCTCGGGGCGCATCGTTGGTCAAGACATCTCGAAGAGTACGTAAAGGTTTCGGCGCACCCTCGGCGTCGGACGGTGCTCGGGCCGCGTCTGCTCCGAGGTTTGGGGACGGTGCCAGTGGACCCACCCGGAAACACTCACCGCGTACAAAATCACCACCTCGCCCACGCCGGAGGACGGCCGAGACAGGCAGGAAAAGAACGAACGCAAACGCAGAATGCCCCGGCCGAGAATCGGCCGGGGCATTCGGTACTGCGTGTCGGTGATGCTTACGAGGCGGAGACCTCGAGGTCGAACGACGCCGTCACATCGGGGTGCAGCGCCACGGTGATGCGGTGCGTTCCGGTGGACTTCACGTGCGACTTCGGCAGTTCGATGCTGCGCTTGTCGAGCACCGGGCCACCGGCGCTCTTGACGGCAGCGGCGACGTCGGCTGCGGTGACCGCACCGAAGAGCTTGCCCGAGCCGCCGGTTCGCACCGACAGCGTCACGGACGTCAGGCCCTCGATGGCCTGCTTGAGCTCGTTGGCATGGTCCAGCCCGCGCACGGCGCGAGCTTCCTGGGCACGACGGATGCCCTCGACCTGCTTCTGTGCTCCGCGGGTGGCCGCAATGGCCAGTCCACGGGGCAGCAGGAAGTTACGTCCGTAGCCGTCCTTGACCTCGACGGTGTCTCCGGGTGCGCCGAGGTTGTCGACATCAGCGGTGAGGATGAGCTTCATGGTTACCTTTCCCCTTATCGCGCAGTCGCGGCGTAGGGCAGCAGTGCTACCTCACGCGAGTTCTTGACTGCGATGGCGATGTCCCGCTGGTGCTGGACGCAGTTGCCGGTGACACGACGAGCGCGGATCTTGCCGCGGTCGCTGACGTACTTACGCAGCAACGTCGTGTCCTTGTAGTCGATGGACGTGTTCTTTTCCTTGCAGAAGGCACAGACCTTCTTCTTGATCACCTTGTCGCGCAACGGCGGTTTAGGCATGGACAATCTCCGAATCTTGATTCACTGCATGTGTGGTGCGTACCGGATCAGAACGGCGGTTCGTCGTCGCCGCCGCCACGGGAGCCACCGAACGATCCCGATGCCTGCGGGGCACTGCCCCACGGATCGTCACCGCCCGAGCTGCCACCGGACGAACGGCTCGACGAGCCACCCGATCCACCGGAGGAACCACCGAACCCGCCGCCGCTGTTGCCGCCGCCTCCGCCGCTGCCACGACTGACCTTGTTGACCTTGGCCGTCGCGTACCGCAGGGAGGGACCGACCTCGTCGACCTCGAGTTCGACGACAGTGCGCTTCTCGCCTTCACGCGTCTCGTAGGAACGCTGCCGCAACCGACCCGTCACGACGACTCGCGCACCGCGGGTGAGCGACTCCGCGACGTTCTCCGCAGCCTCGCGCCAGATGTTGCAGCGCATGAAGAGTGCGTCGCCGTCCTTCCATTCGTTGGACTGACGATCGAACGTGCGGGGCGTGGACGCGACGGTGAAGTTCGCGACCGCTGCACCTGCGGGGGTGAATCGGAGTTCGGGATCGGCCGTCAGGTTCCCGACGACGGTGATGACGGTTTCGCCTGCCATGATTCCTCTTTCTCGTGCCTTGTCAGCGCATGATCTTCTCGGTTGCCGTCAGCCTAGGGCGAGACGGTGACACGAGGGATCACTTGCCGCGGCGCAGAACCTTGGTGCGCAGCACCGATTCGTTCAGGCCGAGCTGGCGATCGAGCTCCGACACCGTGGCGGGCTCCGCGTTGATGTCGATCACCGCGTAGATGCCTTCGGCGTGCTTCTCGATCTCGTAGGCGAGACGGCGCTTTCCCCACACGTCGACCTTGTCGACCTTGCCGCCGTCCTTGCGGATGACGTTCAGGAACGTATCCAGCGACGGGGCGACCGTGCGCTCGTCGAGATTGGGGTCGAGGATGACCATCAGTTCGTAATGACGCATAAGACCTCATCACCTCCTATGGACTGTGAAACGGTCACGGACGATCCGTGACAGGAGGGTCGTTGCGTCAGCAACCGGTCCAGGGTACCTGGACCGCGGCTCACCACGAAATCGGCGGATCGACGGTGCGGACAGCACGGCGCGAGGTCCGGGGCACCTACTCTTGTCCTCATGACCACCGGCCGCGCGACGATCTCCGGCCGCGCCGGGGTCGCCACGGCGGCCGCCGTCACCGCGATCTCGGTGATCACGATGGTGCTCGGCTACGTCAACAAGGCGCGGTGCGCGGGAGCACCCTTCGACGAGACCGGACGCAGTCTGGCGTTCGACCGCATCAAGGACTCGTCCGTCTGCTACTCCGACATCCAGTTCCTGTGGCTCGACCGCGGCATCGATCAGCACCTGTTCCCCTACCTGACCGGCGGTATCTCCGCCGACGGCACACTCACCGGCGGAACCGTCGAGTACCCGGTGCTCAGCGGACTTCTCATGTGGGTCGGCGGTCTGGCGAGCCACACCGACGCCCAGTTCCTCCTCTACTCGGCGCTCCTGCTCGCACCGTTCGGCGCGGTGACCGCCTGGATGCTCGGACGCCTCGGCGGCCGCGTCGCGCTGCTCTGGTCGGCCGGCCCCGCGCTGGTTCTCTACGCGTTCCACAACTGGGAACTCCCCGTGGTGGCGACGACCGTCGGCGCCGTGTACGTGATGTCCACCCGCATGCCGCTCCGACGTCGGGCGTATCTTGCGTCGGCACTCCTGGCGGTGGGCTTCTGCCTCAAGCTCTATCCGGGCGCCTTCGTTCTCCCGCTCGCGTCGTACGTCCTGGCCGGGGGCGTGGGCGGGGTGGAGTCCCCCGTGTCCGCACGCCGGTCGCCGCGCCGACTCGACGTGCGCGGGGCAGCCGGAGTGATCGCCGTCGCCGCTGCCGTGGTGGCCGCCGTCAACCTGCCCTTCGCGATCCTCGGCTACGACGGATGGCGGGCGTCGTTCGCCTTCCAGGGCATGCGGCAGGCCGACATCACGACCAACTCGATCTGGTACTGGGGACTGCGGATCCTCTACGACGTGCCGTCGGCGACGCCGGACATGAGCGCCGCCAACGACCAGGCGTACCAGAGCCTGGTCTCGGTGCTCTCGCCGTTGCTGGTGCTGGTGTCGTTCGCCGCCGCGCTGTGGTTCGGCTGGCGTCGACGTCTCGCGGAGGGCACCTACCCCTGGGTGCAGACCAGCGCGGTGATGCTCGTGGCGTTCCTTCTGTTCCACAAGGTGCACTCACCGCAGTACACGCTGTGGCTCGTCCCGTTCTTCGTCCTGCTGCACGTTCCCTGGCACGTGGTGACGGCTTACCTGATCACCGACGTCGTACTCGGTGTCGGCGTCTTCCGGTACTTCGCCGCGTTGTCGAGTGGCAGTGACGCGACCACCGAGGAGAACGTCGTGGTGTTCGGGGTGTGGGTGCGCGCCGTGCTGCTGGTCGTTCTCGTCGTCCTGTTCGCACGGTCCCGTCGCCGCACTCTCGACGCCCGTCCCACCCGGTCCCCGCGCCGCCGGACCGACGCCGAAGCGGAGGTACCCGTGTGAGCACGCCGTTCGATCCCGTCCCCCTGCTCGGCGAGCACGTGCACCTCGAGCCGCTGACGCCCGATCACGCGGGCGCGCTCGCGGCGGCCGCGGACGACCCCGCGATCTTCCGCTGGACCGGATCCGTCGTGTCCGACGACACGACCGCCCGCGCGTACATCGACACCGCCCTCGCGGACACGGCGCGGCGGGCGTTCCTGCAGCGGGACGCGCGTACCGGCGTCGCGGTCGGCACGACGTCCTACTACCAGATCGACGCCTCGAACCGGAGCGTCGCCATCGGATACACCTGGCTCTCGCGCTCGGCCCAGGGAACCAGGATCAACCCCGAATCGAAGTTCCTTCTGCTCGAGCACGCCTTCGGCTCCGCCGACGTGGTGCGCGTGGAGTGGCACACCGACGCACTGAACGAGCAGTCCCGCGCGGCGATCGGCAAGCTCGGCGCACACTTCGAGGGATTGCTGCGCAAGCATCGTCGCCGCGTCGACGGAACGTGGCGCACCACGGCGCTGTTCTCGATGACCGACGACGAATGGCCGGCGGCCCGGGACGTTCTGCGCAGCCGCATCGACAGCTGAGCCGTCCGTCGACCTGCGCCTTTTACAGAATGTGTGCACTCGTCCGGCAGAGTTCGTGACGAGTCATTCTCCGGGGAACGATGACAAAACCGACTGTTCGGTGAGAGACTGCTGAAGAAACCGGCAGTTCGACCGAAACCAGGGACACGAGAAACAAAGGCACACCAGTGACGACCACGACATGGCGCCGTCCGGATCAGGACGGCTCGGCCACCGTTCGCACGCATGGCCACACCGACAGCACCACCTACCAGCGCCCCAACCTCACGGTTCGTGAGATCGAGGTGCTCATCAGCTGGTTCCGCTGCGATTCCAAGCCGGCCGTCGCGGCCAGCATGTTCCTCTCGCTCGGAACGGTGAACACCCACCTGACGCGGATCCGTCAGAAGTACGCGGCCGTCGGCCGGCCCGCACCGACCAAGGCATCCCTGGTCGCGCGGGCCCTGCAGGACGGCCTGATCGACATCGACGAACTCTGAGGTCCGCCCGTCATTCCTGGATGTGCACCTTGGCGTCGTCGGCATGCCCCTCGGCCGCGAGGCGCCGGTTACGGCGCACGCTGGACAGGAACGACAGTCCGATGAGGACCACACCGACGAGTCCGGTGATGATCTCGTTGATGTGCACGCCGATCGAGACCAGCAGGATGATCGACAGTGCGCCGATGGCCCAGTGGGCGCCGTGCTCGAGGTACACGTAGTCGTCGAGCGTGCCCTTGCGCACCAGATAGACCGTGAGCGACCGCACGAACATCGCACCGATGAAGCCGAGGCCCAGGGCGATGATGATGGGGTCGGCGGTGATGGCGAACGCGCCGATGACGCCGTCGAAGCTGAAGGACGCGTCGAGGACCTCGAGGTAGAGGAACAGGAAGAAGCCGGCCTTGCCGGTCGCCTTCGCGAGGTCCGACGGCCCGCCGGAGGTCTCCTCCTCCTCGTCTTCACCGGGGACGTGGAACAGATTGCCGAGGCCGTTCACCGCGATGTAGGTGACCATGCCCAGCACGCCGGACACCATGACCGTGGAGATCTTGTCGTCCTCCGCCATGAACTCGGCCGCGAGAACCAGCAGGATGCCGGCGACGATCACGGACATCATGTCGAGCTTGCCGGCCTTGGCCAGCGGCTTCTCGATCCACGAGAGCCAGGTGTGCTCGCGCTCCTCGAAGATGAAGCCGAGGAACAGCATGAGCAGGAACATGCCACCGAACGCGGCGATCTGCGGATGCGCGTCGGTGATCAGCGTCTCGTACGACGGGCTGCCGTCGGGGAAGTAGGCGGCGTCGTCCGCGGGCGGGTTGAGCGCGAGACGGAGCGCCGCCACGGGGCCCAGGCCGGACGCGGCCCAGACGATGACCAGCGGGAAGACCAGCCGCATACCGAAGACGGCGATGATGATGCCGATGGTGAGGAAGATCTTCTGCCAGAACTCGCTCATCCGGCGCAGGACCGTCGCGTTGATGACCGCGTTGTCGAAGGACAGCGACACCTCGAGGATGCCGAGGATCACGACGAGAGCGACGGCCTGCCAGCTCCCGTAGATGAAGGCCACCACGATGGCGAGCGCGGTGATCGCGAACGACCATCCGAAGATGCGTAGAACCACGGGTGGTGGCCTTTCTCTGGTGTCGATCCCTGCGGGCTCCGGCAACGGGGCGTCGTTGCCCCGACATGCAACGGAGAGTGTCGCAGCGCCGTCCGACGAGGACGACGCGCAACACTCTCCGGTACTCGGACCGAATGCCCCGTCGAGCGGGACATTACTCCTTCACAGGGGTCAGACGTTCACTCCGAAGTCGCGGGCGATGCCGGCCAGACCGGAGGCGTAGCCCTGGCCCACGGCGCGGAACTTCCACTCCGCACCGTTGCGGTAGAGCTCGCCGAACACCATGGCGGTCTCCGTCGAGGCGTCCTCGCTGAGGTCGTAGCGGGCGAGTTCGGTGCCGTTGGACTTGTCGACGACGCGGATGTAGGCGTTGCGGACCTGGCCGAACGACTGCGAGCGTGCGTCGGCCTCGTAGATGGACACCGGGAAGTTGATGGTGTCGATGTTCGGCGGCACGGCGGAGAGCTCGACGTTGATGACCTCGTCGTCGCCGTCGCCCTCACCGGTGGTGTTGTCACCGGTGTGTTCGATCGACCCGTCGGGGCTCTTCAGGTTGTTGAAGAACACGAAGTGCTGGTCGCTGACCACCTTCTTGTCCGTACCGAGCGCGATGGCGCTGGCATCGAGGTCGAAGTCGGTGCCGGTGGTCGTGCGGATGTCCCATCCGAGACCCACCGAGACGGCCGTGAGGTTCGGTGCGGCTTTCGTGAGGGAGACATTGCCACCCTTGGTCAGGCTGACGCCCATGGCTCGAGTCCTTTCGGTTGCGTGCTACCGGTTGCGTAATGGAAACTGCGGTCCACTCGCGTTCTTACCCTCAACGTGTGGCATCGCACCAGCGTTCCCGCGAGCCGGTGCGACTCGAGATCGCCGGCGCGTCCGAGAACGGCGCCGCCAGTACCATCGGGCGGGTGACACACCGCTGGCCCGGGCGCCTGAGCCGCGGCCGGGCGCGCACCGAGGCGGTCGCCGCCATCCGGGCCGACACGGTCCGGACCTTCCTCGACATGGACAAGCGTCAGTCGATCGCGTCCGCGGGGGTCGACGCGCTGGAACGACTGGGCAGGTCGGACGACAGTCTGCGAGCGCGCTGGCGGCCGGTGGAGGAGCAGTGCTTCGCAGCGGGTGCCTCGTATCTGGCGGCCACGGAGCGCCCCGAGTCCGACGCGAGCGAGGAGGCGTACGACGCCTTCGCCACCGCCATCGCCCACCTCTCCGCCGCCAGCGCCGCGGTCGACCAGTTCTACGAGGCGCACCGGGCACGGCTCGAGCACGCGACGCTCGAGTACGCCGCGGTCCCGCGCCTGGCGAACGACGCACGCACCGCGGCGACCTCGGTGCTGGCGACCGTCACCGGATCGGAACCGCACCACTCCTATCGCTCCGTGCGTGACGCCGTCGCCGCGGTACACCGTGCACTGGACGGTCTCGCGGCGGCGGAATCCGGGGGCAGCGGCACCGCGGTCACCGGCCGCGCAGCGCAGGTGCGCTCCGCCGCGGACGATCTCCGCCAGGCACTCGCCGAGGCACCCGGCCGCGCCGGATCGGCGTCCACCGCCCTGGCATCGGTCCGCACTCGGCTCCAGGCGGTCGGCACCAAGGCCGAGTACATCGCGCCCGCCTACTCCGCCCTGCTGCGCGAGTTCGTGGCCGCCAGCTCGGACGATCTCTCCCGAGCTCGGGAGAACTGCGAGACCCACATGGTCGAGGCGGCCCGCGACATCGACGACGCGGCGACCGCACGCGACCGAGGCGATCCGGAGGAGGCACTCGACCGGATCACCGCCGCACGGCAGCATCTGGCCGACGCGGAGGCGGACATCGAGGCCGTCACCGGACGCCTGGCACGCCTGCGCGAGGTGCGGGACGACCCCGGGGCCGTGGATCGCCGCGTCCGGTTCCGGCTGCGCGACGCGCAGCTGCTGGCCGTCGACCGGGGACTGGTTGCCGAATGGGGCTCGGTGTTGGATGCTCAGCTCGCACGGATCGAGAGGGCCGCCGCGGCACTCGGAACGGGCCGACCCGACTACTGGGCGTACCTGCGCGAACTCGATTCCGTCGAGGACTTCATCTCCGGTGTGGTCGACCGCATCCGCGGCCGACAGAGTCGGACCTGATACGAAAGGGGTTGCAGTGCAGCACTTCTCTCACCTGGAACCCGCCACACTCGAGTACCTGTTCCACCGCCCGCCCGTCGCCGTGACCGCGGAGAGCGACCTCACGACGCGGGCGCTCGCCCTGGGCGCCACGCTCTACGTCCCGGCCACCAGGGCGAACCTGGTGGAGACGGTACGCAAGCGCGCGGCCGAGGGCTCCCGGTCCGTCGTGCTCGATCTCGAGGACGCCGTTGCCGACGCCGACCTCGAAGCGGCGCGCGGACACGTCGTCGCCGCGCTGGACGCACTCGCCGTCGATCCGCCCGAGGCCGCCGTCTTCGTCCGCGTCCGCACGGCGGAGGACATGCACCACGTCTGCGACCGTCTCACCACCGGCATCGACGTCCTGCACGGCTTCGTTCTTCCCAAGTTCCGGCCGGAGAGCGGCGAGAAGTTTCTCGAGGAGGTGGCCGCTCGGTCGGCCGCCGCGGGCAGACACCTGGTGGTCATGCCCGTGATGGAGTCCCGCGAGATGGTCTACCGGGAGACCCGTGACGACGAGTTGGCCGGTGCACGTGACGTGCTCGACCGATACCGCGACAGCGTCCTGGCGGTGCGAGTCGGTGCCACCGACATGAGCGGCGCCTTCGGGATCCGACGTGACCGCGACCTGACGATCTACGACGTGCGGGTGGTCGCGGACACCATCGGCGCCATCGTCAACCACCTCGGGCGCAGTGACGGAACGGGTTTCGTCGTCACCGGCCCGGTCTGGGAGTACTTCGCCGACCACGAGCGGCTGTTCCGCCCGATGCTGCGAGCCACGCCCTTCGCCGAGCACGACGCCGTCCGCTTCCGCCAGCAGCTGGTCAGCCGCGACATCGACGGTCTGCTCCGTGAGGTCGCGCTCGACCGTGCCAACGGGCTGCACGGCAAGACCGTCATCCACCCGTCCCACGTCGCCGCCGTGCACTCGCTGTCGGTGGTCACCCACGAGGAGTATCAGGATGCACAGGCCATTGCGTCGTCCTCCGGCGGAGGCGGCGTCCTCGCCTCCGGCTACGGCAACAAGATGAACGAACTCGGCCCGCACCGGCCGTGGGCCGAGCAGACGCTGCGCCGGGCCGCCGTCTTCGGCGTCACCGCCGAGGGTGTGTCGTTCGTCGACGTGATGCAGGCACTGGCCAGGCGTCCCGCGTTCACGACCGGCACTGCACGATGAGCCGCGCGATGGACCGTCGACTGCCCTGGGCGACAGCGGAACTGGGGCTCGTCCTCGAGCACGGCACCTCGTCGGTGGGCCGGCGGGTGGGCGACCTGGTGCAGCCGGGGCTGCGGCGCAACCCGCGCCGGGCACACCTGCTGGTGTCGACCGTTCTGGGCAAACACATCCCGCAGGACCCGGCCGAGGTGATCCGAGCAGGTGAGCTCCTGGGCTCCCTGTGCGCCGACGTGCTCGCCGGGCACGACGACGGCGTGGTGGTACTCGGATTCGCCGAGACCGCGACGGGACTCGGCCACTGCGTGGCGACGCGCCTCGGCGCACGGTCCTACATCCACTCGACCCGTCGACCCGTCGAGGGATTCGCCGTGCACGGTGAGTTCGAGGAGGGCCACTCGCACGCGACGGATCATCGCCTCCTACCCACCGATCCGGAGCGCGACCTGCCCTCTTACCTCCCGATGGTCCTGGTCGACGACGAGATCTCCACGGGAACGACGGCCCTCGGTGCCATTCGCGCGGTGCACGCACTCGCGCCGCGGGCGCGCTACGTGATCGCCTCGCTCGTCGACATGCGCTCGGCGGATCAGCGCCGCGAGACCGACCGCGTCGCTGCGGAACTCGGGGTGGTCATCGACTCGGTGTCGCTCGCGACAGGCACCGTGCATCTGCCCGACGACATCATCGCCGTCGTGGAAGCGCTACCCGCTGCGTCTGCACCGGTGGATGCTCCCCACCGAGGGACCGTCACCAGGGTCGACGTGCCCTGGCCGGCCGGAGTGCCCGACGGCGGTCGCCACGGTTTTCGGGCCGAGGACGTCGCCGCCTTCGACGCCGCGGTCGAGGAGTCGGCCGATCTGCTGCGACCGCACCTCGGCTCGGGCACCACCGTCGTGATCGGGCACGAGGAACTGATGTACCTCCCGCTCCGCATCGCCCGCGCACTGTCGGACCGCGGAACGCCGACACTGTTCCAGACCACCACCCGCTCACCCGCTCATGTGCTCGACGAGCCGGGATACCCGCTGCGACGGGGCTTCTCGTTCGTCGCACCGGAACCCGCGGCTGGTGGCCGACGTCATCTCTACAACGCTCGGGTACCGGACGAGGCGGCGCCGAGCCCCGTTCTTCTCGTCGTGGATCCGCCCGCGGACACCGAGGCGTTGACGGGTCCGGACGGTCTCGTGGACGCCCTCACCCGCACCGGTATCGACGTCACCGTCGCCGTGGTGGCGGCGGATCCGCACTCGCTGCGGACGGAGTCTCGATGACGGCACCGCTGCACGGTCCGGCGTTCGGGTCCTACGCGGCGGACGAGGTGTCCTGGCTCCTGAAGGATCTCTCGCACGTCTCGCTGGAGGCGGACACCGCGTCGCGGGAGCAGCAGATCCAGTCGGGCGCAGCGCACTATGCCGAGAGCCTGCCCGTCGAGTATCAACCCGATGCCGCCTACCGCGACCTGTTCGCCACCGTCCTGGAGGAGAGCGCGACGCGCCTCGCCACCGCGGTCGGCATCGTCACCGATCTGGTGATCGCCGAGCGCGGTGAGAACCTGGTGCTCGCCTCTCTCGCCCGCGCCGGCACCCCCATCGGCATCCTGATGCGCCGCTGGGCGCGGGACGTGCGCGGTCTGACGTGGCCGCACTACGCCGTGTCCATCGTGCGCGATCGCGGAATCGACTCGGCCGCACTGGATCATCTCGCCCGTCACCACGACCCGGCCGACGTCGTCTTCGTGGACGGGTGGACCGGCAAGGGCGCCATCACTCGGGAATTGACCGCCGCCCTCGACGCGGTGCACCGGGCGGGAGGCCCCCGCTTCGACGACCGGCTCGCGGTACTGGCGGACCCCGGGCACTGTGTGACCACCTACGGCACCCGCGACGACTTCCTCATCGCGTCGGCATGCCTCAACTCGACGGTGTCGGGCCTGATCTCCCGCACCGTGCTCAACGACACGCTCATCGGGCCCGGTGAGTTCCACGGCGCCAAGTTCTACGCCGACCTCGCCGCGGTGGATGTGTCGAACCTGTTGCTGGACAGCGTGTCCGCCAGATTCGACGATGTCGCGGACGCCGTGGCAGAGGGACTGTCGACGGTACGGTCCGCCGACCGGACACCGACGTGGAGTGGCTGGGCCTCGGTCGAGCGTGTACGGGAGGAGTACGGCATCAGCACGGTCAACTTCGTCAAACCCGGAGTGGGAGAGACCACCCGCGTGCTGCTCCGCCGGGTCCCGTGGCGCGTTCTCGTGCGCGACGCGCAGGCGCCGGAGCACCGCCACATCCGGATGCTCGCCGAGGCGAGGGGCGTGCCCGTGGACGTCGTTCCCGATCTCGCCTACTCCTGCATGGGTCTCGTCCGGGACGTCTCGTGACCGAGGCGAGGACCGCACTGGTCGCGACCGATCTCGACCGCACGATGATCTACAGCGCCGCCGCCTTGGCGGAGGGTCGCACGGACGGACACGACGACGACGTGCGCTGCGTCGAGTACTACGAGGGTGCGCCGCTGTCGTACATGACCGCACGCGCCGCGGACCTGCTCACCAGCCTCGCGTCCGAGGTGGTGGTGGTGCCGACCACGACGCGCACCGTCGAGCAGTTCCGACGCATCGCCCTGCCGGGAGCACCCTGGCGGCACGCGATCACGACCAACGGGGCCACCATCCTCGTCGACGGTGAGCCGGATCTCGACTGGCGCCGCGCCGTCGAGGACGCCGTCGCCGGATCCGCGGTGCCGCTCGCGGAGGTGACCGCGGAGATGACACGGCGGGGCGACGACTCGTGGGTGCTCACGCAGCGGACGGCGGACGATCTGTTCTGCTACCTCGTCGTGAACGTGGAGACGATGCCCGAGGATTTCGTCGACGAGTTCGCACACTGGTGCACCGAGCGCGGCTGGGGCGTGTCCCGGCAGGGCCGCAAGGTCTATGCGATGCCCGACGCGGTGTGCAAGTCGCATGCCGTCGCCGAGGTGCGCCGACGGTGCGTGAACGCGGGAACTCTGGAGGCCGACGCCCCGGTGCTCGCCGCCGGGGACGGCGCCCTCGACGCGGAGATGCTTCGTGCCGCGACCGCCGCCATCCGTCCGCGGCACGGTGAACTGGAACTGCTGCAGTGGGACGCCCCCGGGCTCGTGGTCACCGAACGGTCCGGCGGTGCTGCGAGCGAGGAGATCCTGCACTGGTTCCGGGCAACGGCCGGCACGTCGGGCTCCGCCGCTGCCCCGCCGACACACGTAGGCTGAATTCGGACGTACCCGACCACCCCGGAAGAGGACGAGACGTGGCTGCACAGCCGTTGACCAAGGGACAGAATGCTCCTCTGTCCACCGCCACCGTTCGCATCGGTCTCGAGCTGACCGCACCGGCGGACATCTCCGCCCTGCTCGTCACCGACAGCGGCAAGGTTCGCTCCGACGCCGACTTCGTCTTCTTCAACCAGCCCTCCGGCCCCGGTGTGCAGCTGGTTCCGGGCCAGGGTGGGCCGCAGGAAGTCGCCGTGACCCTCGCCGCGGTCCCGGCCGACATCACGCAGATCCGAGTCGTCGTCACGCTCGACGACTCGTCGAGCAGCTTCGGACGCGTCTCCGCGCCCACCGCCCACGTGATCGACGGCGGCACCGGTGCGACGCTCTACTCGTACACCGTGGACGGCCTCACGACGGAGTCCATCGTCATCGCGCTCGAGCTGTACCGGCGCGGCGACGGCTGGAAGGTCCGTGCCGTGGGCCAGGGTTACGCGGGCGGGTTCGCCGCTCTCGTCGGTGACCACGGGGTCTCGGTGGACGACGCTCCCGCAGCGGCGCCTGCGCCTGCTGCACCCACACCTCCGCCTGCCGCTCCCACACCTCCGCCGGCCCCCACGCCGCCGCCCGCGGCACCTCCGGCACCTTCTGCGCCCGCGGCCCCCGCCGAGGTGAGCCTGACGAAGGCTCGGCCCGTCAGCCTCACCAAGGGTCAGAAGGTGACGCTGAAGAAGGACGGTGGCGTCGCACTGACCACCATCCGCATGGGCCTCGGTTGGGACCCCATCAAGAAGGCCGGCTTCTTCGGAGGCGGGCGCAGCGCGGACGTCGATCTCGACGCCTCGGCGCTGATGTTCTCCGGCGACAAGCACGCCGACGTCGTCTACTTCGGCCAGCTGCGGTCGAAGGACGGGTCGATCGTCCACCAGGGCGACAACCTCACCGGCGAGGGCGAGGGCGACGACGAGGTGATCACGGTGGACCTGACGCGGGTGCCCGCCCATGTGAGCTCGATCGTCTTCATCGTGACCTCGTACCGCGGGCAGACGTTCGAGCAGGTGGCGAACGCCTTCACCCGCCTGGTCGACAACACGATCAACACCGAGCTGGCACGCTTCACGCTGCAGGGCGGCATGCCGTTCACCGGGCTGGTCATGGCCAAGGTGTACCGAGCCGGGAGCGAGTGGAAGCTGCAGGCGATCGGCGACGGCATCAACGCCAAGCACGCGGGCGAAGCGTTGCCGCAGCTCCGTCCGTACCTCTCCTGACGAGGAGTCGTAGGCTCGGGTCGTGACCTCGTCGAACGATCCCTCCGTCTTCGAGTACGGAGTGGACGGCCCCAAGCTGATCGTCGTGGGCCTCGACGGCTCCGACTCCTCCTGGCGGGCGGCCGCCTACGCCGCCGGACTGGCGCGCCGGCAGCACTCCAAGCTCGTGCTGGTCTACGTGCAGACGCTGGCGGCCGGCGCCTTCGCGCAGGCGAGCGGCGTGGTCTACGACTCGGGGAGCCAGGTGGCGGACCAGCTGCTCACCGAGATCCGCGACCACGTGGTGCGTTTCGGCGAGCACCAGCACGTGAACTGGGAGTTCCGGACGTTCCGCGGCGACCCGGCGATGGGACTCGCCGCCGTCGGCGACGAACTGCGTGCCGACGCGATCGTCGTGGGCACGTCAGAGTCTGCCGGGCACCGCATCTTCGGCTCCGTCGCCGTCCGACTGGTCAAGCTGGGTCGGTGGCCGGTGACCGTGGTGCCCTAGGCGGTGGCGCCGCATCCGCGATCGGAACCTCGACGGGCCGCGGACGCACCATCGCCGGCACCCACGACGGGTACGCGTCGGGTGCTCCGTCGAGCACACCACCGGCCGGATCGTCGTCGCCGCTGCGACGCACCAGATCGTCCACCGGCCGGTAGATCTGCCGCACCACCAGGACACACAATCCGACGACGGCGAGATCGCGCACCAGGACGGTCGCCGTGAAGTACTGCTCGGGCAGACCCTTGTCGGCCACGCCCAGGTAGTACATCATCCGCGGAACCCAGACGAGTGCGTCGATGGTCATCCACGCCAACAGGATTCGCCGGTGCGGCAGAGCCAGGACCGCGAGCGGCACCAGCCACAAGGAGTACTGCGGACTCCACACCTTGTTCGTCAGCAGGAAACCGGCGACCACGAGGAAACACAGCTGCATCAGGCGAGGACGCCGCGGAGCCGTCAGCGCCACCCAGCCGATGGCGAGGCACACGACCACGAAGAGCAGCGCCGTCACGAGATTGAGGATCACCGGCTTCTCGCCGGGACCGAGCGGGCCGTCGAATCCGGCCCAGCCGGTGAACGACCGGGCCACGTTGTAGAGCGAGTCCGGATCGGCGCCGCGGTCGGAGTTCAGTCGGAAGAACTCCGACCAGCCACGCGGAAACAGCAGTGCGATGGGCAGATTGACCAGAACCCACGCCGAGAGCGCCGCCGCCGTGGTCCGCGACCAGTCCCTGATGTTCCCCGTGCGGATGCACAGCACGAGGAGCGGACCGAGCAGGAACAGCGGGTAGAGCTTCGTCGCGCCCCCGATGCCGAGCAGGACTCCGGCCAGCACCGGCCTACGTCGCGCCCACGCCAGCAACCCACCGGAGGCGAATGCCGTTGCGAGTGCGTCGAAGTTGGTGAAGACGTGCACGATCACCAGAGGAGAACACGCGGCCAGCGCGGCGTCCCACACCCGACGTCCCGCCAACATCGTGGTCGCCCAGATCGTCACGAGCCAGGCGAGGGCGGAGCCGAACGCCACCACGTTGAAATACAGCGCGACCGTGAGCGCCTGCGGCAACCACGGGACCGCAGACCACGCGTGGGCCACCTGCATCGACACGTACTGGTACAGCCCCGCCACCACCGGATACTCCATGTACCGGGTGATCGTGGAACCGTCGGAACCCGTTTCCTCCCACGACTTCTTGTACGGGAACGCGCCCTGATCGAGGCGCTCCGCGCCGTAGAGGGGGACCACGTCGGAGTAACACATCGCGACGTACTGACGGCTCCCGCTCCAGTCGAGTCCCAGCTCGCCGCCGGGGCCGTTCGGGGCCTGCTGGATGCACGCGGCCTTCCCGAACCAACCCAGCGCGAGAAACACGACAGTGAACGCGAAGATCACGCGCAGTGGCGTGATGTGGCGCTGCCGCCCCACCAATGCGTGCTTGCCCACGGGGCCGCCGACCACCGTCGACAACTCCGCGACCATGGGGTCGGTCAGACTCGGCCGATCGCGCCGACGAGCGGAGCGTCGATCCGTCGCCAACTCACCCGGACTCGCCAACAACTCGTCGGACGAATGGTCCCGACCGGCCTCCGGCCTGCCCGTCACCCCTAGCCGCCGGGCGGCGTGGCCGGCTCCGGAGCCGCCCCGTCGTCGGGCGGTGTGACGGCGGAAGGTTCCGCCGGCGCCGGGGCCAGACCGGGAACCGGAATGGTGATGCCCGGCAGGATCTCGACCTGCGACGGGACGACGACCGGCGGAGCGACGGGCTCCGGCGTCGTGGGCTCCGGCGCTGCGGAAGAGGATGTGGGCGGCGCCGCGGTCCGTGTCGGCGCGGGTGCCGAGTACTGCGGCACACCGGCCTGGCCGGCGATCGCACCCGGTGCGGGGAACGACTCGACGGGCGAGCCCTCGAGGGACGCGTCGAGCGTGTCCTTCCAGATGTCCGACGGAAGTCCGGAGCCGTAGATGGGTCCGCCGTAGCTGTTCTCCAGCGGGAGGCCCTGCTCGGTACCGACCCAGACGGCCGTCGCCAGAGACGGCGTGTACCCGACCATCCAGGCGTCCTTGTTCTCGCCGGTGTCACCGAGCTGCGCGGTGCCGGTCTTCGCGGCGGAGGCGCGTCCCTCGGCCAGATTGTGGCCGTTCGAGTAGCCCGCGATGGGACGCATGGCCGCCGTGACGTTGTCCGCGACGGCGGGGTCGACCCGCTGCTCGCCGGGGTCCGCTCCACGATCGAGCAACACGGTGCCGTCGGCCGTCACGACCTTCTGCACGAAGTGCGGTGCGTGGTAGGTACCCGATGCGGCGAGCGTCGCGTACGCGCTGGCCATGTCGATGACACGGGACTGGTACTGCCCGAGCACGATGCCGTTGTTGGGGCCGGCGCCGTTCGGCTCGGTCAGGGTCTCGCCGATGCCCTCGACCTCGGTCGGGATACCGAGGCGGTGCGCCATGTCGGCCACTGCCTGCGGGCCGCCGTCGAGGCTGAGCTGCAACCGGTAGAAGCTCGTGTTGAGCGACCGCTTGAGAGCCTCGGCAATGGTGCAGGTGCCGCAGGACTCGCCCTCGACGTTGCCGATGGAGATGCCGTTGACCGTCAGCGGCGAGCTGTCGTACATCTGCGACAGCGGGATGCCCTGATCCAGAGCCGCCGCCAGGCCGAAGACCTTGAACGACGAACCGGTCTGCAGGCCGGACTGCGCGAAGTCGAAGCCGCGGCCGTCGACACCGCCGTAGTACGAGCGCACCGCACCGCTGCGGGGGTCGATCGACACCGACGCCGTGCGCAGCTCGGACGGTTCGCCCTCCATGTTGGAGTTCACGGCGTCGATGGCGGCCTGCTGATCCTGCGGATCGATCGTCGTGGTGATCTGCAGTCCGGCGGTGTTCAGGTCCTGCTCACTGATGCCCGACGCGGTGAGCTCCTTGAGCACCTGGTTCTTGATCAGTCCGTTCGGGCCGGCGTCGGCGGCGTCGCCGCTGTCCACCGAGGCGAGCGGTCGCCACTGCGGGTACTGCATCGCCTGACGCTGGGTCTGATCGAGCGCACCCATCGTGACCATGCCGTCGAGGACGTAGTTCCAGCGGCTCTGCGCACCCGTCGGGTTGTTCTCCGGATCGAGTCCGGAGGGCTGCTGGATGGTGGCCGCGAGCACGGCACCCTCCTCGACGCTCAACTGCTCGACGGGCTTGTCGAAGTACGCCTTCGACGCCGCCGCGATGCCGTACGCGCCGCGGCCGAAGTAGATGGTGTTGAGGTACGCGGCGAGGATGTCGTCCTTGGTCCACTGACGCGCCATCTTCGAGGAGATGACCAGCTCGCGCATCTTGCGGGTGAGCGTCCGCTCGGACCCCACGAGCGCGTTCTTCACGTACTGCTGCGTGATGGTGGATCCACCACCGGCGCTGTCGCGCCCGAGCACGTTGTCGCGAGCGGCGCGTGCGAAGCCGGTGACCGAGAATCCGGGGTTGGAGTAGAAGTCGCGATCCTCGGCCGACAACACCGCGTTGCGGACGTGCTCGGGGATCTGTCCGATCTCGACGTCGGTGCGGTTGCCCTCGGGAGGGACCACCGTGCCGAGGACGGACGTTCCGTCCGACGCGAGGACGGTGGCGACCTGGTTGGTCTTGATGTCACCGGGCCGCGGAACGTCCTCGACGACGTACGCGACCATGAACACCAGGACCGGAACGACCATGCCCAGCGCGATCAAGCCGTACAGCGTGCGCCGCAGGACCTTCCACTTCGACTTCTTCTTCGTCTTCGTGGCAGTACCTCCTGATGGCGGTTCGGTGGGTCCTCCACCGAACCGGTCCCGGTCACCGTCGGCGTCGCCACGCGAGTGGGACGTCACGGGCCGGGAGGGTGGAACGTCGGTCGCCCGTGGATCGTCCGAGTACGGGCGCGGCTGCGAGAACGCCTGCGACCGCGGCGGGGGCGCGGTCGGGGGAATCTGGGTGGTGTCCGGTCCACGATCGTCGTAGGACGGCGGACCGTAGGCCGGGCGCCGCGGGTGATCGGCCGGCGGCCAGCTCGGCGGGGGACCACCGGGGCCGTCCCGGCGAGGCGCACGCGGTGGGGGTGGGCCCGACGGCCGCTGCTGGGGATCGCGGACCGGCTCGTGGCTCGGGCGCCCGTGACGCGGTGGTTCCCCGGGCCCGTCGGGTCGACCGTGGCGGCCGGACGGACGCCCGCGATCGTCACCGGAACTGTCGTAGGGGGAACTCACTCACGTACTCCACTGTCAGGACGCACGTGTGACCAGGTGGCGACGGTCACGTGTGCGTCGGGCTCGTTCGACTCGGTTGCGCGGGGGACCACCGACGGACGGTACCGCCGACGACCTGCGTCCGTCACTCACTGGCCGTGCGTCGGCGGGAGGCGGAGCGTGTGCGGGGGCTCTTGGGCGCCGGAACGGCACCCAGGACGTACGACTGCACGAGGTGGTTCCAACTGCAGGTTCGGCAGACCTCGACGACGTGCACGGAGAACTCCTCCTGCGTGCCGGCGAGGCGGGTGAGCTCGTCCGCGGTCCGGGCCGAGCCGTTCATCGTCCCGAGCTTCTCTCCGAACACCCAGGAGACCAGCGTGAGCTGCTCCTTCCGGCAGATGGGGCACGCCACGGTGGACGGCCGACCGTGGAACTTCGCCGCTCGGAGGAGGTAGGGATCGGCGTCGCAGACCTGGGCCATCGCCGTTCGTCCGGAGTAGACCTCGGCGAGCAGCGACTTGCGCTGCAACGCGTAGTCCACCACCTGCCGCTGTGATCTCACGGTGACCAGAGTACGTGCGCCGTCGAGGTGGGGTGGTGCTCGACCCCGTCCCGTGCGCTGGAGCGGAGCCGTGGAGCCGGAGCACTTGAGGGACCCGGTCCACGGGCCTACCATCTGGCGATGCCGACGGTCCGATCTGTGGGTGTCAGAGCGCGTGACCAGGACAGAGTGCACGCGTGCGCCGCGCTGGACCGTGCGCTCGCGGACGGCCAGATCAACGCCGAGGAGCACGCCACCCGTATCGCCCTCGCCACCGATGCACGTGCGCTCGAGGACCTCCACGATCTGATCGGCGATCTGCAGGGCGAGTCCGATTTGGCTCCGATGGCGTCGCCCGGGACGGCAGCCGCGGGGCTCTCCCGTCGGGGTCGGCCGAGCGTGCTGAGCGCGGTGATCCGGTGGGCTGTTCTCCTGGTCGTCGCCGCACTCCTGTTCTTCGGTGTCCGCGCCTGTGCGTCCGACGACAGCGCGACCGGCACCTACGGCTCGGCCGGCTATCTCGAACCGTGCGCGATGGACGACATCGTGGCGTCGACGGGCATGCTGCTGGGAACCACCGTCGTCGACGAGCTGATGTTCTACTCCGAGTACGCGCTGCTGAGGGCGCCGAGTCCCGACGATCCGGGCCGGGAGAGGCGTTATCAGTACCGCGACGGCGAGTGGAGACAGTCGGACGACGCGGACAGGGACCGTGAGACGGCGACCGTCGACCTCGCCGACCTGGGCCCCGGCGTGCTCGGCGGGTTGGTTCTGGGCGCCGGCGCGAGCCTGAACATCGCCGAGATCGACTCGCTGTACCTGTTCGTCCGTGACACCGGCGCCGGCCCCGCGATCAGCCTGCACGCGAGCAACGAGGCCGCGAACGAGGACGGATACCTCGAGGCGTCCCTGTCGGGCGACTTCCTCAGCGTCACCCCGTTCGATCCGACCGAGTAGGAGACGACGATGGCGACCGGACAGGATCGACGACTGCGTGCCCGTGACATCGATCGCGCCGTGGTCGCGACCGCTCTCGACACCGCGTACGCGGACGGGCAGCTGACGTTCGACGAGCACCGGTCACGGGTGGCGGCGGCGAGAACGGCGACGACACTGGGCGATCTCCACGCGTTGGCCGCCGATCTGCAGGCGGCCGTACCGCTGCCCGAGGCGGTACGGCCCGCACCCGGACCGTCCCGGCGCCCGGTGATCGTGGGTCTGCTCGTGGTGGTCCTCGTCCTCGGAGTCGCCGTCGTCTTGGCGGTCCGCGGATCCGATGCACCGTCGTCGCCGAGCGTCGCGGCTCCGTCGTCGTCCGTCGGCCCGGGAGCGACGGCCGCGGGCACCGCGACGCCGATCGTCGCGCGACCCTTCGTGTTCGACACCCCGGAGGGCCTGGCCGACTTCCGCGACCGGTGGATCACACGATTCGGCGACCCCGAGGTCACCGAGTTGGTGCTGTACCCGTCGGACGATCGCGCCTCTCTGACGCGCCTCGCCGAGAGCGACCGCGTGCGCGACGTGTCGGTCCGCGGCGGCTTCGAGGAGTCCACCGCCACGAGCCCGAGGGAGACGGACGAGCTGCCCTTCGACCTCACCGCGCTCGACGTCGCGGCACTGGCGGGCCTGATGGCGGGGTCCGCGTCGTTCGTCGAGGTACCGGACGCGTCGGTCACCCACGTGATCGTGCGCAACGAGGGAGTGCCGGAGGTACTGGTCTACGCCGCGGATGCGGACGGCCGCGGTGGATACCTGCAGGCCACCCTGGCCGGTGAGGTCACGCGGGTCAGCCCCCACCGTCCCTGACGGGGCCCGTGTTCATGTTCTCGACAGTTACATGTACCCCCATATATCGGCCCGATACATGTGGCGGTTATAGTGAGCGAGCGTCATCTCGACGCGGACTCGGGTCGGAACAGGAAGGGACCGCACATGCTCGAACTGGCGATCCTCGGCCTGCTCCTGGAGACACCCATGCACGGTTACGAGCTTCGTAAGCGACTCACCGGACTTCTCGGTGCCTTCCGGGCCTTCTCGTACGGTTCGCTCTACCCCACCTTGCGTCGTATGCAGGCGGACGGGCTCATCGTCGAGAACCCCGGAGTCCAAGGCGCCGTCAAGCGTCGGGCACGTCGTGTCTACGAACTCACGCCGGCCGGCCGAGCTCGGTTCACCGAGCTGGTCGCGGACACGGGTCCGCAGAACTACACAGATGATGGATTCGGCGTACACCTGGCCTTTTTCGGGCGCACCCCCGCTGAGGCGCGGATGCGGATACTCGAAGGTCGGCGTCGCCAGGTCGAGGAGCGCCGTGAGGGGCTCCGCGACGCCATCGGCCGAGCAAGTGGGTCGTTGGACAGGTACACGCGCGGATTGCATCAGCTCGGCCTCGAGTCGAGCGAGCGCGAAGTGCGGTGGCTCAACGAATTGATCGCTGCCGAGGCAATGGCGATCACTTCGGAGAGTCCACCGCCCGCACCCACGACCGACACCTCGGCCGTGGCACACCCGGAGAGCACGTCGGCTCCGGCCACCCGATACGGAAAAGAAGGAGAACCCGACCATGAGTGACAACAGCACTGCGGTGCGCGTGGCCATTGTGGGCGTGGGTAACTGCGCGTCGTCCCTGGTTCAGGGCGTGCAGTACTACAAGGACGCCGACGAGAACACCACCGTTCCCGGCCTCATGCACGTGAAGTTCGGCAAGTACCACGTCCGCGACGTCGAGTTCGTCGCCGCGTTCGACGTGGACGCCAAGAAGGTCGGCTTCGATCTGTCCGAAGCCATCTTCAACAGCGAAAACAACACCATCAAGATCGCCGACGTGCCCCCGAGCGACGTCAGCGTCCAGCGCGGCCCGACACTCGACGGCATCGGCAAGTACTACTCGGAGACCATCGAGATCTCCGACGCGGAGCCGGTCGACGTGGCGCAGGCACTGCGTGACGCGAAGGTCGACGTGCTCGTCTCCTACCTGCCCGTCGGATCCGAAGAAGCCGACAAGTTCTACGCGCAGGCCTGCATCGACGCGAAAGTCGCGTTCGTCAACGCGCTGCCCGTCTTCATCGCGTCCGATCCGGTCTGGGCCAAGAAGTTCACCGACGCCGGTGTGCCCATCGTCGGCGACGACATCAAGAGCCAGGTCGGTGCCACCATCACCCACCGCGTCATGGCCAAGCTGTTCGAGGATCGCGGCGTCCAGCTCGATCGCACGATGCAGCTGAACGTCGGCGGCAACATGGACTTCCTCAACATGCTCGAGCGCACGCGCCTCGAGTCGAAGAAGATCTCGAAGACGCAAGCCGTCACGTCCAACCTGCAGCGTGAGTTCAATGCGAAGGACGTGCACATCGGCCCGTCCGATCACGTCGGCTGGCTCGACGACCGCAAGTGGGCCTACGTCCGCCTCGAGGGTCGCGCGTTCGGTGACGTCCCGCTGAACCTCGAGTACAAGCTCGAGGTCTGGGACTCCCCGAACTCCGCCGGCGTCATCATCGATGCCGTGCGCGCCGCGAAGATCGCTCAGGACCGCGGAATCGGTGGACCTGTCGTGCCCGCGTCCGCGTACCTGATGAAGAGCCCGCCGAAGCAGCTCGCCGACGACATCGCTCGTCAGCAGCTCGAGGCGTTCATCATCGGCTCCGACGAGCAGTAGCCACTCGCGAACGTCCCGACGGGGTCGTCACGGTCGATCACTCGGCCGCGGCGACCCCGTCGACGTCTCACCGGTCGAGCGGGCCGTCGGGGACGCCGAGCAGGTACGACGTGGTGCCGCGGACACCGTCGGACACGAACACCTGGAACGTCTGATCGCAGGTCTCGGTACCGAAGCGGACGACGGCGAGTCGATGATGCGCACCCGTCACGCGCGGCCCCCGCGGAGGAGACGATTCCGTGAGCGGTCGGCGACGTGCGGACGCCGCCGCGTCGTGCTCGTACGTCACGACGGTGCCCTCGGTGGTGACCACGCCGACGGCCGTGATCGGTTCCGTCGCACTCGTGGACAACACCGGCGTGATCACGATCTCCCCCACCTCGTGGTCGCCGTCGGTGACGACGATGGTGAAGCGATCGGAGCCGAAGGACGACGGGTCGTCCTCCCACCGGTCCACGGACGCCGTACGCGAGTAGGTGAACATCCCGTCGGACGCGACGTCCGCAGTACCGCAGGACGGGCCGGAACCCAGTCGGTGGCTCCGCTGTGGGCACAGGGGAGAGGCGACGGACCCCGCCAGCAGACAGGCCGTGACGGAGGTTCGAGGCATGGGGTCGCTCCTGAGGGTCGTGCGCCGGCCGGGTCGGCCGGATTCTCCTGTACTCACCGTGCCCGACGCGTGCACAAGAAGTGCAAAAGTGCCTGCGTGCGGCGCGAATACGCACAGCTGACTAGACTTGTCAGGTGACGAGTGACTCACCCGCTTCCGTCCGACTCGTCGGTGCCGTCACCGTCGAGCGTGGCTCTCGGGTGGTCGATCCCCGCATCATCGGTGGGCCGCGCTGCGTCGAACTGCTGTCGTATCTGACGCTCAATCGCCATCGAGAGGTCTCGCACGACGAGTTGGCGGACCTGCTCTGGCCCGAGAAGCGGCCTCGCACCTGGAATTCTGTGCTGCGTGGGGTGATCTCGAAGGTGCGGGACGTTCTCGACGCCGCGGACATCGCGGGTACGTCGATCGTGTCCCGTACCGGCATGGTGCGTCTGACTCTTCCGCCGGACACCACGGTCGATCTCGAGGAGATCCGGGACGCGTGCCGGCGCACGGAGGGATCACCCGCGGACCGCGCCCGCGATGCCCGGACGGCGTTGCGTCTGCTCGCCGAACCCGTGCTCGTCGGAGCCCACGGCGCGTGGGCGGACGACGTCCGGCGAGAGTTCGACGACCTGCGGCTCACGGCCCTCGAAGCGGACGCCACCGCGTCGATGGATCTCGGTGCGTTCGAGAATGCCGTGTCCTCCGCGGAGTCCCTGCTGGCAGCCGACCCCCTGCGCGAGAGCGCGTACCGCATCGCCATGCGTGGATACGTGGCACTGGGCGACCGCGGACAGGCTCTCGGGGCGGCGGCGCGATGCCGAGCGGTGCTGGCGGACCGGCTCGGGGTGAGCCCCTCACGCGAGACCCAGTCGCTGTACCTGGAGTTGTTGGAGGACGACACCGAGACCACCCCACCGCAGCGCGAGGAGCCACCGGTGGGATCCGCCTTCGTCGGACGCGATGTCGAGATGAGCCGCATCGTCGAGGACCTCGAGGCGGCCGCTGCCGGTCATGGACGGTTTCTCCTGGTCTCGGGTCCGCCGGGGGCAGGAAAGACGTCACTCGCCCGCGCCGTGATGCAGCGTGCCCGCGCCGCCGGGACGGACGTCGTGTCGGGTCGCTGCAGCGAACACTCCACCATCCCGTACGAACCGTTCGTGGAGGCGGTCACCCGCGACCTCGACTCGCGCGGCGTCATCGGAGCGCGTCAGTGGCTGCGGACCAACGGCGCCGACATCCTCGGCATCATCCCCGGGGCCGCACGTCGATTCGGGGACCTCATCCCCCCGCACGTGGACGACGACCGCACAGGGGCGTCCGACGCGGTGCAGCGGTGGCTCGTCGGGCCCGCTCGACAGGCCCCGACCCTGCTCGTGATCGACGACCTGCAGTGGGCCTCCGGCACGACGGCCGCCCTGGTCCGCCATCTCGCGCGGTCGACGCAGAACGACCGACTCTGCATCCTCGCCACCGTGCGGGACGAGAACCTCGTGTCCCCGGAACTCCAGGCGACCCTCGACGTCACCCGGTTGTCGGCGGGGTTCCGCGAGATCACCCTGGGCGGACTGTCTCTGGCCGCGGTGCACGACCTCCTCCGCGAGCAGAACTCGACCCTCGACCCCGAGGCCATCGTGGCACGGACGGGTGGCTCCGCCCTGCTGGTCGCAGCCGTCATCGCGGCACACGAGCGCGAACCCGGCGGCTCGCTCCCCTTCACGGTCACGGACGCGGTGCGTCTCGCGAGTCGCGAACTCAGCTGTGACGCAGTCACTCTGCTCGAACTGTGCGCGGTGACCGGGGTGACGGTCTCGCGCCCGCTGCTGCGGGCCGCCTCGACGATCCCGTCCGATCTCCGTTTCGCCGAGACCCTCGACGAACTGCTGGCCGTGAACTTCCTGGTCGCCGGCGACACCGACGACGAGCTGGTGATGAGACACGCTCTCGTGCAGTCGACTCTGTACGACGCGATACCCGGGGCGCGGCGAGCGCAGATGCACTCCGACGTGGCTCGGGCCCTGGTCGATGTCGGTGCCGACACCACCGCCGACGAACTCGCGCGCATCGCGTACCACTTCGGCAGGGCGCTGGACTCCGACCGCTCCGAGGCCGCGCTCTACGCGCGGCGTGCCGGCGACGCCGCCTACGCGGTGTCCGCGTACGAGGACGCGGTGGTGGGGTACCGGACCGCCCTTCGGAAGATGGTGCCGCACGGCGACTCCCGAGAGCGGTGCCGACTGCTGATCGACCTCGGCCGGGCGCAGCGTAAGTGCATCGACCGGTCCTACCGGGCCACTCTCTTCGACGCGATCGCCATGGCGCGGAGACTGGGCGACGTCGACCTACAGGTCGACGCGACGCTGGCGGACACGATCAGTGGTGCGGGCCTGTTCCAGATGTTCGACCCGTTGCCGGAACGACTCGACAGCCTGCACGACGCACTGCACGTCCTCGAGGACTCCGGCCGCTCGAACAGCGCCGCCACGGCCAAGGTCCTGGTACTGCTGGCCATGGAGCTGAGCTGGACCGATGACTGGAAGGAACGCCGAGACCTTCTCGAACAGGCTGTGACGCTGGCGCATTCGGTGGGAGACCGCAGTGCCCTCGAGTCGGCGCTGCGCGCGATGCTGTGGTGCCTCCTGGTGCCCCAGTGCTGGGATCTGCGCCAAGAGGCGATGACGCGCCTCGTCGAGCTGGAGTCGACATCGTCTCGGCGGCATCGCGATCCGTCCGCCGCCACCATCCTGGCCAGGACCCAGCAGGCGTTCGGCGACCTCGGCGGCGCCGACTCGACACTCGCGGCGGTGACCCGGGCCGATCTCGCGGGCGACCCCGAGATGACCTGGGCCATGGTGTGTTCCAAGTTCGGCGTGGACGTGTCGGCAGGACGACTGGTGCGCGCGGAGACCGTGCTGGCACGGATCTGCGAGACGCCCGACGCCGCGCTCGGCAGCCACACCTACGGCCGCGAACACACGTCGATCCTCACCCTCCGGACGATGCGCGGAGATCTCCGGCACTTCGCGGATCGGCGCGACGAGATGGCCACGATGTTCGACCTGATCCCCGCGTTCCGCCCGGTCGTGGCGTCCTCGCTCGCCGACGTCGGACGCATGGACGAGGCGCGCGAGCTGATGGACTGGTACGACGAGCAACGGCTCGCGGCGATCGCCCCGGACATGCTCTGGCTGATGTCGATGACCTTCATCGCCCGTGCCGGTGCCACGGTGGGCAACACACTGGTGTGCACCGACGTGTACGAACGGTTGCTGCCCTACGCGGAGCAGACCGTGTCGGTCGCCCCGAGCGTCTTCGGCGTGGTGCACCACCACCTGGCCGACGCGTCCCTGGCCACCGGTCACGTCGAGCGAGCGGGTCGCCATCTGCACGCCGCGCGGCGCCTGCACGTCGCCCGCGGCTTCGAGGGATGGAGCGCGGAGGACGCGTATCTCGGTCTCCGCATCGAGCACGCCCGCACCGGACGGCTCGCGGCCCGCGCTCTGGCGTCGGCCCGCACCCGTGCGGACGTCATCGGAGCCTCGGCGGTCCGGCGGCGCATCGACGCCGTCGCGGCCTTGGTGGAGAACTCCGAGCGCTGACTGCTACTCGCGGACGCGGCCGTCCGCAAGACCCTGCGAGCGCCTGTGGACGGCCGTCCCCGGGGACGCTCGGTGGGCCCGGCTCACGGCTGGTCCGGGCGTACTCTCGGCCCGTGAGTTCAGACAGGATGGTGGCCCGCATCGGTGGGCTTCTGCGTCAGGCCGAGTCCACGGACAATCCCCACGAGGCCGAGGCGTTCATGGAGGCCGCGCAGCGTCTCGCGACCGCCGCCTCGGTCGATCTGGCCGTGGCACGCTCGCACACCGCCTCGCGCGAGAAGCGGGCGACGCCGGTGCAGCGCGTCGTCCACATCGGGGAGCACGGCAAGAAGGGCCTGCGCACCTACGTCCTGCTGTTCGTGGCCATCGCCCGCGCGAACGACGTGCAGTGCGACGTGGCGCAGTCGTCGACGCAGGTCTTCGCGTACGGGTTCGAGAGCGACATCGACACGTGCGAGGCCCTGTACGCGAGCCTGCTCGTGCAGATGGTGCGCGCGAGCGACACGTACATCTCGTCGGGTGCGTACCGGGACGCCACCGTGGACCGTGAGGTCACCGTCGTCCGAGGACGCCGGCGCTATCGCACGGTCGAGCGGGCGCCGCTCGCCGGCGTCACTGCCAGGATCGAGTTCCAGACCGCGTTCGCGCACCGGGTCGGCGAGCGCCTGGCCGCCGTCAAGAAGGAGGCCGAGGCCGAGGCGGTCGCCACGGAAGCTCCCGAGGCCGGCACCGCACTGGTGTTGCGTGACAAGGAGATCGAGCTGCGCGACTTCTACCGGTCCGCTTCCACCGCCCGGGGTACCTGGCGCGGCAGCTCGGGTCGCTCGTACTCGTCGGAGGCTCGGCGAGCCGGAGACCACGCCGGTCGACGTGCACGCCTGGGCAATCAGAGCGAGATCGGCGGCCCCCGAGGACAACTCGAACGGTGACCCGCGACAGCCAGCGCTCCCGCGTCTACGACGCCGAGCATCAGGTCCGCACCATGTTCGACCGCGCGGACGAACGGGGCCTGCGCACCGTCGAGCTCCTCGGGTCCACGGTCACCCTGCCGATCGAGCGGCGCTTCGCCTCGCTCGACTCGGTCCAGACCTACGTCGACGGCGTCACCGCTCTGGACTGGGTGCGCAGCGAGTGGCCCCGCGCGGCCGTCCCGGTACGGGTCCGGGCCCGCTCGGGCGCGGGCGCCGCGCACTACGAGGTCGACACCGCCACCATCGCTGTTCCACTCCACGTACGGGGACGCGCCTGGGCCCTGCGCGAGATGGTGGTGCTGCACGAGATCGCGCACCATCTCGAACCCGGCGATCCGGACGACCACCGCGAACCGGCCCACGGCGGCGCGTTCGTCGATCGCTATCTCACCCTGGTCTCGGAGATCATCGGCGCCGAGGCAGGTTTCGTCCTCCGCGCGACGATGCACGCGTGTGGAGTGCGCATCGGTTGACAGGCCGGGCACCATGGAAGCGACAGCCAGCGCACTCACCGAAGGATCACACATGTCCGTTCGCATCGGAGTTCAGCTTCAGCCCCAACACGCCCCCGATTACGGCCTCATCCGCGACGCGGTGTTGCGGTCCGAGGACGCCGGCGTGGACATCGTCTTCAACTGGGATCATTTCTACCCGTTGTACGGCGACCTCGACGGCGCCCACTTCGAGTGCTGGACGATGCTGGGCGCCTGGGCCGAGCAGACCTCGAACGTCGAGATCGGCGCGCTCGTCACCGGCGGCGGCTACCGCAATCCCGACCTGCTGGCCGACATGGCGCGCACCGTGGACCACATCAGTGGAGGACGGCTGATCCTGGGCATCGGCGCCGGGTGGAACCAGAAGGACTACGACAACTTCGGCTACGACTTCGGCACCGCCGGCTCACGCCTGGCACTGCTCGACGAGAGTCTCGCCCGTATCACCTCGCGTCTCGCCGTCGGCAATCCGGCGCCCACTCGCCACATCCCGATTCTCATCGGCGGTGGCGGTGAGAAGAAGACGCTCAAGATGGTCGCCCGCTACGCCGACGTCTGGCACAGCTTCGCCGACCTGGACGCGCTGAAGCACAAGTCCGAGGTCCTGGCCGGACACGGTGAGACCGTCGGCCGCGACGTGTCGCAGATCGAGCGATCGGTGGCGTGGCCGGGCGCGGACGACGCGCAGGCCTTCGTCGACGCCGGAGCCACCCTCTTCACCGTCGGCGTCAACGGCCCCGACTACGACCTCACCGAGCTGACCGGTGCGATCTCCTGGGCGCGGTCCCACCAGGGCTGACGGTCAGCCGGACTGTTTTCCGAACAGGCCCGAGCTGCCGTGTCCGCCGTGCGAGGAGGCGAACTCGTACGCGGACTCGGCATGCTCGTGCTCGTCGATGCCGTCCGTCTCGTGCTGCGGATCCGCTCTGATCCCGATGGTCAGCTTCAGCACCGTGGCGATGGCCGCGGTGACCAGGAACGCATAGGCGAGAACGACGACGACGGCGACGGCCTGTCGACCGAGTTGCGTGACGCCACCGCCGTAGAACAGGCCGTCGACACCGGGCGGCATGTCGCTGCTCGCGAGGAGGCCGATCATCAGCGTGCCGACGATGCCACCCACCAGGTGCACTCCGACCACGTCGAGCGAGTCGTCGTACCGGAAGCGGTACTTGAGGCCGATCGCCAGGGCGCAGGCGACACCGGCGGCAGCGCCGACGCCCAGAGCGCCGATCGGGGTGACGGCCGTGCACGACGGCGTGATGGCCACCAGACCGGCGACGACACCCGACGCCGCGCCGAAGGATGTGGCCTTCCCGTCGCGGATCTTCTCGACCACCAGCCACGCCACCATCGACATCGCGCCCGCGCCCATCGTGTTGACCAACGCGACCGCGGCGACGCCGTCCGCCGCGAGCGACGATCCGGCGTTGAAGCCGAACCAGCCGAACCACAGCAGCCCGGCACCCACCATGACGGCGGGCAGGTTGTGCGGCCGCATCGCCTCGCGGGGCCACCCACGACGCTTGCCGACGACCAGGGCGAGCGCCAGTCCGGCCGCGCCGGCATTGATCTCCACCGCGGTGCCCCCGGCGAAGTCGATGGCCTTCAGCTGGTTGGCGATCCAGCCCCGGTCTCCGCGGTGACACCGTCGAACGCGAACACCCAGTGAGCGACGGGGAAGTAGACGAGTGTCGCCCAGAGGCCGGCGAAGATCACCCACGGCATGAAACGCATCCGGTCGGCGACGGCGCCGGACACGAGCGCCACGGTGACCATCGCGAAGCCTGCCTGGAAGGCCACGAAGGCGAGCGCCGGAACGGTTCCCACCAGCGGGATCTCGACCGCGCCGCCCCCGGCTCCGAAGCTGCCGCCGATCAACGAGGTGAGGCCGGCGAACTGCGTCGGGTCCCCGATCCACCCACCGACGCTGTCGTCGCCGAACACCATCGAGTATCCGAACAGGACCCACAGCACCCACACGACCCCGATGGCCGAGAGGCTCATCATCATCATGTTCAGCACGCTCTTCACGCGCACCATGCCGCCGTAGAAGAACGCGAGCCCCGGAGTCATCAACAGCACCATCGCGGCACTGGCCAGAACCCACGCCGTGTTGCCGGCATCCGGAGCGCCCGTCAGCGGGTACTCGAGACTGGAGTACATACGAACACCTTCTGTCCCCCGGCGCACACCCTCCAGGCGTCCTGGATAGTCGGTGACGTGCGCCCCGACGGAGACTAGACCCCTGGTCGGAGCGGTCTCCACGGCGATCACCGGCAACAGATCACTGAGCACAACCATTGCGCGTTCGACGTTTCGGTGATCCCGGCACGTGAGCCCTAGTGTTCATCCCATGCTTGCGCACCGCGTGGGACGGAAACTCATCGTCCTCGTCTCCACACTTCTCCTCGCCGTCCTCCTCGCGTCCTGCGGCACCTCGGACGGCGGCTCGTCGGACGGCTCCTCGTCCGCTGCCGCGGCACCGACCGAACTGTGCTCACCTCCCGGTGTGGACAGCGCGTCGTCCACGCCGACCAACTTCGACGCCGCGGCCGCCGCCGCGACCGAGGATCGGTACACGACGCCGTCGGTCACGCCGCTCGATCGCATCGACACCTCGCAGCTCGGACTGATCACGCCCGGCCAGCTCACCGTCGGCACGCTCTCCGACGCGCCGCCGAGCATCTGCGTCGACGGCTCCGGCACCTACACCGGCTACGACAACGAGCTGCTGAAGGCCGTCGCCGCGAAGCTCGGCCTGCAGATCAACTTCTCGGGCACCGAGTTCTCGGGTCTGCTCGCGCAGGTCGCCGGCCGACGCTTCGACGTCGGGTCGTCGTCCATCACCACCACGGACGAGCGGCGCAACACGGTCGGCTTCACCAACGGCTACGATTTCGGCTACTTCTCCCTGGTCGCGAAGGCCGGCGGACCGATCACCGCCTTCGAGAACCTGGGGCCGGACACCCGTATCGGCGTCGTGCAGGGAACGGTGCAGGACGACTACGTCGTCAACACCCTGGGCCTGGACCCGGTGAAGTTCCCCGACTACAACACCGCGTACGCAAATCTCCGCACCGGACAGATCGACGCCTGGGTCGCACCGTCGCAGCAGGCCGAGGGCCTGGTGAAGCCGGAGGACGGCACCGCGATCACGCAGAACACGTTCAGCCTCAACAACTTCGTCGGGTGGGCCGTCGCGCGGGACAACCAGCCGCTGATCGACGCGTTGAACTCCGGCCTCGACGCGATCATCGAGGACGGGACCTGGGCCCAGCTGTACTCCGACTGGGTGCCGCGCGAACTCCCGGAAGGATTCAAGCCCGGTAGCAAGGCAGCGCCGCAGCCCGAGCTTCCCGACTTCGCGGCCATCGCCGCCGAGAACGACGCGAATGCCCCGGCCGCGCAGGCCGTCGCACCGAAGTCGACGTTCGAGCAGCTCGGCGACACGTTCTTCGACTGGAACCTCTACAAGCAGGCGCTGCCGGACCTGCTGAAGACCGGCCTGCCGAACACGCTGATCCTCGCGCTGGCATCGGGCATCATCGGCACGGTTCTCGGCATGCTTCTCGCACTGGCGGGCCTGTCCCGCACCCGCTGGCTGCGCTGGCCGGCACGCGTCTACACCGACATCTTCCGCGGACTGCCCGCCGTCGTGATCATCCTCGTCATCGGTCTCGGCATCGGACCGGTGGTCAGCGGCATCACCGGCAACAACCCGTACTGGCTCGGTGCGGTGGCGTTGTCGCTGCTCGCGGCCGCGTACATCGGCGAGATCTTCCGATCCGGCATCCAGAGCGTCGAGAAGGGGCAGATCGAGGCAGCGCGTGCTCTCGGGTTCAGCTACCGACGCTCGATGCGCCTGGTCGTGGTGCCGCAGGGTGTCCGGCGCGTGCTTCCCGCACTCGTCAACCAGTTCATCTCGCTGATCAAGGACTCGTCGCTGATCTACTTCCTGGGTCTGCTGGCGACGCAGCGCGAACTGTTCGCCGTCGGCCGAGACCTCAACGCGCAGACCGGAAACCTGTCACCCCTGGTGGCGGCCGGACTCGTCTATCTCGCGATGACCGTCCCGCTGACCCACCTGGTCAACTACATCGACAAGCGTCTGCGCGTCGGCAAGGCCGAGCAGACACTCGACCCGGTCGAGCAGGCCATCGTCGTGGAAAGAGGCTGACACATGACCACCGCACCCTCGACCGAGCCGTTGACCGGCGTCTCACTCGCCGGCCGTGACCTGCACCTGTCCTTCGGCACCAACAAGGTCCTGCGCGGCGTCGACATCGACGTCGCCGCAGGAGCCACCACCACGGTCATCGGACCGTCCGGGTCGGGCAAGTCCACGCTCCTGCGCGTGCTCAACCGACTGCACGAGCCCGAGCAGGGCGACATCCTGCTCGACGGACGCTCGGTGCTGAAGGACGATCCAGACGCGCTGCGCCAGCGCATCGGCATGGTGTTCCAGCAATTCAACCTGTTCCCGCACCGGACCGTCCTCGACAACGTCGCGCTCGGTCCGTGGAAGTTGAAGGGACTGAGCAAGGACGACGCACACGCCGCCGCGCTCGCCCAGCTCGACAAGGTGGGCCTGAAGGAGAAAGCGGGCTCGCGCCCCGGCAACCTCTCCGGCGGTCAGCAGCAGCGCGTGGCCATCGCGCGAGCACTCGCCATGGAACCGCAGGTGATGTTCTTCGACGAGGCCACGTCCGCCCTCGACCCGGAGCTCGTCAAGGGCGTGCTCGCCCTCATGGCGGACCTCGCGACCGGCGGCATGACGATGGTCGTCGTCACGCACGAGATGGGCTTCGCCCGCTCGGTGTCCGACCGCGTGCTGTTCATGGACCACGGCAGCGCCGTCGAGGTGGGCCCGCCCGCAGCGCTGTTCGACGACCCGCAGACTGAGCGACTGCAGAGGTTCCTGTCCGAAGTGCTCTGATCCCCGAGCCGCGAATGTGACGCGGCGCACAGCATCTCGCGTACGGTCGAGAGAGATGCCGACATTCGCACTCGAGAATGTCGGCGCTCTACCTCGAACGGGAGCTGAAAACATGGCCGACAACAGAGCCGTCGCCTACGCCGGAGCCGGGAAGGTCGAGGTCGTCGACATCGACTTCCCCAGCTTCACCTTGCAAGACGGGCCCGGCGTGAACCCGGCGAGTGTGGGCCGCGAGTGTCCGCACGGAGTGATCCTGAAGGTGGTGTCCACCAACATCTGCGGCAGCGATCAGCACATGGTTCGCGGCCGCACGACGGCACCCGAGGGCCTGGTGCTCGGGCACGAGATCACGGGCGAGGTCATCGAGGTGGGCCGCGACGTGGAGTTCATCAAGCAGGGTGATCTGTGCTCGGTGCCGTTCAACATCGCGTGCGGTCGCTGCAAGAACTGCAAGGAACGCAAGACCGGCATCTGCCTGAACGTCAATCCTGATCGTCCCGGCGCCGCCTACGGCTACGTCGACATGGGCGGCTGGGTCGGCGGCCAGGCCGAATACGTCATGGTGCCGTACGCGGACTGGAACCTGTTGAAGTTCCCGAACCGAGACCAGGCCATGGAGAAGATCCTCGACCTGACGATGCTGTCGGACATCTTCCCCACCGGTTTCCACGGCTGCGTCACCGCCGGAGTGGGAGTCGGGTCGACGGTCTACATCGCCGGCGCCGGACCCGTCGGACTCGCCGCGGCGGCCAGCGCGCAACTGCTCGGCGCCGCCGTCGTCATCGTGGGCGACCTCAACGAGAGCCGGCTCGCGCAGGCCCGAAGCTTCGGTTGCGAGACCGTCGACGTCAGCAAGGGCGATCCGAAGGATCAGATCGAGCAGCTGCTCGGGGTACCGGAAGTCGACTGCGGCGTCGACGCCGTCGGTTTCGAGGCACGCGGTCACGGTGACGGGTCGGCGACGGAAGCGCCGGCCACCGTGCTGAATTCGCTGATGGACATCACGACGGCGGGTGGTTCGCTCGGAATTCCGGGGTTGTACGTCACCGGCGATCCCGGCGCATCCGACGAAGCCGCCAAGGTCGGCGCGTTGTCGCTGAGCCTCGGCACCGGGTGGGCCAAGTCGTTGTCCTTCGCCACCGGACAGTGCCCGACGATGCAGTACCACCGCGGGCTGATGATGGCGATCCTGCACGATCGCGTGCAGATCGCGAAGGCCGTCAACGCACGCGCCATCTCGCTCGAGCAGGCTCCGCAGGGCTACGCCGACTTCGACTCCGGTGAGGCCACGAAGTTCGTGCTCGACCCCCACGGGCTCCTCGGCGCGGCCTGACCGACTCTCGCGAGGTGGGCTGTGGCGCCCACCTCGCGAGTGCGCGTCAGCCCAGGAACGCGAGCAGTTCCTGGTTGAACTGATCCGGGTGCGAGGTGTTGAACCCGTGCGGGCCGCCCTCGACGAGTACCAGGGTGCTGTTCGCGATCGCCTCGTGTGAGCGCTTGCCGCTCACCTCGAACGGAACGATGGCGTCCGCGTCGCCGTGGATGACGAGGGTGGGGACGTCGATCTTCGGCATGTCCTCACGGAAGTCGGTGCGCGCGAACGCCTCGATGCACCCGAGGATCGCCGGTGTCGACGCTTCGGCCGCCATGTCCACCGCGTACTGACGATCCTCCTCCGAGACCTTCAGCTCGCCGTTCGCGCTGAAGAAGTTGGTGGCGAAGCCGTCGAGGAAGGCGTTGCGGTCCTCCTCGACGCCGTTCTCGAACCCCGCGATCGTCTCGTCGTCGAGGCCGCCGTCGGGGTTGTCCTCGGACTTGTAGAGGTACGGGGGAACAGCACCGGCGAGAACCGCCTTCGCGATGCGGTCGCTGCCGTACTTCGCGAGGTAGCGCACCACCTCGCCGCCGCCCATGGAGAAACCCACCAGCGTCACGTCCCGCAGGTCGAGCGTCTCCAGCAGGACCGACAGGTCCGCGGCGAACGTGTCGTAGTCGTAACCGGACTCGGGCTGCGACGAGCTGCCGAATCCACGCCGGTCGTACGTGACGACGCGGTGGCCCGCGTCGAGCAGTGCGACGATCTGGGGCTCCCACGACCGCTCGTTGAGCGGCCAGCCGTGGATCAACACCACCGGCGCGCCCTCGCCTCGGTCCTGGTAGTGCAGGTCGATCGGGGCGTCGTTCTCGACTCCCACCGAGAGCATCGGCATGTCGTGCCTCCTTCGTCGCGGTGTCTCCGCGTCGCTCTCGGTCTACCCGGAGCATGCCCCGACGACACACGTTCGCCCACCGTTCACCTTCCTGCACCCGGGGAGTTGCTTACCTTCCCTTTGCCTTTTGCCCGGCACTTCTACGGTCTACCGGTGACCACGATTCCGCTTCCCCTGATCGTCTCCCATCAGCACGACGGCAGCTCCTCGCGGTCGTCGCTGACGTGCAAGTACAAGTGCGGCGACGCCTGCTTCCACGAGGTGCCCAACACGTCGTCGAGCGAGTACTTCGGCGACATCGTCAAGACGGCGATGACGCGCCGCGGCATCCTGCGCGGTAGTGCGATGGCCGTGCTGGCCGTCGGCGCCACCAGCGCCCTCGCCGCGTGCGGCACAGAGGACTCGGGCACGGCCACCACCGCGTCGGCCACCCCGACCCCGGAGCCGCGTGGACTCGACTTCGTCGCCGTCGCGCCCAACACCGAGGACGCGGTCGTCGTCCCGGAGGGGTACGAGCAGGCCGTCGTCATCCGGTGGGGCGACCCGGTGGTCGAGGGTGCGCCTGCCTTCGACTTCGACAACCAGACCTCGGCGGCCCAGGAGAAGCAGTTCGGATTCAACAACGACTTCGCGGGTCTGCTGCCGATCGACGGGTCGTCCACCGAGTACCTGCTGGTGGTCAACCACGAGTACACGACGGAACCGTTCCTCTTCAAGGGGTACGACGCGGAGAACCCCACCGCGGAGCAGGTCGCCATCGGCCTTGCCGCCCATGGTCTCTCGGTGGTCCAGGTGGCCGGTGAGAACGGCTCGGGCAAGCTCACCCCGCAGATGGGCCGCTACAACCGTCGCATCACCGGATCGACCGAGTTCGTCCTCACCGGACCCGCGGCCGGCAGTGACTTCCTCAAGACCTCCGCCGATCCCACCGGCACCAGGGTGTTCGGCACGTTCAACAACTGCTCCGGTGGCGTCACCCCGTGGGGCACCGTGTTGTCCGGCGAGGAGAACATCAACCAGTACTTCGCCAACGCCGAGAGTGTGACCGACCCCGTGGTCGCCGAGCGTCTGGCGCGCTACGGCGTGGAAGGTGCTGCGTCCGAGCGCAAATGGGAGCGATTCGACAAGCGCTTCGATCTGGCGCAGGAGCCGAACGAGGTGAATCGCTTCGGCTGGGTCGTCGAGGTGAACCCGTGGGATCCCACCGCAGCGCCGATCAAGCACACGGCACTCGGCCGGTTCAAGCACGAGGCCGCGACCATCCACGTGACCGACGACGGCACCGTGGTCGCCTACAGCGGTGACGACGAGCGTTTCGACTACATGTACAAGTTCGTCTCCAGCCGGAAGATGATGCAGGGCACCGGCGCTGCGGCACTGCGGTCCAACGTGACGCTTCTCGACGCCGGAACCCTCTACGTCGCGACGCTGTCCGGTGACGCGCCCGACCAGATCGACGGCTCCGGAAAGCTCCCGACGACGGGACAGTTCGCCGGCAAGGGCGAATGGATCCCGTTGTTGCGTACCGGCGAGGACGGCCGCGGCGAGTCCCTGGTCGACGGCATGTCCGCCGAGGAGGTCGCCGTCTTCACGCGCCTCGCCGGTGACAAGGTCGGCGCCACCAAGATGGACCGGCCGGAGGACTTCGAGCCGAACCCCGTCACCGGCAAGGTGTACGTGGCGCTGACCAACAACTCGAACCGAGGCACCGAGGGCAAGGCCGCCGCCGACGAGGCGAATCCGCGGGACAAGAACAAGAACGGCCAGGTCCTCGAGCTCGACGACGACCACGCCGGGACCAGTTTCACGTGGAACCTTCTGCTCGTCTGTGGCGATCCCGCAGCCGCCGACACCTACTTCGGTGGCTTCGACAAGTCGCAGGTCAGCCCGATCTCGTGCCCGGACAACCTGGCGTTCGACGCCGACGGCAACCTGTGGGTGTCGACGGACGGCAACGCCCTCGACTCCAACGACGGCCTGTTCTCGGTGGTTCTCGACGGTGACCGCCGCGGCCAGACGAAGCAGTTCCTCACCGTGCCGAAGGGCGCCGAGACCTGCGGTCCGATCGTGCAGGAGCAGCGTGTCGTCGTGAGCGTGCAGCACCCGGGCGAGGAGGACGACGCCAGTGCCGACGCCCCCGCCTCGCACTGGCCCGACGGTGGCGACTCGCAGCCCCGCCCGTCGGTCGTCGCGGTGTGGAAGGTCTGACCTTCTCCCTGCCGTCGTGGACCGCGGTCAGCCCAGCCAGTCGAGCACGCTGGCCGCGGTCCACGATTGCTGCATGCTTCCCAACGGCTCTCCGGTGAACGGCTCGTAGTATTCGGCGAAGCTGCCGTCGCTGGCCTGCCGCAGCCCCTCCTCGCGCAACATCGCCGACCGCTCCGACCACCCGCGTCGAGCGAAGGCCCACGAGAACAGCCACGTCACCACCGGCCACACGGGACCGCGCCAGTACTCGCGAGGTCGGAAGTCCCGCGAGATCGGCGACGTCGACGGGGGAACGGCGTACTTGAAGTCCGGGTGCCCGCAGAAGCGCGGACCCTCGAAGAGTCGCAGCAGCGCCCGCTCGGTGTCACGAGGCAACCCACCGCACAGCAGCGGCGCGAACATCGCCATCGTGTCGGTCTTGATCCACTCCCCGGACCGCACGTCGCGATCCCGAGCCGCGCCGGAACGCGCGTCGGTGGTGGCGACGACGCCGCTCCGGAACCGGTCGGCCCAGGCGCGCAGGTCCCGCACGTCCGCATGAGGCCGGGAATGGTCCTCGCCGATGGTGGCCAGCACGTCACAGGCGACGGCGAAGATCGCGCTGACGAACACGTCCTCCACCGCGAAGCTCATGGCACTGTTCAGCGCGAGATCGTCGTACCGGGCGAGCTTCATCTCCTCGAGCAGCCAGAGATAGCGGTCGTACTCGATGTTGCTCGGGCGCTGCGACGAGTCGGTGACGATGGACGTGTCCTCCCGGATGTACGGCGGCACCGCCCCCGGAATCACCTTCCCGTACGCCGCGTCCCAGCGCGGCGAGTTGTCCATGCCCGATTCCCACCCGTGGTACAGCGTGATGCGCCCCGTGTGGTTCTGATCGCGTGCGTGTGCCAGCCAGCGGTGCCACCGCACCAGATCCGGCCATCGCCGATCGAGGAACTCACCGGCGACCTGCCGCGTGGTCCGCCCACGTCGACGGGCGTGATCGAGAATGCGCTGCACGGCGATCGCGTGCACGGGGGGCTGCGTGATGCCCGAGGTGTGGACGCCGACGGGTGCGTGCGCGGCGAGTTCGTTCACCTGCCAGCGGGCGGGCCCGGGAAAGTATCCGTCGACACCGCTGGCGAAGACGATGTGCGGGATCATGCCGTTGGACCACTGCGCGGACAACAGGGTGTCGAGCTCGACGACGGCCCGCTCGACACTCAACGGGGCGAGCCCGACCGACACGAAGGCGGCGTCCCAGCTCCACATGTGCGGGTACAGACGCGGAGCCGCGCTGGTCATGGTGCCCAGATCGTTGCCGCGCAGGAGATAGGCGGCCCGTGCCGCGAGCTGAGTCGGGGTGAATCCGGGGGCGGCCATGGGAGACATCATCCGTCGGACGGCGCGATCCTGCAGGACGCGCCGGTGAGTCGGGGTGCGGGCCCGGCGCGTCGGTCGCATACTGAGCCATCGGCGTCGAACGCGCCGGGGCAATTGGTCGGGGGTGGTGGGTGTGTCGACCGCGTCGATGTCCGCGCTGGTCGGGTGGCTGCCGGACGACTCCGGTCACGATGCTCTGGGTCTGGCCGCGCGCATGGCGACCACCGCTCGGGCCGCGGGCGGCGCGATGACGGTCCGCACGTGCACCGTCCTGCCGCGGACGTGGCCGTTCCCGTCGATGGCGCACGTGGACGCGGAGTACCGACGCTGGCTCGAGGAGCGCGGCACGGATGCGGCCGCTCGGGCCGATGCGGCGATGGCGGACCTGCTCACTCCGGCCGATCTGGGATCGCCCTCCGCCTTCTTCGCCGAGAACGCCGCCGAGTCGGCCGCACTCACCGCGGCGGCGGCCACTCACCATGCCGACCTGGTGGTGCTGGGGAGCTCCGACGGTCCCGACGATCGCTTCACGCCGGGGAGCACGGGCGAGACGCTGCTGCACTCGTCGGCTGTTCCGCTGGCACTGGCGCCGCGCGGAGCACGCCGCCGCACCGACGCCGTCTCCCGCATCTCCTGCGCCTACACCGGGACCCCGGAAGCCAAGGATGCGCTGTATTCCGCAGCGGCTCTCGCGGTGCGCTGGAACATCGCGCTGCGCCTGGTGGCGTTCGCACCACGACGCTCGACGACGTATCCCCCCTTCGGTGGCTACGACGCGGAGGATCTGGTGACGTCGCAGTGGCGTGAGCAGGCCACCGAGATGCTGCACTCCGCGGCGTCGGACGTCACGTCCGCCTACCCGGCCCTGTCCCCTACGTGCGCGGTGGGTTCCGGCGGGGACTGGCAGCACGTGGTGGACTCGGTCGAGCTGGGGCCCGAGGACCTGCTGGTGCTCGGTTCGTCCCGCCTCGGACCTCTCGCCCGGGTGTTCCTCGGCTCCACCGCGTCGAAGATTCTGCGGCACAGCCCTGTTCCGATTCTGGTCGTTCCCCGTGGAAGCCGATTCGCTCGGTGAACCGCGCCGATAGTGGAGGAAACATGAGCGATCCGAGCAACGGTTCGGGACTGCTGCGACGCAAGTCGATCAGCGACATCGCAGCCCTGGAGGCGACGGGCGAAGGTCGGCTGAAGCGGTCGATCACCACGTTCCAGCTGACGTGCATCGGCGTCGGCTCGACCGTGGGCACCGGCATCTTCTTCATCTTCTCGTCCGCCGTCCCGGTGGCGGGGCCCGCCGTCATCTTCTCGTTCGTCATCGCCGCCGTCACGGCCGGCCTGACGGCGCTCTGCTACGCCGAGCTGGCGTCGTCGATCCCGGCCTCCGGGTCGACCTACACCTACACGTACACCACCATCGGCGAGTTCGTCGCGATCCTCGTCGGCGCCTGCCTCATCCTCGAGTACGGCGTGTCGACGGCCGCGGTGTCGGTGCTGTGGTCCCAGTATCTCAACGACCTGTTGGATCGTACTGTCGGACTACGCATTCCGGACGTGCTGTCGCATGCACCCGGGGACGGCGCCGGCTTCGGCGTCAACCTGCCCGCCATCGTTCTCGTCGCGCTGTGCGCCGTGTTGCTGATCCGCGGAACGAGCGAGTCCGCTCGTGCGAACGCCGTCATGGTCGTCATCAAGATCGGCATCCTCGCGATGTTCGCCATCGTCGGTTTCACCGGATTCAGTCTCGAGAATCTGGAACCGTTCGCCCCGTTCGGAGTCGCCGGTGTCGGTGCGGCGTCCGGCCTGATCTTCTTCTCGTTCATCGGACTCGACGCGGTGTCGACGGCCGGCGAGGAGGTGCACAATCCCAAGCGCACGCTGCCCATCGCGCTCATCAGCGCGCTGGTGGTGGTCACGCTGATCTACCTGTTGGTGACGATGTCGGCGATCGGCGCGCAGAAGTACACCGAGTTCGAGGGCCAGGAGGCCGGTCTCGCCGAGATCCTGCAGTACGTCACAGGATCGAGCTGGCCGTCGATCGTGCTGTCGGCGGGCGCCGTCGTCTCGATCTTCTCGGTCACGCTGGTCACCCTCTACGGGCAGACTCGGATCCTGTTCGCGATGAGCCGCGACGGTCTGATCCCCAAGGTGTTCTCGCAGGTGAACCCTCGCAGCCTCGCACCGGTGAAGAACACGATCATCGTGGCGTTCTTCGTGTCCCTGCTCGCGGGTTTCCTGCCGCTGGACTTCCTGGCGGACCTGGTGTCGATGGGCACGCTCGTGGCCTTCATCGTCGTCTCCGCCGGAGTGATCATCCTGCGCCGCCGCGAGCCGAACATCGAGCGCGGCTTCAAGGTTCCGCTGTACCCGGTGCTCCCGATCCTGTCGATCTGCGCATGCCTGTACCTCATCAGCACCCTGCACATCCAGACGTGGATCCTTTTCGCGGTCTGGCTGGCGGCCACGTCGGTGCTCTACTTCACCTACTCGCGACGGCGATCGGCCCTGGAGCCGAACAGGCTCCAGGGCTGATCGAACCGTGACGGTCAGCGACCGATGGTGGCGTGCATCTCCCAGACGATGACCTCGGCTGCGGACGTCGTCGACAGTGTCTGTCCGCCACCGCCCTTGATGCGGACCGCGTCACCCTCGCGCAGCAGGCCCACGCCCTCGAGCGAGGCCTCGCCGCGGGCGACGAAGACGTGCAGGAACGGAGCATCCGGAAGGTCCTGAGCCGGGGTGTCGGAACGCAACCGTGCGACGTGCATCGCGGCGTACTTGTTCTTGATGCGGATCGCCGAGTGGTCCTTGTAGGCGTCCATTCCCGACGCGACCGGAACCAGCCCGCCCGAGAGCAGTTCGTCGTCGATCTCGAGCTGCTCGTACCCGGGGGTGATGCCGGCCTCGTCGGGCACGACCCACATCTGCACGAAGTGCACCGGGTCCCGATGCTTCTGCGACGGGTTCTCCGTCGACGCGAGACGCCACGAGTCGTTCTTCTCCGAGTGCAGGATTCCCGTGCCGGCGCTCATCCGCTGGGCGAGCCCCGGGTAGATGAGCCCGTTGTGCCCGATGGAGTCCTGGTGCACGAGGGATCCCTGCAGGACCCACGTGACGATCTCCATGTCCCGGTGCGGGTGCGTGTCGAAACCGGTACCCGCGTCCACGATGTCGTCGTTGTTCACCATCAGCACCCCGTGGTGGGTGTTGTCGGGATCGTAGTGATGTCCGAACGAGAACGAATGGTGCGAGTCGAGCCAGCCGATGTTCGTGGCCGGCCGGTCGTCGGCGCGACGGACGTCGAGTTCGGGTGCGGTGGAGGTCGTCATGGGGGTCCCTTCTCGGGATGGGAAATGAGACTACCGAGCGAGCTTGCCCGCGATGGTGACGACGCGGGTGGCGAGATGTCCGAGGGCGGCGCGGGTCGCGTCGTCCAGTTCGTTCTGGTTGTCGGGTCCGGTGACGTGGCCGACGCCGTAGGGGTTGCCGTCGGCGAACTTCAGTCCGTCGGTGTAGCCGGGGGGAACGAGGATGCCGCCGAAGTGCATGAGCGAGGTGTACAGGTTGACGATGGTCGTCTCCTGGCCGCCGTGGGCCGTCTGGCTCGAGGTGAACGCGGCGTAGGCCTTGTCAGCGAGCTTGCCCTGGGCCCACAGGCCACCGAGCGTGTCGAAGAAGGTCTGGAACGGGGACGCGACGCTGCCGAAACGGGTCGGCGAGCCGAAGATGACGCCGTCGGCCCACACGATGTCGTCACCGGTGGCGGCCGGCAGATCCTTGGTGGCCTCGTAGTTGGCAGTCCAGGCGGGGTTCTCGGCAAAGGTGGCCGGGTCACGGGTCTCGGCGATGTGCCGGACGCGCACCTCGGCGCCGGCCGCCTGAGCGGCCTTCTCGAGCTCGGCCGCCATCGTGGTGCCGTGGCCGGTGGAGGAGTAGTAGAGGATCGCGAGCTTCGTCATGAGTGACCTTTCGGAAGAGGGACGTGGTTCGGGGGTGATTCGGACTCAGAGAACGTGGTGGCCGTACATCTCGCCGAGCGGGTCGGCGATGAGTTCGAGGCGTGCACCGTCGGGATCACGGAAGTAGATCGAGACTCCACTGTGCTCCGTGAGCTCGACGCCCGCATCCGTCAGCTTGGTGCGCAGGTGTTCCCAGCGGTCGGGTTCCACGCTGATGGCCACGTGATGCAGTCCGCCGAGCACCTCCTCGTAGGGGCCGACGTCGAGGCCGGGGAAGTCGAAGAAGGCGAGGAGGTTGCTGTTCCCGATGTCGAAGAAGAAGTGCGACGAGCCGGGGTAGTCGCGGTTCTCGATCAACTCGGTCAGCGGGAACTCGAGCACACCCTGGTAGAACAGGATGGTCTGCTCGACGTCGCTGCTGATCAGCGCGGTGTGGTGCAGTCCGCGCGCCGAGGACGTCGGGCGGGACTCCGCAGGCTGCAGGTGCAGGCCCCGCAGTCGGTCGCGCCGGGCCTCGAACTCGTCCGAGCGCTGCTGCTCGTCGGCTGTCATGCTCATCGTCTCCGCCTTCGATCGAATCGTTGCGTTGTCAACTACCGAGAACAGTACCGCACATGGTTGCGCTGTCAACTACTTGGGTAGACTCGTGTCATGACTCAGTGGCTGACCGAGGACGAGCAGCGCGCCTGGCGCTCGTACCTCGACGCGACGCGTCTGCTGATGCAGACGCTCGATCGGCAGCTCACGCGCGATTCCGGGATCTCCTTCACCGACTTCGAGCTGCTCGTCGTGCTCTCGGAGGCACCCGGCCGACAGATGCGGATGCGCGACCTGGCCGATGCGGTGACCACCACCCGCAGTGGCGTCACCCGGGCGATCACCCGACTCGTCGACGCCGGCTGGGTCGTCCGCGTCGAGTGCGAGGACGACCGTCGGGGGATGCTCGCGGAACTCACCGACGCGGGTATGGACAAGCTCGCGGCGTCGAGCCCCGGCCATGTCGGCGCCGTCCGGGCGTCGATGTTCGACGTCCTCACCGACGACGACGTCGCGACCTTCACGAGGGCGTACTCCGACATGCGGACGCACATCCAGAAGGGCGCCGGATAGCCTCGCTGTATGCCACGCACAGCACTCGTCACCGGAGCCGCCCGCGGACTGGGAGCGGGAATCGCTCGCCTGTTGTCCGCCGATCACGACGTCTGGGTCGGGGGATCGACGGCCGACTCCGTCGCGGGCATCTCCGACGAACTGATCAGCGCGCGGCCGTGGCCCGTCGACCTCACCGATGCGGACGCTCTCGCCGCGGCCACCGCGGACATCACGAGCCTCGACGTCCTGGTGCACAACGCGGGCGTCGCCGACCTCGGCACGGTGGAGACGCTGACGCTCGCGGACTGGCGACACACGTTCGAGGCCAACGTCTTCGCGGTGGCCGAGCTCACCCGCCTCCTGCTGCCCGCGCTCCGAGCAGCCGGCGGCCACGTCGTGTTGATCAACTCGGGCGCCGGCATCAGGGCCAACCCGGGGTGGAGTGCCTACGCCGCGAGCAAGTTCGCGCTGCGGGCCTTCGGCGACGCACTGCGCCTCGAGGAGCCGACCCTGCGCGTGACGTCCGTCCACCCGGGGCGCATCGACACCGACATGCAGCGCGCGATCGTCGCGGGCGAGGGCGACGAGTACGACGCCTCGAAGTACCTCACCGTCGAGACCGTCGCCCGCGCCGTCCGCCAGGCCGTGGACACCCCTGCCGATGCGCATCCCACCGAAATCGTCCTGCGCACACGGTGATCGGGAATCAGGGGCGAGCGTGACTCAGTGCTCGTTCGCCTTGACAACCAGCACGGGGACCGGACTGTCGAGCAACACGCGCTGAACCGTGCTGCCGGTCAGGAACTTCCCGACCGCGCTTCGGCGACGTGATCCGATGATCACCAGCGTGGCACCGACATCCGAGACCAGATCGACGAGAGCCCCCGCCGGATCGCCGCCGTCGGGTTCGACGCGCACCGTGAAGGAGTTCTCTCCCAGCACCTGACGTGCCTGCGCCTCGGCTGCGTCGCGGTGGGCGGTGGTGACCGAATCTGCGTCGATCACCGACAGGACGACGAGATCGGTTCCCCTCAGCGTCGCCTCCGCCTGTCCCTGCACGAGCGCCTCACGGCCTTCGGGTGTCGAATTCATCGCTACTGCAACGGTCATGACGGTGCCTTTCACATCGGGGAGACTCCAGGTTCACCGAGATTCCGTCGCGGCGACGTACGTTTCGCGGTATTCGTCCGTGCACACTATGGCCACAACTCGGATTCCCTGGACTATTCGGACATCCAGAACCTAGCCTCCTGATGTGACCGAAACCACTCCTGAGTTGTCGTGCCCATGCAGATCACAGTGAAGCGCGCGCTCGGCACGCTCGCTGTCGTCGCCGTCGTCGCCGTCGCCGGCATCGACGCGGCCGGCAGCGCCAGCGGATCCGACGCCCGCGCCAAGTTGACCCTGATCGCTCCCGCCGCCGCGGGAGGTGGATGGGACCTGGTGGCGCGTGAGTCGCAGCAAGCACTCCGTTCCGACGGCATCGTGAACAACGCCCAGGTGGTGAACGTCCCCGGAGCCGGCGGGACCATCGGGCTCAGTCAGCTCGAGAATCTCACGGGCCAGTCGACCACGGTCATGGTGACCGGCACGGTCATGCTCGGTGGTATCGCGATCAACGATTCGGACATCACCCTGCAGGACACCGTGCCCATCGCCAAGATGGCCGAGGACTTCGAGGTCTTCGTCGTACCGCGAGACTCGCCGTACGAGAACCTCGAGGACTTCGTCGCCGCATGGCGGGCCAACCCCGGCGGTCTCCCCATCGGCGGCGGCTCGCTCGGCGGAATCGACCACATCGTCTCCGGCCAGCTGGCACAGCAGGTCGACATCGATCCGGCAGCGATCAACTACATCGCGTTCTCCGGCGGTGGTGAGGTGCTGACCTCACTGTTGTCCAACACCGTCGGCATCGCCGTCAGCGGATACAACGACTTCCGCGACCAGATCGAGTCCGGGAACGTCCGCGCCCTCGCGGTGGCGGCACCCGAGCCCGTCGAGGGGATCGACACCCCGACGTTCAAGGAACTCGGGTACGACGTCGACCTGGTCAACTGGCGCGGATTCGTCGCACCTCCCGGCATCTCGGACACCGACAGGCAGACGTTGATCGAGATCGTCACCGAGATGCAGGAGACCGAACAGTGGGACACCGCCATCGAGCGCAACCGATGGAAGCCGTCCTTCGTCACCGGGGACGACTTCGGTGACTTCCTCGAGGTCGAACAGACCCGCATCACCGACATCCTCCGAGAGTTGGGCCTGGTATGAGTGAGAGTGTTTCGACCACGCGGGCGGAAACGCCGCCCGATACCGATCGTGGTTTCCTCCACGGCCGGAGCGGACTGGTGGTGTCGGCGCTTCTCGTCGCCCTCGGCCTGTTCCTGATCTACGGCACCGTCACCATGGACGTGCCCGACACCGCGACATCGCCCGGCCCGCAGGTCTTCCCGGCCATCATCGCGGGACTGTGCTTCGTGATCGCCGTGCTCGTCGCGGTCCAACTGCTGCGCACTCCGGACGAGGTCGACCTCGGCGTCGACGAGGCCGGCGAGGCCAACACCGGAACCGTGTCCAACTGGCGCTCCGTCGGCATCACCGTCGGCTCGATCGCCCTGTTCATCGCCCTGCTGAATCCGCTGGGATGGGTTCTCGCCGGTGCGCTGCTGTTCTGGGGCGTCTCGATCGGACTCGGCGGCACCCGGTTCGTCTTCGACGCCGGTGTGGCGCTGGTCATGTCGTCCGTCGTCCAGCTGGTCTTCTCCGGTGGACTCGGGCTCACGCTGCCCGGCGGCATCCTCGCGGCGGTGTTCTGATGGACGCACTCTCCAATCTCATCGACGGCTTCGGCACCGCGCTGACGCCCATGAACATCGTGTGGGTCGTCGTCGGCGCCCTGCTCGGCACCGCGGTGGGTGTCCTCCCCGGACTCGGATCGGCCATGGCTGTCGCCCTGCTCCTGCCCGTGACGTTCACCCTCGAGCCGACCTCGGCGCTCATCATGTTCGCCGGCGTCTACTTCGGCGGCCTGTTCGGTGACTCGATCTCCGGCATCCTCATGAACACCCCCGGAAACAGCACGGCGATCGCGGGAACGTTCGAGGGGCACCGCATGGCGAAGAACGGCCGCGCCCCACAAGCGTTGGCCACCTCCGCCATCGGCGCCTTCATCGGCGGCATCATCGCCACCACCCTCGTGGTGTTCTTCGCCCCGACGCTCGCCGACCTGGCCACGAACTTCGGACCCGCGGAGTACTTCGCCCTGGCGGTGTTCGCCTTCATCGCGACGTCCGCAGTGGTGTCCGACTCCGTCCTCAAGGGTCTGAGCGCACTGCTGATCGGCCTGACACTCGCCGTCATCGGTATCGACGGACCCTCCGGCGCATCACGGTTCACGTTCGAGGTACCGGCACTGTTCGACGGCATCTCCGTGGTGGTCATCACCGTCGCGATGCTCGCCCTCGGCGAGGTCATCTTCATCGCCTCGAAGATCGGCAAGCCCGACGACAACACGCTGATCCCGTCGAAGGGTCGACCCTTCCTGAGCAAGGCAGAGTTCCGCGAAGCGATGCCTGCATGGTTGCGCGGCACCGCATTCGGAGTCCCCTTCGGCGTCATTCCCGCCGGCGGCGCCGAGGTGCCGAGCTTCCTGGCCTACGGCACCGAGCGCCGGTTGGACCGACGCAGCAAGAATCCGATGTTCGGGAAGGGCGCGATCCGCGGCGTCGCCGGACCGGAAGCCGCCGGCAACTCCACCGCCGGTACCGCGATGGGTGCACTTCTCGCTCTCGGGCTCCCCACGTCGGCGACGGCAGCGATCCTGCTCGCAGCGTTCCAGCAGTACGGGATCCAACCGGGACCGTTGCTGTTCGAGCGCAACGGTGAGGTCGTCTGGGCACTGCTCGCCAGCCTCTTCGTCGGCATGGTGGTCCTGTTGATCCTGAATCTGCCGTTCGCCCCCCTGTGGGCGCAGCTGCTCAAGATCCCCAAGAACTACCTGTACGCCGGCATCACCGTGTTCGCCTCGCTCGGCGTCTACGCGGTGAGCGCCTCGATCGTGGACCTCATCGCCATGCTCGGACTCGGCATCATCGGATTCATGCTGCGCCGCTTCGGGATCCCGTTGGCGCCGGTGCTCATCGCCGTCATCCTGGGACCGCTCGCCGAGGATTCGCTGCGACGAGCCCTGGCCGTCAGTGAAGGGGACGTCTCCGTCCTCGTCGGCAGTGGCATCACCGTCGTGCTGTACACGCTGATGGTCATCGCGGTGGTCTTCTCCATCGTGACGAAGGTGCGGTCGCGGGCGAAGGTGGACTTCTAGAGCACCCCGCTTCACCCCTCACCCCTCGCCCCTCGCCCCTCGCGAGTACGTCGACAGTGTCGTGATCCAGCTGCTGATCACGACAGTCAGGACGTACTCGCGGGGGGTTCGTGGGTGTTCACCCCCGTGTCACCCCAGCGTGGCTGAATGACGGCATGGGATACGACGAGACCTTCCTGTCCACCACCCCGCTGCCGGTCCCCGCCCGGCCGGACCTGACCGTCCTGACCTACACGCACTTCTCCGTGTCGATGGACACCGAACGGCGCCTCGCCGCCGTGACCGCGGTGAACATCGACGGCGGCGCGTTGCAGGAGGTGGACCGCGGAGACGACTGGCGCCTCGATCCGCGCCTGCCGGCGACCGCGCAGGCGGGCCCGGAGCTGTACGCGAACAACGACATCGACCGTGGGCACCTCGTACGACGACGCGATCCCGTGTGGGGCACGCTCGACGTCGCGGAGCAGGCCAACGAGGACACCTTCCACTACACCGTGTGCGGACCGCAGACGGCGACACTCAACCAGTCCAAGGAACTGTGGTTGGGCCTCGAGGACTACGTACTCGAGCACGCGCGGACGTACGGGCAGACGATCTCCGTCTTCAGCGGTTGCGTGTTCGCCGAGGACGATCCCGTCTACCGCGGTGTCGCGATCCCGCGGCGCTTCTTCAAGATCGCGGCCTGGTGGCAGAACGACGTGCTCGCCGCGACCGGCTACGTGCTCGACCAGTCGGAGTCGCTGGCACCCATTCTCGAACGCGGCGTCCTGGCGAGCGACATCCCTCCGCTCGGGGCGTACCGCACGTATCAGGTGCCGATCACCGACATCGCCGCCGCGACCGGTCTGGCGATGGCGGAGCTCACGGCGGCGGATCGCCTCGCCCTGGTTCCCGGCGTCCGGCCCGTCGACTGGCGCGAGATCGAGGGAGCCGACGACCTGGTGTGGTGAGGTCGGTCCCGCCTCCTCCCCGCGAGTACGCCGGGGAGTAGGTGGGGACTTCCCGAGCTAGAGAACGATGTTCACCATTCTGCCCGGCACGACGATGACCTTCTTCGGGTCCTTGCCGTCGAGAAGCGCGACGATCTTCTCGTCGGCCAGGGCCACCGCCTGCACGTCCTCGCGGGACGCGTCGGCCGCCACCGTGATGCGACTGCGCACCTTGCCGTTGACCTGGATCGGGTAGTCCACCGTGTCGTCCACGAGCCACTTCTCGTCGACCGTGGGAAAGGGACCGTGAGCCAGTGACTCGCTGTGTCCCAACGTGTTCCACAGTTCCTCGGCGATGTGTGGCGCGAGAGGAGCCAGCATCAGCACCAACGGCTCGACGGCGTCCCGAGGTGCGCCCTGCGGGTACTCCTTCGTGAGGTGGTTGGTGTACTCGATGAGCTTCGCGCCGGCCGTGTTGTCGCGCAGCGCAGCGTAGTCCGCGTCGACACCCTCGACGGTCCGGTTGAGAGCCTTCAGCGTGGCGTCGCTCGGCGTCGCGTCGGTGGTCCGGACGGCGCCGGTCTCCTCGTCGACCACCAGACGCCAGACGCGCTGCAGGAAGCGGTGCGCGCCGACGACGTCCTTGGTCGCCCACGGCCGGGACGTGTCCAACGGACCCATCGACATCTCGTACATGCGCAGGGTGTCTGCGCCGTACTCGGTGAAAATCTCGTCGGGGGAGACGGAGTTCTTCAGGGACTTGCCCATCTTCCCGTACTCACGAGTGACGGGCTGCCCGTCGTGGAAGTACCCGCCGTCGCGCTCCTCCACCTCGTCGGCCGCGACGTAGACGCCGCGCGCGTCGGTGAACGCGTACGCCTGGATGTAGCCCTGGTTGTACAGGCGGCGGTACGGCTCCTTCGAGCTGACGTGCCCCAGGTCGAACAGCACCTTGTGCCAGAACCGCGCGTACAGCAGGTGCAGCACAGCGTGTTCCACGCCGCCGACGTACAGGTCGAGGCCGCCGGGGTCGTTCTCGCCGTGAACGTCGGGGCGCGGTCCCATCCAGTACGCCTCGTTCTCCGGAGCGCACATCTGCTCGGAGTTGGTCGGATCGATGTAGCGCAGCTGGTACCACGAGCTACCGGCCCACTGCGGCATGACATTGGTGTCGCGCGTGTACGTCTGCAACCCGTCGCCCAGGTCGAGCTCGACGTTCACCCAGTCGGTCGCCTTCGCCAACGGGGGAGACGGCTCACTGTTCGCGTCGTCCGGGTCGAACGACACGGGTGCGTAGTCCTCCACCTCCGGAAGTTCCACCGGCAGAGCAGAATCCGGCAACGGGTGCGCCTTGCCCTCCGCGTCGTACACCACCGGGAAGGGCTCGCCCCAGTACCGCTGACGGGCGAACAGCCAGTCGCGCAGCTTGTACTGGATGGTGCCCCTGCCGCGGCCCTCGGACTCGAGGTGCTCGATGACACGCGCCTTGGCCGCGTCGACGGTGAGGCCGTCCAGGAAATCGGAGTTGATCAGCTCGCCGTCGCCGGTCCACGCGGACTCGTCGACAGCGTCGCCCGAGATGACCTGCACCACAGGCAGTCCGAACTTCGTGGCGAACTCCCAGTCACGCTGGTCGTGACCCGGGACGGCCATGATGGCACCGGTGCCGTAGCCGGTCAGGACGTAGTCGGCGATGAAGACCGGCACCGACGCGCCGTTGACGGGGTTGACGGCGAAGGCGCCGGTGAACACACCGGTCTTCTCCTTGTTCTCCTGGCGCTCGAGGTCCGACTTGGCTGCGATCGCACGACGGTAGGCACCGACCGCGAGCACGGGAGTTCCCTCACCGTGCGTCCAGCGCTCGTCGGTGTCCGTCGGCCATGCCGCCGCCGTGATGTCGTCCACCAGCTGGTGTTCGGGTGCCAGCACCACGTAGGTGGCGCCGAAGAGCGTGTCGGGGCGGGTGGTGAACACGTCGATGTCGGCGGTGCCGGACCCGTGCGGCAGACCGGCGACGAACGTCACCTCGGCGCCGCGGGAGCGCCCGATCCAGTTGCGCTGCATCGTCTTGACCTTGTCCGGCCAATCCAGCAGATCCAGGTCGTCGATCAACCGGTCGGAGTACGCGGTGATCCGCATCATCCACTGGCGCAGGTTCTTCCGGAACACCGGGAAATTGCCGCGGTCGCTGCGACCGTCGGCGGTGACCTCCTCGTTGGCCAGCACGGTGCCCAGACCGGGGCACCAGTTGACCAGCGAGTTGGACTGGTAGACCAGACGATGACCGTCGATGACGTCGCGACGCTCGGAGACCGAGAGATCGGCCCACGCACGCCCGTCGTCCAGAGTCCGAGCACCGGAGGTGAACTCCTCCTCGAGCTCGGCAATCCGTCGTGCCTTACCGGCCTCGGTGTCGTACCAGGAATCGAAGATCTGGAGGAAGATCCACTGCGTCCAGTGATAGAAGTCGACGTCCGTCGTGGCGAGCGAGCGACGGGTGTCGTGACCGAGTCCCAGCCGCCCCAGCTGCCGGCGCATGTTGGCGATGTTCGCCTCGGTGGTGGTGCGCGGGTGCGTTCCCGTCTGCACCGCGTACTGCTCGGCGGGCAGGCCGAAGGCGTCGTAACCCAGCGTGTGCAGCACGTTGCGGCCCTGCATGCGGTGGTAGCGGGCGAACACGTCCGTCGCGATGTAACCGAGCGGGTGACCGACGTGCAGACCGCTGCCGGACGGGTACGGGAACATGTCCTGCACGAACAACTTGTCGCTCGGAACCGGATCGCCGGTGCTGAGCTCGCCCACCGGATTGGGTGCGTCGAACGTCCCCTCGGCGGCCCACCGCTCCTGCCAGCGCGACTCGAGGGAACCCGCCAGATCCGCCGTGTAGCGGTGGCCGGGGGTCGTGTCGGGGGAGATGTCGCCGTGTTCACTCACCCGACCAGCGTAAAGCGTGACGATCCGCACGCGGACGCCCGGCCACGACGCCGTAAAGTGGTGCTCGTGATTGTCGTGTCCGTGATCCTTCTGCTCGTACTCCTCGTCGGCGCCGTGGCGCTGGGCGCGGTGGCGTTCCTCGGTCTGACCGGCCGCTTGAAGCGCAACTCCGTCGCCGGAGTCCGAACGGAAGCGAGCATGCGCTCGGACGAGACGTTCACCGTCGCCAACCGAGTCGCCGGCCCGACGACGGCCGCCGCCGCGGTCTTCCTGCTGGTCGGCGCAGTGGCGACCCTCGCGCCGGGCGGCATCTTCGGCGTGGTCGCCGCCGTGCTGACCACCGTCGCCGCGCTCGTCACCGCTGCGTACGGCGGTGCCATGGGCACCCGCGCCGCGGCCGCAGTGCCGGTCGAGGAGACCGGTGGATGCGGCCACAGCTGTATCTCGTGCAGCCTCAAGGACGCGTGCCAGCCGTCCTGACGTGGCGTTCTCCCTGACAGGCACCATCAGAGCGCTCGACGGCTTCGTCCTCGCGATCTTCGCTGCTGCCATCGCGGCCACCGTGTTCCCGGTCTCCGGCACCGCAGCGGACGTCCTGTCGTGGGTCACCACGATCGGCATCGCCCTGCTGTTCTTCCTGTACGGAATCAGACTGTCTCCGCGTGACGCCATGGACGGCGTCCGGCACTGGCGGCTGCACGGAGTGGTTCTCGCCTGCACGTACCTGCTGTTCCCGCTCCTCGGGCTCGGCGTACGGGTGCTCGCGCCGGGACTGCTGACCGACGATCTGTACACCGGGATGCTCTACCTCTGCCTCGTTCCGTCCACGATCCAGTCGTCGATCGCCTTCACCTCGATCGCCCGCGGCAACGTCGCCGGCGCCGTCGTCAGCGCGTCGCTGTCCAACATCATCGGAGTGTTCGCGACGCCGCTGCTGGTGGTCCTGCTGATGAGCACGACGGGCGGTGCGAGCATCGATGCCGGATCGATCGTCGACATCATGCTCCAACTCCTGCTGCCGTTCGTGGCCGGACAGTTCACGAGGCGATGGCTCGCAGGACGGGTGGAGCGGCATCGGTCCACCACGCTGCTCGTCGACCGCGGATCGATCCTCCTGATCGTCTACGCCGCATTCAGTGCGTCACGGGTCGAGGGAGTCTGGGCTGCCACGACGCCGTGGCAGATCGTCGCAGTGGTGGTCTTGTGCAGTGCACTGCTCGCTGTCGTCCTCGCCGCCACTGCCGGGATCGCGCGAACATTGCGCATGTCTCGCGCCGACCGCATCGTCGTGGTGTTCTGCGGGTCGAAGAAGAGCCTGGCCAGCGGCATCGCGATCGCCTCCGTGCTCTTCGTCGGGCAACCCGTGGGAGTGATCGTGCTTCCCCTGCTGATCTTCCACCAGATCCAACTCGTGGTGTGCGCCGTCCTGGCGGGCCGCTACGAGCGCGAGGCGATCAGGGACGCTGCATCGACTTCCTGATCTCGTCGAGGCGCGCCTTGCCGGCCCGCTCCCGCTCGGCGAACTTCTCCGCCTCGGTGCGTCCGACCGCGCTCTCGGCGTTCAGCTCGGTGGAACCCACCGCGCGCCCCGAACGCCCGTCGATGCGTTCGCGCACCGCGTCGAAGGTGGGCACTCCGGCATCGGTGAACCCCGGGTCCGTCGGAACCTGGGGGATGTCCGTCACCGACGGCGTGCGCGGCACGATGTCGGGGTCGACCGACGCCTCGGGGGTGAGGCCCAGCGCGGCGTCGTACACCGCCCGCAGCGCCGGGCGAGCACTCGTGAGCGCGACGACGAGATCGAGTACCTCCGCATCGGGCAACGACGCGGCCTGGTCGGACGAGAAGTCGGTCATGTCACCAGGGTAGGCCTGAGGGCTCCGGTGATCGTGGACTCCCGACCCCGGAATGCGGGGCCGGAAGTCCACGATCGGGCGACTACGGCGTCGGCATGCCGCCGTTGACGTTCAGCGTGTCGCCGGTGACGTACCCGGACTCGGCCGACGAGAGGTACACGTAGGCACCGGCCAACTCGGCGGGCTGACCCGCACGACCGAGCGGCGTCTCCTGGCCGAACTCGGGCAGCGCCGACGTGGGCTGTCCGCCGGACGCCTGCAGGGGCGTCCAGAACGGACCGGGAGCAACGACGTTGACGCGGATCCCACGAGGAGCGAGTTGCTGCGCCAGCGCCTTGCTCATCGTGTTGATCGCCATCTTGGTCGTCGCGTAGTCCACGAGTCCCGGTGACGGCGTGTACGCCTGGATCGAACTGGTGTTGACGATGGTCGATCCTGCCGGCATGTGCGGAACCGCTTCCTGGATGATCCAGAACAGCGCGTACACGTTGGTCTTGAACGTGGCGTCGAACTGCTCCGGGCTCAGATCCTCGAGCTTCTCGACGTACTGCTGCTTGCCGGCGACGTTCACGAGAAGGTCTATGCCACCGAACTTCTCGACGGTGGTGCGCACGATGCCGCGAGCCGCGGACTCGTCCGTGAGGTCGGCGGGAGCGAGTACCGCGGTCCTCCCGGCGGTGCGCACCAGGTCGGCCACCTCCTGCGCGTCCTTCTCCTCCGACGGCAGGTAGTTGAGAACGACGTCGGCGCCCTCGCGGGCCAGCGCGATGGCGACGGCGCGGCCGATGCCGCTGTCCGCACCGGTGACCAGTGCCTTGCGCCCGGTCAGCCGGCCGGTGCCGCGGTAGCTGCCCTCACCGTGGTCGGCCTTGGGCTCGAGTTCCGCGGCGAGGCCCGGCGGATCCTGGTGCTGCTCGGGGTACCCGTCCTGTCGGTACTGGGTGACGGGATCGGTGAACGTGTACTGGTCGGTCATCGCCGTGGCATGCCCCGGCCGTGGGGGGTGCCAAACAGGTGTCACCGGGTCCGTGGCGGGTACCACCGAAGACATGGCCCCGAAGTTTCCCGGCGCAGGCACCTTCGTGCCCGAGTCCGACGATCTCCGCGTTCTCGCCGACGCCGCCCGCAGTTGCCGGGGATGCGACCTGTGGGAGCCCGCGGAGAACACGGTGTTCGGAGCCGGCACCCCGTCCGCTCGCATGATGCTCATCGGCGAGCAACCGGGGGATCAGGAGGATCGACGGGCACAGCCCTTCGTCGGCCCGGCGGGTGCGCTCCTGAATCGTGCTCTGGCGCAGGCGGACATCGACCGGGAGCTGACCTACGTCACCAACGCGGTCAAGCACTTCAAATTCACGCGTGCCGACCGCGGCCCGCGGCGCATCCACAAGAAGCCGCTGCGCTCGGAGGTCGTCGCGTGTCACCCGTGGCTCGAGGCGGAGATCCGCGCCGTCGACCCGTCCGTCGTGGTCCTCCTCGGCGCGACGGCGGCGCAGGCGATGCTGGGGACCTCGTTCCGGATCGGTGTCGACCGGGGGCGCGTCCTCGAGGTGGGCGAGGCGAGAGCTGTTGCCACCGCGCACCCGTCGGCCGTCCTCCGAGCGCCGGACGACGAACGCGATGCCGCGTTCGACGCACTCGTCGCCGATCTGCGAGTGGCCGCATCACTTCTGGAATGACACCGGAAGTTCACAGGCACCGCCCCGGTCACCGCAGTAGCGTGGCGTCGTGACGAGAATCCCGCGCGACGGAACGATCTCTCCTGCCTACACCGGGCGCTTGGCCAACGATCCCGTTCCGGCGCTGCGACTGCCGGACGACCGCATGGATCCCGACGTCACCTACCGCTTCATCCACGACGAGCTGATGCTCGACGGCAGTTCCCGCCTCAACCTCGCCACGTTCGTCACCACGTGGATGGAGCCCGAGGCCGAGAAGCTGATGGCCGAGACGTTCGACAAGAACATGATCGACAAGGACGAGTACCCGGCCACCGCGGCGATCGAGGAGCGGTGCGTCAACATGGTGGCGGATCTCTGGAACGCGCCCGGGCTCGACCCGACCGATCCGTCCAGCGCGACGGGCGTCTCGACCATCGGTTCGTCCGAGGCCGTCATGCTCGCCGGTCTGGCACTGAAATGGCGGTGGCGCGCACGTCGGACCGCGGCCGGTGCGGACACCGGTCGGCCCAACCTCGTGTTGGGGACGAACGTCCAGGTGGTCTGGGAGAAGTTCTGTCGCTACTTCGACGTGGAGCCGAAGTACCTCGACATGGAGCCGGGCCGCTACGTCGTCACGGCCGACCAGGTGCGCGACGCCGTCGACGAGAACACCATCGGCGTGCTCGCGATTCTCGGGACCACGTTCACCGGCGAACTCGAACCGGTCGAGGAGATCTCGGCCGTGCTCGACGAGATCGCCGCGGCCGGCGGGCCGGACGTTCCCATCCACGTGGACGGTGCCAGCGGCGGTTTCGTGGTCCCGTTCCTGAACCCGGATCTGGTGTGGGACTTCCGGTTGCCGCGCGTGAAGTCCGTCAACGCCAGTGGTCACAAGTACGGACTGACCTACCCCGGCCTGGGATTCGTCGTGTGGCGCGAGAAGGAGGACCTCCCCGAGGACCTCGTGTTCCGCGTCAACTACCTCGGCGGTGACATGCCGACGTTCACCCTGAACTTCTCACGCCCGGGCAATCAGGTGATCGGTCAGTACTACAACTTCCTCCGCCTCGGCCGCGCCGGCTACACGGATGTCATGACCTCGCTGCGCTCGACCGCGACCCGTGTCGCCGACCACCTGCGCGAGCACGGCGACGTCGACGTCATCTCCGACGGGTCCGACATCCCGGTGGTGGCATTCGCGCTGCGGGAGAACTGCGGCTTCACCGTCTTCGACGTCTCTCACGAACTCCGCGCCCGCGGGTGGCAGGTTCCCGCGTACACCATGCCGGCCCGTGCCGAGTCGGTCTCGGTCCTGAGAATTGTTGTGCGAGAGGGCTTCTCGGCAGACCTGGGTAGGATGCTGTGCGAAGCGATCGACGCCGTCCTGGCGTCGCTCTCCACCGACGGCGACGGGCACTCGCACGCTCGGCACTTCGCCCACTGACGAGAACTCCGGTCTCAGTTCCGGTCGACGTCGATCGGGTGGGTCGCCAGCATCGCCAGCGGCAGCGGCTGACGGCGCAACACCTGCGCCCACAGATCGACGCGCGGCGGGCCCACGACGTCGGACGGCAGCGCGGACACCACCATCCAGTCGTCCCGCTCGAGTTCTCCCTCGAGCTGTCCGAGCGTCCATCCCGAGTAGCCGGCGAAGATGCGCATGCCCTCCACCAGCGGGGCGATCGCAGCCGGGTCGGAGTCCAGGTCGACCATCACGACACGGCCGTCCACTCGACGGATGCCCCGCACGTCGTCGACGTCCACGCCGGACCGCAGCGTGGCCAGACACAGTGCGGAGTCGCGTTTGACGGGTCCGCCCACGTAGAGCGCTTTCGGGGACGCAGCGAGATCCGACCACTGCGGGAGCACGTTGTGCACAGCGGTCTCGCTCGGCCGATTGATGACGACGCCCAGGCTGCCGGCGTCGTTGTGCTCGATGATGTAGACCACGGTGCGACGGAACGTCGGTTCGACGAGTTCCGTGGACGAGACCAGCAGCGATCCCGGCCGCACCACCTGATCGGCCGATGCGGTCCGGTCCTCCGGTTCTTCTGCGTGTGCCACCTCCTCATCATGGCACCGGCAGCCTCGACAGTGCGAGAGATGACGCGCCGAGGCGGCGGTTAGTGTCACCCGCGTGACCCGAACGGAGCGGACCGGCGCCGTCGACGCGCTGCGATCCGTCCGACACGAGCCCGGAGCGCCTCGTCTGGTCGCGCTGCGTGTCGCCTCTCAGTTCGGCGACGGCATGTTCCAGGCCGCCCTCGGAGGCGCGATTCTCTTCGACCCACAGCGCGGTGGTGATCCCGCTGCGATCGCCGCCGGCTTCGCGGTGCTCTTATTGCCGTACTCGCTGATCGGCCCGTTCGCCGCGCGGATCCTCGACCGCGTCGATCGAGCGACCGTGCTCGCCCGCGCAGGCATCGTGAAGTCGCTCCTCATCCTTTGCGCCACCGGGCAACTCGTCGCGGGCGCCTCGACGACGGCCGTCCTGATCACGGCCCTCGCCGTCGTCGGAGTGAGCCGGTTCGTCCTGGCGGGCCTGTCCGCGTCGCTACCGCACGTCGTTCCGGTGCGATCGCTCGTCGCGACCAACGCCGCCCTGGTCACCGTGGGCGCAGTCGTCTCCGCCGTCGGCGCGTCGGTGGCGGTCCTGGTGCTCGGACTCGTCGGGCCGTCGGATCGGGCCACGGCCCTCGCGACGGCCGTGTCCGCCGTGGGTGCCGTCGCGGCGACTCTCCTCGCGCGCGGCTTCGCTTCCGGACGGCTGGGTCCCGGCGCCGCCTCGGTGTCCGCCCCGACCCGCCGCGTTCTCGCCGACTGGGTGTCCGGCTTCGTCGCGGTGCGCCGTACCCCGTCCGTCGCCGCCGCGCTGGTGGGAGTGGGTGCCCACCGGGTTGCCTTCGGCATCGACACCCTCGTCATGGCGCTGGTGCTGCGCGAGGGCGCGCGCTCGTCCGTCCTGCCCGGCGGTGTGGCGGGCTTCGGGTTGACGGTGGGTGCCGCCGCGGCGGGCATGTTCCTCGCCGCACTCGGCACGCCCGTTCTCCTGCCGCGCCTCGGCCGCACGCGCACAGTGGTCGGTGCGCTGGTCCTGGCCACGCTCACCCAGGCCACCCTCGTCGTCGCACTGGTGCCAGACCTGCTGATCCTCGCGGCCTTCCTCCTGGGGTTCGCAGGTCAGACGGTCAAGCTGACCGCCGACGCGGCCATGCAGACGGACATCGACGACGACACTCGCGGACGCGTCTTCGGAGTGCAGGACACCGTGTTCAACGTGGCGTTCGTCGGCGCCGTGGCGGGCGCGGCCCTCGTGATCGGTCCGGGGTCGACCGCGGTCGACACGTCCGCAGCCATCGTCTGCGTGGTCGCCGGCGTCGTCGCCTACGCGGCGGCAGCGGCTATCGCGCTCCGGATCGGCGTCAGGACCTCGCGGCCCACCACGCCAGGAGCTCCTTCTCCGCATCCTCACGACTGAGCGGCCCGCGATCGAGGCGGAGCTCCTTCAGGAACTTCCACGCCTCTCCCACCTGCGGGCCGGCCGGAATGCCGAGCAGTTGCATGATGGCGTTGCCGTCCAGATCCGGACGCACCCTGGCCAGGTCCTCCTGCTCGGCGAGTGCCGCGATACGCCGCTCGAGATCGTCGTACGTCGCCTGCAGGGACGCTGCACGGCGCTTGTTACGGGTGGTGCAGTCGGCGCGGACCAGCTTGTGCAGCCGGGGCAGCAGATCGCCGGCGTCGGTGACGTAACGACGCACGGCCGAGTCGGTCCACTGACCCTTGCCGTAGCCGTGGAAGCGCAGATGCAGAAAGACCAGCTGCGCGATGTCGTCGGTCAGCTTCTTCGGGAACTTCAGTGCGCGCAGGCGGCGACGCACCATCTTGGCGCCCACCACCTCGTGGTGGTGGAAGCTCACCCCGCCGCCGGGCTCGTTGCGTTTGGTGTCGGGCTTGCCGATGTCGTGGAGGAGCGCCGCCCATCGGAGCACCAGGTCCGGATCGCCGTCCTCGAGGTCGATCGCCTGCTGCAGAACCGTGAGGGAATGCTGATAGACGTCCTTGTGCTGGTGATGCTCGTCGATCTCGAGCGTCATCGCCGGCACCTCCGGGAGGATGCGTGCCGCGATCCCCGTCTCGCACAGGGCGTCGATGCCGTCGACGGCGAACTCGCCGAGAATCAGCTTGTCCAGCTCGGCGGTGACGCGTTCGACCGTGATCCGGTCGATCTGCTCCGCCATGTTCTCGATCGCCGCGCGGACCCGCGGCAGCATCGTGAAGCCGAGCTGGGCGACGAACCGCGCAGCGCGCAGCATCCGGAGCGGATCGTCGTCGAAGGACGCCTCCGGGGTGGTCGGCGTGTCCAGGACTCCCTCGAGCAGCGCGTCCAGGCCACCCAGGGGATCGACGAACTCACCGGCCCCGTCCGGCCCGATCCGCACGGCCATGGCGTTGAGCGTGAAATCGCGCCGGACCAGGTCGTCCTCGAGCGTCGAGCCGTACTGCACGATCGGATTCCGGGACACCCGGTCGTACTTGTCGCTCCGGAACGTCGTGATCTCGATCTGCCGACCGTGCTTGACCGCACTGACGGTGCCGAAGTCGATGCCGGTGTCCCACTGATGGTCGGCCCAGCCCGCCAGCAGCGCCTGCACGTGCTCGGGCAGAGCGTTCGTCGTGAAGTCGAGGTCACTGCTCAAGCGGCCCAGGAGAGCGTCCCGGACGCTCCCGCCGACGAGGTACAACTCGTGGCCCGCCGCAGCGAACAGCGACCCCAGTGGACCGAGGATGTCGTCGTGCGCGCGCAGGGCCACGGCACCCGACGCGAGGAGCCGTGCGCGGCGGTCCGGATCGGTGGCAGGCGGGGGAGGCACGACGTCACACCCTACCGAGGCGCGCACTTCGCGGTGCGTCCCACCGGGAGCAGGGCGGACGGAACTAGTATCGATCGGGTGTCCGGTGCCGAGCGAGCCAAGAGAACACGTCGCGGTGTGCGACGGCGTCCTCGTGCCGCCGCCGACCCCGGAACACGAGGGGCCGACAAACCCACACTGCGCACCGTTCGAGAGACCTCGGCCGGCGGCCTGGTCGTCGACGGACTCGACGGACCCCGCGACGGACTGTGCGCCGCCCTCATCGGTCGCACCGACCGACGCGGCCGCCTGCTGTGGTCGCTGCCCAAGGGTCACATCGAGCAGGGCGAGACGCCTGAGCAGACGGCCGAGCGAGAGGTGGAGGAGGAGACCGGCATCACCGGGTCCGTCCTCGCGCCCCTGGGAAGCATCGACTACTGGTTCGTGACCGAGGGACGACGCGTCCACAAGACCGTCCACCACTACCTGCTGCGATCCCTCGGCGGCGAACTGTCGGACGAGGACGTCGAGGTCACCGAGGTGGCCTGGGTGCCGCTCAGCGAACTGCACTCCCGGCTCGCGTACGCCGACGAGCGCAAGCTCGCCGAGCGAGCCGGCGAGATGATCGACTCGATGGCGCGCGAGAAGTCCGCCGACACGCAGAATCCCCGACCGGTCTCCGACCTTCCCGCCTCCCCCCGACCGGTCTCCGACCTTCCCGCCGCCGAATGACCCGGTCCGCACCGACGGCCCGGCGCCTCGCCGTGGTCATGGCGATCCTCGCCGTGCTCGCCTGGCTGACCGTCCCCGCGGGAGCGCAACCCTCCACCCCGCCCAGCGACCCCACCACGACGCGGAGCACACCGTCGCCCTCGGCCACGCTGGCGCCACCGGACACCTCGATCGACGGCACGTTCCTGTCGATCTCCGTCGACGAGGTCACGCCGACCACCGTCTCCACCAGCAGTGCGCCGGTCGTCACCGTCACGGGAACGGTGACCAACGTCGGGGACCGCGCGGTCAGCGACATCTCGGTCCGGCTGCAGCGAGCACCCGCGGTACGCACGGCCGACGAACTCCGGACCTCGCTCACCGAGGATCAGGACCGCTTCGACACGGTCGGGCCCTTCGAGTCGCTCACCGGCGACGGATCGGACACCGCGCTGCAACGCGGCGACACGCTGCCGTTCGAGCTGACCCTGCCGCTGCGCTCGACCACCGGACCGTCACTGGGTCTGGATCGGCCGGGTGTCTATCCGATGATGGTGAACGTCAACGGCAACCCCGAGTACGGGCAGGAGGCACGGCTCGACGACGCCGCGTTCCTGCTTCCCGTCGCGGGTCTGCCGCGCGACACCACGGTGCTCGATCCGGCCGCTCCCGATGCCGTTCCGCTTCCACCGGACACGGGACGCCCCGTCGCCACGACGCTGCTCTGGCCGCTGGCCGACCGCCCACACCTGGCGGCGGGCCTGCCCGGCACCGTCGACGAGGAGGTGCGACTGAACGACGACGACCTCGCCGCCTCGCTCTCCGCCGGCGGTCGACTCGAAGGACTGGTGTCGGCACTGGAGTTCGCGACCGGACCGACCGTCGACACCGAGGGCGCACTCGCGTCCTCGACGTGTCTCGCCGTCGATCCCGACCTGCTGGTCACCGTCTCGAGCATGACGCGGGGTTACCTCGTGGTCGACGACCCGGCCGATCCCACCGGCCCTGCCTCCGAGGGCAGCGGCGCCGTCGCCGCCGCGTCGTGGCTCGATCGCGTCCGCACCCTCGCGTCCTCGATGTGTGTCACCGCGGTGCCGTTCGCCCAGACCGACCTCGCGGCCGTCGCCGCCGTGGCCGACCCGGTTCTGACCTCTGCCGCGATCACGACTCCGGCGGACGTCGCCGACTCGATCCTCGGAGTCACGTCCCGCCGCGACGTCCTGTGGCCGGACGCGGGTGCTCTCGACGATGCGGGGGCGGGCATGGTCGCGGCGTCGGGCCGGACGGTCGCACTGCTCGCACAGGACGCCGTGCAGACCGTCAGTACGCCCGACACGGTGACCCTCGCGACCGATGCGGGCACCCCTCCGCTGCGTGCCGCGCTCTACGACACCGAGGTCTCCACCGCGCTGTCCGCGGTGGGCGAGTACCCGACGACCCCGTCCGTGACACCGCGTGAGCAGGTGTACGACGTCGCCGAGGACTCGCGCACGGCCCGATTGCAGGACGCGCTCGGCGCGTTGCACTTCGACGCGCTGAACGCCGGAGCCCCGGACACGGTCGCTGCCACGGACGGCCCACGATCACTCACCGTCGCGCCGCCACAGACCTGGACTCCCGACCGCGACGAGGCCTCCGCGGTGCTCGGCACCATCGCGGGCCTGTTCCGTAGCGGACTCGCGACGCCGCGCTCCCTGTCCGACCTGCTGGCGGTCCCGCCTCCGCTGGAGGCGGCCGAGTCGGACTACCCGGACGCGGCCGTGGAGGACGGCGCACCGGCCGATGTCCGCGATGTCGTGGCTGCCCAGAACGCCCGCATCGGTGCGCTGGCGGCCGCGCTGATCGACGATTCGCGTGCCGCGATCTCGCCCGCGCTGTACGTCGCTCCGCTGCGGGAGGATCTCCTGCGGGCGATGACCACGTCGGATCGTCGGGGCGGGCAGCGCGGGGAGTCGGAACAGGCCGCGCGCCGCCGTGCCGCCGACGTTGCCGCCGGCCTGGACCGGCTGTACGGATCCGTGACGATCCTCGCGCCCGGCGGTGTCTTCACCCTCGCCTCGGAGGCCAGCCCGCTGCTGTTGGTCGCGCGGAACGATCTGCCCATCGGCATCACCGTCGACCTGGCGGTCGACGCGCCCGACGCGATGCAGATCGAGAACATCGGCCCGCAGCAGCTGCCCCCACGGGGAAGTCGTTCTCTGCAGATTCCCGCTCGAGTGAGCGATTCGCGCAAGATGGTGGTGGAGTTCTCCCTGAGCACCACCGACGGGACGCGACTCGGGCAGGCTGCGACCGTCAATGTGCGGTCCAATGCGTACGGTCGTGCTTTGGCGATCATCACAGCAGGCGCCGGTGCGCTCCTGCTGCTGCTCGCGGGCCGACGGTTGTGGCACCGGTTCCGGGGCCAACCGGATCCCGCCGACGAACAGTAAGGATTCTCGATGACGGGGAGCATTCCTCACGGGCGACGGGACGCCGTACCGCGGGCGCCTCGCGCGCCCTGGGAGCGCAGCTCCGATGGGGCGCAGCAGCGCAGCTCCGACGCGGCTCAGGATCCGATGATGGTGCCCACGAGCGTCGCGCCCCCGGTCCGTCCTGCCGCCCCGACCCGCATCCCCCCGGCCGCGGCGTCACCGCAGCCGGCGTCCGGCTCCAGCTCCTCCCGCCTGCTCTCCGCGACGGGTGCGATCGCGTTCGCGACGTTGATCAGCCGCATCACCGGATTCGCCAAGCAACTGCTGCTGGTGACGGTGCTGGGCACCACCGTCGCCACGTCGTACACCGTCGCGAGTGTCATCCCCAACATGATCGCCGAGCTCGTCCTCGGTGCCGTGCTGACGGCCATCGTCGTGCCGGTGCTGGTGCGGGCGGAGAGCGAGGACGCCGACAACGGCCGTGCTTTCGTGCGCAGGCTCTTCACGGCTGCGCTGACCATGCTGATCCTCGCGGCGGTGCTGGCGACGGCCGCGGCGCCACTGCTCACGCGCTACGTCTTCCTGTCGGAGGACGGCCAGGTGAACACGGGCCTCACCACCGCACTCCTTCTCCTGCTGTTGCCCGCGATCCTGTTCTACGGCCTCTCCGCACTGTTCACGGCGATCCTGAACACTCGGCAGAACTTCAAGCCCGGTGCCTGGGCACCCGTGCTCAACAACCTGGTGGTGCTCGCCGTCCTGGTGATCTACCTACTCGTACCGGGCGAGATCTCCCTCGATCCGGTGCGCATCAGCGACCCGAAGCTGCTGGTGCTGGGCGTCGGCATCACGCTCGGCGTCGTGGTCCAGGCCCTGAGTCTGGTGCCCGCGCTGCGGCGAAACAAGATCGATCTGCGCCCGCTGTGGGGGCTCGACGACAGGCTGCGTCAGTTCGGCGGCATGGCCGTCGCGATCGTGCTCTACGTCGTCATCAGTCAGGCCGGCATGGTGTTCGCGACGCGCATCTCCTCGCACGTCGACCCCGCCGGCCCGCTCATCTACAACCAGGCCTGGATCCTGCTGCAGCTGCCGTACGGCGTGCTCGGCGTGACGGTGCTGACGGCGATCATGCCCCGGCTCAGCCGCAACGCCGCCGCCAAGGACACCCCGGCCGTCGTCGACGACCTGTCGGTGGCCACCCGGATGACCATGCTCGCGCTCATCCCGGTCATCGGCTTCCTCACCGTGGCCGGCCCGCAGGTCGGCGAGGCTCTGTACGGCTACGGCAACTTCGGCGCAGCCGACGCCGAGCGACTCGGTGAAGCCGTCAGCTGGTCGGCCTTCACCCTCGTTCCCTACTCGCTCGTCCTGATCCACCTGCGGGTCTTCTACGCCCGCGAGCAGGCGTGGACGCCCACGTGGATCGTTCTCGGCATCACCGGCGTCAAGATCGCGCTGTCCGCCCTGACGCCGTTCCTGGCGACGTCGGATCGATCCGTGGTCCTGTTGCTCGGCGCGGCCAACGGTCTCGGCTACATCACCGGGGCGATCATCGGATGGATGCTGCTGCGTCGCAGCCTCGGCGAACTACGACTCGCGGGAGTCCGGCGGACGGTCGCGGCGACGCTGATCTCCACCGCGATCGGCATGCTCGCGGTGTTCGCGGCCGACACGGCCCTCGGGCTCGACCGTCTGACCGGACCGGGCGCGCTGCTCCGCGTCGCTTTCGACGGCGCAGTCATGCTGCTGATCACCGGTCTGTGCCTGTACCGGGCACGCATCCCGGAAATCGAATCCATCACCGTCGCGGTGGCGCGTCGCCTCGGCCGCGCCCCGGCCGTGACGTCCGGACCTGTGACGACAGCGCATGTCGGGACCGATCCGATGTACGCGGAGACCGAGTTGATCCCCGCGATCGGCGGCCCCGACATGCCCCCGGTGGGTCGGCCGACCGAGGGGTTCGGTCGGGCCACCGGCGCGGGTCGGCTCCCGTACCCTGACAGGCGAGTGGACCCGCGAGCACACGGCGGTTCCCGCACGCCGATGTACACCGGAGACGAGTCGGAGACGACGATCATCCCCGCGTACACCGGCGCGTTCACGACCAGTAGTGACGAAGGAGTGTCAGTGACCGACGACGAGGGTGCACGGGGGCGTACGCCGTCCGAGGCCGAGGACGCCGCTCAGCCCGGTGGCGTGTCCACCGACGACCGTCGCGTCGCCGACTCCGATGCCGCCACCGGGTCGTCCGAGAACACCGACCGGCAGCCCGACGCGTCCACCACGGATCCGATCGAGTCAGGCCCTGACGTGTCCGACCAGGGCGACGTCACCGAGACCGAGCGCACGGCCGACGAGACGGAGTCCGGACTCGTCGACACCGGTGTCATGCCGGTCGGATCGCCCACGCTGCCCCCGGCCGTCCCCGTCGCCGAGTCGCCCCGCACACCGTTGCGCGGACCGAAGCTCATCCCCGGCGCGTCGGTCGCCGGCGGGCGCTACCGTCTTCTCGCACCGCACGGCGGCGCACGCGGCCTCAAGTTCTGGCAGGCCCACGACGTCAAGCTCGACCGCGAGGTGGCCCTGACGTTCGTCGACGCCGACCAACGATCGACCGGCGACGCCCCCGAGCGCGCCGACGGCCCGCAGGCCGTGCTGTCCCGGACTCTGCGCCTGGGCCGGATCAACTCGCCCGGCCTCGCCCGCGTCCTCGACGTCGTCCGCGGCAGCTCGGGCGGCATCGTCGTCGCGGAGTGGACTCGCGGACGATCCCTGCGCGAGATGGCCGACACGGAACCGTCGCCCCTGGGCGCCGCCAACGCCATCAAATCGCTGGCCGCTGCGGCCGAGGCCGCCCATCGCGGCGGCGGCGCACTGTCCATCGACCACCCGGACCGTGTGCGCATCAGCATCAAGGGTGACGCCGTTCTCGCGTTCCCGGCCACCTTCGGCGATGCCGATCCCGGCTCCGACGTACGCGGACTGGGCGCGATGCTCTACGCCCTGATCACCGCGCGGTGGCCCCTGGGCGACCCGTCGGGCCCCGCGACCGTCGGCGGGATGCGCATCGCCGATCGCACGGCGTCCGGTGCGGCCGTCGAGCCCCGCGAGATCCGCCCCGACGTACCGTTCGAGATCTCCGCCGTCGCCGTGCGTGCCCTAGAGCAGAACAGCGGCATCCGGACCGCCGCCACCGTGCAGCACATCCTCGGCCAGGCCGCGGTGGTCAACGAGAAGACCGAGATGATCCCCGCACTGCGGCTGGGTCAGCGGCCGCCCGGATCGACCGGTCACGCACTCGCCGACCCCGACGACGAGCCGCCCGCGGACCGCTCCAACGTCATGGTCGCCGCGTTGGTGGGCCTCGGAGTCCTCACTGTCGTGGTGCTCGGCCTCGTCGGCTGGTGGCTCGCCAACCTGTTCGCCGGCGGCGGTTCCGACGAACCTCTCACCGAGCAGAACTTCGGGCTCACGACGTCCGCGTCGGCTCCGGCCGCGCCCGGAGAGGCGGCACCCGCGCCGACCACCGTGCCCGTCGCTCTGTCGTCCGTCGACGTATTCTCACCGCAGGGCACCCCGGACAACCCGGGCACCGTCGACAACGTGGCCGACAACGACGCGGGGACGGTGTGGGAGACGGACTCGTACTTCAACCCGTTCCCGTCCCTCAAGTCCGGCGTCGGCATCATGGCTACGCTCGACCAGGAGACCACTCCAGCCAGCGTCTACGTGAACTCGCCGTCGCCCGGCACGGTCGTCGAGATCCGGTCGGCCGCCAGCGCGACACCCAGCCTGGACGAGACCCAGGTGATCGGGTCCGCGACGCTCGGCAACGGCCTCACCGACATCGCCGTCACACCCGACGGCCCCGTCCGGTACGTGCTGTTCTGGATCACGGATCTCAGCACAGCCGGTGGCGGCAACCAGAGCACCATCGCGGACATCGGGGTCTCCGCAGCATCCTGATCGCCGCGTGTCGTGCGCTGTCACAACAGATTTCGTGACCAGCTCGGACGGTTCGTTTCTGGGCTAGCCTCCGCGGGTGCGACAAATCGGGGGAGTCGCGGGTGGTGAGGCCACGGACGGCGAGCTGCTCGCGGCGCACATCGCGGGGGACGCGACGGCTTTCGCCGTGCTCGTACGACGCCACCAGGACCATCTCTGGCTCACGGCACGGAGGGCCAGCTACTCCGCGGAGGACGCGGCGGACTCCCTCCAGGAGGCGCTGCTGTCCGCGCACCGCACCGCCGCCTCGTTCCGTGCGGACGCCGCCGTCCGCAGTTGGCTGCACCGGATCGTCGTCAACGCGTGCCTCGACCGCATCCGCCGCAACCGCGTCCGACCCACCGTGCCGCTCGGGGAGGAGACCCGCGAGCCACGTGATCCCTTCGACCGCTACGCCGACGTCGATCTCTCCCTCGTCGTCGAGAAGGCACTGTTCTCACTCCCTCCCGACCAGCGCGCCGCGATCGTCGCCGTCGACATGGAGGGGTACTCCGTCGCCGATGCCGCCGCGGCGCTCGGGGTTCCCGTCGGCACGATCAAGAGCCGTTGCGCCCGGGGCCGTCAGAAGCTCGCCGTCGTCCTCGCCTCCGTCCGTGTGCAGAACTCGGACGAGTGAGGGGAACCGGGGACCCGCCGCGGGCGTCCAATCTGTCATGGCGACAGACGAGGCGGTGACGTGTCCGTGACCGACCGCGCTCCCCTCACTCCCGACCTCCTCGCCGACCTGCACGCGGGCCTGCTCCCGGAGGACGAGGCCGCCCGCATCCGCGAGCGCGTCGAGACCGATCCCGAGGCAGCGGCCCGTCTGGCCGACCTGGACGCCGTCGTCGACATGGTGCGCGCACGGGGCGCCGATCTCACCGCCGGTGTCACGATGCCGCCCGACGTCGCCGCGCGACTGCACGGCGCACTCACCGGAGTACCGCGGGACGAGTTGGCGGCACGACGCTCGGGCCGACGCACCCGGATCCCGATCATCGCGGCGGCCGCGGCGATCGTCGCGCTGGTGGGGGCCGGTGCCGGCCTGGCACTCGCGTCCATCGAGACGGTCGGGGGCGGTGATCAGGTGATCGCCTCGGCCCGGCCACTCGACGACCGCACGGTGTTGTCCGTCGTCGGGTCGGTCGATCGAGGCCGCTTCGTCGATGCCGCCGTGCTGGCCGGTTGCCTCGAGGCCAACGGCATCCCGGCGTCGGCCACGGTGGTCGGATCCGGCCCGGTCACCCTGGACGGCATCGAGGCGACCCTTCTCGTCACGGCCGGGACCACGCCCGGTTCGCTCGTCGCGGTCGCTGTGGGCGACTCCTGCGGTCCGGACGATCCGGACACGGTCTCGCGCGCGGAGATCGGCTGACACGCCCGGTGCCGTCGCCTCGGGCCGCCTGCCTCGAGTGAGGGAACAACGTCTCCTGACCTAGTGTTGAGGGCATCAGAGGGCGAGCGCTGGAGCGCCGACCCTGGTTCCACACACGATCTCGGAAGGCGAAGATGACTACTTCGGACATCCACGACCTGATCATCGTCGGGTCCGGTCCCGCCGGCTACACCGCTGCGGTGTACGCCGCTCGCGCGGAGCTGAAGCCCCTGGTGTTCGAGGGCACCCAGTTCGGCGGCGCGCTGATGACCACGACCGAGGTGGAGAACTTCCCCGGCTTCCGTGACGGCATCATGGGCCCCGACCTCATGGAGCAGATGCGCGAGCAGGCCATGCGATTCGGCGCCGACATCCGCACCGAGGACGTCGAGGAGCTGTCACTGACCGGTGACGTCAAGACCGTGACCGTCGACGGCACCGAGTACCGTGCCCGCGCGATCATCCTGGCCATGGGTGCCGCCGCACGCTACCTCGGTGTTCCCGGAGAGCAGACGCTGCTCGGCCGCGGCGTCTCCGCGTGTGCGACATGCGACGGCTTCTTCTTCCGCGACCAGGACATCGCCGTCATCGGTGGTGGCGACTCCGCCATGGAGGAGGCCACCTTCCTCACCCGTTTCGCGCGCTCGGTCACCATCGTGCACCGCCGCGAGGAGTTCCGTGCGTCGCGCATCATGCTCGAGCGCGCCAAGGAGAACGAGAAGATCACGTTCGTCACCAACGCCGATGTGGTCGAGGTACAGGGTGAGTCCGGCGTGACGGGTCTGAAGATCCGCGACACCCGCTCCGGTGAGGAGCGCGTCCTCGATGTCACCGGCGTGTTCGTCGCCATCGGCCACGACCCCCGCTCCGAGCTCGTCCGCGGACAGGTCGAGCTCGACGACGCGGGCTACGTGGTGGTTCAGGCGCCCACCACGTCCACCTCCATCGACGGTGTCTTCGCGGCCGGCGACCTGGTGGATCACGTCTACCAGCAGGCCATCACCGCGGCCGGTACCGGCTGCGCCGCGTCCATCGACGCCGAGCGCTGGCTCGCCGACCAGGGCGACATCACCGAGAACACGATCGAGAACGCCGACCGCGACGTCGACGTCGTGAGTGTCTGAGCACCGTCCATCCCGCTACGTCCGGCACACGAGAGGCACGAGAACATGACCGACAAGAACACCGTCACCATCAGTGACGACACCTTCGCCACCGAGGTCCTGCAGAGCGAGAAGCCCGTCCTGGTCGACTTCTGGGCGACGTGGTGCGGACCGTGCAAGATGGTCGCACCGGTGCTCGAGGAGATCGCCGGAGAGCACGCGGACAAGATCACCGTCGCCAAGCTCGACATCGATGCGAATCCGCAGGCAGCGCGTGACTTCAAGGTGATGTCCATCCCCACCATGATCCTGTTCCAGAACGGTGAGCCCGTGAAGACCATCGTCGGAGCCAAGGGTAAGGCCGCGCTGCTGCGCGACCTGGACGGCGTCCTCGCCTGACCTGACATTCCCGCACCAAAACACGCCCGGCCTGTCCATGACACGCCGGGCGTGTGTGCGTTCTGCGGCCGGGACGATTGTGGGAGGAGCATGATCTTCTGAGACAATCGTCCATCAGGAACACCCACCGGGGACGTGTACCGCCGGTCGCCGTTGCGACCGGTCACGAAGAAGGGTCGACGACAGTATGAAGCCACTCCGCCACGGCGATCGAGGTCCAGCCGTCGCGGAGGTCCGGGACATCCTCTCGGGTCTCGGCTTCCTGCCTCCCTCGGCCGCGGTGGACGGCGACACTGCCTGGGCGGAGCCGGACGTCCTGTTCGACGCCGCTCTCGACGAGGCCGTCCGCGCGTTCCAACAGCAGCGCGGCCTCCTGGTCACCGGCGAGGTCGACACCGCCACGTACCGCTCGGTGAAGGAGGCATCCTTCCGACTCGGCGCCCGCACCCTGATCTACCAGCTCTCCGCTCCGCTGTACGGCGACGACGTCGCCACCCTGCAGCGTCGCCTGCAGGACCTCGGGTTCTACAACGGACGGGTCGACGGCTACTTCGGTGGCGAGACGCACGAGGGTCTGTCGTCCTTCCAGAGCGAGATCGGACTGTCGCCCGACGGCATCTGTGGACCCGCCACCCTGCGTGCCCTAGACCTGCTCGGCACCAGGGTCACCGGCGGATCGCCGCACGCGATCTCCGAGGAGGAGCTCGTCCGTCGGTCGGGACCGCAGCTGACGGGCAAACGCATCGTGATCGACCCGGGACTGGGTGGCGTGAACTCCGGCATGGTCGTCCAGACCCCCGACGGTCCGCTGACCGAGGAGGCGATCCTGTGGGATCTCGCCGGACGGCTCGAGGGGCGCATGGCAGCGACCGGTATGGAGACGTACCTGTCGCGTGCCCGGTCCGCGGATCCCAGCACGGCTGAGCGTGCCGAGACCGCCAACGGTATCGGCGCCGACCTCATGATCTCGCTGCGCTGCAGCAGCTACCCGTCGCCGGTGGCGCACGGTGTGGCCAGCTTCCACTTCGGCAATTCACACGGCTCCGCGTCGCTCATCGGTCAGGTGCTCACCAGCTACATCCAGCGTGAGATCGTGGCACGGACCTCGTTGCAGGACTGCCGGAGTCACGGTCGCACGTGGGACCTGCTGCGTCTGACCAACATGCCGACCGTGCAGCTCGAGCTGGGTTACCTCACCAGCCACGAGGACGTCGAAGTACTCGCCGATCCGCGGATGCGCGACATCATCGCGGAGGCCGTGCTCGTCGCGGTGAAGCGCCTGTATCTCCTCGGCCAGGACGATCAGCCGACGGGAACGTTCACCTTCGCCGAGCTGCTCGCCTACGAGCTGTCTGTCGCCGAGGGCGCCTGACACTCCTCCGTCCGGCCGGCCGGACGTCGCTCAGCGAGCCCCGACGGGCACGCGAGCATCGGCTTCCACCACGGTGAGTGCTGCAGCCTCCAGCAACCGCTCGAGCGCAGCCTCCACGTCTTCCTTCCACCCGTGGTCCCGATCGAGCTCCAACCGGAGCCGCGGGAACCGGTGATGCGGAGCCACGACCTCGAAGCCGTACTTCTCGAGGAAGTCGGCGTCGATCATGCAGGTCGCCTCCCCGCACGGCGGGGTGTCGATGAGGGACCGGCGTTCGTCGACCTCGGAATCCTCGAGCCGGACTCCGAACGCCTCGAGAGCTCGCACACCACGGTTGACGAGATCGCGCACCACTGCGTGCAGGAGCGTGTCCCGAATTCCGTCACCGTCCTCCGCGGACAGCGGTGAGTAGAGCGACGTCAACAGGACTGCATCCGGACTGACCGGTGCGGTGGGGAAGTGCGCGACTCGGGGCACGGCGCCGGGAGGTGCGTACAGAGCGCACCCCACCGAGTCGGAGGATGCCGGTACATCGGCGCCCGCGACATCGGTGGCGACCTGTCCGCACGGACCCCACTCGAGCATGACCATCGACAGCCACGCTTCCTTCTCGAATTCGGTGTCGACGAGAGTTGCCGTGGAGGGGGCCGCGGGATCCATGGTCCAGAAGACGCACTGGCGGTCGTGTGCCGGCAGCGCATCGAATCCGCCGAGGGTGAGTGTGGAGACGACGATCGACACGCGTTGACTCAGCCTCCGTACCCCGACTCGCGGCGGCGACGAGCCTCCGCGACTGTGTGTGCCCCTTCAGGATAAGCGATAGGCCTCTCCCGAGGACACCACGTCGCCCGTCAGACGAAAGTCGAAGCAGTGCACTGACTTTCGGTTTCGATGACGCAGTTACGTCACAGTGACGAAAGGAGCGTGAGTGGCCGTACCCGCGATCGACGCGGTCACGACGACTTCTGGCGTTCCATCATCTCCACGATGCGCTGAAGGTCGTCCACCGAGCCGAACTCGACCACGATCTTGCCTTTACGCTTGCCGAGGCTCACGGTGACACGGGTGTCGAACGATTCGGAGAGCCGCTCCGCGACGTCCTGCAGTCCCGGCATCTGGATCGGCTTGCGTTTCGGAGCCGGGGCCGGCGCAGCCGGGTCCTCCCGATTCGCGAGAGTCACCGCCTCTTCGGTGGCTCGCACCGACATGCCCTCGGCCACGATGCGTGCCGCCAACTCCTCCTGTGCCGCGGCGCCCGCCTCGAGCGACAACAGTGCTCGAGCGTGACCAGCGGACAGAACGCCCGCCGCCACGCGCCTCTGTACGGGAATGGGGAGCCGTAGAAGCCTGATCATGTTCGTGATGACGGGGCGTGATCGACCGAGCCGCGCAGCGAGCTGATCGTGCGTCACGTCGAACTCCTCGAGGAGTTGCTGGTACGCAGCCGCCTCTTCGAGGGGGTTCAGCTGGACCCGATGAATGTTCTCGAGGAGCGCGTCGCGGAGGAGCGTGTCGTCGGCTGTCTCGCGCACGATCGCCGGAATCGCGTCGAGTCCGGCTTCCTGGCTCGCCCGCCATCGGCGCTCACCCATGACCAACTGGTAGCGATCGTCGCCGATCTGGCGGACCACGATCGGCTGCATGAGGCCGAACTCGCGGATCGAGTGCACCAGTTCGTCGAGCGCTTCCTGCTCGAACACCGAGCGCGGCTGCTTCGGATTCGGTTCGATCTTGCTGGGTGCGATCTCCCGATAGACCGCGCCGGCGGGCGAGAGGTCGTCCTCCACGATGGACGGTGGGGTGGGGGACGGAGCCGTCGCCGTGCGGGACTCGCCACCGATGACGACGTCGGCGGCCGCCGATCCCAGGCCGGAACTCTGACCGGGGGATGTCGGAATGAGAGCCGCCAGACCCCGGCCGAGACCGCCCTTCTTGGTCGAACTCATGCCGTTCCCTCCGTTGCTGCGTTCATGCTCGCGCTCCGCGCTGCCATCTCACGCCCCGCGTCGAGATAGGACATGGCGCCACGTGAACCCGGGTCGTAGTCCAACACGGTCATTCCGTAACCGGGAGCTTCGGAGACCTTCACGCTGCGAGGAATCACCGACTTGAGTACGGCATCACCGAAGTGCTTGCGCACCTCGTCGGCCACCTGGTCGGCGAGCTTGGTTCGGCCGTCGTACATCGTGAGGATCACGGTGGACACGTGCAGACGCGGATTGAGGTGTGCCTGGACCAACTCGATGTTGCGCAGCAGCTGACCGACGCCTTCCAGTGCGTAGTACTCGCACTGGATGGGGATGAGCACCTCCGTTGCCGCGACCATCGCGTTGACGGTCAGGAGTCCGAGCGACGGCGGGCAGTCGATGAGGACGAAGTCGATCTGCAGATCGTCGAGCGCCGCGCTGGACAACGCAGTCTTGAGTCGACCTTCGCGAGCCACCATGGAGACCAGCTCGATCTCGGCGCCTGCCAGATCGATCGTCGCCGGGATGCACATCAGGCGATCGTTCTTCGGGCTGCGTTGAATGGCCTCCACGGCGGTGATCTCACCGAGGAGCAGCTCGTAGCTGGACGGGGTGCCCGACGTGTGGACGGCGCCGAGAGCTGTGGACGCATTGCCCTGGGGATCCAGATCGACGACCAGAACAGACAGTCCCTGCACAGCGAGTGCCGCGGCGATGTTCACCGCCGTCGTCGTCTTGCCGACGCCGCCCTTCTGGTTGGCGATCGTCAGCACTCTCCGGACCGGCGGACGCGGCAGAGCGACGCCGCTCTTGTGCAGAACCTGGCTCGCGCGCTGCGCCGCCGCGCCTATGGGCGTGTCGTCCGACGTGATGGGGGAGTAGCCGTAAGACTCCGATGCCGATCGTGTTTCACGTGAAACGTCGACGGCGGGTGTTTCACGTGAAACAGCGGCTTCGGATTCACCCGACATGACTTGCTCCTTCGACAACGATCGATCCACGCAGACGTCAGCGTGAGCCGGCGGAGAACTTGGGGACGCGGTTACCACGCACAGCGCGCTCCGCGCGTACAACGATAGTCGGTGTGGGAACGACCCCCTCACCACACTGCAACACCTGGAAGTTCTTTGCGCCTATCCGCGTGAGCGTCCCGGAGTCGCGATCGATCTCCTCCTGCGCCGTGCTGCCCTTCAAGGCGAGCATCACGCCGCCCTCGTGCACGAGGGGCAGGGACCAGCGCGCCAACTTCTCCAACGGGGCAACCGCACGCGACGTGACGATGTCACAACCGCCGGCTTCTTTGATGACGCCCGGCTGCTCGGCTCGTCCGCGCACCACCGTCACGTCGAGACCGAGTTGCTCCACGATCTCTGCGAGATACACCGTGCGCCGTAGGAGCGGCTCGACGAGGAACACGGACAGATCCGGTCGAGCGATCGCGAGAGGGATCCCTGGCAGCCCGGCACCACTGCCGACGTCGACCACGCTGGCGCCCTCGGGGATGAGTTCTCCGACCACGGCGCAATTCAGGAGATGACGCTCCCACAGCCGAGGGACCTCGCGCGGACCGATCAATCCTCTGACGACACCGTCACCCTTCAGGGAGTCGTAGTACGCCCGAGCCGTGTCGGCACGGTCACCGAACACTCGAACGATGGCATCGTCGACCCACGCTGGAGTCGCGGACTCTTCCTCATGTTCCACGTGAAACATCCTCTCGCGTCGTCCTGAGTGGTCGTGAACCACACTCGTGTAATTCTGCTGACGCCGGGCGCCACGCGCTGGAGGCAGTCTAGTGACGACCGCAGACATTCCTCACCCGCCGAGACGTCGTCCGACCCCGGGCACGAGAAAGGGGCGCGGTCCGTGGACCGCGCCCCTTGTCGACTCCGTCGTCAGATCACTCCTTGACGACGACCACGTGTCGATTCGGCTCGACGCCGTCACTCTCACTCGTCACACCGGCGATCGTCGCCACAGCGTCGTGCACGATCTTGCGCTCGAACGGGGTCATCGGCTCCAGAGGTTCGCTGTCACCGGACGCCGCGACGCGCTCGGCGGCCTCGGTTCCCAGTCGCGTCAACTCCTCGCGGCGGCCCGCACGCCATCCGGCCACATCGAGCATCAGCTTGCTGCGGTCGCCCGTCGACTGCTGCACAGCGAGACGCGTCAGTTCCTGCAGTGCGTCGAGTACCTCACCCTTGCGACCGACCAGCTTGTTGAGATCCTTGCCGCCGTCGATGCTGACGACTGCACGGTCACCCTCCACGTCGAGGTCGATGTCGCCGTCGAAGTCGAGGACGTCGAGCAACTGCTCCAGGTAGTCGCCCGCGATCTCGCCCTCCTCGACGAGGTAGTCCTCGGCGTCACCCTCGGGCTCGTCCGCCTCTGTGTCTGATTCCGGGGTCACGGGAGCAGCGGCCACCACGGTGTCGTCTGCCGAGGCCTCGACCTCGGGTGTGCTCTGCTCGTCCGTCTTCGAATCGATGGTCACGTTGTCGTCCATTTCCGTTCGCACTCGTATCACTTCACGTGGTTCTGGTCCGCGGGCGGACCGGCAGGGTCACGACGGCCGGATCAGCGGCGCTTCTGCTGCTTGGGTCGCACCTTGCCGGGAGGAGTCTTCTTCTTCCGAGGAGTGGTGGCGCCGTTGGTGGCCGCGGTGCCCGGTGTCGGGTTCGACTCCGATGATGCCGTGTCACTACCGGTGTCCGTGGTCGATTCTGCCGCGACGGCGCGGGTGGGCTTGGCTCCCGGTGCCGGCTTCTTCTTCAGAGCGTCAGGGCGCGCACCGGGCTTCGGAGCGTTCTCGTTCCGGCGCTCCAGAGCGGCTTCCTTCTTCGCCGCCTCTTCCTTGTCGATGCGACCGAAGACGAGGTGCTGCTGCGCGTAGGTCCACACGTTGTTGCTCACCCAGTACAGGAGGATGGCCACGGGGAGGAACGGGCCACCGACGAGCACGCCGAGCGGGAACACGTACAGAGCGAGCTTGTTCATGATCGCGGACTGCGGGTTGGCCGCAGCTGCCTCGCTCTGACGCGCCACCGACGCGCGCGAGTTCAGGTGGGTCGCGATGCTGGCGATGATCATCAGCGGGATCGAGACGGCGAGGATCGGACCGATCGACGGGATGCCGCCGAACGGCTCGAACGCGCGCAGCTGCGACTCGGGTGACGTGATGGCCGCCGAGATGGGCGCACCGAACAGACGTGCCGACAGGAAGGACTGGACGTCCTCGACGCTGAAGAAGTAGTTCGGAGTCTCGGCGTTGACCTCCGGGCTCAGACCCAGCTGCCCGATTCCGGTGCCGGTGCGGTTGAACGACCGGAGCACGTGGAACAGGCCGATGAACACCGGCGCCTGTGCGAGCACGGGGAGGCAACCCATGATCGGGTTGAAGCCGTGCTCCTTCTGGAGCTTCTGCATCTCCACGGCCAGCTTCTGACGGTCCTTGCCGTACTTCTTCTGCAGAGCCTTGATCTGCGGCTGAAGTTCCTGCATCTGGCGCGTCGTCCGCACCTGCTTGACGAAGGGCTTGTAGAGGATCAGACGCAGTGTGAACACGAGGAACACCACGGACAGCGCCCAGGCGAAACCGCTGTCCGCGCCGAGCACGGCGCCGAACACTTTGTGCCAGACCCAGAGAATTCCGGATACCGGGTAGTAGATGAAGTCGAGCACGGCTCTATGTACTCCTCTGTTGGTTCACCCTCACGGGGTCACGAGACTGCGGGCAAGCGTGGTCGGTGTCGGTGGGCACCGCGTCGGCACCACCCCGGAGACGACGCGGGGGTGGAACGGGATCCCACCCACCAGGGTGCCAGGGCGCGCACTTCAGGAGGCGGACGACCGCCAGAACGGCACCGACGACGAACCCACGGGTGCGGAGCGCCTCCACGGCGTACTCACTGCACGTCGGCGTGAATCGACACGTCGGAAGGCGAAGAGGGGAGATGTAGGACCGATACCCCTCGATGAGAAGGATGACCGATCGGGCCGGGAGAGACATCAGCCGACGCAGGAGGCTCCGGTCGGACGCAGGCTCGACCGGGACCGGATTCGCGGACTCCGTCATCACGTCTCGGACCGGCCGAGGGCGCGGGGGCGCTCGGCGGGAACTGGGTGAGAGGAGTTCATCGCGCGCATCGCTCCGAGTCGTCGCAGACCCGACGCCAGCTGGCGTTCGAGTTCGGAGGACGCCGCGGTCGCTGCGCCGGGCAGTGCCCGCACGACCACGTCGACATCCGACTCGACGAGAGGAAGCATCGAGCTGCAGATATGACGAAGCCGGCGTGCGACTCTGTGTCGAGTCACCGCCGGCCCCACTGCTTTACTGACCACGAGCCCGAAACGCGGGTGTCCGGAAGAGACGAGAGCGTTCTCGTCCCCCCGGAACCTCAGATGCACGACGATGTCGTGGCGTCCTGTACGGCGGCCGCGGCGCACCGTCGCCTGGAAATCCGACGACTGGTGCAGCCGATGCTGCTCAGGTAACACCCGAGCGTTCCGGTTACCGGGAAATCAGGCGGTCAGCGACGCGCGGCCCTTGCCGCGACGAGCCGACACGATCGCGCGACCGGCACGCGTGCGCATGCGCAGACGGAAACCGTGCACGCGTGCACGACGACGGTTGTTCGGCTGGAACGTCCGCTTGCCCTTGGCCACGGTGGTACTCCTCGAGATATCGGCAGTCCCGAGGACTGCCGGTGGTGTGCTGATGGTCGCGAGTTCGGCGAACTCGAGTTCGGTGGCCACTCGCGCAGGAGAACGGCAGGACCGATCCACGCATGTCGCGGGTGACCGTTCGAGGGTACTGACGGCGTCGAACGAGGTCAAACCGCGCTACCCCGGGGACGGTGGTCCTGTCACGATGACACGCCTCGAGCACGACGACGACCTCGCGGAGACAGGAGAGGACCGTTCGTCTTGTTGTGCACCGACGAGCCTGCTAACTTCGCTGTGCGGGTGACGACGTCTCGCCCCGTCGGTGGGGATCTCTCACCAAGGCCCTGCATCGCCGCAGGTCAGAACGCCGCTGCTCCGGCCCGTCTCCGTGCGAGATGCCGTCGAGCTACACCGGTGTCGTTTGTCCACAGCTGTGGATAATTATGTGGAAACACAGGTCGGGTGGCATATTCGTGTCGTCGGCGGGGCCCTCGAGGCACCGCAGCATCATCGACGGCCGCGGTCACGCCACGGCCCTGGGGAGGCACCGTGGAGGACGATCCGGACGTCTTGGCCGCTGTATGGCCGAGCGTCGTCGCCGAGCTCACGGCGGAGTCGAATTCGGGGTCCTCCCTGTCTCGCGCCCAGAAGGCGTGGCTCGCTCTCGTCCGCCCCATCACTCTGGCGCAAGGTTTCGCTCTGCTCTCGGTTCCGTCGCCGATCGCGCAGGAGGCGGTCGAGCGCGGTCTGCGTGAACCCATCCTCGCGGCCCTCGGTCGCCACCTCGACCGCCCGGTCGAGGGACTCGGTGTCCGGCTGGCGCCCGGAGCCGACGCCGACCTCTCGGACGTTCCCACGCCCGTCGACACCGAACGTCGCCCCGACACCGCACACAGTGCACCCGTGTATCGCCGGCGCCTGCTCACCGAGTCCACCGCGGGCGAGCCGTCCGACTCCGAGAGCAGTGACTACGGCGATCACGAGGAGGTCGACGACGATCGGGACGCTCTGACCAGCGTCCAGAACTCGTGGCCCACCTCGTACACGGTGCCGCCGCGCTCGACGTCCACTCCGACGGGCAGCACCAGCCTCAATGCGAAGTACACGTTCGACACCTTCGTCATCGGCGCCTCCAACCGGTTCGCCCACGCGGCCGCCGTCGCCATCGCGGAGGCTCCGGCGCGGGCGTACAACCCGCTGTTCGTCTGGGGTGCGTCCGGACTGGGGAAGACGCACCTGCTGCACGCCGCCGGCCACTACGCCCAACGTCTGTTTCCCGGCATGCGTGTGAAGTACGTGTCCACCGAGGAGTTCACGAACGACTTCATCAACAGCCTTCGAGACGACCGCAAGGTGGCGTTCAAGCGCCGCTACCGCGAGACGGACGTCCTGCTGGTCGACGACATCCAGTTCATCGAGGGCAAGGAAGGTATCCAGGAGGAGTTCTTCCACACCTTCAACACGCTGCACAACGCGAACAAGCAGATCGTGGTCTCCTCCGATCGGCCGCCCAAGCAGCTCGCGACCCTCGAGGAACGACTGCGCACCCGCTTCGAGTGGGGCCTCATCACCGACGTGCAACCGCCCGAGCTCGAGACGCGTATCGCGATCCTGAGCAAGAAGGCGCAGATGGACCGCCTCGACGTGCCCCACGAGGTGCTCGAACTCATCGCGAGCCGGATCGAGCGGAACATCCGTGAGCTCGAGGGCGCGCTCATCCGAGTCACGGCCTTCGCGTCGCTCAACGGGCACAACCTGGACACCGCGCTCGCCGAGGCCGTTCTCCGAGATCTGATGCCGGACTCGACGGGACTGGAGATCACGGCGGCGACGATCATGGCCGTCACCGCGGAGTACTTCGACACCTCGATCGAGGAACTGTGCGGCCCCGGCAAGGCCCGCGCGCTGGCGCAAGCGCGACAGATCGCGATGTATCTGTGCCGCGAGCTGACCGATCTGTCGCTGCCCAAGATCGGTCAGACGTTCGGCCGTGACCACACCACCGTCATGTACGCCGACAAGAAGATCCGCAAGGAGATGGCCGAGCGGCACCGTACGTACAACCAGGTGCAGGAGCTCACCGCTCGCGTGAAGCAGCGCTCCAAGCGCTGACCCCTCCGAGTGTCCACGGCCGTTCGACTCGCCCCCGCGGCGATGCGGGCGGCCGTTCTCGTCGCTACGGAGCCCCGAACGGAGACGAGTTCGGCCGGGATCCGGGCCGATTCTGCTCGATACACACCTGTGGACAACTGTGTGAATAACGTGGATACCCCGGGGATGAAATCTGTAGTTCGCACCGAGTCCACCGTCCGTCCACATGTGACCCGCACCGAGCCCGTCGTGATGCCCGGGTTCATCCTCGAGCCGCCACGCCGTGCCACCAGCACCGGACAGGGTCGGTCCACAGATTCCACAGGACCTATGACTACTGCTTGTATTTCTTCCTAGGAACATCTCTTTGAAAACAGGGTGGGGACGGATCCATTCACAACCGCCTCCGAGGCCTCGGATCGAGACGAACCCCGACTTTTCAGCACGCGCTCGAGGGCATACGGTGTGGTTTGCCCACCGACTCGTGTGGAGCAGGTCAGCGAGAGGATCAACCGGGCGATGGAGCTTGGCAGTGTGAAGTTTCGAGTTGCTCGAGAAGATTTCTCCGATTCGGTGGCCTGGGTGGCGCGATCACTCCCGTCCCGTCCCGCGGTTCCCGTCCTCGGCGGTGTGCTGCTGTCGGTCGACGACTCCGGACTGACGGTCTCCGGCTTCGACTACGAGGTGTCGGCCCAGGTACGCGTTCCCGTGGAGGTCGCCGGCGGAGGCCAGGTGCTCGTGTCGGGCAAGCTGCTCGCCGACATCACGCGCTCGCTGCCGAACAAGCCGGTCGACGTCTCGGTCGACGGGACCAAGGTGCTCATCACGTGCGGCAGTGCCAAGTTCTCGCTTCCCACGATGCCGGTGGAGGACTACCCGCAACTCCCCGAACTGCCGTCGCAGACGGGCACCGTCCCGGTCGACGTGTTCGCCGAGGCCATCAGCCAGGTGGCCATCGCCGCGGGCCGTGACGACACGCTCCCGATGCTCACCGGTATCCGCATGGAGATCGACGGCGACTCCGTGGTGCTCGCCGCTACCGACCGGTTCCGTCTCGCCGTGCGCGAACTCGACTGGACTCCGGCCGCACCCGGTACGGCCGCCGCGGTCCTCATCCCCGCCAAGACCCTGTCCGAGTCCGCGAAAAGCATTGGCGGAGGCGCGGAGTCGGGCGTCGAGCTCGCTCTGGGCTCCGCATCGCACATCGGCAACGACGGCCTCCTGGGCATCGTCAGCGACGGCCGCCGCACCACCACCCGCCTGCTCGACGCAGAGTTCCCGAAGTTCCGACAGTTGCTGCCGTCCGAGCACACCGCGGTCGCCAGCGTGCCCATCGCTCCCCTCCTCGAGGCCATCAAGCGTGTCGCTCTGCTCGCCGAGCGTGGGGCGCAGGTCCGCCTCGAGTTCTCGGCCGACACGGTCACTCTGTCCGCCGGCGGCGACGATGCAGGCCGGGCCGAGGAGTCGATCGAGGCGAACTTCCAGGGCGAGCCCCTGGTGATCGCGTTCAATCCCGGGTATCTCATCGACGGTCTCAACTCGCTGCACTCCGAGCGGGTGTCCTTCGGGTTCACCACACCGAGCCGGCCCGCAGTGCTGCGCCCGGCGGGTGAGGACGAGCTCGAGCCGGACGAGACCGGAACGTTCAGCGCACCGAAGAGTGCGTACACGTACCTGCTCATGCCGGTACGCCTTCCGGGCTGAGTCGCTCGCGAGGCACCGGCGCAGGTCCATCGAAAGGAAGCCACGCATGAACATCGGGTTGGTCGGTCTCGGCAAGATGGGCTTCAACATGCGTGAGCGCCTGCGGCGCCACGACATCGAGGTCACCGGTTACGATCCGCGGCCGGAGGTCACCGACGTCGAGTCGCTCGAGGCTCTCGCCGCCGCGCTCCCCGCTCCCCGCATCGTCTGGGTGATGGTGCCGTCCGGCCCCGTCACACGCGACACCGTCACCACTCTGGCCGGCGTGCTGTCCGAGGGCGACCTCGTGATCGACGGCGGCAACTCGCGCTTCACCGATGACGCGGTGCACGCGGAACTGTTGTCCGCGAAGGGCATCGGCTATGTCGACGCCGGCGTCTCGGGCGGCGTCTGGGGCCTGGAGAACGGGTACGGCCTCATGGTCGGCGGTGCTGCTGCGGACGTCGAGCGCGCCATGCCCGTGTTCGATGCGTTGCGTCCCGAGGGCGAGCGGGCGGACGGCTTCGTCCACGCCGGCCCGGTGGGCGCGGGTCACTACGCGAAGATGGTGCACAACGGTATCGAGTACGGCCTCATGCACGCCTACGCCGAGGGGTACGAGCTCCTCGCCGCGGAGGATCTCATCGAGGACGTCACCGGTGTGGTGCGTGCGTGGACCAAGGGCACCGTCGTACGGTCGTGGTTGCTCGATCTCCTGGTGAAGGCTCTGCAGGAAGATCCGGGATTCACCGACATCTCCGGCTACACACAGGATTCCGGTGAAGGACGCTGGACCGTCGAGGAGGCGATCCGACACTCGGTGCCGGCTCCCGTCATCTCCGCGGCACTGTTCGCGAGATTCGCGTCGCGACAGGTGGATTCGCCCGCCATGAAGGCGGTGTCCGCGCTGCGCAACCAGTTCGGTGGACACGCGGTGCAGCGTGCCCCCAACACGGAGAGCACCGGCGCGTAAGTGTTCGTCCGCTCGGCGACCCTGGTCGATTTTCGTTCCTGGCAACAACTCTCGGTGGATCTCGCGCCGGGGGTGACGGTGTTCGTCGGTCCCAACGGCCACGGGAAGACCAACATTCTCGAGGCACTGGGGTACGTCGCGACGCTGTCGTCGCACCGGGTGTCGGCCGATGCTCCGCTCATCCGGACGGGTGCGGAACGCGCTCTCGTGCGGGCGTCCGTCGTCAACCTCGGTCGCGAGCTCACCGTCGACGTGGAGATCAACGACGGGCGGGCGAATCGCGCTCGCATCAACACTTCTCCGGTGCGGCGGACACGGGAGGTGCTGGGCATCCTGAACACGGTGCTGTTCGCACCCGAGGATCTGGCGATGGTGCGCGGCGATCCGAGCGAGCGGCGCCGCTACCTCGATGAGCTGATCGTCGCGCGGTCTCCTCGAATGGCTGCTGTCCGTGCGGATTACGACCGCGTTCTCCGGCAGAGGTCCGCGCTCCTCAAGAGCGCGAGCGGGGTTCTGCGACGCGGATCGTCGTCGAGCGACGGCGCGAACGCGTTGGCCACGCTCGACGTGTGGGACGGGCAGCTCGCCGGCTTCGGTGCCGAGATCGTGGAGCACCGGCTGCGCGCGGTACGCGACGTCGGTCCCTTCGTCGTCGACGCCTACCGACGGATCGCACCGTCGTCGCGGCCTGCGGCCATCGCGTACCGGAGCAGTCTCGCCGACGCCATGCCCCCCGAGATGCTCGCGCTGGATCGAACCGAGGAACCGGACGACGTCGAGGTACTCGAAGCAGCTTTCCTGCAACAGCTCTCGGTGATGCGGACACGGGAGATCGAACGCGGGGTCACCCTCGTCGGCCCGCATCGTGACGATCTGGACCTCGTACTCGGAACCGATCCTGCCAAGGGGTTCGCGAGTCACGGCGAGTCGTGGTCCTTCGCACTGTCCCTGCGGCTCGGCGCTTTCGAGTTGCTGCGTTCCGAGGGTTCGGATCCCGTGCTCCTCCTCGACGACGTCTTCGCCGAACTCGATCGTGCGCGGCGGACCGCCCTGGCGGGGGTTGCAGTGACGGCGGAGCAGGTGTTGGTGACCGCGGCAGTGCCCGAGGACGTTCCGCCCGAGTTGCGAGCGCGCCGCATGGACGTCCGTGCCCACGAGACCGAGGGTGCACGCAGATCGGAACTGACCGAGGTGTCCGGGTCGGATTCTGTCGGAGGCACGTCCGATACTGATGTCGACACGAGCCACGTGGAGGAGGAGTCATGACGGACGAGACGCCGTCCGGCAGCGATTCAGCCGAGCCCCCGCTGCGCGGAGCGGACATCGCGCGGCGCGCGCTGGAGAACGCGCGTGCAGCCGCCAAGGCCAACGGCAAGGCCGTGGGGCAGGGTCGCGCGTCGACGCAACGCCGGCCGCGACGGTCACGTACCTGGTCCGGCTCGAGACCCGACGACCGTGATCCGCAGGCACTCGGGTCGCTCGCGAAGACACTCGCCGCGTCGCGTGGCTGGTCGGCGAAGGTAGATGAGGGCACGGTGCTCGGCCGGTGGCCCCAGGTGGTGGGTGAGGACATCGCGGCGCACGCGGAGCCCGTGTCCGTCCGGGACGGCGTGCTGGCGGTGTCGGCGGAGTCCACGGCGTGGGCGACCCAGTTGCGGTTGATGCAGTCGCAGATCCTCGCGAAGATCGCCGCGTCCGTGGGCCACGGTGTGGTCACGTCGCTGCGTATCACCGGTCCCGCTGCGCCCAGTTGGAAGAAGGGCGACCGTCACGTGTCGGGTCGCGGACCTCGTGACACCTACGGGTGAACCCCCGGACCCATTGATCGATGTCACGAGGGTGCGTAGCGTTTCACGGGGAAACGACCGGACGTGGTGATCGGGGACAGCGTCACGGTGGATCCGATCCGAACTCGCGCTCTGCGGCGAATGATCGAATGATCAGCCACGAAAGGACCCGATGATGAACGACGATCCTGGACCCGTCGTCCTGCAGGCGCGCAACGTCTCGTTCGACTGGGAGTCCATGCGCATGCACTACATGGACGGTGACCCCCTGGCCACGCACCTCATGAATGTGATGCACCTGTTCCTCCCCGAGGGCGAGGAGTGGTTCGTGCGCGTGTTCAAGGAGGCGCTGCCGTTGATCCACGACGAGAAGCTGCGCGCCGACGTGATCGGCTTCATCGGCCAGGAGGCCATGCACGCGCAGGCGCACTCCGGCATCCACACGTTCCTGGCCGACCAGGGCCTGGACCCGGCGCCGTACGTGAAGCAGATGGAGTACGTCTTCCGGGTCGCTCTCGACAAGAGGTCGACGAACACCAAGAACAGCCTCGTCGAGCGCCTGGCCCTGATCGCCGCCATCGAGCACCTCACGTCGTTCCTCGGCATGTGGGTGCTGACGGAGAAAGGCCTGGACGAGGCGGACGTGGATCCCCGCATGCTGGACCTCGTGCGCTGGCACGGGGCCGAGGAGGTGGAGCACCGCGCCGTGGCCTACGACGTGTTGCAGTACTTCGACACGCGACGGTTCCGCCGCACGCGTACCTACCTTCTCGTCGCACCGACCGTCGTGGTCATGTGGGGCCGCGGTCTCCGCTTCCTCATGAAGAACGATCCGACGCTGACGGACGATCAGCGCAGCTACACGCTGAAGCAGATCAGGGCCGTCACGCAGCGCGGGTTGTTCCCCACCGCCAAGGCCGTCGGCAAGGCGTCCGTGCGGTACCTGCGGAAGGACTACCACCCGTCCAAGGAGGGATCCACCTCGTTGGCAGTCGCGTACCTCGCCACCTCCCCGGCGGCGAGGGCCGCCACGGTCTGATGGGCGATCGCACGTTCGCACGAGCCATGGCGGCCGTGCGCGAGTACCGCGCGTCCCGGACGATTCCCGAGGATCTGCTCGGCAAGGGCGGCATGGACGAGTCGCTGGCGCAGATCACGGACGGGCTGGACAAACTGTTCGCCATCCTGGATCACTCGAAGTACAAGGCGCGTGCGGCGCCGGTCCAGACGCGGACGCACACGATGGCGGTCTCCGAGCGTTTCACGCTGTGCCGGGACGAGAACGTGGTCGGGCTGACGCTTCGCCGAGTCGACGGCGGGGACGTCCCGCCGTGGCATCCGGGCAGCCACCTCGACCTCGTGCTCCCTTCGGGGCGTCGCCGGCAGTACTCGCTGTGCGGTGACCCGCTCGAGAAGGACGCGTACTCGATCGCGGTGCGACTGGTACCGGACGGCGGCGGCGGTTCGGCCGAGATGCACACCCTCGAGGTGGGAGACAGACTCTCGGTCACCGGCCCGCGCAACGCTTTTCCGTTCTACGCGTCCGGATCCGCGTTGTTCGTGGCCGGCGGTATCGGCATCACCGCGATCATCCCGATGGTGCGGCGGGCCCGTGCCCTCGGCATGGACTGGCATCTGGTCTACAGCGGACGCTCACGGCAGTCGATGCCGTTCCTCGACGAGGTGTCGACGTGGGACCAGGAGCGTGTGACCGTCCGGACCGACGACGTCGACGGGTTGCCCACCGCAGCGGATCTTCTCCGCCACGCGCCGGACGGCGGATCCGTCTACTGCTGCGGTCCGCCGCCGATGCTGGCTCTGGTGCGTGAGGGTGTCCCGGCGACGGGGGCGACGCGTCTGCACTACGAGCGGTTCTCGCCGCCGCCCGTCGTCGCCGGATCCCCGTTCAGTGTCGAACTCGCGTCGTCCGGGACGGTGCTCGACGTCGCGGCGGACCGGACGGCACTCGACGTGATCCGCGAGGTCGTCCCGGGCGTGCCGTACTCGTGCCGCCAGGGCTTCTGCGGAACGTGCAAGGTGAAGGTTCTGGCAGGCGCTCCCGAGCACCGGGACCGGCGCCTCGCCGACGACGAGCGCGAGGATCACATGCTGATCTGTGTGTCGCGCTCCGCGGGCGAGCGGCTGACGCTCGATCTCTGACGCGCGGAGCCCTCGTACCCACGAAATGAGCCACGGAACACGAGAAAAGTCCGTCTCCGACGCAATGAGGGGCCGTTTCGGGTGTCGACGTGAGCCGCGACCCACGCTTTACCGGTACGATGGACCGGTAAAGACCACCGAGCGCGAGGGGCATGCGTCCCCGAGCGCATTTTTTCGGGTCGAGGTCCTCTGCCGTCCTCACCGAGCGAGGTGAGTGTCGGGGGAGCGTAGTCGAGAAGGAGAACAGCTGACCGTGGCTGACCCCAAGGCAGGCAAGAGCGACAAGCCGAAGGAATACGACGCGTCGTCGATCACCGTCCTCGAAGGACTCGAGGCGGTACGCAAGCGACCCGGTATGTACATCGGTTCCACCGGAGAGCGCGGCCTGCACCACCTGATCTGGGAGGTCGTCGACAACTCCGTCGACGAGGCGATGGCAGGTCATGCCACCACGGTGGAGGTCACCCTTCTCGCCGACGGCGGCGTGCGGGTCGTCGACGACGGTCGCGGTATCCCCGTCGGCATGCACTCCTCGGGCATCCCGACCATCGAGGTCGTCATGACTCAGCTGCACGCCGGCGGCAAGTTCGACTCCGACTCCTACGCGGTGTCCGGCGGCCTGCACGGCGTGGGTATCTCCGTGGTCAACGCTCTGTCGACGACCCTGCTCGCGCAGGTCGACAACGACGGCTTCCACTGGGAGCAGACCTACACGCGATCCGTCCCCGGCGAGCTGATCAAGGGCGAGCCGACGAAGCGCACGGGTACGGCGATCTCGTTCTGGCCGGACGCGGACATCTTCGAGGAGACCGTCTTCAAGTTCGACACGGTCGCGCGTCGCCTGCAGGAGATGGCGTTCCTGAACAAGGGACTCACCATCGTCCTCACCGACGAGCGCGCCTCGGACATCGAGCGCATTGCCGACGAGGCCTCCGAGAGCGAGCTGGCGGAGACGCCCAAGGCGGACGCCGAGGAGCCGTCGGGAGCACCGGCCAAGATCAAGACCCGGACCTACCACTACCCCGGTGGTCTCGAGGACTACGTCCGCTACATCAACCGTGCGAAGACGCCGCAGCATCCGTCGGTCATCGGTTTCTCGGCCAAGGGCCCGGGCCACGAACTCGAGATCGCGATGCAGTGGAACTCGACGTACGCGGAGTCCGTGCACACGTTCGCCAACACGATCAACACGCACGAGGGCGGTACGCACGAAGAGGGGTTCCGCTCCGCGCTGACCAACGTCGTGAAGAAGTACGCCAACGAGAAGAAGCTCGTCAAGGAGAAGGACGGCATCCTCACCGGAGACGACATCCGCGAGGGTCTCGCCGCCATCATCTCCGTCAAGGTCGGTGAGCCGCAGTTCGAGGGCCAGACGAAGACCAAGCTCGGCAACACCGAGGTGAAGTCCTTCGTGCAGAAGGCCGCCGGCGAACACCTCACGCATTGGTTCGAGGCGAATCCCGCCGAGGCCAAGCTCATCATCTCCAAGGCCGTCGCCTCGATGCAGGCGCGCACGGCTGCTCGTCGTGCGCGAGATCTGGTGCGGCGCAAGAGCGCCACCGACATCGGTGGACTGCCGGGCAAGCTCGCGGACTGCCGTTCCAACGATCCGTCGAAGTGCGAGATCTACATCGTGGAGGGCGACTCGGCCGGCGGCTCCGCCAAGTCCGGTCGCGACTCGATGTATCAGGCCATTCTTCCGTTGCGCGGCAAGATCATCAACGTCGAGAAGGCCCGCATCGACCGTGTCCTCAAGAACACCGAGGTCCAGTCGATCATCACGGCGTTCGGCACCGGCATCCACGACGAGTTCGACATCGCGAAGCTGCGCTATCACAAGATCGTGCTGATGGCCGACGCCGACGTCGACGGCCAGCACATCTCGACTCTGTTGCTCACCTTGCTGTTCCGCTTCATGCGGCCTCTCGTGGAGCACGGCTACGTCTACCTGGCCATGCCGCCGCTGTACAAGCTCAAGTGGCAGCGAGGTGCGGATCCCGAGTTCGCCTACTCCGATCGGGAGCGCGACGGACTGATCGAGGCCGGCCTGGCGTCGGGCAAGAAGATCAACAAGGACGACGGCATCCAGCGCTACAAAGGCCTGGGCGAGATGAACGCGAAGGAACTGTGGGAGACCACGATGGATCCGAGCGTGCGCGTGCTGCGTCAGGTGACTCTGGACGACGCTGCCGCCGCCGACGAACTCTTCTCCATCCTCATGGGTGAGGACGTCGAGGCCCGCCGCAGCTTCATCACCCGTAATGCCAAGGACGTTCGTTTCCTCGACGTATAGGCGCTCCGCGCCCCGAGCGCCGCGCTAGGAGAATGCAATGACAGACACCACCCTGCCCCCCACCGGCGGCGACGGACCCACGTCCGACCGCATCGAGCTGGTCGACATCCAGCAGGAGATGCAGAACAGCTACATCGACTACGCGATGAGCGTCATCGTCGGTCGAGCACTCCCGGAGGTGCGCGACGGTCTCAAGCCCGTGCACCGCCGCGTGCTGTACGCCATGTTCGACAACGGATATCGACCCGATCGCGGATACGTGAAGTCGGCTCGACCGGTGGCCGAGACCATGGGTAACTACCACCCCCACGGCGACAGCTCGATCTACGACACCCTCGTGCGCATGGCGCAGCCGTGGTCCATGCGGTACCCGCTCGTCGACGGTCAGGGCAACTTCGGTTCCCGCGGCAACGACGGCCCGGCGGCCATGCGGTACACCGAGTGTCGGCTCACTCCTCTCGCGATGCAGATGCTCGCGGACATCGAGGAGGAGACCGTCGACTTCATCGCGAACTACGACGGCCGCACCCTCGAGCCGACCGTGCTGCCCGCCCGCTTCCCCAATCTGCTCGCCAACGGCAGTGGCGGAATCGCGGTCGGCATGGCGACCAACGTTCCGCCGCACAACCTTCGGGAACTCGCCGAGGGTGTGTACTGGATGTTGGACAACTACGAGGCCAGTGAAGAGGTCGCCCTCGAGGCGATGATCGAGCGGATCAAGGGACCCGACTTCCCCACTCACGGTCTCATCGTCGGATCGCAGGGCATCGAGGACGCGTACCGCACCGGTCGCGGATCGATCCGCATGCGCGGCGTGGTCGACATCGAGGAGGGGGAGCGCGGCGGCACGCAGATCGTCGTCACCGAGCTGCCGTTCCAGGTGAACCCGGACAACATGATCGCCTCGATCGCCGAGCAGCTCAAGGACGGCCGGATCGCCGGCATCTCCGACATCGAGGACCAGTCCTCCGACCGCGTCGGTATGCGCATCGTCATCAAGCTGCGTCGCGACGCGGTCGCGAAGGTGGTGCTGAACAACCTCTACAAGCACAGCCAGTTGCAGACGAGCTTCGGAGCCAACATGCTCTCGATCGTCGACGGCGTTCCGCGCACCCTGCGGATCGACCAGATGATCAAGCTGTACGTGACCCACCAGCTCGACGTGATCGTCCGTCGTACGCGGTACCGGTTGCGGAAGGCCGAGGAGCGGGCCCACATCCTGCGCGGACTGGTGAAGGCGCTCGACGCCCTCGACGAGGTCATCGCGTTGATCCGCCGGTCCGCCGACGCCGATGTCGCACGCCAGGGCCTGATGGACCTGCTCGACGTCGACCAGATCCAGGCGGACGCCATCCTCGCGATGCAGCTGCGTCGCCTCGCTGCCCTCGAACGGCAGCGCATCGTCGACGAGCTCGCCGCGATCGAGATCGAGATCGCGGACCTGCAGGACATCCTGGACCGTCCGGAGCGTCAGCGGGAGATCGTGCGCTCGGAGCTGAAGGAGATCGTCGACAAGTTCGGCGACGATCGTCGTACCCGGATCATCGCGGCCGACGGCGACGTCAGCGACGAGGACCTGATCGCGCGTGAGAACGTCGTGGTCACCATCACGGAGACGGGGTATGCCAAGCGCACGCGGACCGACCTCTACCGATCGCAGAAGCGCGGCGGCAAGGGTGTGCAGGGCGCGGGTCTCAAGCAGGACGACATCGTCAGCAAGTTCTTCGTCTGCTCGACGCACGACTGGATCCTGTTCTTCACCACGAAGGGCCGGGTCTACCGGGCCAAGGCGTACGAGCTCCCCGAGGCCAACCGCACGGCCCGCGGACAGCACGTCGCCAACCTGTTGGCGTTCCAGCCGGACGAGCGGATCGCGCAGATCATTCAGATCAAGACCTACGACGACGCGCCGTACCTGGTGCTCGCGACGAAGGCCGGTCTGGTGAAGAAGTCCAAGTTGGCCGACTTCGACTCCAACCGTTCCGGTGGCATCGTGGCCGTCAACCTGCGCGGCGACGACGAGTTGGTCGGAGCCGTGCTGTGCACCAATTCGGACGACCTGCTGCTCGTGTCCGCTCAGGGCCAGTCGATCCGCTTCTCGGCCACCGACGAGGTGCTGCGCCCGATGGGCCGCGCCACTTCGGGTGTCCAGGGAATGCGCTTCAACGGCGAGGACGCACTGCTCTCCCTGAACGTGGTGAAGGACGGTACGTACCTGCTGGTCGCCACGTCCGGTGGCTACGCGAAGCGCACCGCGATGGAGGACTACCCCCCGCAGGGCCGCGGTGGCAAGGGCGTGCTGACCATTCAGTACGACCCGCGTCGTGGCACCCTGGTGGGAGCGCTCATCGTCGAGGACGACGACGAGCTCTACGCCATCACCTCGAGCGGCGGTGTCATCCGCACCGCGGCTCGTCAGGTTCGCAAGGCAGGACGCCAGACCAAGGGCGTTCGGCTGATGAACCTCGGCGACGGCGACAACCTGCTGGCCATCGCACGCAACGCGGACGAGCCGGAGGACCTCGCGATCGCCGAGGCCGACGGATCCAAGGAGTCATGAGCGCAGTGAGTACTCCCGAACAGCCCGGGTCCACCGGAAACGGACGCCCCGCGCCGAGCACCACGTCCGACCGTCAGGCCCCACGGCCTGCCGGCGGACCCCCGGCACCTCGCCCGCCCGCGGCGTGGCCGCCTGCCCAGCAGGACGGCGCACGCCAGGACGGGGTGCAGCAGGACTCCGCTCGACAGGACCCTGCTCGGCAGGACCCCGGCCATCAGGGTCCCCGTCCGGCTCGGACACCGGACTCCCAGCAGGCTCCAGTGCGGGAGCAGCAGCCACCTCAGCGGCAGCCGCAGACGAACCTGCAGAGCCGTCCCTCTCCGACGGGCCGCGCTCCCGAGCAGGCTCGTCCGGACCAGGGTCAGGCCCGGACGACCGTGCAGCCCGCTGCACGTCCGACGGACGGTCAGGACCGTCCCCGCCAGGGGCGTCCCGCCGAGGCGACGGCCAAGGCTGCGGTGATCGACGGGCCGACGCGCAACATCGCGCGGAACGACCTGCCCACCGACATGCCGGACCTCTCGACGGTCCGTCACCCGCAGCAGGAGGAGCAGCGCACCGAGCGCGCCACCCCGATGATGACGGCGCGACCGTCGGAGTCCGGTGAGCCGCTGCGCGCGACCGTCCAGGTGCGCAAGATCGATCCGTGGTCGATGTTGAAGCTGTCGCTCGTGATCTCCGTGTCGCTGTTCTTCGTCTGGATGGTGGCCGTCGGGCTGCTGTACATGGTGCTCGACGGCATGGGCGTGTGGGATCGACTGAACAACGCGTTCTCCGACATCGTCGCCACGTCCGGCGAGTCCGGGTTGGTGTCGGCCGGCCAGATCTTCGGCTACGCCGCCGTCATCGGTCTCATCAACGTGGTGCTGTTCACAGCACTGACGACCATCGGCACGTTCATCTACAACCTGTGCTCCGACCTCGTCGGCGGCCTCGAAGTGACGCTGGCGGACCGGGACTGACCCACCGCACACCGGCGTTTTGGTCTCGCGCCGTGTGTGCGGTAATCTCGTTCCTCGGTCAGCACAGCACGTTCCACCGTGCTCTGCGGGCCGAGTGCGGGCCTATAGCTCAGGCGGTTAGAGCGCTTCCCTGATAAGGAAGAGGTCGGAGGTTCAAGTCCTCCTAGGCCCACGAACGAGAGCGAGAAAGGATGTCCGTGAGGATTCTTCTCCCCGCCCTCGTGACGTCGGTCGTCGTTGCCGTCACTGTTCGCGCGATCCGCGTGGAGAGTACGCGGTGGCATCGTCTGCCGGATGTCGATCCGGGGCCTTAGCTCAGTTGGTAGAGCGCTGCCTTTGCAAGGCAGATGTCAGGAGTTCGAATCTCCTAGGCTCCACAGTCACGACCACACCCTGTTCCGCATGTCGGAGCAGGGTGTTCTCGTCTCTGGACATGTCACCATGCCCACCGGCGATGCTTCGTCCACCACTGCGCGCCTCATCGTCGATACTTGACGCGTGAACCCCGGACGAGGAACAGAAGCGAGCACCGCGATGGTGGTCTATCTGTGTCCCACCGCCGTTCTCTTCATCGCCGGTGCCGTCGCGTTCTCGGGCACGACCACCGGAACCGTGGTCATGGTCCTCGCGGCAGGTCTCCAACTCCTCGGTGCGGCCGTCCTGCACTTCGGCCCGCGTCCGACCTCGCCTCGCACGCTGGGCATCGTGACGGGCGGCGCCGTCGCGTCGCTGTGCGCGATGTTCCTCACGTCGGACGGACCGGTGGCGTACCTGCTGCTGAGCCAGGCGGCGATGTTCCTGGGCATGCAGCTCGCGGGGTACTGGAGCGAGCGCGGCGGCTGGGTGTGGGTGAGCGTGCTGACGGTGGGATCGGTCGTGGCGGCCGCGCTGTCGCCGTCGACCATGCCGATGGTGGGTTATGTCCTCACCGCGCTGGGCATCGTGGCCGCCGCCGAGTTCTTCGGCTCGCACTCGCGGCGCATGCGGCACTCGGCGTCGCGGGACGCCCTGACCGGACTCCTCAACCGCCAGGGCCTCGAGGACCGCGTCGAGAAACTGCTCCCGGTCTTCGCCTCCCGTGGTCTGCCGGTGAGCATGGCGGTTCTCGATCTCGACAACTTCAAGACCGTGAACGACATCTACGGGCACATCGCCGGCGACGTACTGCTCGAGCGGGTCTCGGCAGCGTGGCGCGGTCAGCTGCGCAAGGGCGACGTCCTGGGCCGTCTCGGCGGCGACGAGTTCGTGCTGTTCATGCCGGGAACCGGTGAGGGCGAGGCGGCGACCCTTCTGGAGCGGCTGCGGGCAGCGCACTCGGCCGAGTGGAGCGTCGGACTGGTCTGCATGCCCACCGTGCGCAAGTGGTCGGAGATCTACCGGGCCGCCGACGCCGAGCTCTACAAGGCCAAGCGCAGCCGAGGTGCCCAGCAGATGTCCACGCCGGTGCCCAGGGCCGTCATCGAGGACACCGGAGTGCCTGCCGAGCGGCGCTGACGGCTCGTTCCCCGGGCTGTGGACGACGCAGCCAGGCCCGCCGTCTCCATCTGGTCCACTGTCCGCTCGAGGCGGCCGTCACGTGCCGTCCGGGAACGACGGGGGTCGGCGTGAGCGAGTCGGTGGTCTGGACAGCACCGGACATGTGGAGCATGCACACGAGGGTGGTGTCCGCGGGGACTCGCCTGCGCGTGCTGGTCGATCGCACGACCGCGATCGGGCGGCTGCCCGGGTGGGAGGGAGCGGCGGCCGACGCCGCTCGGTCGGCCGTCGTGGGTACGGCGGCGGAGCTGTCGACGCGAGCGGACGTGTTGGGTCGGATCGCGGACGTCCTCGCCCGCGCGGGTGACGACCGTGCAGCCCTGTCGCGATGGGATCCCGCGGATCGGACGGGCGCCCTCGCCGAACTGGATCGCACGGTCGCCGAGGACCTGACCAGGGCAGGCGGAGACGCGCCGCCGGAGTCGGCGCCCACGAGGGCCGTGGCGGTGCTCGACACCGCCAACCGGGCGCGGATGGCCGAGGACCGTGAGCGCCTCGTCGTCGCCGAACGGGACTTGTCCGCGCGACTCGACGACGCCGCGTTCGGGGGCGCGTTCTCGAACGTGGACGCGGGACTCGCCGAGACGCGGCAGCGCCTGGCGGCCATCGACGCGCTGATCGAGGTGCTCGCGCGACCCGAGCGCCGTCTGGTGCACTACGAGGCGGGTGCGCGCCGCACCCTGGCGGCGGTGTCCGTCGGCGACCTCGACGGTGCGGATCGTGTGGCGGTGGTGGTTCCGGGCGCCGGGACGACGGTGGCGGGGTCGATCGCGCGACACGACGGCGAGACGGCGGCACTCGTCACCGAGGCGGGTGCGCTGTCACCCGGCTCCGTCACCGCAGGTGTGTCGTGGCTCGGATACGAAGCGCCGCAATGGAACACGGAGCTCGTCGAGCCCGGGCGCAGCGTGGCCTCGACCGCACCGGCCGCGGCCGGCGCGCCGGCACTCGTCGGCGTTCTCGAGGCGCTCGGCGATCGTCGACACGGTGGTGATGTTCCGGAGGTGACGCTGGTGGCGCACTCCTACGGCACCGTCGTCGCGGCGCAGGCCATCGAGGCCGGTGGCCCCGTCGACGCCGTGGTGGTGATGGGCTCGCCCGGATGGAGCGACCGCGCCGCCGCCGCCGCGCCGGGCCCGGTGCACGTCGCCGAGGCGGCGTGGGACCCCGTCGCCGACCTGGGACGGTTCGGGCCCGATCCCAGCGAGCGACCCGACACCGAGGCGCTGGACACGGCGGGCACCGTGGGCCATGCCGACTACCTGGAACCGGGCAGCGTGTCGGCACGGGCCGTGGCCGAGGTGGTGGCCGGAGTGCCGAGCCCACCCGGCCCACGAACCATGGACCTGGCCGACGTGGCGCGGTTCGTGCTCGGGGTGCTCTGACCGGCGGAGCAGTGTCAGGGCGCCTGGTGACCGTTGGTCGTCGGCGTGCCCAGGCTCGGCGGCTCGGCGGCGGGAGGGGGCAGCTCGGTGCGGCGCGAGCGGGAGAACGCGACAGCGCCGGCGCCGAGGAGGCCGAGCAGTCCGATCACGCCGGCGCGGCGGCCGGGCACGAACCGACCGCGTCGAACGGGCGCCGCCGCACGCACGGGTGCGGGACGAGCGGCACGCTGCTGGGCGCGTCGTGACCGGAGGACCGACACCCCCTTGCGAGTGACGACGAAACCTGTTGCTGCGGGGCCCTTCGCGAGCGTGAGGGCGGTGTCACGGGCGATGCCGAGCGCCTTCTTGGCGGTGGCACTGTCGGGTGTTGACGTCATCCGTTCACCCTTGCACATTCCCCGGGTGGCACGATGGTGTTGTGACCTCACCTCTACAGACTCAGACCGCGACCCTGCACACGAATCACGGCGACATCGTGATCGCCCTCTTCGGCAACCACGCGCCGAAGACGGTCGAGAACTTCGTCGGTCTCGCGCAGGGCACCAAGGACTACAGCACGAAGAACGCGTCGGGCTCCTCCGAGGGACCTTTCTACGACGGCGCGATCTTCCACCGCGTCATCGCGGGCTTCATGCTCCAGGGTGGTGACCCCACCGGCACCGGCACGGGTGGTCCCGGATACAAGTTCGGTGACGAGTTCCACCCCGAGCTGTCGTTCGACCGTCCGTACCTGCTCGCCATGGCGAACGCGGGCCCCGGCACCAACGGTTCGCAGTTCTTCATCACCGTCGGCCCGACGCCGCATCTCAACCGTCGTCACACCATCTTCGGCGAGGTCATCGATCCCGCGTCGCAGAAGGTCGTCGACGAGATCGGCTCGACCGCGACCGGCCGCGGCGATCGCCCCGTGAACGACGTCGTCATCGAATCCGTCACCATTGCCTGATTCGACCGACACGGTCCCCCGTCGCGAGATCGGTGTGACATGACAGGACCAGGATGGGGCGGCGCTCCGGTGCCGCCCCTCCCTACCTGTGTGCGCCACCCCGATCGGCCCACCGGCCTGTCCTGCACCCGGTGCGACCGACCGGCCTGCCCGGAATGCCTGCGGCCGGCCGCGGTGGGTCAGCACTGTGTCGAGTGCGTGGCACAGGCTGCGGGGTCGATCCCGCGTGCCCGCACGATGGCCGGCGGTGTCAGCAGGACCGCCTCCACCCCCGTCGTCACCTACGCGCTGATGGCACTGAACATCCTCGTGTTCGCCCTCACGGCCGCTCAGTCCGGCGGCCTGGCGAACCAGTCGAGCTCGCTGTTCCGCAGCTGGCAGCTCGTCCCGCTCCTGGTGGCCGACGGCGATGTCGTCCGCATCCTGGGCAGTGGTTTCCTGCACTCCGGCATCGTGCACCTCGCCGTGAACATGTTCGCCCTGTACGTCATCGGGCGCGATTGCGAACTGGTGCTCGGACGCTCGCGATACCTCGCCGTGTACGTCGTCGCGCTGCTGGGCGGCGCCGCGGCGGTGATGTGGCTGTCCAGCCCCCTGGTGGCGACGGTCGGAGCATCCGGCGCCGTGTTCGGCCTCCTCGGTGCACAGGCCGTGATCCTCGTCCGACTGCGCCGCAGCCCCACCCCGGTGCTCGTCGTGATCGGGCTCAACGTGGTGCTGAGCATCGCGATCCCCGGTATCTCCCTGTGGGGACACCTCGGCGGGCTCGCCGCCGGTGCCGCCGCCACGGCCGCGGTGCTGTTCGTCACCGGTTCGGACGCTCGTCGGTCACGCCGACTGGGATGGTTCGGCATCGCCGGCGTCGGGCTGCTCGCACTGGCGCTGATCGGTCTGCGTGCCGCGACGCTCGCTCCGACTCTCGTGGCGGGCTAGTCCCGCTGCGACCAGCCCGCGTCGACCCACCCGTGCAGCTCGAGGGTGTCGAACACGGCGCGCGGATCGGCCCCGAGGTCCCAGCGACCGAAGATGACGAGTCGCTCGTCGTCGCCGTCGGTCACGTCCATCTCCAGCATCGGAACCCGTCGACCGAGCCGCGGGTACGGGACCAGACGCAGTGAGAGCACGTCGTCGCGCCCGTAGTCGCGGGTTCCGCGCAGAGTTCTGATGCGCAGGACGTCGCCGTCGACACTCAACTTCGGACGTTGGACCGCGGCCAGCACAGCCAGCGCCAGGGCTGCCAGTGCGGCGAGTCCGATGAGCGCGCGGCCGGCCGGATCACCCGTCGTGGCGACGGCAGCGGCGGCGAGTGCAGCGGCTCCCACCGCCAGCGCGGCCACGGCGGCGAGGGGTGTGGACCAGGACTGCGGCGCCTCGCGGCCACCTGTGGACAAGTTATCCACAGAAGTTATCCACAGTGTGGATGAACAACACGCGTGTAATTTCGGCGCGCATGGCGGAGGAAGCCCCGGTCAGCGCCATTTCATCGTCATGACGAGACCGACAATCCAGAAACCGAAGCCGATCAGCAGGTTGTAGGCCCCCAGATCCGACATCCAGCCGATGCTGTCCTGGGCGAGGTAGTACACGATGAGATACACCAGACCGAGCACCATGAAACCGAACATGACCGACAGATACAGCGTGCTCGACGGCGCGGCCTTGACCTTGACGGGCGTCCGCGACGCCGGATCGATCGTGTAGTCGGGCTTCTTGCGGACCTTCGACTTGGGCATGGATGACCTCGAACTCTCGTACCGGACTGCAGGCGGGCGGGTGTGAGCCACGGTGGGGACGCTCACTGCTCACGTCCACGATAACCTGCAGCCGAGCTCCCACCCGTGCGGCATTAGTCTTGTGACATGCGCATCCTCGTCGTCGACAACTACGACAGCTTCGTGTTCAACCTGGTCCAGTACCTCGGCCAGCTGGGGACACGGGCCCGAGTGCTGCGGAACGACGACCCCGGGGTGCTCGATGTCGAGGCCGCAGTGGCGGAGGTGGACGGAGTGCTGCTCAGTCCCGGACCCGGCACGCCGCAGCGTGCCGGCGTCACCATGGACATGGTGCAGGCCTGCGCCTCGTCGGGAACGCCCCTGCTGGGCGTGTGCCTCGGACACCAGGCCATCGGTGCCTCCTTCGGCGGCGTGGTCGAACGCGCGCCGGAACTTCTGCACGGCAAGACCAGCGTCGTCCACCACTCCGGAGACGGCGTGCTGGCAGGGTTGCCGGATCCGTTCACCGCGACGCGCTACCACTCGTTGACGGTGCGGGAGGACACGATCCCGGACGACCTCGAGGTGACCGCGCGCACCGAGAGCGGCATCGTCATGGCGATGCGCCACCGGGAGCTGCCGATCCACGGCGTGCAGTTCCACCCCGAGTCGGTCATGACGCAGGGTGGTCACCGCATGCTGGCGAACTGGCTCGCCGTGTGCGGCGAGGCTCCCGAACCGGGCCTGGTGGCCGAGCTCGAGAGCGCCGCCCGCGTCTGAGCACGGCGCCGCGTCGGGTCAGAGCCCGAACTTGCCGACGGTCACGTTGACGCGCGCCGTCTTGGCGATGGCCGTCCCCGGCGCGACCGCCTGCTGCTGAACGCGGTTGACCTGCGTGAGGTCCGACGTCTGGACGTCGACCTGGTCGATCTCGGCGATGGTGCCCTCCCAGCCGGCGGCGCGGAGGAGGTCGACGGCCTGGACCGGGGTCTGGCCTGCCAGGTCCGGGATCTCGAACTGCGATCCGTTGGACACCCGCACCACCACGGTGTCGCCGTCGGTGGCGTTGCTGCCGCCCGCGGGCGTCGTGGCGACCACCTGACCGGCCGGGAGCGTCGAGTCGACGTTCTGGCGGTCGACGAGGAAACCGGCACCCGCGATGTTGGGCTGAGCGACCTCGATGTTCTGACCGACTACGTCGGGTACCCGCACCTGACGCGGTCCCGATCCGAGCGTGATGCGTACCGACGAGCCCTGAGCCATCGACGATCCGCGAGCCGGCTCCTGACCGATGACCTTGTCGACGTCCGCGCGAGACGACGCGGCCCGGCCGATCGACGGGTCGAGAGCGAGACCGGCCTGCACCAGTGCCTGTTCCGCAGCGCTCTGCGTCAGTCCTGCCAACTGAGGGACCTGGATCTGCTCCGGACCGGTGGACACCTCGAGAACGAGGGTGCTGTTCTCGTCGACCGTCGTGCCGGACACGGGTCGCGTGCCGATGACGGACCCCTCGGGCACGGTCGCGTCGGAGCGTTGCTGGACGTCGACGCGGAAGCCCGCGTTCTCGAGGGTGGTGCGGGCGGCGTCGGCGGTCTGCGCGGACACGTCCGGGACGGTCACCGAACGGGCCTCCGCACCGGGGCCGAGATTCCACAGGAAGACGCCGACGATGCCGACGACCACGAGGGCGGCGAGCGCCATGACGGCGACGCGCACGCCCTTGCGGCGCGGTCGGTCTCCGTCGTCGTCCGCGTCGGGATGCGCGTGGCGGGCGATCCGGCGAGGCTCGCCGGAGTTGTCGGACGCCGGCCGAGCGCCGGGCCGCGGCGCGTCCATCGAGCCGAGGATGGTGGTGCGATCCTCGTCGTTCATGACCATCGGCGCACTGGGTCGCTGGCCACCGAGGACGCGGATGAGATCGGTGCGCATGTCCGCGGCGCTCTGGTACCGATTGGCCGGGTTCTTGCTCATCGCCTTGAGAATGATCGAGTCCAGCTCCCGCGGGATGTCCGGATTCACCGACGACGGCAGTCGCGGATCCTCCCGGACGTGCTGGTACGCGACCGCGACCGGGGAGTCACCCGTGAACGGCGGCTCGCCCGTCAGGATCTCGAACAGCACGCAGCCCAGCGAGTAGACGTCGGATCGCGCATCGACCTGTTCGCCGCGAGCCTGCTCGGGCGACAGGTACTGGGCGGTACCGATGACGGCAGCGGTCTGCGTCATCGGAGACGAACTGTCGGCGATGGCCCGCGCGATGCCGAAGTCCATGACCTTGACCGCACCGGCGCGGTTGATCATCACATTGGCCGGTTTGACGTCGCGGTGCACGATGCCGTTGCGGTGGCTGAAGTCGAGGGCGGCGCAGACGTCGGCGATGACCTCCATCGCACGCTTGGGAGCCATCGGCCCCTCGGCGCGGACGATGTCGCGCAGCGTGTCGCCGTCGACGTACTCCATGACGATGTAGGGCAGCGGACCCGTCTCGGTCTCCGCCTCACCCGTGTCGTACACCGCCACGATCGCCGGATGGTTCAGTGCCGCAGCGTTCTGCGCCTCGCGGCGGAACCGCAGGTAGAACGTGGGATCGCGTGCCAGATCCTGACGCAGCACCTTGATGGCCACGTCGCGATCGAGACGGCCGTCCTTCGCGAGGTGGACCTCCGACATGCCACCGAAACCGAGGATCTCCCCGAGGTCGTACCGGGACGAGAGCTTGCGCGGTGTGGTCATCGCGATCCTCCCGGTGCGTAGTTGAAGGGGTTGCCGTCCCCGTTGCCGTTGCCGTTCCCGCCGCCGAGACCGGGGATGGTGAACAGTCCCCCGTCGGTCGTGGTCGTGGTGGTGGTCGTCGGCTCGGTGGTCGTGGGCTCGGTGGTGGTCGTCGTCGGTTCCGTCGTCGTCGTGGTGGTCGTGGTGGTGGTGGTCGTCGTCGTGGGCTCGGTGGTGGTGGTCGTCGGCCGCGTCGTGGTGGTGGTCGGCTCCGTGGTGGTCGCCGCCGTGGTGGTCGAGGTGACGACGGGCGTCGAACCGTTGCTCTCGGTGAAGACGAAGAGCCCGAACGCGACGACGGCGGCGAGCAGGAGCAGTCCACCGGCAGCCCAGGCCAGGGCCTTCTGCCCGGGGGTCATACCCGATTCGCGGTCACGATCGGGTTCCGGTGATCGTGGTGTGGCCGCTGCCGCGGCGGCGTAGCCGGTGGCGGACGTGGTCATCATGCGGGTGCTGGACGGCCCACCGACGGCGCCGACGGGCGGGGCGACCCGACCGGTACCGGACGCCGTGCCCGGGGCGGGCGGGCGCCGGCCGGCGCGCACGGCAGCGACCGCGTCGGCGAACTCCCCGCCGTTCTCGTACCGTGCGGCCGGGTCCTTGGTCATGGTGATCTCGATGAGTTCCCGCACCGGCTGCGGCAGATCGCCGGGAAGCGGCGGCGCGGCGTCCCGCACGTGCTTCATCGCGACCGTCAGCGCGCCGTCGCCGACGAACGGACGGGTCCCGCTGATGGCCTCGTAGCCCACGACGCCGAGCGAGTACACGTCGGACGCGGACGTCGCGTCCTGACCCAGCGCCTGTTCCGGGGCGATGTACTGCGCGGTGCCCATGACCATGCCGGTGCGCGTGACGGGCGAGGCGTCCACGGCCTTCGCGATGCCGAAGTCGGTGATCTTCACCGTCCCGTCGGGCGTGATCATGATGTTGCCCGGCTTCACGTCACGGTGCACGATGCCTGCGCGGTGTGCGGCCTGCAGGGCGCGGCCGGTCTGCTCGAGCATGTCCAGTGCGTGGACCAGCGGAAGCCGACCCATGCGCGTGAGCACCGTGTTGAGGGGCTCGCCGATGACGAGCTCCATGACGAGATACGCGAGCGACTGCCCGTTGGCGTCCCGCACCTCGCCGTAGTCGTAGATGTTGGCGATGCCGGGATGGTTCAACAGCGCGGTCGTGCGCGCCTCGACACGGAACCGTTCGACGAACTCGGGGTCGTCCGAGAACTCCGGCTTGAGGATCTTGACGGCGACGCGGCGATCGAGCCGGTTGTCCGTCGCTTCCCAGACCTGTCCCATTCCACCGGTCGCGATCAGTCGGAGCAGTCGATAGCGGTCGGCGACCACTGCTCCGTTACCCAGGCCTCCACTCATGCGGGGCTCACCTCCCCTGCAATCCGGCGCCGAGCACTGCTCTCGCCACTGGTGCCGCGACGGACCCACCGGTGGCGGCGAGTGCGCGGTCACCACCGTTCTCGACGATGACCGCGATGGCGATCTTCGGGTCCTGTGCCGGCGCGAACGCGATGTACCAGGCGTGCGGAGGGGTGTTGCGCGGATCGCTGCCGTGCTCGGCGGTGCCGGTCTTGGATGCGATCTGCACCCCCGCGATCTTGCCCTCGCCGCCGGAGTTGTTCTCCGAGCCGACCATCAGATCGGTGAGCGTGGACGCGACCTCGGGAGAGATCGACTGGCCCAGTGACGTGGGCTCGGTGGTGTCGAGGGTCGACAGATCCGGACCCTGCAGCTGGGCCACCATGTGCGGCGCCATGCGCACGCCACCGTTCGCGATGGTGGCGGCGATCTCGGCGTTCTGCAGCGGTGTCAGTGCGACGTCGCGTTGGCCGATGCTGCTCTGACCGAGGGCGGCGTCGTCGGGGATCTCCCCGACGGTGCTGTCGGCGACCGGGATCGGCACGGCCTGGTTCGCCTCGCCGATGCCGAACGCGGACGCGGTGTCCTTGACGTTCTGGGTGCCGGCGTCGATACCGAGTTCCACGAAGGCGGTGTTGCACGAGCGCGCGAACGCCTCGCGCAACGACGCGGTGGCGCCGCCGCCGCACGTGGAGCCGTTGTAGTTCTCGAGCGTCGTCGACGTGTCGGGCAGCGTGATGGTCGGCGCCGCCGTGAGCTGGGTGTCCGGGGTGGAGCCGGCCGCCAGCGCCGCCGCGGTGACGACCACCTTGAACGTCGAACCGGGCGGGTAGGTCTGGGAGACCGCGCGGTTGACCAGGGGCTCGCCCGGATCGATGCTCAGTCGCTCCCACGCCTGCGTCGACGTCTCGCCGTCGTGCGTCGCGAGCTCGTTGGGGTCGTAGCTCGGCGTGCTCACCATCGTCAGGATCTTGCCGGTGGACGGCTCGATGGCCACGACGGAGCCGGTGTAGCCCTTCGACGTCAACTGGTCGTAGGCGACCTGCTGCATCACCGGATCGATCGTGGTGACGACGTTGCCGCCGCGGGGGTCGCGACCGGAGAGCAGGTCGAAGAACCGCTTGCCGAACAGTCGGTTGTCCGAGCCGTTCAACACTGCGTCCTCGGACCGTTCGAGAGCGGTGCTCGAGTACAGCATCGAGTAGAAGCCGGTGACCGGTGCGTTGGCGGCCGGGCTGGACGGTGCCGCGGGGTTGGCGGGGTACGTCCGCAGGTACTTGTAGCGATCGTCCGTCGCGACGGAGGCCGCGAGCACCTGGCCGCCGCTCGAGATCTGCCCACGCTGGCGTGCGTACTCGTCGAGCAGCACCCGCGAGTTCCGCGGATCCGTTCGGAGGTCGTCCGCCTTGATGACCTGGACGTACGTCGCGTTCGCGAGCAGGACGACGATCATCGCCATGACGCCGATGGCGACTCTGCGCAGAGGTGTGTTCACGGTCGCTTCACCACCTCGGTGGGAGCGTCACCGATCGGAGCCGCCGGTCCGCGTTTCTGCGGCACGACGGGCGCCCGTGCGGCGTCCGAGATCTTGATGAGCAGGGCGACCAGAGCGTAGTTCGCGAGCAGCGAGGATCCTCCGTAGGACATGAACGGTGTGGTGAGACCGGTGAGCGGGATGAGCTTGGTGACGCCGCCGACGACGACGAACAGCTGCACCGCGATGGTGACGGACAGTCCGGCGGCGAGCAGCTTGCCGAAGCTGTCGCGCACCGCGAGGGCGGTGCGCAGCCCACGCAACACGAAGACCAGATAGAGCATCAACACGGCGGCCAGGCCGATGAGGCCGAGCTCCTCGCCGATGGTCGCGATGATGAAGTCGGTGCTCGCGAACGGCACCTGCGACGGCCGGCCACTGCCGAGCCCGGTACCGCCCATGCCGCCGGTCGCCAGACCGAAGAGCGACTGCGAGATCTGATAGCCGGTGTCGTTGTAGTCCGCGAACGGATCCAGCCATGTGTCGGTGCGGATCTTCACGTGCCCGAAGAACTGATACGCGAGCAGGAAGCCGAGCAGGAGCAGCGCCACACCCACGACGATCCAGCCGACGCGCTCGGTGGCGACGTAGATCATCACCAGGACCGTGCAGTAGATCAGCAGCGACGTGCCGAGATCCTTCTCGAACACCAGGACGCCGATGGACACGATCCACGCGACGACGATGGGGCCGAGATCGCGGGCGCGCGGGAAGTCCATGCCGAGCACGTGCTTGCCCGCGGTGGTGAAGAGCTCGCGCTTCGCCACGAGCACCGAGGCGAAGAAGATGAGCAGCAGGATCTTCGAGAACTCACCGGGTTGGATGCTGAAGCCGGGCAACCGGATCCAGATCTTCGAGCCGTTGACCTCGGACAACGAGGAGGGCAGGACGGCCGGCAGGGCCAGGAACACCAGACCGCCGAGGCCCAGGGTGTAGCCGTACCGCGCGAGGGTGCGGTAGTCGCGGATCAGCACGAGGACAGCGATGAACCCGGCGATGCCCAGGGCCGTCCACAGCACCTGCTGCGTGGCGTCGGCCGACGGCTCCTCGATGCCGAGGTACACCGCCGACTGCTGCGCCGCGAGGTCGAGCCGGTGGATGAGCACCAGTCCGAGCCCGTTCAGCATGGCGACGACCGGGAGCAGCAGCGGATCCGCGTGGGTGGCGAATCGACGGACCGCGGCGTGGGCGACCGCGAACATCGCGAGGTAGGCGAGGCCGTACTTCGCCAGGTCCCAGGTGATGGCCTGCTCCTGGCTCGCCTCGACGAGCACCAGCGACACCGTCGTGATGACCGCGGCCGCGCCGAGCAGTGCCGCCTCGACACCGCGTCTCGTCGACTGCGGCGGGGCGGGGGCGAACCCACCGGGCGGGCTGGGGAACGAGGCGGACGACTGGCTGGGGGTGGGCCGGTTCGGGGTCGGCAGGTTCGGAGCGGACATCACGAACCCGTCCTGCAGGTCTGGCCCGCCACCAGCGTCGGCGTCGGTGCCGGGGTGGGCTCGATCGTGGTGGTCACGGGAGCCGCCGGATCGACGGGCACCGCCGGGTCCGGAGCGGGCGGTGCGGCCGTGGGAGCAGGCGTGGCCTCAGGAGTGGCGCTCGGCGTGGTGGTGGTGCTCGCCGGCGGCGTGCACGGGGGCAGCAGGTCACCGGACGCAAGTCGCGCCACCTGGGTGCGCGCGTCGTCGAGGGTGCCCGACGGCAGACCCGAGCGCACCTGTTCGCGTGCCGAGGGCTGGAGATCGTCGACACCCAGGATCGTGCAGTCGGCGTCGCCGGGAGCGCGCAGCTCGACCGTCGCGTCCTCGGTGGCCGTGGCCCCGTCGCGGACGCAGCCGACCAGATCGACCTCCTGCAGCGAGAAGCCGAGCACCGAACCGGAGACTCCGCGCATCACCACCACGCGACCGTCGTCGGTTCCGACGTAGTAGTTACGTTGCAGCAATTGCCATCCCACGACGAGGCCGACGACGAGAAGGGCGACCACGCCGAGGCCGGCGAGTGACCACCGGAGCTTGTGCGACTTCTTCTCCGGCACGGGCGGTGGTGTCACGACACGTTTCGGGGTGGTGCGGGGCGGCCGCATGGCGGCGGCGCGGCCGGCTGCCGTGTTCGGCGGCGGCGCGTCCTCCTCGTCGGACATCGACGCGGCTCCGGCGAGAATGGGGTGCGACTGGCCGTAGTCCAGATCGATGACGTCGGCGACGACGACGGTGACGTTGTCGGGGCCACCGCTGCGCAGCGCCAGCTCGATGAGCCGATCGGCGCACTCGTCGTTCTCGCCCTCGCGGAGCGTGTCGGCGATGGTCTCGCTGCTGACGACGTCGGACAGGCCGTCCGAGCACAGGAGATACCGATCCCCGGCGCGGGCCTCACGCACCGTGAGCGTCGGCTCGATCTCGTTACCGGTGAGCGCGCGCATGATGAGCGACCGCTGCGGGTGCGAGTGCGCCTGCTCGGCCGTGATCCGGCCCTCGTCGACCAGGGACTGGACGAACGTGTCGTCTCGCGTGATCTGCGTCAGCTCGTCGTCGCGCAGCAGGTAGGCACGCGAGTCGCCGATGTGGACGAGCCCGATCTTTCTGCCGCCGAACAGGATCGCCGTCAGGGTCGTGCCCATGCCGTCGAGCTCGGGATCCTCCTCGACCTGCTCGGCGATGGTGGAGTTGCCCTCGCGCGTCGCCCGTTCGAGCTTGCCCAGGAGATCGTCTCCCGGCTCGTCGTCGTCGAGGTGGGCGAGCGCCGCGATCATGAGCTGGGACGCGACCTCACCGGCGGCGTGCCCTCCCATGCCGTCGGCGAGAGCGAGCAGGCGCGCACCGGCGTAGACCGAGTCCTCGTTGTTGGATCGCACGAGACCGCGATCGCTGCGCGCGGCGTAGCGGAGAACCAGTGTCACGGGCGCAGCTCGATCACGGTCTTGCCGACGCGGACGGGCGTGCCCAGCGGGACGCGCACCGCCGTCGTGACCTTGGCCCGGTCGAGGTAGGTGCCGTTGGTCGAACCGAGATCCTCGACGTACCAGTCACCCCCGCGAGGAGACAGCCGTGCGTGGCGCGTGGACGCGTAGTCGTCGGTGAGGACCAACGTCGAGTCGTCCGCCCGACCCATGAGGACCGGCTGCGACCCGAGCGTGATGCGGGTACCGGCCAGCGAACCCTGCGTGACCACCAGCTGCTTGGCCACCTTCGCCTTGCGGCCCTGCAGCGACACCGGTGACGTGCGGGAGCGCGGTGCCACGCGCAGCCCGGAGGCCGCATAGATGTCCGACCGCAGGGTGCGCAGCACTGCCCAGACGAACAACCACAGGATCAGGAGGAAGCCAGCTCGAGTGAGCTGCAGAATCAATCCCTGCACAGCGTGTCACCTCCTCGTGTCACCAGAAGCCGGGTCACGGCTTTCTCGGTCGCCCGGGGACGTCCCGTCTCGGAGCATCATAAGGGCAGGCGCCGACGGCCGGTGTCGGCCGCCGCACCCGTCGCCGGTCCGGTCGTGTCAGACGATGCGGACGAGGATCTCCGAATGCCCGGCGCGGACGATGTCGCCGTCGGCCAGCTGCCAGTCCTGGACCGGTGCACCGTTCACGGTCGTGCCGTTGGTGGAACCCAGGTCGGACAGCATGGCCACCCGGCCGTCCCAGCGGATCTCGAAGTGCCGACGCGAGACGCCGGTGTCGGGGAGCCGGAACTGGGCCTCCTGGCCGCGACCGACGACGTTGCCGCCCTCGCGCAGCTGGTAGTGACGGCCGCTGCCGTCCTCGAGCTGCAGGGTGGCGGCGAGCCCGCGAGACGCGGCCGGGCGGTCGTAGTCGTCCCCGTCCGCGACCTGCTGGTAGCCCTGTGTGGCCGGCTGGTCGTACGCCGCCGCAGCGCCGTACGCCCGCGGCTGTGCGGCCTGGCCACCGTCGGCGTAGCCGCGCTGGTCGTAGTCGCCGTACGCCTGCTGACGGTCCTGACCGTGCTGGTCGTAGCCCGACCGGTCGTAGCCGCCCTGGTCGTAGCCGCGCTGGTCGTACCCGCCCTGGTCGTAGCCGCCCTGGTCGTAACCACCCTGGTCGTACCCGCCCTGGTCGTAGCCGCGCTGGTCGTAACCACCCTGGTCGTACCCGCGCTGGTCATAGCCCTGCTGGCCGTAGGCGCGGGGATCGGGTCCACCCTGGTCGTACTGAGGACGGCCGTGACCGCGCGGATCCGCCGCCGGCTGTCCGTAGGCCTGGCGGTCGTACGGCTGCTGAGCGGGAGGCTGCTGGCCGTAGGCACGCGAGTCGTAGGGGGCGCGGTTCTGCGGCTGGCGTCCGTATCCCTGGTCGTAGCCGCCCTGCTCGTGACCCTGCTGGTCGTACCCGGCCTGGCCGTAGCCCTGCTGGTCGTACCCGGCCTGGCCGTAGCCCTGCTGATCGTGACCCTGTCCGTACGGTGCGCGTCCGTATCCGCCCTGCTCCTGACCGGCGGGCGGGCGGCCGTAGCCGCGGGCGTCCTGCTCGGAGTCGCCGTACGCGCGGGGCGGGCGCACCCGGTTCTCCGCCGCCGGGTCGACGCGGCCCGACGCCTCGGGGTCGTACGCCTCGGACGGGTACGCGCTGCCGTTGCGAGGGGAACGGGCGGCGACGCCCGATGCGGGCCGATCGTTGTCGCGGTCGGGCTCGTCGCCCTGGTTCTGAGTCCCTGAGTTCTGGGTCATGGGGCCGGCTCCTGATGTCGACGACGGTCGGTCTTGTGCAGTGGACTGGTGAGGTGGAGCGCTCTGCTGGGGTGACGCGTCGGGATCGACTGTTCCCGACGTGCGGAACTGTCCCGTGTGCAGTGTGGTGGACGGTTCGAAGCGGACCACCACGCGCCCGTACGTCTGCCATCCCTGGTCGGTGATGAAGTCCAGGAGATGGCGTGAGAAGGCGCGAGTGGTGAGGTCGTGGTCGGACGCGAGCCTGTCGTGATCCGACGGGCTGATGGTGATGACGTAGGCGTTGGGTGCCAGCAGATGTCCGCCGTCCAGCGTGCGGACCGACATGGTGGCCTCCTGCTGGAGGGCCGCCTCGACCTCCTGCGGCACCACACCGCCACCGAAGACGCGAGCGAAGGCGTCACCGACAGCACTCTGCAGCTTTCTCTCGAATCGCTGAACCACTCCCACGACACCCTCCTTCTCCGTCTTCGTCGGTACTGCGTCTCACATCGGTACTGCGTCCGTGCGTCGGAGACTCATGATGCTGGAACCGTCCCCGAGGCGTCCACGCCGCCGACGTCCGCGCAGGCCGTGCGGCCTCGCGTGTCCTTCCGTCGTGCGACTACCGATCCATGCTATACGCCCGGAACCGGTTCCCGGCCCCGCCTCGGGACCGGAAACCCGGACCGACGGTATGGATTTCTGCCCGAGTGACGGGTCGTGTTAATCTCGTCCCGTCGCTCGGGCGAGTGGCGGAATGGCAGACGCGCTGGCTTCAGGTGCCAGTGTCCTTCGGGACGTGGGGGTTCAAGTCCCCCTTCGCCCACCACACTGGCCGTAGCCGAGAAATCGCTACGGCCAGTAGTCTTTCATCGGACGTACGTCTCGGTGTGAGATCTCCGACGTCGAGCTCGTGCGCTCCCGGAGTATTCTCGTGAACGAACGCCGAGGTACCGCGCAACGTCGCGCACACACCCACACCACCGGGGGAACGACCAGGTCAGGCCCGAATGAGGATGCCCTGATTTGTGAATTCGACCGGTTCCTGACTTATCGTTCAGCTGCGGGGTCGACCCACAAGGATCGCCCCTGCCCGAAAACACTCGGTCACCACCTCGGAACGGATCGTTGTCCGAGAGTGGCCGGAGCCCCATCGGAGTGCGTGTTCAACGGTGAACCCGCTCTCGCATCGCCCCGCGGTGGCTCGCGTCGAATCTCGGACGTGGCCGCGCTCTCGCGGATCTTGGCTCGACTCGTCAGTTAGGCAAGACACATGCAGCTTCCCGGACACCGGTACCCATCAGCGCGCGGCCTCTACGATCCCGCCAACGAACACGACTCCTGCGGTGTCGCGTTCGTGGTCGACATGCACGGCCGACGGAGCCGCGACATCGTCGACAAGGCGATCACGGCGCTGATCAATCTCGAACACCGCGGCGCTGCGGGTGCCGAGCCCAACACGGGTGACGGTGCCGGCATCCTGATCCAGGTCCCCGACGCGTTCTACCGCGCCGTGGTCGACTTCGATCTGCCGCCCGAGGGTTCCTATGCCACCGGTATCGCGTTCCTCCCGCAGGCGCGCGCCGCGTCCGCCGAGGCTGTCGCCGGGGTCGAGCGTGTCGTGACCGAGGAGGGCCTCGAGGTTCTCGGCTGGCGCGACATCGAGACGGACGACGCCTCCCTGGGCGCGCTGGCGCGCGACGCCATGCCGACGTTCCGCCAGCTGTTCGTCGCCGCTCCCGACCGTGCACTGTCCGGCATCGATCTCGAGCGCCGCGCGTTCGTCGTGCGCAAGCGCGTCGAGCACGAACTCGGCCTCGAAGGCCCCGGCAAGGACGGTCCCGGACGCGAGTCCGTGTACTTCCCGTCGCTGTCGCCGTCGACCATCGTCTACAAGGGCATGCTCACGACGCCGCAGCTGCGAGGCTTCTACCTCGATCTGCAGGACGAGCGCGTCGTCAGTGCCCTCGGTCTGGTGCACTCGCGCTTCTCCACCAACACGTTCCCCTCCTGGCCGCTGGCACACCCGTTCCGCCGGGTCGCGCACAACGGTGAGATCAACACCGTCACCGGCAACGAGAACTGGATGCGTGCCCGCGAGGCCCTCATCGAGTCGGACGTCTTCGGTGGCCCGGAGAAGCTCGAGAAGATCTTCCCGGTGAACACGCACGGAGCGTCGGACACCGCGCGCTTCGACGAGGTGCTGGAGTTCCTGCACCTCGGCGGTCGCAGCCTGCCGCACGCCGTGCTGATGATGATCCCCGAGGCGTGGGAGCACCACGACAAGATGGATCCGGCTCGCCGGGCGTTCTACCAGTACCACTCGACTCTGATGGAGCCGTGGGACGGACCGGCGTCGGTGTGCTTCACCGACGGCACCGTCATCGGCGCGGTCCTCGACCGCAACGGCCTGCGTCCGAGCCGTCTCTGGGTCACCGAGGACGGCCTGGTCATCATGGCGTCCGAGGTCGGCGTCCTCGACATCGAGCCGTCGAAGATCGTGCGTAAGGTTCGCCTGCAGCCCGGCCGCATGTTCCTGGTGGACACCGCGCAGGGCCGCATCGTCAGCGACGACGAGATCAAGGACGAGCTCGCCGCCGAGCACCCCTACCAGGAGTGGCTCGACGAGGGTCTCGTCGAGATCGACGACCTGCCCGAGCGCCCGCACGTCCACATGACGCACGACCGTGTGCTGATCCGTCAGCAGATCTTCGGCTACACCACCGAGGAACTGACCATGCTGGTCGCTCCCATGGCCAAGGCCGGCGCCGAGGCCATCGGGTCCATGGGCACCGACACGCCCGTCGCCGTGCTCTCGAACCGCCCGCGCATGCTGTTCGACTACTTCTCCCAGCTGTTCGCCCAGGTGACGAATCCGCCCCTGGACGCCATCCGGGAAGAGGTGGTCACCAGCCTCGGCGGCACCATCGGACCCGAGCGGGATCTCCTGCAGCCCAGTGCCGAAGCATGCCGGCAGATCGTGCTGAAGTCGCCGATCCTGCACAACGACGAGCTGGCGAAGCTGGTCCACATCAACGACGACGGCACCCAGGACGGACTGCGCTCCGTGGTGGTCCGCGGCCTCTACCCGGTCGCCGAAGGCGGTGAGGGACTACGTCGTTCGCTCGAGATCATTCGTTCGCAGGTCTCCGCGGCGATCGACGGCGGCGCGCGCATCGTCATCCTGTCCGACCGCGAGTCGAGCGAGCGGCTGGCACCGATTCCGTCGCTGCTGCTGACCTCGGCCGTGCATCACCACCTCGTCCGAGAGAAGACCCGCACCAAGGTGGGGCTGATCGTCGAGGCCGGTGACGCCCGCGAGGTCCACCACATGGCCACCCTCGTCGGCTTCGGTGCCGCAGCGGTCAACCCGTACATGGCGTTCGAGTCGATCGAGGACATGATCGATCGCGACACCCTGCAGGGCATCGACTACGACAGCGCCGTCAAGAACTACATCAAGGCCGCCGGCAAGGGTGTGCTGAAGGTGATGTCGAAGATGGGTATCTCGACGCTCGCCTCGTACACCGGCGCCCAGCTGTTCCAGGTCATCGGCCTGTCGCAGGCACTGGTCGACGAGTACTTCTACGGCGTGCAGTCGCCGCTCGGCGGCATCGACCTCGACCAGATCGCGGCCGACGTCGCGGTGCGTCACGGAGTCGCCTACCTGGACAACAAGTTCGAGCGCGCGCACCGCGAGCTCGAGACGGGCGGAGAGTACCAGTGGCGCCGCGAGGGCGAGTACCACCTGTTCAACCCGGACACGGTGTTCAAGCTCCAGCACGCGACCCGCACCGGTCAGTACTCCGTGTTCAAGGAGTACACCCGCATGGTGGACGACCAGTCCGAGCGGCTCGCGTCGCTGCGCGGCCTGTTCCGCTTCAAGACCGAGGGTCGCACCCCGATCCCGATCGACGAGGTCGAGTCGGCACGCGACATCGTCAAGCGCTTCTCCACGGGTGCGATGAGCTACGGCTCCATCTCGGCAGAGGCGCACGAGACGCTGGCCATCGCGATGAACCGCCTCGGTGGTCGCTCGAACTCGGGTGAGGGCGGCGAGGACACCGCACGCTTCCTCCCCGACGAGAACGGTGACTGGCGTCGGTCGGCCATCAAACAGGTCGCGTCGGGTCGTTTCGGTGTCACGTCGAACTACCTGACCAACTGCACCGACATCCAGATCAAGATGGCGCAGGGCGCCAAGCCCGGTGAGGGTGGCCAGCTTCCGGCGCACAAGGTGTACCCGTGGGTGGCCGAGGTGCGTCACTCGACGCCGGGTGTCGGCCTCATCTCGCCGCCCCCGCACCACGACATCTACTCGATCGAGGATCTGGCTCAGCTGATCCACGACCTGAAGAACGCCAACCCGTCGGCGCGCATCCACGTGAAGCTCGTCTCCGAGGTCGGTGTCGGTACGGTCGCCGCCGGTGTCTCCAAGGCGCACGCGGACGTGGTGCTCATCTCGGGCCACGACGGCGGCACGGGCGCCACCCCGTTGACGTCGGTCAAGCACGCCGGCGCACCGTGGGAGCTCGGCCTGGCCGAGACCCAGCAGACGTTGCTGCTCAACGGTCTTCGCGATCGCATCGTCGTGCAGGTCGACGGTCAGCTCAAGACCGGTCGCGACGTCATGGTCGCCGCGCTGCTCGGTGGTGAGGAGTTCGGCTTCGCCACCGCGCCGCTGGTGGTCTCGGGCTGCATCATGATGCGCGTCTGCCACCTCGACACCTGCCCGGTGGGCGTGGCGACGCAGAACCCACTGCTGCGCAAGCGGTTCGCCGGTCAGCCGGAGTTCGTCGAGAACTTCTTCCTGTACATCGCCGAGGAGGTCCGCGAGTACCTCGCCGAGTTCGGTTTCCGCACGCTCGACGAGGCCATCGGCCAGGTCGCGCTGCTGGACACCACCGCGGCGAAGGATCACTGGAAGGCGTCGAAGCTCGATCTGTCGCCGATCCTGGACGTCGCGGAGTCGGCGTTCATGAACCAGGATCTCTACTGCACCGGCACGCAGGACCACGCACTGGACAAGGCTCTCGACCAGCAACTCATCGCGCAGAGCCGCGAGGCACTGGACAAGGGCGAGAAGGTCGAGTTCTCGACGCGGATCACCAACGTGAACCGCACCGTGGGCACGATGCTCGGTCACGAGGTCACCAAGGCGTACGGCGAGGACGGTCTGCCGGAAGGCACGATCGACATCACCTTCACCGGATCGGCCGGTAACAGCTTCGGAGCGTTCGTGCCCAAGGGCATGACGCTGCGACTGCAGGGCGACGCCAACGACTTCGTCGGCAAGGGTCTGTCCGGTGGGCGGATCGTCGTACGCCCGTCGCTCCAGGCCAACTCGAGCTTCGTCGCCGAGAACAACATCATCGCCGGCAACGTGATCCTCTTCGGTGCCACCGAGGGTGAGGCGCTCATCCGCGGTGTCGTCGGTGAGCGGTTCGCCGTCCGTAACTCGGGCGCCGTCGCGGTGGTCGAGGGTGTCGGTGACCACGGGTGTGAGTACATGACCGGTGGCAAGGTCGTCATTCTCGGCGAGACCGGCCGCAACTTCGGTGCCGGCATGTCCGGCGGTGTGGCGTTCGTCTTCGACCCGAACTCGACGTTCGAGGACAACCTGAACACCGAGCTCGTCGACATCGAGGAGCTCCAGGGTGACGAGTTCGCGTGGCTCAAGGATGCGATCACGCGGCATCGTGACGAGACCGGGTCCGAGGTCGCCGAGCGCATCCTCGCGGACTGGTCGCAGCAGGTCAATCACTTCGTGAAGGTGATGCCCCGCGACTACAAGAAGGTACTGCTCGCGATCTCCGAGGCCGAGAAGAACGGCGCGGACGTGGACGAGGCGATCATGGAGGCAGCTCGTGGGTGATCCACAAGGATTTCTGAAGAACACGTCGCGGGAGCTCCCGTCGCGGCGTCCCGTCGACCTGCGCCTGATGGACTGGAAGGAGGTGTACGAGGACTTCTCCACGGACACCCTCCGCACCCAGGCCAGCCGGTGCATGGACTGTGGCATTCCGTTCTGCCACAACGGGTGCCCGCTCGGGAATTTGATTCCCGAGTGGAACGACCTGGTGTACAAGGACCGGTGGCGCGAGAGCATCGACCGGTTGCACGCCACCAACAACTTCCCGGAGTTCACGGGCCGGCTGTGCCCGGCCCCGTGTGAGGCGTCGTGCGTCCTGGGCATCAACCAGGACCCCGTGACCATCAAGCAGGTCGAGGTCGAGATCATCGATCGCGCCTTCGACGAGGGATGGGTCCAGCCCGTCTACCCGACGTACCTCACCGGCAAGAAGGTGGCCGTCGTCGGTTCCGGTCCCGCGGGTCTCGCTGCAGCGCAGCAGCTCACGCGTGCCGGCCACACCGTCACCGTGTTCGAGCGAGCGGATCGCATCGGCGGACTCCTGCGCTACGGCATCCCCGAGTTCAAGATGGAGAAGCGCCACATCGATCGCCGGTTGGCGCAGATGGAGGCCGAGGGCACCATCTTCCGCACCGGTGTCGATGTCGGTGTCGACATCACCGCGGACGAGCTCCGCGAGGAGTTCGACTCGGTCGTCCTGTCGGGTGGTGCCACCAAGGCCCGCGACCTCGAGGTCCCCGGCCGCGAGTACGGCGGCATCCATCAGGCGATGGAGTTCCTGCCCTGGGCCAACCGTGTTCAGCTCGGCGACGACGTCGTCGACCAGTACGGCCAGCCGCCCATCACGGCGAAGGGCAAGAAGGTCGTCATCATCGGCGGCGGCGACACCGGCGCGGACTGCCTCGGCACGTCGCACCGTCAGGGCGCGGTCAGCGTCCACCAGTTCGAGATCATGCCCCGCCCGCCGGAGGAGCGCGCCGGATCCACCCCGTGGCCGACGTACCCGCTGGTCTACCGCGTGTCCTCGGCTCACGAGGAGGGCGGCGAGCGCGTCTTCTCCGTCAACACGGAGCGCTTCACGGGCGAGAACGGCATGGTCACCGGACTCGACGCGCACGAGGTCGAGTTCAAGGACGGTCGCTTCGCCAAGGTCGAGGGGTCGGACTTCCACCTCGAGGCCGACATCGTGTTCCTCGCGATGGGCTTCACCGGACCCGAGAAGCCGGGCCTGCTCACCGATCTCGGGGTGAACCTCAACGAGCGCGGCAACGTGTCGCGGACCGACAAGTGGAACACCAACGTCGATGGCGTCTTCGTGGCCGGCGACATGGGCCGCGGTCAGTCGCTCATCGTGTGGGCCATCGCCGAGGGCCGCTCCTGCGCGTCCGCGGTCGATTCGTTCCTCATGGGAAAGACGGCGCTGCCCGCGCCGATCGTGCCCACCCAGGCACCCCAGCGGTAGCGAGCCCACACCCCCGGTACGAACAGAACACCCCCTGCAGCCTGCTGCAGGGGGTGTTCTGTGTCGGGAGTCGGTGCGTCAGCGCGCTCGACGGAACAGGACGGCGGCCGCGCTGCCGGCGATCAGCAGCGTGACGAGCGTGGCCCCGGACGCGGCGACGATGCCGTCCACGTACGCCTCGCGGGCGCGGGACGCGAGGTCGGGCCCGACGTCGGGTGACATCCGGCCGGCTTCGGCCAGGGTGCCGGCGAGCGTGCCGTCTCCGGACGTGTCGGCGGGCCCCAGCACCAGGCGGTACGTGGCCACGCTGATGGAGCCGAGCACGGCGATGCCCAGTGCCCCACCGAGTTCCGCGCCCGTCTCCGACACGGCACCGGCCGCGCCCGCCTTCTCCGGTGCCGCGGTGGCGAGCACCCGATCCGAGCCGAACGTCGTGCCGGTACCCACACCGAACGCAGCGATCACCATGCCGCACAGCAGGATCGCGAGCGTGGCGCCCGACCCGACGTCCGAGGGGAGGGCCACCGCACCGATCACGACGGCACCGACGAACATCACGGAGATGGCGCCGACGAGGATGACGGCCGGCGGGCGGCGCTTCATGATCAGGGGGGCCGTCAGTGAGGCGGTGGCCGTCGCGATCGCCGGGATCAGCGACCACAGTCCCGCCTCGAGGGTTCCGAGCCCCATGACGAGCTGAAGATACTGCGACAGCATCAGATTGAAGCCCGTGATGATGAAGACCGACACGAGGATGACGATCACCGCGACGGAGAACGCCGGGGTGCGGAACAGATCGAACTCGATGACGGGGTGCGTGCTCGCGCGTTGACGTCGCACGAACCACCAGCCGACCAGGAGCCCCACCGCGAGCGCGGCGGCCACCTGCCAGTCGAGGCCGTTCTGCGCGGCGTGCTTGAGCGCGTAGACGATACCGAGCATCGCGACGATCGAGGCGCCGACGGCGGGCAGGTCGAAGCGGCCGGGGTTCGGGTTCTTCGCCTCGGGCAGCATCACCGGCGCGGCGATCAGCAGGACCACCATGATCGGGATGTTGATGAGGAACACCGAGCCCCACCAGAAGTACTCGAGCAACGCGCCCGCGATGACCGGGCCGAACGAGCCACCGCCGGCGAATCCGGCCGTCCAGATTCCGATGGCGACACCGCGCTGCACGGGGTCGACGAAGAGCTTGCGCAGCAACGACAGTGTCGACGGCGCGAGGGTGGCGCCGCCGATTCCGAGAAGCACCCGCGAGGCGATGAGGGCCTCCGGGGTGTGCGAGAAGGCGGCGGCGACGGACGCGATGCCGAAGACGAGCGACCCGATCATGAGCAGCCGACGGGTGCCGATGCGGTCGCCGAGCGAGCCCATCGTGACCAGTAGGCCGGCGAGCATGAAGCTGTAGATGTCGAGGATCCACAGCTGCTGCGAGCTGCTCGGCTGGAGATCCTCGGTCAGCGAGGGCAGGGCGAGGTACAGGACCGACATGTCCATCGAGACGAGGACGATGGGGACGACGAGGACGGCGAGACCCCACCACTCGCGACGCCCCGCCCGTTCGGTGGCGGGCGTGTCGGTGCTGGTCATGCGTGATCCGTTCGAGAGTGCGTGTGGTGGTGCTCCGTGAGGGGAACACCCTGCATTGCAACACACGGAGCGGGTCGGAAAAGAATCCGCTCCAGCCGGTGAGAGGGAACGAACATGCGGGTGGCAGTACTGGGAACCGGAACGATGGGCGCGGGCATGGCGGGGTCTTTGCTCCGTGACGACCACGAGGTGACGGTGTGGAACCGCAACGCCGATCGCGCGGCGCCGCTGAAGGACCAGGGGGCGACCGTCGCGGACGATCCGGCGGCCTGCGTCGCCGACGCCGACGTGATCGTCACGATGCTCTACGACGAGTCGGCCACCGCGGACACGGCCACCACCTTCCTGTCAGCGGTGAAGGACGGCGCCGTGTGGGTCCAGTCCGCGACCGTCGGTCCGGCCGGCGCCCGACGGCTGGCCGATCTGGCGCAGCACCACGGGGTCGCCTTTCTCGACTGCCCGATGCTGGGGACCAAGGAGCCGGCGGAGTCGGGAAAGCTCACGGCGCTGGCCTCCGGACGCGCCGAGGCGCTCGAGTCGGTGCGCCCGGTGCTCGAGTCGATGACGGTGAAGATCGTGAACGCGGGGACGGAACCCGGCCGGGCGAGTGCGCTCAAACTGGCGTGCAACGCGATGGTGTCCACGCTCACGGCGGCCACGGCGCAGTCCCTCGCGATGGCGTCGGAACTGGGCCTGGAGCCCTCGCTCGTCCTCGAGGCGCTCGACGGTGGTCCGATCAACGCGCCGTACACACAGATGAAGGGCCGCTCGATGATCGAGCGCGACTTCACCCCGTCGTTCGGGATCGACGGCGTGGTCAAGGACGTCGACCTGATGATCGATGCGGTGGATCCGCGCACCTCCCGCCTGCTGCAGGCCGTGCGCAGTGCGTACGTGGACGCGAGCGTCGCGGGACACGGCGCCGACGATCTGGCGGCCGTCGTCACGGCCTTCGAGAACGACGAGGGGTTCCAGGGCTGAGTCGTCAGCGGGCAGTCGGGCGATAACCGACGCCCGCCGCCGCTCCTCGCCGTACGTTCGGGTGGACCGATGACGAACGAGCGAGACGAGAACGACGATGAGTGATCTGCACGTGGTGGCCACCATTCCGGTGACGGACGGCTTCGACGAGGTGCTGGAGGCGATGCGGCAGTTCGCCGTTCTCACGCGCGAGGAGGACGGCTGCCTGGAGTACGACGTCTACACCTCGAACGCGGCGCCCGACACCATCGTCACCGTCGAGGTGTGGCGGGACCAGGCGGCCCTCGACGGGCACATGGCGTCACCGCACATGGCCGACGTCATGGGTCGCCACGGCGCCAAGCTGGGCGCCCTGGCGATCCACCCGTTGACGCCCGCCTGAGTCAGGCGAGGCGCGGTTCGTCCCGGTAGGCCGCGCGGTCGTCCTCCGGGTCGGACCGGGCGACGAGCGAGTAGACGAGACCGGACACCGCGAGCAGGGCGACCATCACGAGGACGGCGAGCCAGCCGGTCGAGTCCATGGCGTCCGCCGCGATGCGCTCGAGCCCGGCGGCGAGCCACCCGACGGGCGTGAAGGACGCGGCCTTGCCGAAGACGGAGCTGTCGGGCGACCCCACCAGGGCTCCGCCTGCCAGGACCAGCTGGACGAGCAGCAGCACCAGGTTGATCGACTGGCCGACGGCACGGCCGAACGCCATCTGCACGGCGCCCGCCGCGGCGAGGAACGCCGCAGAACCCAGGAACAGGAAGACGATGCCGCCGAGGAGCGAGCCGAAGCTGAGACCGTCGCCGACGAACCAGTAGGCGATACCCGCAGCTGCGGTGACCGCGAGGGCCCCGAGGACGGGTGCGATGCGCGCCACGCGGTCCCGACGCGTCAGCAGGCGCATCAGGCTCACCGCGGCAGCCGCGGCCACGGCCACCAGTGCCGCGATCAGGTAGTAGTTCGACGGGGTGCTTCCCTGCACGACGAGGGTGGTCTGCGTCTGACCGTTCTCGTCGGTTGTCGTGGTCGCCGCTACTGCGTTGGCCGCGGGCAGCGAGGTCTGCGCGGTCTTCACGTTGGTCTGCAGGCTGCTGACGACGCCGCCGATCGGCTCGATGCCGGTCGTGATCTGGTCGGTGCCCGCCTTCAGCTGCTTGCCACCGTCGTCGAGCTGGATGATGCCGTCGTTCAGCTGGCCGGCGCCCGTGGAGAGCAGCGCGCTGCCGTCGACGGCGGTGTTCACGCCGGTGACGAACTCACTGGACGGATCGTCGAGCTGGAACGCGAGCAGGGCGGCGCCGTCGCGCAGCTGGTTGATCTGGGAGACGGTATCGGGGCCGATGCCTTGCGCGTTCAGCGTGTCGATGAGCTCACGCAGCTGCCGTGCCGCGTCGGTGGTGATCGGGTTGTTCAGCACCTCGATGCGGTTCGCGACGTCCGCGATGGACGAGGTGACCTGAGCCTGCTTCTCGCCGAGCGCCAGCAGGGGTGTCGTCAGCTGGTTCACGCCGCCGCTGATCTGCACGGCGCCGTCACCGAGCTGGCCCACTCCGCCCTGCAGCTGCACGAGTCCGCCTGCCAGCTGGGAGTTGCCGTCCGCGAGCTGCTGCGACCCGGAGCGCGCCTGCCCGAGGCCGTCGGAGAGCTGGGTGACTCCGTCGGTGAGCTGCGGCGCCGCGTCGGTCAGCTGAGTGAGTCCACCGCTGAGCAGGCTCAGGGGCAACTGCGTCTGGGTGAGAGCCGAGCGCGTCTTCGCCAGCGGGTCTCCCGCAGCGGGGGTGCCGCCGTCCGTGGCCTCGGAACCGTCTGCCGAGGTGGTGGTCTCGGAACTGCTCTGCGAGGCCAGGGGAACGACGTCGTTCCCGCTGAACGACGCGTAGAGGCCGGCCAGGAGCAGGGGGAGGGCGATCACGAGAACGACGATCACGGGCCGCGACAACGTGGCGACGAGACCCGAACGCGGGGCACCGTGTGCTGAGGGAGAAGTCATGATACTGCTCAGGCTAACCGGTGCCGACGCGCTCGACGGACCGTGCCGAGCGCCGATCGCGCCCGTAATGCCCGGTGACCTGCGCGATTAAGAAGTCGGTGAGGATCGTGCACGGTTCCGGGGGAGCAGATCCCACACGTGCTGCGTCTCGTTCACCGACGCTACCGTACGTCTGCCGCTGCGCGAGAACAGTATTCGCGTGACCGAGACGTAGTCGATCGGGAAGGTCAGAGGCATGGCGGTGCCGAGCAGATCCTGCAGGTGGACGTTGATCACCCCGCCGTGGGCGAAGACCGCGACCGTGTCCTCCGGCTCCGCGTCCCGCACCACCGAGGCGATGTCGTCGAACACCCGTCGGCGGAAGGCGTCGGCGTCCACCGCGCTCGGCAGATGCCCGGCCTTGATGCGCTCGAACTCGACGGGGAACTTCTCGCGCGCCTCCTCGATGGGGAGGTAACCCGGGAAGTCGCGGTCGTACTCGGCCAGACCATCGAGCACGTCCACCGGGAGTCCGGTGTCCGCGGCGAGCGGTTCCGCGGTCTGCCGGGCGCGCAGTTGTGGACTGCTGACGATGCGCGCGAGCCGATGGGCGCGCAGCCCGTCGGGCACGCGCGCGGCCTGCTCGAGTCCCAGCGGTGCGAGGGCGGGATCGGCATCCGCGTCGGAACGCAGCGGGAGAGCGTGGCGAATCAGCAGCAGTTGCACAGCGGCCACTGTCTCACGGTCACGAGAGCGTTCCGAGTTCTGCCACCAGCCGTGCCGGCGCCGTCCGCCGGAACGACATGTCGAGCAGTTCGTCGACCTCGGTCCAGTCGGGGGTCCCGATCGTCAGGTCGAGTCCCACCCAGCCGCTCGCCGCGGTGTACGCGGGCTCGAAGAATCGCTCGTCGTCCAGCAGCGCCGCTCGCTCGTCGGTGTCGGGCAGGACCTGCAGCGACCGATCCCAGCGGGTGGAGGGGTGATCCCCCTTCACCGTGGCGCCGTAGATCGCGAAGACCTTCGTGGTGCGGAAGTTCGGCCGGCCGTGGGAGACCTTCTCGGAGGCACCGGGCAGGCGTAGGGCTCGCTCCCGCACCCTGACCAACAACGGATCGTTGTCGCGGAATCGCACAGGATGCTCCATGACCGAGGAGACTAGGCCCTCGTCATCGAGCCGGGCGGTCGATCGCCATCACCACGTGGTCGGTGGGGTCGATCGGATTGTCCGGGGTGAGGTGGGCCTCGGCGACACGTCGGTACCCGGCCTTCTCGAGCGCCCGCCACGACGCGACGTTGCCCGTGGCCACCGGCACGACGACGCACGTCGCGCTCGGGTACCGCCGCCACGTGTCGGCCGTGAACTCGATCAGCACGCGGGTGCCGAGGCCGTGCCCGACGAGGTGCTCCTCGCCGATGAGGTAGTCGATGGTGACGGCCTCCGCGGGCACCGCCCAGAACGGCGCCAGCTCGTCGACGTACTCCGGGTAGTCGTGCCACCGGGCGCGCTGGAGCAGGCCGACGGGGGTTCCGTCGTCGAGAGCCAGCACGTCCTCGGACGGCTCCTCGCCGCGGGCGGACGCTCCGAAGTCGCGGGCGACGGCCTCGGCGGTGACCTCGTGGTTCCACCACCGCGCCACGTGCGGGTGCGACAACCAGCGCGCGAGCAGCGGGAAGTCGTCCTCGGTGACCCGCCGGAAGGTGATCACGATCAGCGCATGGACACGAGTTCGTGCACGTCGTCGTAGGGGAGCATCCCGTCCACCGTGGCCATGACCTGCATGCGGTCCAGAACGATGTACCCGTCGTGGTTGTCGAGGAACGCGGTGTCGGACGCGTCCCGCCCGGTGGCGATGCGCACGAGGCTCTGCCGTGGGGCCAGCCGGGTCGCGTCGACGACGCGCCAGACGCCGTCGACGTAGGCCTCCGCGACCGCGTGGAAGTCCATCGGGTCGCAGCCGGGCGCGTAGACCGCGACGAGGCGGGCCGGCACCGTCATCGCCCGCAGCAACGCGACGACGAGATGCGTGTAGTCGCGGCAGACTCCGCTACCCGCGAGGAGGGTGTCGGTGGCGCCGTCGATGGGGTCACTGCTGCCGGGAACGTAGCGCAGACGGCGGCCGACCCAGGCGGAGACGCGCTCGAGCACGTCGGCGTCGGAGGTGTAGCGCCCGAACTCGGTCTCGGCGAAGCCCAGGAACTTGTCCGACTCGCTGTAGCGGCTCGGCCGCAGGTAGACCGACAGGTCCCGCTCGACCACCGGGGCGGGATCCGCCTCGCCTTCCACGCGGGCGCGGTAGTCGACGACGAGTTGCCCACGCCCACAATCGAATCGGTGGATGCGCCCGCCGGTCTCCGCGCGGATCACCGTGGGCGTGATCTCCTCGCCGTCGAGCCGGAACGACAGCGACTCGGTGACCGTCGTCCCCGGTAGTTCGGCGACCGCGATCTGGAACTCGAGGTTGCTGGGGTCGACGACGGTCACGTCGAGGTGGGCAGATACGTCACGCGTCACTCCCGCATGATGCCACCGGTCACGGCCGGAAGATCGCCCGGACGCAGTTGTCCGCCTTCTCCTTGAAGATCGCGTACCCCGCGGGTGATTCCTCGAGCGACATGTCGTGCGTGATCAGGAATGTCGGGTCCAGCTCGCCGGACTGCAGGTGGTCCAGAAGGCGCGGGACGTACCGCTGTCCGTGCTGCTGTGCGGAGCGCAGCGTGAGGCCCTTGTTCATGACCAGACCCATGGGGAACTTGTCGGTGACACCGTAGACGCCGAGCACCGAGACGACGCCGCCCTTGCGGACCGTCCGGATCGCCTCCCGCAGCGCCGTCGCGCGGTCGCTCTCGAGGCGCAGCGCCTGCTTCGCCTTGTCGTAGATCTGGCCGACACCGGTGCCGTGGCCCTCCATGCCGACGGCCTCGATCACCGCGTCGGGTCCGCGGCCGCCGGTCATCTCGCGGATCTCGTCGGTGACGCTGTCCGAGGCGGTGTAGTCGACGGTCTCGGCACCGATCTCGTCGCGCGCCATGGCCAGTCGCTCCGGAATCCGGTCGACGACGATCACGCGGCCGGCCCCCATCAGCTGTGCACTGCGCGCCGCCATCAGGCCGACGCCTCCCGCTCCCCACACGGCGATCGTCTCCCCGCCGGTGATCGAGCAGAAGTCCGCACCCATGTACCCGGTGGGAATCGCGTCCGAGGCGAACAGCGCCTGCTCGTCGGTGACGCCGTCGGGAACGGCGAAGCAGTTCTGATCGGCGAACGGCACGCGAATGTACTGCGCGTGCGACCCCTGGTAGCCGCCGAACGGATGCGTATAGCCGTAGATGCCGCCGGTGGGATAGCCCATGATCGGTCGCTGCAGATCCGCGTTCGGGTTGGTGGTGTCGCACAGCGAGTACTGGTCGTGGTCGCAGTACCAGCAGTTGTTGCACGCGATGAACGACGGCACCACCACGCGGGATCCCACACTCGTGGCCGTCACCTCCGCGCCGACCTCGACGACACGGCCCATGAACTCGTGGCCGATGACGTCGCCCTCCCGCATGCCGGGGAGGTAGCCGCTCAGGAAGTGCAGGTCGGACCCGCACGTCGTCGTCACCGACACCTCCAGAACGGCGTCGTGGGGATTGACGATCACAGGATCGTCCACGGTCTCGACGGACAGGGTGTTCACGCCGGTCCAGCAGAGTGCACGCACGTCGGTCTCCTACTTCTCGCCCGGTCGGGCGGACGGGGTGGGAACCAGCGTGGGTATCTCGCCGGTCTGCAGCAGGGCTCGGGCTCGATAGAGCACCTTGAAGGCCGCGACCCGTGCCGCGACGTCGGGGAGGGGGAGACCGAGCTCCAGCGTCACCTCGGTCCCGAGGTCGAGCGGAGCCTCGGCGAAGCGCACGACAGCGAGGTCGCCGCTGTCGTCGCGGCGGGTGAACCGCACTCCGTGGTCGTCGGCCGACCGCGTGGTCTCCACCGCGACGGCGACGTCGTTCCCGTCGGAGACGGTCCACGTGACCACGTCCCCGCCGTCGTCCGACACCGAGGCGATGTCGCCCAGGACGCGGGACAACTGCGGGGTGTCCGTCCAGAAGGCGCGCGCGGTGGGAACGTCCACGGCGATGGTCAGGGTCACGGGCCCGGCGGACTCGGTCTCACCGCGGCCGGTCACCTTCTGCACTGCGGGGTTCTGCAGCGCAGTCTCGGCTGCCGCCTTCACCGCGTTGCGCGCTGTCTCGACGATGCTCACGTCCACCACTCCTCAGGTCTGCGTGGCGGGCGCATACCCGAGGATGAGTGAGGAAAACGTCGCGGAATCCTTCTCTGTCCGCCGGCTGCTGGCCTGGCGGCACCTGAAGTGAAAGTGAGGCCGTCGGCCCCGCTCACACGCCGCTCCCCGAGCTGCCACTTCTCCCGCTACCAGGAGAAGTGTCATGACCCTGAGACACGAGCGCGTTCGTGACGCCGGTGAAGTCCCGTCACGCCACGACCAGCAGTCGATGAAGGCCGCGGTACCAGCGCTGGCCGGTCTGTCGCGGTCAGGTCGGATCGACCGCTGAGATGCACACGGTTCGGACGCTGCGTCACGCCGTGGTGCGAGTCAGCTCGTCCTGCGCCGTCGGGCCCGCGCCCAGTGCCCACCGGATGGCGGTGGTGACGGCGATGCCGCTCGCGCGCACGGCGGTGGCCTCGGTGATCGGCAGGTAGGGCAACCGGAGGGGGAAGCGGGTCCACCGCGGCATCATCGACACCGCCACCGACGACAGCAGACCGTAGGCGGGGCGTACTGCCAACGGGATCGGTGGGTTGAGCAGGATGAAGCGGGCGGTGCGACGTGCTGCGGGAGTGCCGCGCAGTTCGGGCCGGTACATCGCCAGCATCTCGTTCAGCTCGTCGACCGTCTCGGGCACGTCCTCGGCGCCGAGCCCGCGAGCGACCCAGGCCGACTCCCGGACGTAGGCGTCGCGGCCGCCGGCATCGAGAGGTCGGGCACCGTAACGATCGTGCGCGCGCAGGAAGCTGTCGATCTCCGCGACGTGGACCCACCGCAGCAGGTGCGGATCCGACGCGGCGTACGGCCGCCCGTCCGGCGCGACTCCCGTGATGCGCTTGTGCACGGCGCGCACGATTCGCACGGCGCGCTCCGCGTCCTCGATGGTGCCGAACGTGGTCTCGGCGAGGAACGTGCTGGTGCGTTGCAGACGGCCCCACGGGTCGCCGCGGTAGCCGGAGTACTCGTCCACGGCAGCCATCGCCAGCGGGTGCAACGACTGCAGGAGCAGGGCGCGCATTCCGCCGACGAACATCGACGCATCGGCGTGGACGCGCTGGATCGCCGAATCGGGGCCGTACCGACGCGGCCCCTCGGCCAGGTGGATCCGGTCGCGTCGAGCGGGGCCCTCGTCGCCCGCGACCCGCGCGAAGATGGTCTCGCCCACTCGGGTCTGGACCGTGCGCAGAGGATTCATCTCTCCAGTGTGCGCTCGCGCGGCGTTCAGCCGGTGGAGACAGTTCTCACCAGCGCCGCGACTCGCCGGGGCTGATCGATCATGGCGTGGTGGTGCGACGGGGACACCACGGCGAAGCGGCCGCCGAGGTAGCGGGCCAGACGCTGCTGGCGCCGCAACCACTGCGCTCCCCACGGGGTCCGTCGTCCCGTGTGCGCGGCGGCCACGATGACGGGGACGGACGGAACGGGCGTCGCGCGGCGCAGGCGGTTCAATTCGAGGGCCATGTCGGCGTACACCGCGTACTCGATCGCGGCGGCCTCCAGATAGGAGGGATCGCGGTAGATGCGGCGGAGATCGTCGACCCGGTCGGGCGCGTACCCGTCCGGGGGAACGGCCTGCGTCAGGACGTGGCGCACCGGATCGGCGAGCAACCGTTGCAGACCGGCGGCCGAGACGATGCGGGCGATCACGCGGGTCACCGGAATGCGGATGCGCGGCGGCACCAGGGCCGACGGCGACTTCTCGACGCTCGAGTCGAGCAGCACGAGCGCCGCCGTGCGCGCGGGGTACGACCGCGCGAAGCCCTCGACGTAGAAGCCGGCCATCGAGTGCCCCACCAGGACCACGGGGTCCGTCATCGCGAGGGCGTCCAGGACGGCGAGGATGCGATCGGCCTCCTCGTGCACCGTCGGCACCCGGTCCGGAGGCAGCGGTTCACTGTCGCCGAAGCCCGGTCGATCGATGGCCACCGTCGTGTGGCCGGCCGCCACCAGCAGCGCGGACACGTCGATCCAGTCGTGCCACGTCGAGGCGAGCCCCCCGCACAGCACGACGACCGGGGCGGGCGCCGCCGCCGCGTCAGGACGGGAGACCACCACGTGCACGGCGGTCCCCAGTACGTCGACGACCACCTCGCCGTTCGGTTTCATGTGAAACATTCAGCTCCGCGGCTTGGCCAACGGGAACGCGAGGGTCTCGCGGATCGACCCGCCCGTGATGAGCATGACCACCCGGTCGACACCCATTCCGAGGCCACCGGTCGGCGGCATGCCGTGCTCGAGCGCCTGGAGGAAGTCCTCGTCCAGTTCCATCGCCTCGGGATCACCGCCCGCGGCGAGCATCGACTGCGCGGTGAGACGAGCGCGTTGGTCCACGGGGTCGGTCAACTCGCTGTACGCGGTGCCCAACTCGACCCCCCACGCCACCAGATCCCACTTCTCGGCGACGCCCGCGATGCTGCGGTGGGGCCGGGTCAACGGGGACATCGACGTGGGAAAATTGGTGTAGAACGTCGGGAACTCGGTGAAGTCCTCGACGAGGTGCTCGTACATCTCCTGCGCCACGGCCCCCTCGTCCCAGGTCGACTGATACGGGACGTCGTGCAGATCGCACAGCCGCTGCAGCTCCGCGAGCGGTGTGTCGGGCCGGACGTCGGCACCGATCTTCTCCGCGACGGCGCCGTGCATGGTCTTCACCGGCCACTCGCCGGAGATGTCGATCTCCGTCATGGTGCCGTCCTCGGCCGGCCGGTAGATCACCTCGCGGCCGTGCGCGGCCACGGCGGCGCGCTGGATCAGCTCCCGGCACAACACCATCGCGCGCTCGTAGTCGCTGTGCGCCTCGTAGGCCTCGAGGATCGTGAACTCCGGATTGTGCTTGAAGTCGGCGCCCTCGTTGCGGAACACGCGACCGATCTCGAAGACCCGCTCCATGCCGCCGACGCACAGCCGCTTGAGGTACAGCTCCGGCGCGATACGGAGGTAGAGATCGAGGTTGTAGGCATTGATGTGCGTGAGGAAGGGTGCCGCGTTCGCGCCGCCGTGAATCTGTTGCAGGATCGGCGTTTCCACCTCCATGTATCCGCGGTCGCCCAACGTGTCGCGCAGCGACTTCACCACCGCGCTGCGGGCACGCATGAGGGCGCGCGCCTGCGGATTGATCTCCATGTCGACGTAGCGCTGACGCACCCGCGCCTCGGGATCGGTGAGCCCGCGGAACTTGTCGGGCAGCGGGTGCAGCGATTTCGCGTTCATGCGCCAGTCGCTCACCAGCAGCGCGAGCGCTCCGGTGCGACTGCGACCGACCACTCCCGTGCAGGAGATCAGGTCGCCCAGGTCGAAATCGGAGGTGAAGCGTCGCAACCGATCTCGATCGATGCGCTCGCTGTCGAGGAGGATCTGCAGGTCCCCGCTCCAGTCGCGCACGAGGCCGAAGACGACGCCGCCGTAGTCGCGGATGCGCAGCAGGCGACCGGACACGCGCACGGTGGTGCCCTCCGGGGCGTTCGCCGCGGCGTCCACGGTGTGGGTGGGCGGATGCGCGACGGGGTAGGCGTCGACGCCGTCCGCGGAGAGCCTGTCCAGCTTGGACATCCGCACCCGGACCTGTTCCGGCCGTCGCCGGCCGGGCAGCGTGTCGACGGGTGTGTCGTCGGGCTCGCTCCCGTCGGCGTGCAGCGTGCCGTCGGCCAGCAGCGCGGCGGGAACAGCCTGTCGGGTGCCGGTGTGAGTGCGTGCACCGAGGCCCGGCAGCGTGAGGAAGCCCTCCGCGATGGCCGATGCGGTACCCACCTTCGGCAGATCGCGGTTGTCCTCGAAGCACAGGTACCGCGGTACCCACTCGGGCTGGTACTTGAGGTTCGATCGGTACAGCGCCTCGAGCTGCCACCATCGCGAGAAGAACACGAGCGTCGAACGCCACAGGCGCAGAACAGGTCCCGCACCGATGCGGCCGCCCGCCTCGAACACGGAGCGGAAGACGGCGAAGTTCAGGGACACCTTGGTGATGCCCACGGTGTCCGAGCGGGACGCGAGCTCGGAGACCATGAGCTCGACGGTGCCGTTGGGTGAGGCGGGATCACGGCGCATGAGGTCGAGCGATGCTCCGCTCGCGCCCCAGGGCACGAGGGAGAGGGTGCCGACGACGCGGTCGTCCGCATCGAGCACGGCCTCGACGAGCAGGCAGTCGCCGTCGAGAGGGTCGCCGAGGCGCCCGAGTGCCATGGAGAACCCGCGTTCGGTCTCGGTGTCACGCCAGCGGTCGGCACGCTCGACGATGCCCGGCCACTCGTCCTCGGGGATGTCGCGATGCCGTCGGATGCGCACCGTCACGCCCTTGCCGCGCGCCCGATTGACCGCTTGGCGCACCGGGCGCATGTCGGGTCCGTTCAGGCTGAACGAGCGGGTCTGCAAGATCGCCTCGTCGCCGAGTTCGAGCACGGCGAGTCCCGCCCGCCGGAACGCGGCGGCACCGGTCTCGCTCGCTCCCATCACCGCCGGGGCCCACCCGTACCGAGACGACATCTCGAGCCACGCCTCGATCGCGTGAGGCCAGGACTCCTCGAGGCCGATGGGATCGCCGCTGGCGAGGCACACTCCGACCTCGACGCGATAGGTGATGGCGGCCTTGCCGTTCGGTGCGAAGACCACCGCCTTGTCGCGGCGGGTGGCGAAGTAGGCCAACGAGTCGTCGTGGCCGGAGCGGGCGATGAGTCCGCGTAGCGCCGACTCGTCCGTGCCGGTGAGGGCATTGCTCGCACGCTGCGAGCGGAACAGTGTCACCACCGCCGCGGCGAGGGCGACGAAGGCGAGCAGTCCCAGAAGAAAGTTGAGGAATCCGTGTGGTCGGCCGCTGAACTGCTCGTTGTCCACCAGTGCCAGGCCGGCCACTCGGTTGAGTGACCACAGGAAGGTCTCGTTCCGCGGCAGCGAACCCGGGAAGGCCTCGAGCAGCGCCCAGCCGGCGAGGATGCCGACGATCAGACCGGTGACGAGAACACCGAGTGCCTTCCATCCGGCGCCGCGTCGGACCTTGGTGTCGAACTCGGTGCGGGAGGCGAGCAGCAGTGCGAGCACCGCGACCTGCAGGACGAGTCCGATCCAGGACCCGACGCTGCCGGGATCGTCCACCAGGGTCGATACGTTCACCACCGCGGATCCGGCCGTGTAGAGAAGAGCGATCCACCACGCGACGCGTTTGCGCGTCGACAGCGCCGCGGCGACCAGCGCGACCACGAAGCCGTAGGACAGGCTCGTGTCGGGAGCGTCGATGACGTACGAGTCGAGCCACTCGCGGGGTACGTGGACGAGGGCTCGGAGCGCGGGTGACAGGCTCCACAGGAGGACCAGCGTCGCGTAGACACCGAGCACGAGGCCGACGTGGTGCGGCACCTGCCGCAGGCGCCCCTTGTGGCGCGACCGGCGATCGGCGCGGGCGACGCGGGACGCGTCGGACAAGCCTGACGGGGACGGTGATGCAGTGCCCGCGGCGGATGCCGCCGGGGTCGCCTGTGTGGCCATGATCGAGCGCCTCCTGCCGGGACCGTGGATGACGGGACGAGCCCGTGCTCCGCAGGACACAGGCTGTGACAGACAACTATGCAGCGTTCGATGCCGCCGCGCGCCCTGTGCTGCGCGGCGGGTCGTCACGAAGGGCCGGGAACCGGAACGACGTCGGGTTCGTTGGCCGGGCAGCACCGATCCGAATACGGATGAATCGGGCGAAACGAGAAGGGATCTCTCACATGGGCGTCAGCCTGACCAAGGGTGGCAACGTGTCTCTCACGAAGGCCGCACCGAATCTGACCGCGGTGTCCGTCGGACTCGGATGGGATCTGCGCACGACGACCGGAACGGATTTCGATCTCGACGCCAGCGCCATCGCGCTCGGCCCGGACAAGAAGGCGCCCGGCAACGAGTACTTCGTCTTCTTCAACAATCTGAAGACTCCGGACGGCTCGATCCAGCACACGGGTGACAACAAGACCGGTGAGGGCGACGGCGACGACGAGGTCATCGACGTCGATCTCGCAGCGGTCCCGTCCACCGTCGACATCGTCACGTTCCCCGTCTCGATCTACGAGGCCGACGCGCGCTCGCAGTCGTTCGGCCAGGTCCGCGGCGCCTACATCCGCGTGATCGACAAGTCGAACGGCACCGAGCTCGCCCGTTACGACCTCACCGAGGACGCCTCGACGGAGACCGCCATGGTCTTCGGCGAGCTGTACCGCAACGGTGCGGAGTGGAAGTTCCGCGCCGTCGGCCAGGGCTACGCCTCCGGACTCGCCGGCATCGCCCGCGACTTCGGCATCAGCGTCTGATCAGTCTCGACGCCTGATCTCGGGGCGGTCGGCTCGTCGCCTCGCGCGCACGACGCCGACCGCCCCGATGATCATGCCCACGATGGACAGCACGTCCGACTCGGTGAATCCGTGCTGGAGTGAGAACACCACCAGCACACGGCCCTCGAGCGGCGCGTTGAAGAGCAGCCAGCCGATCGACGCGAGCACCACCGCGGAGATCGACCAGGCGTTCGGCCGCGCCAGGCACCACGCCGACGCGGCGAACAGCGAGTTCATGACCACGAGTGCGTGGAAGATGTCGATCACGGGGTGGGTTTCCTCGTCTGGGTCCGGTGCAGGGCGGGTGTCACAGGAAGGTCGAGAGCAGCCGATGCCCGCCGGCGGCCTTGGCTCGGTACATCATCGAGTCCGCACCCCGCGTCGCGCGGTCGATCGCCCCGGGTCCGGAACTCCACAGCGACGAGTCGGGAGTCAACACGGCGACGCCGACGCTGGCGGTCACGGGAATGGTGTCCTGTCGATCGTGGACCGTCTCGGTGACACGGGCGACCACCGACTCGACGTCTCCGTCCACATCGGTGAGGACCGCCACGAACTCCTCGCCGCCGGTACGCGCGAGCACCCCGTGGCCGTCGAAGAGCTCGGCGAGCCGGGTCGCGACCAGGACGATCACGGTGTCGCCCTGATCGTGTCCGAAGCGGTCGTTGACGCTCTTGAAACGATCGATGTCGATCATCACGACCACCACGGGCGATGTGGTCGCGAGTGCCGTCTCCCACAGATCCTCGACCGAGTTCTGCAGACCGCGGCGGTTCCTGACGCCGGTCAGCGAATCGAGGTCCGAGGCTTTCGCGTCCGTCGAGACGAGTGACCACGCGATGGACGCGAAGACCGGCACCCCACTGCTCGCGCCGCTGGCCACCAGCACCGCGGCGATCGCGTCCCACGGCCCCCACAGGTTCTGGACGTACGCCAGGGCGCCGATGAGGACGATGACGGCATTGGTGAACGCGAGATGGGCGAGCAGCACTCGTGGGCTGAGGAAGAACGTGCAGAGAGCGCCGTTGATCGCGAACAGGAAGGTGCCGATCAGTGCCGACGTCGGGGTGTCCAGCAGGATCACGGACGTGATGCCGACGTCGCCGAAGATCAGGAACCCGAGGAACTGCGCCTTCGTGTCCGGCGTCGGTCCCGTGAGCACCCAGATCATCGCGGCGATCTGCAGTGCCAGCACGAGGAAGACGTAGACGATCGCCGGCGTGCCGGAGGGGCCGTTGGGCGAGGCGAGCATCAACATGGACACGGTCGCGTTGAGCAGCACCGCGCCGGCGAAGACCAGCCGGATGATGCCGTGGATGGACCGGGTGGAGTGATGGACGAAGATCCAGTCGAAATCGTGCGGCGTGGTCAGCCACCGACGCACGACGTCGAGTGCGCTGTCCCGAGGCCGGTGGGTGAGGGGTCTGCGTTGCGCGTTGCGGATGCGCCGGGATCCGCTGTGTCGACCCGGGTGAGCGCGATCGCGGGACGCGCGGACGCGCTGCGTGACCGGCGGACGGGTCGGGTGCGACATGCGTGGAGAATCCCTTCGAACTCGATGCGACCCCCGACGCGGCGTGTGTCCCTGCTGGTGACCAGTGTAGTGTACGTGTAGTCGGTTTGGTCGGCCCGAAACCGGTGAAACATCGGGTATTCGTGGTAGGTAGCCGAGATCATCCCTCGACGTACGATCGGCCGCATGACCGCTGTGTTCCCTGCCAGGCTTCCCGTCGTGTGCGCGCCGATGGCCGGAGGCCCGTCCACCCCCGCCCTGACCGCCGCCGTGAGCGATGCCGGTGGCCTGGGGTTCCTGGCCGGAGCGCTGCTGAGCCCGGAGGCGCTCGACGGCCGGCTCTCCGAGATCGAGTCCCTCACGTCGGCGCCGTACGGCGTCAATCTCTTCCTCCCGTCAGCGCACATCGCGGTCGCCGACGAGATGGAGACGTACCGCGCCGCGCTGGCCCCGATCGCCGCTGAGTTCGGGGTCGAAGCCGGCCCGGCGACACCCGGCCCCGACGACATCGACGCGGTGATCGACGTGGTGCTCGCCCACCGCCCGGCGGCCGTGTCGGTCACGTTCGGTCGACCCGGCGCCGAGCTCACCGCCCGCGTGCACGAGATCGGCGCCCTGATGATCGGGACGGTCACCTCCGTCGACGAGGCCCGCGAGGCCGTCGAGGACGGGGCCGACATGCTCGTCGTCCAGGGCAGCGAGGCCGGCGGACACCGGGGCGTCTTCACGGACGATGCGTCGTCTCCTCGAGGCGGTGACGCGATGTCGCTGCCGTCCCTGCTGCTCGCCGTCGGACTGTCGGTCGACGTGCCCTTGATCGCGGCCGGCGGGATCATGGACGGGTCCGGCGTGGTGGCCGCTCTCGGACTCGGCGCCGTCGCTGCGCAGATGGGCACCGCGTTCCTGTGCTCCGACGAGGCCGGTACCTCGGCGGTGCACCGCGCCGCACTGCTGGACCGTCGCTACCGGCGCACCGTGGTGACGCGTGCGTTCTCGGGACGACCGGCTCGGGGACTCGAGAACGAGTTCGCGGCGCAGTTCACGGCCTCCGCACCGGCCGGCTATCCCGATGTCAACGCGATCACGGGCCCGATCCGCACCGCGGCGACGGCTGCCGGCCGAGCGGACGTGCCCAACCTGTGGGCCGGTACCGGGTGGCGTTCGGTGACCGCCGCGCCGGCCGCGGACATCGTCGCGCGGATCGTCGCCGAGATGGAGACCGCCTAGAACCTCAGGACGGGTCTGCGGTCGGGGACCGGTCCTGACTTCCCGCGAGGAGGATCGACGCGATCAGCTCGGGATTGTCCGTCATCGGCACATGGCCGACCCCGGGGACCGAGATGACGCGGGCGTGCGGGAAGCGGCGACGGACGCCCCGCACCTGGTAGTGCGGCAGGATCAGGTCTCGCGTGCCCCACGCCACCGTCACCGGCACCAGCGGCTCGGTGAGTGGCGGGAACTCGAACGGCGCGTCGATGCCCGCGTCGATCATCGCGTTGGTGGTGAGTGACGAGGCGTCGACGACGGCGGCCTCGTACGACACCCTGCTCGGATGCGCGAAGAACGGCAGCAGCGTGGGGTACCGCACCGCCCGCATCTTGAGCGCCGTCGGTGTGGCCTTGCCGAACGTGCGCGCGACGGTCCGCATCGCGCGGAACGTCACCATGGTCCGAGCCTGGTCGGTGTGGTTGAGGAAGAAGCCGGCGGGGGACAGCGCGGTGGCCGACGCCACCTCGCCCTGCGCGGCGAGACACAGCGCGACGTAGCCGCCGAGCGAGTTGCCGGCGATGTGCACCTGGTGGTCCGGCTCCTCGATCTCGCGGACGAACTCGGTGACCTCGTTCTGGAGCGTGAGCAGCACGTTCTCACCGGACTCGTGCAGCGGCTCCGACTCCCCGTGCCCGGGCAGGTCCACGGTCACGACCCGCCGATAGGGCGTGAGCAGGTCCAGCACCGCGTCCCACGCCTGGCGGCGGTGAACGACTCCGTGCACCAGTACGAGGGTGGGACCGTGACCGTCGACGTCGTAGCGCAGTGTCATGGGCGGATGGTAGCGGAGCCCGGCGCAGTGCCTGTCACTCGGCGTACACAGACAATCCGTTCATGAGCTGAGAACCCGGTCGATCGCCGCGACGGCGTCGGCCAGCGCCTCCTCGGTCACGGTCAGCGCGGGACGGAACCGGACGCTGCGCGAGCCGCACCCCAGCATGATCACCCGCTCGTCGACGAGGAGCCGCGTGATCAGTCGATCGCGAGTCGCGGTGTCCGGCAGTGAGAACGCCCGGAACAGGCCGCGTCCCCGCACGTCGGAGATCGACGGGTGACGCACCGCGAGTGCGTCGAGAGCGGCGCCGAGGATCGCGCCCCTCTCCGCGGCGCGGGCGATGAGGCCGTCGCGTTCGATCACCTCGAGGATCCGCCGTGCTCGCACCATGTCGGCCAGGCCGCCGCCCCACGTCGAGTTGATCCGTGATCCGACCTCGAAGACGTTGTCGCGCACCATGTCCACGCGGCGGCCCGCCATGATGCCGCACACCTGGGTCTTCTTGCCGAAGGCGAGGACATCGGGTTCGACGCCCAGCTGCTGGTGCGCCCACGCGGTGCCGGTGATGCCCGCCCCGGACTGGACCTCGTCGACGACGAACAACGCGTCGAACTCGTGGCACAGAGCCTGCAGCCCGAGGAGGAACGACGGTCGGAAGTGATGGTCGCCGCCCTCGCCCTGGATCGGCTCGACGATGGCGGCGGCGATGTCGTCGGGGAACGACTCGAACGCGGCCCGCGCAGCGGCCAGTGAGCGCGCCTCGAGAGCGTCCATGTCCGCGCCCTCGCGCAGGTACGGCGACGGGATGCGGGGCCAGTCGAACTTCGGGAAACGCGCGACCTTGATCGGATCCGTGTTGGTGAGCGACATGGTGTAGCCCGACCGGCCGTGGAAGGCGTGCTCGAGGTGCAGGATCCGTCCGCCCAGTGCAGGGTCGAGACCGCGGGACTCGTTCAAGCGGCTCTTCCAGTCGAAGGCCACCTTCAGGGCGTTCTCGACGGCGAGCGCACCGCCCTCGACGAAGAAGAGGTGGGGTAGTTCGGGGATGCCGAGCACGCGCGCGAAGGTCGCGACGAAGCGGGCCATCGGCTCGGAGTAGAGGTCGGAGTTGCTCGGCTTGTGCAGCGCGGCCGTCAGCAGATCCGCCCGGAACTCGTCGTCGCGGGCGAGCGACGGATGGTTCATCCCGAGCGCGTTCGAGGCGAAGAACGTGAACATGTCGAGATAGGACGCACCGGTCCGCGCATCGACGAGTGTGGAGCCGTGCGACCGCTCGAGGTCGAGAACCATGTCGAAGCCGTCGGCCAGGATGTGGCGCGACAGCACGTCGTGGACCGACTCCGGCGCACCGGCGGGAACGGGGGTGGTGGGCCGCGATGGCAGTACCTGCGTCATGAAGGCGAAAGTACGCGATAAAATACTGTCAAACAACAGCTGGGCCGGAATAAATCCTGTCACGACCATCGGAGACAATGAATCCATGACATCGACCGTCGACCTGTCCGCCCGTACGTCCGAGCTGCTCGCCGCAGTCGGGGCCGCGCCGCTCGACCACGACTCCGGCCTGGCCGCGACCAGCCCGATCACCGGTGCGGTGCTGGGCCACGTGCCGCTCACGAGCGACGTGGACGCGGTGATCGCCGCAGCCGCGGACGCCTACCGGTCGTGGTCTCTCGTTCCCGCGCCGGTACGCGGCGGTCTGGTGCGTGAGCTGGGTGAACTGCTCCGCGAACACAAGGACGCACTCGGTGAGCTGGTGTCCATCGAGGCCGGCAAGATCGTCAGCGAGGGCCTCGGCGAAGTCCAGGAGATGATCGACATCTGCGACTTCGGCGTCGGACTGTCCCGCCAGCTCTACGGCAACACCATCGCCACCGAGCGGCCCGGCCACCGGATGATGGAGCAGTGGCACCCACTCGGAGTCGTCGCCGTGATCACGGCCTTCAACTTCCCGGTCGCGGTGTGGTCGTGGAACACCGTGCTCGCCCTCGTCGCCGGCGACACGGTGGTGTGGAAGCCGTCGGAGAAGACGCCCGTCACCGCGGTGGCCGTGCAGGCGCTGTTCGAGGAAGCCGCACGCCGTGCCGGGGTGTCGCCGGCGGTGGCGCAACTCGTCGTCGGTGACCGTGCCGTCGGTGAGACCCTCGTCGACGATCCGCGCATCGCCCTGGTCTCCGCCACCGGATCGACCCGCATGGGCCGCGAGGTGGGCCCCCGCGTTGCGGCACGGTTCGGCCGCGTGCTCCTCGAACTCGGCGGCAACAACGCCGCGATCGTCTGTCCGAGCGCCGATCTCGACCTCACCGTCCGCGGCCTGGTGTTCTCCGCGGCCGGCACGGCCGGTCAACGGTGCACGTCCCTGCGCCGCGTCATCGTGCACGAGTCCGTCGCCGACACCCTCGTCGACCGACTGGGTACCGCGTACTCGTCGTTGCCCGTCGGGTCGCCGCTCGACTCGTCGACGCTGGTCGGACCGCTGATCGACGAGGCCGCGCACGACGGGTACGCCGACGCGTTGGAGCTCGCGCGGAAGGACGGCGGCACCGTCGTCGCGGGTGGTGAGCGGGTGCGAGTGGCGGGCGCCGAGGACGGTGTCTACGTCCAGCCGGCCATCGTGCGGATGCCCGCGCAGACCGACGTGGTGCGCCGTGAGACGTTCGCGCCCATTCTGTACGTCATGACCTACAGCGACCTGGACGAGGCCATCGCCCTCCACAACGACGTACCGCAGGGGCTGTCGTCGTCGATCTTCACGACCGACCTGCGCGAGGCGGAACGCTTCCTGTCGGCGGCAGGATCGGACTGCGGCATCGCGAACGTGAACATCGGCCCGTCGGGCGCGGAGATCGGCGGCGCGTTCGGCGGCGAGAAGGAAACCGGTGGCGGGCGCGAATCGGGCAGTGACGCCTGGAAGTCCTACATGCGACGCACCACCAACACGGTCAACTACAGCTCGGAGCTGCCGCTCGCCCAGGGGGTGACGTTCCTGTGACTGCGGGAAGGCCGGAGGCCGGCCGGGGTCATGCGGGAAGGCCGGAGGACGGCCGGGATCACAGCCGCGATCGAACGGTCGAGATCCGCGACGAGGTGATCAGGCTGGGGCAGTTCCTCAAGCTGGCCGACCTCATCGAGTCGGGGTCCGAGGCGAAGGCCGTCATCGCGGACGGTCTCGTCGAAGTCAACGGTGAGACCGAACTGCGCCGAGGACGTCAGCTCCGTGCGGGCGACACCGTCACCGTCGGCGGGGTGTCCGCCCGCGTCGCTCAGGCCTGAGCTGCCGGTCAGCCCTGAGGCGGGAGGGGTTGCGCCGCGACGACGACACCGTCGTCGTCGCTGTAGACGAACTCGCCGGGGATGAAGGTGACTCCGCCGAACTCGACTGTGACGTTCTTCTCACCCGACCCTGTCTGCGTGCTCTTGCGCGGGTTGGTTCCCAGCGCCTTCACCCCGATGGCGAGAGTCGTCAGGATGGCCGAGTCGCGCACGGCACCGTTGACGATGACGCCCGCCCACCCGTTGTCCACACCGCGCCCGGCGATGATGTCGCCGACGAGGGCGGTGTGGACACTCGCGTCGCCGTCGACCACCAGGACTCCGCCGTTGCCGGGCTCCGACAATGTCTGCTTGACCAGCAAGTTGTCCTGAAAGCAGCGAATGGTGGTGATGGGTCCGCAGAACTCCCGCACGGCCCCGAGCTGACGGAACTGCGTGTCGCAGCTCCGGATGTCCGGCCCGATGGTGTCGGCGAGATCGGCGGTCGCGATGAAGGTGCTCATGGCGTCACAGGCTAGCGGCAGTCCTGCGGCACGTCGGGTCACGCTGTCGGGGACACCCGCCGGGGCGGCGGTTGGTGCGTCGGCGGTTCGGTCCCTCGAGGTCGATTGGACGGTGCAGGTCGGGGGAACCCGCACGTCATGAGTACAAGTCACGACGGCAACGACGGTCACACCGGTGACGAGACTGCGCGCGACGCCACCCGAGAGGACCACCCCATGTCCGGCCAGAACCCCGATCCCGCAGAGACTGCAGGACTCGAACCCGGTGGCAGCATCGTGCCGGGTGACACGCCGCCGGACTCCACGTCGGCCGCGGGTCCCAATCATGAACCGCCCCAGCGCACTCGGACACCCGCGATCGTGTTCCTGGTCGCGGTCGGCGTCGTCGTGGTGCTGATCGTCCTCGGTGTCGTGGGCAGGATCGCGGGCCTCGTCTAGAGCCCCCGACAGTACTGACGACGGAGCACGTGGCCTCTCGGCCTCGTGCTCCGTCCGTGTGTCAGGCCCCGTTCTCGCGGGCGTTCGCTCCGACGACGGCGACGATCCACTCCGCCAGCCCGGCGGCCCGCCCGTCGTAGTGCGCGCGGAATCGCTCGTCGGCGGTGTACATCCCGGCCACGCAGACATGCATCGCGTGATCGCAGTCGTAGAAACGGTCGATCGACGCTCGGTGGCGTTCCGCGAGGACGTCGGCCTCGTCCGAACCGGGCTCCACGCCGCGGAGCATCGCTGCAGCGAGATCAGCCTCGAGTTGTTCGGTGTCGGCCTTGATCGCACGCCAGTCGTCGGCCGACATCGCGGCGGTGCGCTCCGTGCTCTGGGCCCACGCATCGGTGGTTCCCCAGCGCTCGCGGGCCTCGTCCTCGTACTTCTCGCCGGCCCAGTCGTCGCCCCAGATCTCACGCTGCTCGGCCGGGGTCAGGTTCGTACCCATCGTCTTCCTCTCGATCACGGTGTCCACGGCGTTCGCCATGGCTGTCAGGTGAGCGATGCGCCGGTCGAGCAGGGTGCGCTGCCGTCGGAGATGCTCGAGCGCGTCCGCGGCGGGATCGTCGAGTATCTCCTTGATCTCGGTCAGCGGGAACCCGAGTTCGCGATAGGTCAGCACGGAGTACAGGCGCTCCACGTCCTGCGAGGAGTAGGTGCGGTATCCCGCAGGAGACCTGCCGCCGGGCACCACCAGCCCCACCGCGTCGTAGTGGTGCAGGGTGCGCACGCTGACGTCTGCCAGCGCGGCGACCTGTCCCACGGTCAGTGCATCGTTCACACCGGTCACTGTCCTGCCTCCCGTTGCGTGAGGGTCAAGCACAATCTTGGCCCGATCCGCCGAGGCGTCCGGTCGGGGGCTGTGTCCGAACGCACTCCTGGCGTACCGTGTCGATACCGACGGTGTATCCGTCAACCGTCGTCACACTCATCCGCCACTGGGAGATACGCATGTCAGCGCCGACCGCAGACACGTTCACACGACTCGTCGCCCTCGCCTCGGTCGCACCGGGCCGGGAGACCAAGCCCGTCATCGAGGTGTTCACCGGCCGCGAGATGGCGACCATCCCCGTCGGCACCCGCGACGACGTGCTGGCGGCGAACGACAAGGTCCGCGCAGCCCAGAAGCGGTGGGCGACGACGTCCATCGCAGATCGAGCGAAGATCCTCCACAAGTATCGCGACCTCGTGTTGAAGCACCGGGCGTCGCTCATCGACCTGGCGCAGGCAGAGACCGGGAAGTCCCGGTCCGCCGCCCAGGAGGAGGTCCTCGACATCGCGATGACGGCGCGGCACTACGCGCGGGTCTCCGGCGAACTGCTGAAGAGCAAGCGCGTCAAGGGCATGCTTCCCGTGCTGACCAAGACGCAGGTCAACTACCAGCCCAAAGGCATCGTCGGCATCATCTCGCCGTGGAACTACCCGATGACCCTCGCGGTGTCCGATGCCATCCCGGCTCTGATGGCCGGCAACGGCATCGTGCTGAAGCCGGACAGCCAGACGCCGTACTGCGCGCTCGCATGTGTCGAACTGCTCTACCAGGCCGGTCTGCCCCGTGACCTCTTCGCCGTGGTTCCCGGCCCCGGATCGGTGGTGGGCACCGCCATCGTCGACACCTCCGACTACCTGATGTTCACGGGTTCCACCGCCACCGGCCAGCTTCTCGCCGAGCAGACCGGTCGGCGACTCATCGGGTTCTCCGCCGAGCTCGGCGGCAAGAACGCCATGATCGTCGCCGCCGGCGCCAAGATCCCCGAGGTGGTCGACGCGGCCGTCCGTGCCTGCTTCTCCAACTCCGGTCAGCTCTGCATCTCCATCGAGCGCATCTACGTCGAGAAGTCGATCGCCGACAAGTTCACCGCCGCGTTCGGTGAGCGGGTGCGCCGCATGACGCTGGCCGCCACGTACGAGTTCGGGGTCGAGATGGGCAGCCTCATCTCGGAGGACCAGGTCAAGGCCATCTCGAACCACGTGGACGATGCGAGGGTGAAGGGTGCGACCGTGGTCGCCGGCGGCAAGGCACGCCCCGACATCGGCCCGCTGTTCTACGAGCCCACCGTGCTCACCGGCGTGACCGACGACATGGAGTGCTGGGGAGCCGAGACGTTCGGTCCCCTCGTCTCCATCTACCCCGTCGCCAGTGTCGACGAGGCTGTCGAGCGGGCCAACGCCACCGAGTACGGACTGAACGCCAGCGTGTGGGCGAAGACGAAGGCGCAGGGCGAGGCCATCGCCGCGCGACTGCACGCCGGCACCGTGAACGTGGACGAGGGGTACGCGCCGACCTGGGGAAGCACCGGTGCGCCGATGGGCGGCATGGGTGTCTCGGGCGTCGGTCGTCGACACGGACCGGACGGCGTCCTGAAGTACACCGAGTCGCAGACCGTCTCCACGACGCGCCTGATCAACCTCGGCGGACGACGGCTGCCTCCGAAGCTCTGGGCGAAGACGTTGCCGATCTTCATCCGGGCGCTGAAGTACGTGCCGGGACGGTAGCGGCGCGCATCCCGTAGAATCGGGCGAAACACCCGCAGCGACTAGAGGACGAATGGACAGCGACAAACCCGGGCCGGTCATGGCCCCCCTCGTATCGACCGATGCGACCAGGGCGGTGACCGGCAGATGAGCGAGTTGTTGACGCTTCTCCTCGGTATCGTCGTCGTCGTCGGAATCACCGCTGGCACAGGCTATTTCGTGGCCCAGGAATTCGCCTACATGACCGTGGACCGGTCGAGGCTCGAAGCGCGCTCGAAGGCGGGTGACACCGTCGCCGCGCGCACCCTGGCCGTCACGAAGCGCACGTCCTTCATGCTCTCGGGCGCTCAGTTGGGCATCACCGTCACCGGCCTGCTCGTCGGTAACTTCGCCGAGCCCCTCATCGGACAGTCCCTCGGGACTCTGCTCGGCGGCGTCGGCATTCCGAGCGGTGTCGGACTCGCCGTCGGTGCGGTGACGGCGCTGGTGGTGTCGACGTTCGTGCAGATGCTCTTCGGCGAGCTGTTCCCCAAGAACTTCGCCATCGCCCGCCCCGAACCCGTCGCGCGATGGCTCTCGCTGTCGACGACGATCTACCTGAAGCTGTTCGGCTGGCTCATCCGTATCTTCGACGCCTCGTCCAACGCGCTGCTGAAGGCGCTGAAGATCGAGCCGGTCCACGACGTCGAGCACTCGGCGACCCCGCGCGACCTCGAACACATCGTGGCCGAGAGCCGGGGCACCGGTGACCTGCCCGAGGAGCTGTCCACACTGCTCGACCGCATCCTCGACTTCCCCACCCAGACCACGGGTCACGCGATGATCCCCCGCGCGAAGGTGGCGACGGTGCGCTCCGACTCCACCATCGCCGAGGTGCGCGCCCTCATGAGCGTCGAGCACTCGCGGTATCCGGTGCTCCATGCCGACGACTCGATCGAGGGCGTCGTGCACCTGCGCGACGTGCTCGCCACCGACCTGCCCGGCGACACACCGGTCGCCGTGCTGTCCCGCGACGCACTGGTGCTCCCCGAGACCCAGATGCTCCCCGACGCCATGGGGGAGCTTCGCGCGTCGAAGAACCAACTCGCCTGCGTCATCGACGAATACGGCTCCTTCACCGGTGTCGTCACCATCGAGGACCTGGCCGAGGAGCTCGTCGGCGAGATCACCGACGAGCACGACGACGCCGACGGCGCGGAACCCGTGCCCGGCGACGACGGTGTGTGGACGGTGGCCGGCGACGTCCACCTCGACGAGGTGGAACGTGCTCTGGACCGCGAACTTCCGGAGGGTGACATCGAGACCATCGCCGGACTGGCCATAAGCGTCCACGGATCGCTTCCCGAGGTCGGCGACGTCATCGAACTGGAGCTGCCCATCGACCCCGGTGACCTCGCGACCGACGCCGAACCGCCCCGACGGTTCCTCGTCATGAGGATTCAGGAGATCGACAACCACGTGCCGTCGTCGGTCACGCTCGAGGTCGTCGAGCGCACTCCCGACGACGTCCCGGCCATGAGTGAGACGGAGGATGCGCTGTGAGCAACCCCCTGGTGTTCCTCGTCGTCACCGTCGGCCTGATCGCGCTCAGCGCCTTCTTCGTCGCCGTCGAGTTCGCGCTCCTCGCCGCCAAGCGGCACCGGCTCGAGGACGCGGCGGCCGATTCGCGGTCGGCGCGCGCCGCGCTCCGCAGTTCCACCGAGCTCACGGTGCTGCTCGCCGGCTCGCAGCTGGGTATCACGTTGTGCACGTTGGCACTCGGTGCGTTCACCAAGCCCGCCGTGCACTACTGGCTCCGGCCGCTGTTCGAGTCACTCGGTCTGCCCTACTGGGCATCCGACGTGCTCGGCTTCGTCCTGGCCCTGATCATCGTGACCTTCCTGCACCTGGTCGTCGGCGAGATGGCGCCGAAGTCGTGGGCCATCGCGCATCCCGAGAAGTCGGCGACGATGCTCGCGATCCCGATGCGTGTCTTCATGTTCTTCACCCGCCCGATCCTGGTGTCGCTCAACGGGATGGCGAATGCACTGCTGCGCCGGGCCGGTGTGGAGCCGGCCGATCAGGTGATGTCGGGCCAGAACCCGGACGATCTCGAGCAGCTGGTCGCGCACTCGGTGAGTGTCGGATCGCTGGACAAGGGCTACTCGGATCAGCTCTCGAGTGCGCTGGAACTGCAGAAGCTCACGGTGGCGGACCTCGTGCGCATCGATTCCGAGCCCACCGCGGTGGCGACGACGGCGACGGTCGCCGACGTGCGGGCGGCGTCGCTGCGCACGGGCCATCTGCGCATCCTCGTGCGGGACGGCGCCGACGTGATCGGTCTGGTCCACGTGCGGGACACGTTGCAGGCGGAGGACTCCCGCTCGGTGGACGACTTCGTGCGACCGGCCTTCGAGCTCGACGCCGCCGCGCCCGTGTACGTCGCGCTCGCGGAGATGCGGGAGACCCGCAACCATCTCGCGGTGGTCCGCGACGGCGGTGCGGTGGTCGGTGTCATCACCATGTCGGACGTGCTCGTCCGGTTGCTGCCCAGCGCGGACCCGCTGCCCGCGTGATCAGGCCGTGGTCGCCAGTGCGGCGGCCACGCCGAACGCCGCGGCCATCGCCGCGGTCTCGACGACGGCACGCCGCGTCGAGACCGTGGCGTGCGTGGTGTGGGCACCGATGACGCTCACCCACGTGCGCCGTCGCCACCACCCGCCGATCACCAGGGCGACCAGCAGGACCGACTTGAGCAGGATCAGCCGCCCGTAGTCGGTGTCGACCAGGGCGGTCACCGAGGTGAGCCGCACGGCGGCGTTGACGACACCGGTGACGGCGACGGCGACCACACACCACAGCGCGGCCGCCGAGTAGCGCGGGAGCAGATCCGCCCAGGCGGTCCGTGACCGCAGGGTCACCGCCATCGCGACCAGCAGCCCGAGCCACACCGATGCCGCCACGACGTGCACGGCGACGAGCAGCGCGCCGACGGCGTGCTGCGCCATGTGGCCGGTCATCGGGCGAGCGATGAGGGCGACGGCGGTGGGTACGACGACGACGATGCCGGAGACTTCCAGATCGGTGCGGAGGGCAGTGGCCGCCAGCACGGCCGTCGCGAGCGCGACGACCACGACCGCGGAGCCGATCCGGCCGTTCGCGATGTTCTGGACGTAGTCGGTGAACGTGCCGAGCGACACCGCGGTGGCGCTGACGGCATCGGACCGCGCCGCCCCCAGCACCAGCAGCGTGACCTCGGAGACTGCCCAGCACGCGGCCGCGACGAGGGCGCCGCGCCACGCGAGGTGGTCGTCGACGTGCCGGGAATCGCGGGCCCACAGGATCAGCAGACCGAACCCGAGCACCACGGCACCGGCGACGTCGGCACCGGTCCGCACGAGGGAGTCGAGCGGAAGGTCGGAGGGCGCCAGTACGAGGGCGGCGATCACTCCGAGCAGTGCAGCCGGAACGACGGCGAGCGGTGACCACCGCGCCGTCGTCGTTCCGGCCACGACTCAGTTCTTCTTCCGCAGAGCGAACGCGAGACCGCCGAGGAACACCACCGCGGCGGCGACCAGGAACGGCCAGAGCGGCACACCGCCCCCCGACTCGGTCGAGGACGCGCCGGCGTCGGCCGCGGGACCGGGGGTCCCGGTGCCGGCCGTCGTCAGCTCGAATGTCCGCGTACCGCTCACGGGGTGGCCGTCGGCTGACGTGACGCGGAACGCGATGGTGTATGTGCCCGTCGGCCCGAGCTCTCGGAGGTCCACCGCGACGGTGGAACCCGACACGCGCGGGTCACCGTCGGACCAGAGGTTGCCGTCGGGACCGACGACGGTCAGCGAGGCGAACTGCGACTGCACTGCCTCGTTGAACGTCACCGTCGCCTCCGCCGGACCCTGATCGACGGAACTCTCGTTCTCGGGGGAGCTGGACACCACCACCGAGTGCGCGGACGCCGTCGAGGTGCCGAGCAGCAGCGTCGCGGCGAGGGCGAGCAGCAGAGCGAGGAACCGGCTCACGAGCGTCGACTCCGCACCGTGGCGCCGATCCCGAGTGCGGCACCGAGTGCTCCGAGAACCAGGCCGATCCCGCCGAGCCACCGGGCCGTGGTGTCGGACGACGACGCGGCGGCCTCGGTGGTCGAGGACGCTGACGACACCGTGGGGCTGCTGTGATGATCGCCGCTGCTCGCCGCGAGTTCCAGTGTGGGAGCCGGCAGTTCGGGCTCGGTACCGTCCTCCGGTGTCGGCTGGTCCCAGTTCACGACCTCGCCGTCACTGTAGGTCTGGCGGGCCGGGAAGGACACGCTCTCCTCCTCCGGCAGGGGGCCGGCCGAGAGCTGGAACTGCTCGAACTGTCCGGGCCCGACACCGGGGTTGCCGGGATCCGCCGTCCAGGTGACCGAGGTGGCCAGTTCGTCCGCCGAGCGTTCGACGACGGCCGTCCAGCCGGGCATGGGCTGCGTGCGGGCCGAGGTGAGGCCGGGCAGCTGGACGGTGACGGAGGTGGTGGACGCCGCCTCCGACTCGGTCGGCACCCGGAAGGTGAGAACGCCGTATCCACCCTGTGCCGCGTCCGGAGCGGACACGACGACGTGGGCGGACGCCAGTCCTGCGGAGGCGAGGAGGGCGGCGGCGGTGAGGACACTCGTGCCCAGGGCACGCGTGGAGAAGCTGGTCATGACAGATGTCTTCCGTTCAGGTGAGGGAGTACCGCGGTGTGAGTGGCTGCACGAGCACCTGCGGTGGTCCTCTCCTGGAGACGGCGGACAGAACGGGTACGGGAACGGGCCGATCGAGCGGCGCGGTGGCGGTGACGGGTCGGGGGCGACGCGGCGGCGAGAACGTGAGCTGCGGTGCGCGCAGCACCGACGTGATCGCGGCGAACAGCCGCTCCGACGAGGCGACCAGGACTGCGCCGACACCGACGGCGACGGCGTGCGCCGCGAGCATCGACGCGTCGAGCGGGTGGGCGTGTTCCGCGACGGCGGCCAGTGCCTCGTGCGCGACGACCTGTCCGCCCACGAGCCACAGGAGGATCGGGAGGGGGCCGGTCCGGGCGGTCCCGACACCGGCGGCGAGCACGCCCGCACCGATCGCGACGGCGAGCAGCAGGGAGAGAGCGGACGAGGTGGGCACGCCACCACCGCCGACACCGTGCGCGGCGACGGCGAGCGTGGCCGTGAGTGCTCCCACGGCACCACCACGCCACACGCGCGTGCGCTCGGTCCCCATCGTCGACTCAGGCAGGGATCAGCGCACGCCGAGGCGCGCGAGGATGTCGGCCTCGATGCCGTCGAGCTCGTCGGAGATGGCGCCGTGAGCCAGCTTGCGGCGCGACGGCGGCATCTGCTCGGCGGCGTGCACCGCGGTGGTGAGCTCGGTCAGGCGCGACCGGATCGCATCGGCGAAGGCGCCCGTCTCGGCGTCCTGGTGCGACGCGGCGACCTCGGCGACGGAACGCTCGGCACCGACGATGCGAGCGCTGAGCTTCGCGCCGTGTCCGGTGTACTGGCCGAGCTCCTTCACGTCGACGCCGATGCGGCCGGCCCGGTACTGGTCGAGCTGACCCCGCAGGAGGGTCGCCGCGCGGTACGCGATCGGCACGAGGACGGGGGCCAGGACGCGACCGATGCCGACGTACTTGCGCACCTTCGCCGCGTTGATCTTGCCTTCGCGCGCGGCCTTCTCCCGTGCGGCCAGGGTCCTGATGTGCGCCTGATCCACCTTCTGTTGGCTGGTCAGCGCCTTGGCGTCGTTCTTCGCCAGCTTCTTCAGATGCTTGCGCTCGTTCCGGGCGGTGTACTTCGCCTCGAGGCCCGCCTTGTGGCGCAGGGCCTTGGCCTCGGCCTTCCGGGTCGCACGGCGAGAACGCTTCTTGCGCAGAGCCATGGTGTACGTGCCCCTATCGTGTCCGACTACGTCGCCAGAACGCTCCGACCGGATGACCGACGAGCGCCTGAATGCCTGCCGCCAGCCTATCGGTCCGCTCCGGGTGCGCTGCATCCGCGTGAGGTGTCGGCCCGTGGATCTACGCTGCGAGAATGTCCCACGTCGTGCCGCCCCCCGCTCCGGCGTCCGGCCCCTCCGTGCTGATCGACGCGTCGTCGCTCACCCGGTGCCGCCACCGCGTGTATCTCGACACCGCCTACCGCTCTCTGCTCGTCGACACCGCGGAGGACGCGGGGGTGCAGATGCGCCGGGAGGCGGCCGCCGCGTACCGAGCCGAGATCCGGGACACCCTGGTCGCCGCGGATCCGCAGTCGTGGGTGGTGGTCTCCCCGTCGATGTCCCGCTCGATGCAGGTCCGCGCCACCCGCGCGGCGTGCGAGTCCGGTGTCGAGCGCATCTGGAACGCGACCTTCCTCGACGACGAGGACGCCGGTCGGCGTGGCCGGTGCGACATGCTGGTGCGCGATCCGGACGGCGGGTACATCCCGGTACTGGTGGTCAACCACAAGGTCACCGATCCGGGAAGCGGCGCGGTGACCACGCCGTTCACGTCGTGGGCCCCCGCTCTCGATCCCACGCGCAAGGTGCGACCGCAGTTACGGGACCAGTTGGCGGCCGTGCACGTGCATCGGCTCCTGGGCCGCATCGGTCAGGCCGGTGCGTCGGCGCGAGCCGGTGTCATCGGCTTCGGTGCCGAGGTGATGCTCGTGCACGATCTGACGGCGGTCGAGGCGGAGTACGACACGCGCTTCGGTGACCGACTGGCCATCGCGTCGGGCTCGGTCGTCACGTCGCCGTCGAAGGTGTCGGAATGTCGGTCCTGTCCGTGGTGGTCCGAGTGCGGGGAGACCCTGCGGCGCACGCGGGACGTCTCGCTGGTGGCGGCGGGGTCGCGAGCGGACGCCCTGCGGTCCGCGGGCATCGTCACCATCGACGACCTGGCGGACTGGACGGGCGGCGTGCCCGACGAGTGGCCGCACGGCGACTTCGACGAGACGGTCGTCATCGCCCGTGCATGGATCGCCGACCTGCCGCTCGTCCGGCGCCGTGACACCGTGACGGTCCAGCGGGCGGACGTCGAGGTGGACGTCGACATGGAGAGCTACCAGGAGCACGGCGCCTACATGTGGGGAACGCTCCTCGACCGGCGGGACGGTGCCGAGCCGCAGTACCGCGCCTTCGTGACGTGGGAACCGGTCCCCACGATGGACGAGGCGCGCTCGTTCGGCGAGTTCTGGTCCTGGATGCAGGGCGTGCGTGCGGACGCGCACGCGGAGGGCCTGACGTTCGCGGCCTACTGCTACTCGCGCGCCGCCGAGGACAAATGGCTGCTGGGATCCGCGCGGCGGTTCGCCGGCATGCCCGGTGTCCCCACCGAGGCCGAGGTGCGGGAGTTCATCGACGGGCCGGACTGGGTCGACATCTACATCGCGGTGTCCCAGAACTTCGTGTGTCCGTCGGGCAAGGGCCTCAAGAAGGTCGCACCGGTCGCGGGCTTCCACTGGCGGGACGACGAGGCGGGCGGCGAGGCGTCGATGGCCTGGTACCGCCGCGCGGTGGGATACGACGGAGACGTCGACGCGTCGCAACGCACGCGGTTGCTCGAGTACAACGAGGACGACGTGCAGGCCACCCGCGCGCTGCGGGTCTGGATGGACGGGGCGGCCGCGCGGGAGATTCCGACTGCGGACGAGCTCGGCGGAAGTTCCTCTGTGACGAAGTGACACGCTCGCCCCGTCGTGTAACGAAGTGACACGCTCGCCCCGTCGTGCAACGAAGTGAAACGCTCGCCATCGCTACCAGTCGGGGGTTGGCAGCGACGACGAGCGTCTCGAGATGTGATTCGTCCCAGTACCCGGTGTGGATGGGTGGTGACGAAGATCTTTTTTTCGAGCAGTTACCGCGGTGCCATCCGGAGTGCGCCGTCCATGCGGATGGTCTCGCCGTTGAGGTAGTCGTGCTCGACGATCATCTGTGCGAGCTGCGCGTACTCGGTGGGCTGAGCGAGTCGGGACGGGAACGGGACGCCCGCCTCGAGGCCGGCGCGGTACTCCGGGGTGACGCCGGCGAGCATCGGGGTGTCGACGATGCCGGGGGCGATGGTGTTGACGCGGATGCCCACCTGGGCGAGGTCGCGCGCCGCGGGGACGGTCATGCCGTGCACGCCGCCCTTGGACGCGGAGTAGGCGATCTGACCGATCTGGCCCTCGAACGCGGCCACCGACGCGGTGTTGATGATGACGCCGCGCTGTCCGGCCTCGTCGACGGTCGGCAGCGTCTGCATGTGATCGGCCGCCAGACGCATGACGTTGAAGGTGCCGAGCAGGTTGATGGTGATGACCGTGCGGAAGAGCTCGAGATCGTGCACGCCCTTCTTGGACAGGATGCGTCCCGCCCAGCCCACGCCGGCGCAGTTCACGACGATGCGCAGCGGGACGCCGGCCTCGCCGATCTGTGCGAGGGCGGCTCGTACCTCCTCGTCGCTGGTGACGTCGGCGGCGATGAGCGTCACGCCGTCCGGTACGGAGTCACCGGCCTTGTCGATGGACTGCTGCAGGTCGAGGCCGAAGACGGTGACGCCGTTGTCGGCGAACCGCTTCGCCGTGGCCGCGCCGAGCCCCGATGCGCCGCCGGTGACCAATGCCGCTGTTCCCGCGATCTCCACTGCCGTGTCCTCTCGTCGGACGGCCGACTCGGTTACCGGCCGCTCACTGAAACGAACCCTAGTCGGTGGGTGCAGACTCGGGACATGACGTTCCCCGGTTCGGCAGACGAGGTCCATGTCCGGCGTTGTGTCGCGCTCGCGCGCGAGGCACTCGACGCCGGTGACGAGCCGTTCGGGTCGGTGTTGGTCGACGCGGACGGTCAGGTGCTCTTCGAGGACCGCAATCGCGTGGGCGGCGGGGACTCGACGCGCCATCCCGAGTTCACGATCGTGGAGTGGGCCGTGCGGAACCTGACGGCCGACGAGCGCGCCCGGACCACGGTGTACACATCGGGGGAGCACTGCCCGATGTGTTCGGCGGCGCACGCGTGGGTGGGGCTCGGCGACATCGTCGTCGCGGTGACGAGTGCTCAGCTCACCGCGTGGCGGTCGGAGTGGGGTCTGGAGCCGGGCCCTGTCGCCGCGCTGCCCATCGGCGACGTGGCGCCGCGGATCCGGGTGCGGGGGCCCGTACCGGAGGTCAGCGCGGAGATGCGGTCACTTCATCGTCGGAATGCCGGTCTGCCGTCGGACGAGTGAGAGTCCAGCTCGTCGCCGCGATACCGAGAGCGAGGACCACGGCTGCGGCGATCAGTCCGACGGGTGTGCCGGGAAGCAGCCCCTCTAGGATCAGCCACACGCCGAAGACGAAGAACAGGGTCGCGGCACCGAGGGTGATGAGCCGCTCGGGCAGGTGCTTGCCCAGGGTCGCGCCGATGACGATGGCCAGAGCGTCGGCGGCGACCATGCCCAGCGTCGAGCCGATCCACACGCCGACCCAGTCGTTGTCGGAGGCGAGCGTGACGGTGGCCAACATCGTCTTGTCGCCGAGCTCGGCGAGGAAGAAGGCGGACGCGACGGCGATGAAGGCGGACTTCGTCACCCGGTCGGCCTTCGTCTTCTCCTCGTCGTCGAGCGAATCGCCGCGTAGCGTCCACAGGCCGAAGACCAGGAACGCGACGCCGCCGACGATGCCGATCAGGTGCGTGGGCAACGCGACACCGAGGTAGTGGCCCACGGCGACGGAGACGAGGTGGACGAGCGTCGTGGCGACCGTGATGCCGCCGATGACGACCCACCAGCGGTACTTCAGGGCGAACGTCATGGCCATCAGCTGGGATTTGTCACCGAGTTCGGCGACGAAGATGACTCCGAAGCTGAGCAGCAGGGCGGCGAGCACGTCGAACCTCCAGGACAGGGCGCGTCGGCCGACACGAGGGGAGAACCTGGCCGACGCTCGGTGCAGCGCACCGTGCGGTCATCGGGACCGGTGCGGGAAGGCCGGAGGCCGGCCGGTCGACGAAAGGTCTCGCCCACCTGCTGCCACGTGGGTGGCAGCTCGGTTCACCGAGCCGGGAGCGCTCCGGCGAACCGGTGCGCGCCAGTATGTCGACTGGATGATCGGGGGCTACTCCCCTTCGCTGATCTCCACGCTAAAGCCCTGGTCAGGCTTCTGCAACTTCGACAAACCTGTTCGGCTACCCGAAATTTGTCGTGTCATGCAGCGAGCAACATCGCGAGGACGGCCGTATCGGGATGGCTGATGGGATCGAGGCCCACACGGCTGATCATCGACGTCACGGTGCCGTCGGCCTCGGCCTCGACCCAGGCGGCACGATGGTCCAGCCCGAGGTGCGGCAGACCCGGCAACAGCACGCACCCCGACGCGGCCCCGGCGCACTCCGGCAGCGTCGGCATCGTCTCCGACGGCGGATGCAGCATCATCAGCGCGGCCGGCTGATGCAGCGCGAAGCGCTCCGGGGTCACCGCGTGGTCCCCGATGACGGGGCCCTCGGACACCACGATGCCCACGGTCCCCTCGTGTGGGTCGTCGGGCAGTTCCTCGCGGACACAGAAGACGGTGCTGGTGTCCAGCAGGCCGGGGGTCGAGGCGACCCGCACCGTGAAGGCGAGAAGCTGCGCCCATTCCTTCGTCGTGTCGGGCCACCGGCCGGAGATGACGAAGCCGCGCAGGGTTCCCGAGGCGTGGAACGGGGCCACACCGATGATGCGACGATCGGGACTGGTCATGACGTTCTCCTCGCACTGGCCGGCATCGAGCGGGACGGCCTGCGCGGAACGTGCGCGGACCATCGGCACACAACGTCGGGTAGAGGAAGAGAACACCACCATCGCGCTGGCACACAAGTGGTCACGAGTGCCAGATGTGGCGGGTGAGACGACGAATGCCGCGCCCTCGTGGGACGCGGCATTCGCGGTACGACTGTGCGGCGGGACTACGGGAAGATGAGACCCGAGGTCTGCGACGTGGCTGCGGCGAAGCGCTGCTGCACGTCGGCCCAGTTGACGACGTTCCAGAACGCCTTCACGTAGTCGGCCTTGACGTTCTTGTACTGCAGGTAGAAGGCGTGCTCCCACATGTCGACCTGCAGCAGGGGAATGATGCCGAGCGGCACGTTCGCCTGCTGGTCGTACAGCTGGAACGTGAGGAGCTTCTTGCCCAGCGTGTCGTAGCCGAGCACTGCCCAGCCGGAGCCCTGCAGACCGTTGGCCGCGGCGGTGAACTGCGCGCGGAACTTGTCGAACGAGCCGAAGTGGTCGTCCAGTGCGGCTGCGAGCTCGCCCTCGGGCTTGTCTCCACCGTTGGGGGAGAGGTTCTTCCACCAGATGGAGTGGTTCACGTGGCCACCGAGGTGGAACGCGAGGTTCTTCTCCTGCAGGAAGATCGAGCCGTGATCGTCCTTGTCACGGGCGTCGGCCAGCTTCTCCAGTGCGGTGTTCACGCCGGCGACGTAGGTGGCGTGGTGCTTGGAGTGATGCAGCTCGTTGATCTCCCCGGAGATGTGGGGCTCGAGAGCTGCATAGTCGTAGTCGAGGTCGGGCAGTGTGTACTCGGACACGTGTTTCCCTTCTCTTGCATCTGTTGTAGCTGACTGCTGGCGTTACCCAGCCAACGTCATTCGTACACCTCGCGCAAGAGTTCGGCGCAGTCGGAGTGCAGCGCAGACACGCCGATGCGGACCGTGGTCCCCTTGCCCGCGCGCAACGATGACGTGGGCGAACTCGACCGAAAGGTGAACAGAACCTTAAGATCGGGGGTGATGACCTCCTCGACGCCCGACTCGGACGGTGGAGTGGTCTCCGTCCGTACGGCGGCCGATCCGCCGCGGATCCGGTTCGGCGGAGTCGACATCCTGCGTGCGCTGGCGGTCCTGACCGTCGTGTACTCGCACATCTCGTACTTCCTGGTCGATGATCTCGGAACACCGTGGTGGCTCATCGACGTCGTCACCCTCGTGTTCGTCGAGCACGGCGGTCTGAACCACCATCTCTCGTTCGTGGGCGTCGCGTTCTTCATGATCCTCACCGGACTGGTCGCGACCGCGTCCGTCGTCCGCAACTCGCCGCGCGCCTTCCTCGTGGGGCGGGCAGCGCGGTTGCTCCCGGTGTTCTGGCTGTCGGTCCTCGCCGCGATCGTGCTGGTTCGCCTCGGGGTGAACGGGATGTTCTCGCAGACCGTGGGCATCAGCAACGCCGAGGCCGCCATGAGCTTCGTGCTCGGCGGCTTCTTCGTGCGCCCGGAGGTCGTGGTCCTCGGGGTCACCTGGACGCTCGTGGTCCAGGGGGTCTTCTACGTGTACGCGGTGAGCATGCGCCGGGTGCTCGCGTCCCGCCCCGTGCTGGTTCCGATCGTCGGTGCGGCCGTGTGCTGGCTGATCCTGCTCTACACCGATCTGGTGCCGTACGAGTACACGATCCCCATGGTCGACAAGGTCGCGGCGACGTTGCCCACCGTCTTCCTGGGCCAGATCGTGTATCTCGCGTTCGCCCGGCTCGCGTCGTGGCGGGCCCTTCTTCTCGCGGGTCTCGCCCAGTTCGCCGTCATCCGGTACGCGACGACGGTGGACGCCTTCCACGTCGGTCAGCAGGGTCACCTGTGGACGGTGCTGGTGCTCGTCGTCGCGGTGGTGCTGGTGGCTCCCACCGACACCGCGTTCGGCCGCTCGCGCGTGATCCACTGGCTCGCGACGCGGAGCTACACGATCTACCTGGTCCACACTCTGGTGCTCTACCGCATCTACTCGCTCGTCGAGCCGCATCTCGGTGCGACCGTCGCGGTGCTCGTCTTCGCGCTGATCACCGGTGTGCTCTCGGATCTGGTGTACCGCTACGTCGAGACGCCGGCGGCACGGTGGATCGCCCGCCACTGGTCGGGGCACCCGCGGACGCCTGCCCCGACCGCGAACGAGCCGACCTCGAGTGACCCGACCTCCGGCCCTCAGGCCAGCTGACGCATCACCTCGGCGGCGACCAGCTCGATGTGGTCGAGATCGGACAGGTCCAGCATCTGCAGGTAGAACCGGGTCGATCCGAGCTCGGCGTACGTTCCGAGCTTGTCGACGATCTCGGCAGGCGTCCCTGCCGCGCCGTTCGCCCGGAGTTCCTCCACGTCCCGTCCGATCGCGGCGGCGCGGCGGGCGATCTCGTCCTCGGTGGTGCCGCAGCACAGCACCAGCGCGTTCGAGAACGTCATCGACGACGGATCACGGCCGATGTCCGAGCACGCGGCGCGCACCCGGTCGAACTGTGTTGCCGTCGCGTCGGTGTCCGCGAACGGGAGGTTGAACTCCGTCGCGTGACGCGCGGCGAGTTCCGGCGTCCGCTTCTTCCCCATGCCGCCGATGATGATGGGCGGCGGACTCTGCACCGGCTTCGGCAGAGCGGGTGACTCGGTCACGGTGAAGTGGTCGCCCTGGTACGAGAACGTCTCACCCGCGGGAGTGCCCCACAGACCGGTGACGATCGCGAGGGTCTCCTCGAAGCGATCGAAGCGCGTGCCCACCGACGGGAACGGGATCGCGTACGCCGCGTGCTCGTCGGCGTACCAGCCTGCTCCGAGCCCCAGTTCGACGCGGCCGGCGCTCATCGCGTCGACCTGCGCGACCGAGATCGCCAGGGGACCCGGGTACCGGAAGGTGGCCGAGGTGACGAGGGTGCCGAGGCGGATCGTGGAGGTCTCCCGGGCGATGCCGGCCAGGGTGATCCAGGCGTCCGTGGGTCCGGGGAGACCATCCGTGCTCATCGCCAGGTAGTGGTCGGAGCGGAAGAAGGCGTCGTACCCGAAGTCCTCGGCGGCGCGCGCCACGCGGACCAGGTCGTCGTAGGTCGCGCCCTGCTGCGGTTCGGTGAAGATTCTGAGGTCCATGGTTCGACAGTAGAAGGGCGTGCCGGAGTCGGGGAGCGACCGTGGGTGCGACACACGCGGAGGAAACGGGATCGAGTCCCGTTTCTGTGGATGTTTCTGTGGATGATGGGGATGGTGATTGTCGATCAGCAACCTCCATAGGGATTCGAAGATGCTGATCGACAATACTGCTCCCCATGGACTTCACCGCCGAGGCCGAACTGTTCGCCGCGCTCGACGACCTGCACGCCGCGGAGATCGACGCGCTGGCCTCGGCGGTCGCGCCGTTTCGCGGACGCCTCACCCGGAGCCATCTCGGCCGCGCGCGCCTGGTGGTCACACTCTCGGCCGACGGCCTGCCGCAGGCCGTCACCCTCGCCTCGGCTCTGCTGCGAGATCTCGTCGGCGGTCGCGACCTCGTGTCGCTGTCCGTCCGCTCGGCACGAGACCACGAGTCGGTGTCCGGACTGCCGCCCACCGACGGGTGGTCGTCGGTGTCCGAGGTGGCGGCGGAGCGGGCGATCTCCCGACAGGCCGTGCTCGCGCAGATCGCGGCGGGCACCCTGCCCGCGGCGAAGGTGGGGACCACGTGGGTGGTGGCCCGCGGCGCACGACGGTTCGAGAGCGGGCGGTTCGAGAACGACTGGTGATCGACGGTGGCACCGGGGCGAGGGGCGTGACAGGATCGAGTGCGTGAGCTTCGGATCCGTACCGTCCGTGTCCGTCTCCGACGTCCCGGAGCCCGGTCCCAGCGCCGCCCTGCTCGACGTCCGTGAGGACGACGAGTGGACCGCCGGGCACGCTCCCGGCGCGCTGCACGTCCCGATGGGCGACGTCCCGTCGCGGATGGCCGACATCAGTGTGGACGGCACCCTCTACGTGGTGTGCCGCCAGGGTGGGCGTTCGGCCCGCGTCGTCGAGTACCTGCAGCACGCGGGAGTCGACGCGGTGAACGTGGACGGCGGCATGGTGGCGTGGCAGCAGGCCGGCCTCCCGGTCGTCGACGACGCCGGTCGCCCGGCCACCGTGTACTGACGCCGTGACCGCTCCTCGGCCGGTGGCCTGGTTCCAGATCTGTGCGCGCTGCACACGGCGCATCGACGTGGGGCCGTCGCCGCGGCAGTGGTGTCCCGTCTGCCACGGGGTCCTGCTCTCCCCGGTGCCGGTCGGGCAGTCGACTGCCCCGGTCGGGCAGTTGCCGATGGCCGTCCGTCGTAACTTCCGCTGGGTGGCCTCCGCGCCCGGATCCGCGCCGCGGCGCCGTGTCCGCCGGGTGCCGACCCCCACCCCCCGTTACGACGTCATGCCCACCTGGGGTCTGCCGATCGCGCCGCGCCCGCACCCGAGTGCGCCGGAGAGCGCCACGGACCGGCTGGCCCGGCGCTCGACCTCCCTGCTCACGGCGACCGTCGCCCTGTTCGTCGCGGCGGCTGTCGCCGAGCTGGCCCGGTACGTCGTGCTGCTCGTCAGTCGCGACCGACTGATGCCCGCCGCGGTCCTCGCACTGTCGGACGCCGCCGTGTGGTGCCTGTCGTTCCTGTCCCTCGGAGTCGGTCTGGTCGCCGCGGTGGCGACGGTCGCCCGCGTGGTCCGGTTGCGCCGGAGCGCCTACGCCCGTCACGGACTCACCGATCCGCGGCGCACGCGGACCCTGTACCTCGGATCGCTGCTGCCGATCGTCACCCTGCTGTTGCCCGGGGTCTTCCTCACGGAGCTGGCCCGCACGAGCGAGCACCGGCTCCGACTCGAGCGTCTGGTGCCGTGGTGGTGGGCGGCCTGGGTCGGCAACTGGCTGCTGATCGCGGCAACTGTCGCGTGGCGCACCGTCGACGGCATCCAGGCGCAGGCGAACGGTGTGGTCCTCACCGCGATCACCGACCTGGTCGCCGCGGGGGTGGCCGCCCTCACGCTCACCGTGATCCGCCGAGCCGACGGCCGCACCGTCCGCGGCGACACCCGCACCCTCACGCGATGGACGGTCCTGCCGACCACCCCCGTGTCCGACACGACCCCGGCCCCGGAGGACACCGCACCCGACCAGCTCGCCGACGTCCGATGATCTACTCCGCACACGAGGCCACACCCCTCGTCGTCGCGCATCGTGGCTCGTCGGGAACGCGGCCGGAACACACACTGGTGGCGTACGAACAGGCACTGCGCGAGGGGGCCGACGGCGTCGAGTGCGACGTGCGGCTCACGCGCGACGGCCGGGTGGTGTGCGTCCACGACCGACGGATCGACCGGACGTCGTCGGGAACCGGGATCGTCAGTGCCCTCACCTACGAGGCACTGTCCGGCCACGACTACGGGACAGCCGACGATCCGGCGAACGTGCTGCTGCTGAGCGACCTCATCGACATGGTCATGGCGTGGAAGGCGAAGCCCGCCAAGATCTTCATCGAGACCAAGCACCCGGTGCGCTACGGAGGCCTGATCGAGAACGCCGTGCTGGCGGAACTGCACCGATTCGGCATCGGCCGACCCGGGTCGGCGTCCCTGTCCCGCGCCGTCGTGATGTCGTTCGCGCCCTCGGCGGTGTGGCGGGTGCGGCGATCGGCTCCGATGCTGCCGACCGTGCTGCTCGGCACCGCGTCGCGCTACATCGGCGGCGGCGCCGCGACCACGGTGGGCGCCACGGCGGTCGGGCCCTCGATCAAGACGTTGCGTGATCATCCGAACCTGGTCGATCACGCCGCGGCGGCCGGTCGAGCGACGTACTGCTGGACCGTGAACACCGAGGAGGACGTGCATCTGTGCCACGACCTCGGGGTGCGCTGGCTCGCCACCGATCATCCGGGTCAGGCGCTCGCGTGGTTGGACGACAGCATCACCCGGTAGGTTCGACGCTCGTGGGTAAGAAGAGCAAGAGAAACAGCGGACCGAAGCCCGACAGTCGACGCGCGGAGCTGCTGGAGCAGCGCAGAGCCGAGCGTGAGGCGCTGTCGTCCGCGCCGGTGCGGCCGTTCGAGGGCCTCGCCTTCGAGTGCGACATCGTGGCGATGCGCGAGTTCGTCGCCTCCGCGTCGGCATCCCTCCCGGTGACGGGAAGCGACCGTCCCTTCACTCTCGCGACAGTGCTCCCCGGTGCCGTCGCCGCACTCGTGCGTGACGACGAGCAGAAGAACGCGTTCGTCGCGATGCAGGTCCAGACCTTCTCGGAGGATCTGTCGGCCGACCTCGCCGCCTCCGTCGTGTGGGCCTCCTCGGCGACGCCCGGAACCTCGACGGCGGCGTCGAACCCGTCCGCCGAGACGCCCGCGCTCACGGAACTCGTGGACGCGACGTCCCCTCTGGACATCACCGTCCACAAGGACTTCTCGTGGTGGATCCCGGAGGGCGCGGGAGCGGACCCCGAGGTCGACGCCACCATCGAGCGCGCCAACGGTGCGATCCTCCCGTCCGCCCGCATCACGGCCGACGGTGTGTCCGCGGCCTGGTGGGTCGACGCCGGCGACAAGGCGCACATCCGCTGGGTCCGCCCCGAGGACGAGGATCAGTTGATGATCGCGCTGGCTCGCCTGCAGTCGGTGGGTGAACTGCATGTGGGGGAGGGATCGCGCTTCGCCGGCTCGTTCCGTACCCACGGCCTGCTCGTACCCGTCTTCGACCTCGATCCCGAGGTTCATCCCGACGAATGGGCAACGGGCACAGCGGCTCTCGGCCGCAGGCTCGACGAGACGCTGGCCGACACCAGCGAGCTCACCTCCGAGCAGCGGCGCGCCCGTGACGGCCTGCGCAGCCGCCAGGTCACCCTTCGCTGACGATCAGGCGAGTCCCCCGGCGGCCCTCGGCGCGTTGCCGCCGCCGCGGGACTCGCTCGTCATCTCGCGGGCGATGAAGTCCTCGATGTGGAAGAGGTTCTCGCCGGCACGGTCGACGATGGTGAGCAGCGTCGTCATCGACGCCACCTCCTCGATCTGCTCGGCGAGGAACCACTGCATGAACTGCTCGCCCAGGTAGTCGCCGGTGTCGCGGGCGGTGCGTGCCAGCGTCGTGATCTGCTCGGTGACCTTCTTCTCCTGCCGCAGCGCCAGCTCGACCGGCTCGCGTACCGACCCGAACGCGTTCACGACGTCGTCGACCCCGGGCACCCGGACCTCGAGGTCGTTGTCCAGCAGGTACTGGATCATCATCATGGCGTGGCCGCGTTCCTCGTCGGCCTGGGCGTAGAACCGTGCGGCGAGCTGCGGCAGATCCGCCCCGTCGAAGTGGACCGCGATCGCGATGTACTGCTGCGAGGCGGTGAACTCGTGTCGCACCTGTTCACGGAGGAGAAGGTGGAACGCGCTGGACTCCCTGTCGTGGAACACCCCGGAATCCCGGGCGTCGGAGGCAGCGGACACGTCGTCGAGGCTCATGACGACACACGGTACTGGGTCGAGCGTGTCCGTCGGGACGCGTCATCCGCCGCCGACGAGGTCGGGGGGCAGCTGCTGATCGGTGGCCAGGAGCTCGAAGAACCGGGACGCCCGCTCGCGGTCGGACAGCAGGACGTTGCCCGAGCCGTCGACGTCCTCGAACCCGGAGACGGGAATGGTGGTGGTGATCATCTCCCCGCGCAGCGCCCAGCCGAGGGACGCCAGATTCCAGATGTGGTCGCCGTCGTCGACCTGCAGCGACTTCACGACCCCCCGTACCAGCGGCACCGCCCGGAACGGGTTCAGGAAGGTGGTCGGGCTGGTCGCCTTCGAGAGCAACGACGACAGGAAGAGTCGTTGGTTGTTCATCCGATCGATGTCGGCGAGTGCCGTCGCGCGGCTGCGGACGAAGCCGAGCGCCTGCGGACCCGAGAGCTCCTGGCAGCCCGCACGCAGGTCGATTCCTGCCAGGGGGTCGACGATGTCGTAGGGCACGCAGATGTCCACCCCGCCGATCGCGTCGACCATGTCGGCGAACCCGCCGAAGCCCACCTCGGCGTAGTGGTCGATGCGCAGGCCCGTCACACCCTCCACGGTCTGCACCAGCAGCGGCGCGCCGCCGAGGGAGAACGAGGCGTTGAGCTTGTCGGTGCCGTTGCCGGGAATCGGCACGTACCAGTCGCGCGGGAGGCTGACCATCGTGGTCGGGCCGCTCGCCGGCACGTGGATCAGCAGGATCGTGTCGGTCCGGCCCGCACCGATGTCCCCACCGGTCGCGAGTTCGGCCTCCTGCTCGGGAGTGAGTCCGGTACGACTGTCCGATCCGACGAGCAGCCAGTTGGTCCCCGAGGTGTCCCCCGGGCGACCCTCGTAGTTCCCGAGCGCGTCGACTCGGGACAGCGACGTGTCCGCCCAGACGGCGCCCCCGACGACGAGCAGGAGCAACACCACCAGGGCGATACCTATGCGGCGACCCCACCGTGGCCGCCGGCGTCGACGTGTCGGCTCGGGCGGCACCTGGCGCGGCGGAACCGGGGCGGGAGCAGGGGCGCGGCCTCGATCGGCCGGCCCACGCCCGTCGTCGTACGGTCGCCGGTCGTCCCGGTACCGATCGTCACGCCGTGGCGCGTCCCGCGCCGGGGGAACCGCCGACCACGCCCGCGGATCCTGCCGGGGTGGTGGCTGCTGAGGACCCCGCTGCACACGTGTCTGGTCGGCCCACCCCGGAGGGCTGCCCGCCCGTCGCCGCACCACCGGCGGTTCCTCCGGACCCGGACGGCGAGGGGGTGGCGGTCGCCGCCGCGGGTCGTACGGAGGTTGCTGGCTCATCCGGCGACTCTAACCGGCCGACATGTCAGCCCGGCAGCCACGAAACGTGATCCCGCAGGGCGGCGAACCCCACGAACGCCACGATGTCGATGAGGGCGTGGGCGATCACGAGGGGCCACAGTCGACCGGTGCGCTGGAAGTACCGGCCGAAGATCAGACCCATGACGAGGTTGCCGACGCCGGCCCCGAAGCCCTGGTAGAGGTGGTAGCTCCCGCGCAACACGGCCGACGCGAGCAGCGATCGGTTGTCGGTCCACCCGAGGGCGCGCAGCCGCGAGATCAGCCACGCCACCACCAGGACCTCCTCGGCGACCGAGTTGGCCACCGCGGAGAGCGTCAGCGTGATCGGGCGCCACCACACGTCGTTCAAGGTGCTCGGCAGCACCGTGACGTTGAGATCCAGTGCGACGGCGACGAGGTAGAACAGCAGGCCCGGGATGCCGATGATCGCGGCGAGCCCCACGCCGTGCAGCACGTGCGGGCGCAGGCGGGGACGTGCGAAGCCGATGGCGCGTGGCCCGATTCCGCTGCGCCACAAGAGGTACAGACCGAGTGCCCCCCATGCGCAGAGCCGGACGACGCCGATCAGTTGACGGAGGAAGTCGATCGGTCCGAGAGTCGACTGCGGCACGTTGATCGCCACGGTCTGGTCCGACAGGGCGCCCTGCTCGAGCGCGCTCTCGACGAGCGACAGGATGCTCGACAGTCCGCTGAGTCCGAACGTGAACAGCAGGACGACGACGATCTCGATCCGGATCGACCGTGCCGACTCGGTGGTGGGTGTCTTCTCCGGATGCACTCGGTCGATTGTGCCCGTGACCCCGGTCCTGTGGGTGTCGGCTAGTGGTGGTCGCGCGCCCGCAGACCGTTCATGAACGGGCATCCGGCGAGCACCCGCAGCGCGCGACCGAGCTCGGTCACGTCGGATACCGGGTTCGCGAACGGCACCCGCACGTCGTGGTCCTGGCCCTGACCCTCCACCCGGATGCCCACGCCGTAGCGGTCGATGCTCAGTGGCCGTGCGCGACCGATGCGCAACGACGGCGGAAGACGGCGTGCGATCTGCTCGACCATGTCGGAGTGGTCGCTGTCGAGGTGCTGCAGCCAGCCTCCCTCGACCTCCCAGAACGGGTCGGGATCGGCGTTCACGAGGTCGCGCACCGGTACCGGCTCCGCGCCCGTGGCATCGGCCACGACGACGGACTCGAGCAGCAGACGCATCAGGATGCCGCTGTGTCCGATGTCGAGCAGTCCGGCGTGCGGGTACTGGGACGCGACCGCCGCGGCGACCGCGCGCTCGGCGGTGTCCGGGACGCGTCGCAGCTCACCGCTCATCCAGACCAGCGATCGCACGGGTTCGCGCAGGTCCAGGGGAGTGTGGTCGGTCAGCTCGAGCACGGCGGGGATCCCGGCCGACCCGGCCTGGAAGGACACGGCTCCCACGGTGCTGTCCGCGGGCACCACCATGACGATCTCGCCGGGCGAGCGCAGGAAGTGCATGGTCGTGGCGACGGGTGCGCTGCCCTCCACCGCCAGGACGGTGTGCTCGGCACGCAGACACACGCTGCGCACCCGCTCGGCGGTGGACGGCGCGGTGGTGGTGACGACACCGTTCATGACGGCCCCCTCGGGTGGAAGTAATTAGGTAAGGGTTAGCTAACCAGCCCTCGCGCCGGTGCGCAAGACGTCGAACTAGACTCGGAGCGTGCCCACGATGCTGACCCTGGGCGTGCGCCCCCGGCGAGATCCCGAGGCCCTGTTCGCCGACCTGCTCGTCGCGACCGTCGACGACGTGGCGACGGCGGAGGTTCTCGAACCGCACCCACTCGTCGGAACGGCCTGTGTCCCACTGAGTGCGGTGGACGACTCGGCCGCCCTCGAACGGTTCCTCGTACGACTGGACGTGGCTCCGCCCGACGAGCCGCCCTCGGTGCGCGCCTACGTGGTCGAGGCGACCGCCGAGCAGCTGGGCGACGCGGTGGCGATCACGCCGGGCTCGTCCGTCGTCGTGCTCTGTCCGGACGGCGACGTCGTGGAGACGACGGCGCTCGTCGATCGGGCCGGTCGGCATCCCGGCCTGGACGCGGGGTGGTCCGAGGATCGGGTCGCCGACTTCCTCGCGGTCGTCGCGCACGCGGAACACGGGTTCTTCGCCGTCGCGACCGACACGTCCTCGGTGCTCGCCGTGCTCGCCGGAACGGTGGCCGCACTGCGCGGCGACGACGTCCGCAGCGCGCTCCGCTCCCCGGATCTGGCCGCGCTGGTGGCCCTTCATCCCGACGCCGCGGCCGCGACCCGAGAGGTCCTTCTCGGTGTCCTGGTGCCGAACGCCGGGAACATCGCACACGAACTTCGCCGTCGGATCGACGAGATCACCGGCGACGCGGCGGGGGACGCGTAGCGTGACCGGGGTGCGCATCGCCTACTTCGGACCCTCGGGAACGTTCACGGAGATGGCCCTGGGGAAGCTCGAGGCGGACGGGGCGTTCGGCGCTCCCGTCGAGCGCGTGAGTGCGTCGAGCCCGCCCGCCACCCTCGAACTGGTGCGCTCCGGTGCGGCCGACGGCGCGGTGGTGCCCATCGAAAACTCGGTGCAGGGCTCGGTCCCGCCCACCCTCGACGCGCTCGCGATCGGGGACCGGCTGCAGATCCTCGCGGAGACCGAACTCGACGTGGCCTTCACCATCGTCGCTCGTCCGGGCACCGCCATGGCGGACGTCCGCACGATCCGGGCCTACCCCCACGCCGCCGCCCAGGTCCAGCAGTGGATCGCCGCCACCATGCCCGATGCTCAGGTGGAGTTCGCGTCGTCCAATGCCGGTGCGGCCGAGGACGTCGCGTCCGGACTCGCCGACGCCGCGGTGTCCACCGGTCTGGCGGGCCGACGGCACGGACTCGACGTACTGGCCGACGGCGTGGCCGACGTGGAGAACGCACGGACCCGCTTCGTGTACGTCACGCGCCCGTGCCCGCCGCCTGCGCTCACGGGGGCGGATCGCACTGCCGTGGTGCTCACTCCCGCCAACAGGCCCGGCACGTTGGTGTCCGCGCTGGCCGAGTTCAGCACGCGCGACATCGATCTGACGTTCATCGAGTCTCGCCCTCTCCGTACCCATCTGGGCACCTACCGCTTCTACATCGACTGCGTCGGCCACATCGACGACGTCGCGGTGGCGGACGCCCTGCGGGTCCTGCACTCGCGCACCGACGTGCGGTTCCTCGGCTCCTGGCCCAGCGCGCACGTCGCCGCCGGCGGTCCTCGCCCCACCGACGACCGCGGCCGGGACTGGTTGGACGCGTTGCGACGGGGAGATCGGTGAGCGGCCGACTCGTCCTGGTGCGGCACGGTCAGACCCACTCGAACGTCGCTCGTCGTCTCGACACTCTGCCGCCCGGCGCGGAGCTGACCGAGCTCGGACACCGACAGGCGCGGGAGTACGCCCGGACGGTGACGCGGACCCCGGCCGCCGTGGTGTCGTCCATCGCCGTCCGCGCACGTCAGACCGCGCAGTACCTGGCCGACGCGACCGGTACGCCGCTGACGGTGCGCGACGGTCTGCAGGAGACGTTCGTCGGCGACCTCGAGGACCGCAGCGCCGAGGAGGACCACGCCCGCTTCACCGCGGTGTATCGCGCCTGGCTGGACGGTGACCTCGATGCCCGCCTGCCCGGGGGCGAGTCCGGCGCCGACGTGCTCGCCCGCTACGTGCCGGTACTGGACGAGCTCCGCGCCACCCACCTCGGCGACGATTCCGCCACCGTCCACGTGGTGAGTCACGGTGCTGCGATTCGGCTCGTCGCCGCGGTGCTGTCCGGGATCGATCGCGACTTCGCCGCCGACAACCATCTCGACAACACGGGGACCGTCGAACTGGTTCCCGCCGAGGATGTCTCGGCCTGGGACTGCGTGCGCTGGGGCGACTACACGCCCCCGTTCGAGACGAAGGGCAGCCGCACTCCCGACGATCCGATGGGCTGAGCGGACACACGGACCAGGTGGTCGTCGAGTATCGAGCGCCGTTCCAGCGAGGTGATCAGCGAGCGGAGTGCTCCGACGGTGCGTACCGGTGTCGCGGATCGCACGGACGTGCTCGATCGTCCGGTCGGATCCTGGACCGTGGTCGCGACGACACGGCCGGAGTCGCTGTCGTACACCGCGATCGACGGGTCGACCGTGGTGGTGACACCGTGATCGTGTCGGAGTCCGACGATCTCGGTGTGGCGGGTGCAGTGCGGGACGACGTCCTCGATACCGGCCGTGAGGACGTCGGTGTACTCGGTCAGCGGATCGATCGGCGCTCCTGCGGCGTCGCCGAGCCAGGCCGCGATCAGGGCGGCCATGTCGGTGTCGACCCGCGTGATCGTCACCGATCCCTCGCTCGCGGTCATCCACACCGGATCGTCGATGTCGTTGCCGCACAGACATCCTCGCCGGTTCTTGATGCCGGTGGAGTGGCCGACGATGCGGACGTCGACACTCCAGCGAGGCGCCGCCGCCGCACGGAGCATCGCGGCCAGATCACGGTGCAGGCCGCCGTCGGCTGACACCAGGAGACGATCGGCGAGGCGTCGGGCGGCACTCGCGAGCACGGTCGCGCGATCGGCGACGGTCGCGCCGGCCGGGTGCCATCCGAGAACGGCAGGGAGAGAACGTCCTCCGATCGCCCCCACGAGATACGTCAGTTCGTTCGTGTCGAGCGTGAGCGAACCCTCGAGCGGGACGTCCCCGCCCAGCACCGGCGCCGCGCTCATCGCCGCGCCCCGATGACGGCGGGCACGACCGGAACTCCCGCCTCCTCCTCGACGACGGCAGGTGTCCTGCGGGCGTGCACGACATCGTCGGAGCCGAGCCTGCTGTGACCCATGGGAAGTCCCGCGCCGAACGGCGACCGGGCGTGCGTGGCGCCGGACACGGACGCGTCCTGTCCCGCTGACACCGCCGTGTCCGATCCGACGCCCGCACCGAGGAACGGTGACGGCGTCCGTGCGAACGAGCCACCGGCGGCGTGCACGGAGCCACCCTGCCCGCTGCCACCTCGCCCGCCGCCGCCACCCCACCCGGTGGCGACCATCGGAACCTGCTGCGGCACAGCGTGGGTGATCGTCGGTGCCGCACCGGGCTGCGGTGCCGACGACAGAACGGAGGACAGCGTCGACCCGGCCTGCGCCGGCATCTGCTGGATCAGCGACGCCGCCCTCGTGACGGCCGGATCGCGTCCGACGCTGTCCGCGGTGAGGGGCGACCGCTGACCCTGGTGCGCCGGATCGTCCGAGAATCCGTGCTCCTGCCGGTCGGGTCCGCTGTCGTCCGACGGCGGTGTCCCGGCCTCCCCCGGCACCGGCCCGTGACCGGGGACAGCAGAGATGACCGTGGAGGTGGCCGCGGTGACCGCCGTGGTGATCTGCGGGGGTATCTGCAGACCGTCGACGAGCGCGAGCGGCGCCGTCGCCGCTTCGTACGCCTCCATGACCAGGGCGGCGCGGAGATCGAGCGCGGCGTCGGCGGCATCGGCAGCCTGCGCCGCGCCGGTGAGGGCGCCGCCGGTGGCGTACGCGGTGGTGCGTCCGGCCTTCACCGCGGCGATCTCCGGCAGTGTCGGCATGACGGCGAGCGCGGTCACCACCGTCGCGGACTGGGCGGCGGCCCGAGCGGACACGGACGCGGCGTGCTGCGCCGCTCCCGTGCCCCACGTCGCGAACGCCGTCATCCCCGCTCCGGCGGCGTCGGCGGCATCCCCGTCCCACGTGGCTGCCAGTGCGGACGCGACACCGCTGACCGTCGCGGTGGCCGCGGCGAGTGCCGCGGCCACCGCGGCCCACGCCGTGCCGGCGGCGGCCAGCGGAGCGGGGCCGGCACCCGCGAGCAGTGCGGCCGAGTTCACCGCCGCGGTACGCGGGAGCCAGAACACCCCGGTGGGCCCGGCCGTCACGCGGTGCCCGCGGTCAGGGCCGTGGAGAACGACGCGTCGACCTCGCGGTACGCCGCCGCCTGGACTCGCAGGGCAGCCGCCGTCTCCTGGAGCTCGGTCACCGCCGCGGACGTCGAGGTGTCGAGAGACTGCGCGGTGGACCAGAAGTAGCGTGCCGCCAGCGCGGACACCTCGTCGCTGCCCGCGGGGGGAGGACGGAGCGCGACGGACGCGGAGGCGAGAGACGACGCCAGGCGCATCGCCGCGACATCGAGCTCTGCCGCGGCCGCGAGGAGCGCCTCGGGATCGACGAGTACGTGGCCGGGCATGGGGGTCTCCGTTCGAGCGTCCGGTCGGATCTCGAGACTTGGACGCGCGACGGCGGGAATCGGTTCCGCGGGTGGAGAACGGAGCTCAGCCGAAGCCGAGTTCGTGCAGGCGATCGTCGTCGATGCCGAAGTGGTGCCCGATCTCGTGGGCGACGGTCACCGCGATCTCGCGGCGCGCGTCGTCCTCGTCACGGGCGATGTCGAGGATCGGCAGTCGGTAGATCGTGATGACGTCCGGCAGGTGCCCGCTGTACTCGAACCGTTCGGTCAGAGCGACGCCCTCGTACAGACCCAGGAGATCCTCCGTCGGGTGCTCGTCCTCGACCAGCACGACGACGTTGTTCATGTATGCGGCCAGCTCATCCGGGAGAGTGTCCAGCGCATCGCCGACCGCGTTCTCGAACTCCGCTTCGGACATGCTGACCGACACGTCACGCACCGGGCAGGGGAGACGCTCCGGGGAGCGGGATCGGCAGGCTGCGGCCGTCCGGAACGGGAGGCGGTGGAACCGGCGCGGCGCCGTCGATGGTGATGTCGCCCTTCGCCGAGCCGACGATGGACGCGAACCCGCCCGACTCGACCTCCTTGCCGATGGAGCAGCTCACCTTCTTGCTGCCCGCCAACCAGCTCGAGGCGTCGACGTTGTCCCAGAACAGCGTCAACGTCTTCTCCCGGAGAACGTCCGGACCGCCCAGGTAGGCGTCCGACGCCTGGGTGCACGTGGGTTCGAGATAGCGGTCCTGGTCCTCGACGGACGGCAGTCCGCCGGGGAACTGCGCGGCGAGATCCACCACCGACACCACCTCGAAGGCGTGCGGAGCGGTGCAGTCGATCGGGTCTGTCGGCACTCCCGACTCGACGCCGACGCAACTACCGGTCTCCCAGACCATCGACTGGTCCTGGTCGGCGACGCTGCCGGTCATCACCTGCAGCGCGCTGGTCGCGCCGGTCTGTTGGATGCCGCACCGGATCGCGCGCTCGCCCGCGGCCCACCCGGCCTGGCTGGGGAACATGAGGCCGACCGAGTACTTGCCCGTGGGGTCGAAGCGGCCCCCGGTGTAGTCCTGCACCGCGGTCTCACAGTGTTCGTCGCGCAGGGAGGCGAAGCGGGCCGCGTCGGGATACGGCGATCCCGTCGCGAACTCGGCGACCGGGTACACCCCGAGGTCCACCGTCTCGGCGACCTCGAAGCGGTGCGGCTCCGCGCAACTCACCTCGGCGAGGTCCTGGCGGTCGGTGTCGGGGTCGTCGGTCGGAGTCCACTGCAGGCAGTCGCCCGCGTCGGACGAGCCGAAGGACGTCGTCGACGCGGTTCCGACGGTTCCTGCCGTGGACGGTGTGGCGAGCTTCTCGCTCCGGTCGAACCCACCGGACACACCGATGGTGACGGCGGCGGCTCCGATGGCGCCGATCGCGACCAGGGCGAGCAGCCGACGGGCGTTCGAGGCCTGGACGGTGCGGGGACCACTCTTCTCGTCCGTCGCGGTGTCGGTCTCGTCGGCCGTCGATGCCTCGGGTACCACCGCGTCGGGCGCGGACGTGTCGGATGTGGACGCGTCGGGTGTCGCGATCTCGGACGTCGGGGCGTCGTCGACCACCGGGCCGTCCTCGCCGGACGGGCTCGGGGTGGGATCTTCGGGCTTCGGAGACATCGGCTCCATCATGCCTGCCGGTAGGTTCGGACGGTATGAGTGGTGCTGATACCGAGGACACCCGGCTCGAGGCCGGGATCGAGGACCTCGCGACGCGCGTGTTCGACATGGCACGCAGCGGCGACACCGCCGCACTCACCGCGTACGTCGACGCGGGCGTGCCCGTGGATCTGACGAACGGATCCGGGGACACCCTGGTGATGCTGGCGGCCTATCACGGTCACGCCGAGAGCGTCGTGGCCCTCGCGCACCGCGGAGCCGACGTGAACCGCGCGAACGACAAGGGGCAGACCCCGCTCGCCGGTGCCGTGTTCAAGGGGGAGGACGAGGTCGTCCGGGCACTGGTCGACGCCGGAGCCGACGCCGATGCGGGGCATCCGACCGCGGTCGACGCCGCGCGCATGTTCGGCCGAGAGGACTACCTGGACGTCCTCGGACGAGGGTGACCACATCGCCCCAGTAGGCTGACGTCCCGTGATCGACCTCAGAGTTGTCCGCGAGGACCCCGACGCCGTCCGTCAGTCGCAGCGCACCCGTGGCGAGGATCCGTCCCTGGTGGACGCGTTGCTCGAGGCGGACACCGCGCGCCGGGCCGCCGTGTCGGCTGCCGACAATCTGCGCGCCGAGCACAAGGCGTTCGGTAAGAAGATCGGTAAGGCCACTCCCGACGAGCGCCCGGAGCTTCTCGCGACGGCGTCCGCGCTCGCCGCGCGGGTGAAGGAGGCGGAGGCCGAGCAGAATGCCGCCGACGCGGCTCTCGACACCGCACACCGTGCGATCTCCAACATCGTGCAGGAGGGCGCGCCGGCCGGCGGCGAGGACGACTTCGTCACCCTCGAGACGATCGGTGAGATCCCGACCATCGAGAATCCGAAGGACCACCTCGAGCTCGGCGAGGCTCTCGGGATCATCGACATGGAGCGCGGCGCCAAGGTGTCGGGCGCTCGGTTCTACTTTCTGACCGGCTACGGCGCACTGCTGCAGCTCGGTCTGCTGCAGCTCGCCGCCCAGAAGGCAGTGTCGAACGGGTTCACGATGGTCATCCCACCGGTGCTCGTGCGGCCGGAGATCATGGCCGGGACCGGCTTCCTGGGCGCGCACTCGTCGGAGATCTACCACTTGGGCGACGACGACCTCTACCTCGTCGGCACGTCGGAGGTGCCCCTCGCCGGCTACCACTCGGGCGAGATCCTCGATCTGAACGGCGGCCCGAAGCGCTATGCGGGATGGTCGTCGTGCTTCCGCCGCGAGGCCGGCAGCTACGGCAAGGACACCCGCGGCATCATCCGTGTCCACCAGTTCGACAAGGTGGAGATGTTCGTCTACACCCGTCCCGAGGACGCGGACGCGGAACACCAGCGGCTCCTCGGCTGGGAGAAGGAGATGCTCGCCGCGGTCGAGTTGCCGTACCGCGTCATCGACACCGCCGGCGGCGACCTGGGATCGTCGGCTGCGCGCAAGTTCGACTGCGAGGCATGGCTTCCCACGCAGAACACCTACCGTGAACTCACGTCCACCTCGAACTGCACCACGTTCCAGGCGCGTCGACTCGGTGTCCGGTACCGGGACGAGAACGGCAAGCCGCAGACGGCCGCGACGCTCAACGGCACCTTGGCGACGACTCGGTGGATCTCCGCGATCCTCGAGAACCACCAGCAGCCCGACGGCAGCGTCAAGATCCCGGCTGCGCTCGTCCCGTTCGTCGGCACCGACGTCCTGCGTCCGCCGACCTCGTAGTCGATGCGAGCTCGCGGCGTCGATGCGCTCGTCGTCGTGGGCATCGTGGCGGCCGGAACACTGATCGCGGCGATTCTGCGCCCGCCCGATCCCGTCGACCTTCCGCTGCAGTGCACGTCGGCCGGCGAGACGAGCGGCTATTACGTGGCGTTCGGCGCCGAGACATACGACAGTCCTGCCGCACCGTGGTTCTCCGCTCGCAAGGCGGCGGCGATGACGGACGCCTTGCACCGCGCCCTCCCACGGGGAACGACGGTGGCATTCGCGTCGCCGTCCGGGTCCTTGCAGTTCGGTGGCGTTCCCGACGACATCATGAGTAGGCCGTCCGACGTGGCACCTGAGCAGATTGCCTCGACCACCGCATCGGGAACCATCACACGTGCAGGGAAGTCCGGTTCGCTGACCGCGACGGTGAGTGTGACGGATCGGGGTGTCCCGCCCTGCGGGCCGACGGTGACGCGGCGAGTGCGACTGGCCGACGGAACCGTGGTCGATCTGTCGCCGGGGTCCGCTCTGGCGTACGCGCCGGACGGCACCGTGCTCCAGCTGGGAAGCGACGACCTGGTGACACAGGACGAACTGCTCGACATCGTCGCCTCTCCCGGCCTGCGTGTCTCGTCGCGGATTCCGGGTGAAACGTCGCCCCTACCTCCGGTATGTCGAACAAGCACCGTCGAGGGCGCACCGACTTTCGACAGGGCGCGGCTCGGCGCAGTGAGCAGAGCGTTGTCGAATGCCTGGGACGACGGACCGGGCCGCAGAGTCGAGCTTGATCGCTCGCTGAGCGAGCTGACGCTGTCGGACGGCTCGAAGTCGGGTGCGTGTATCGAGGTCCGCACAAGTGCAAGCGGTCGTTCGGGGTCGTTGACGCTCGGTATCGCCGGCGGCACCGAGGCCCCGCGGAACCCGGACGTTCACGACCCGGACCAGGACCTGAGCAGCGACCACGTGCAGCTCGCCGGAGGGGCCGTGTCCGCCCGATCCCGCACCGGCGTCCCCAGTGTCGTCGTCACTCGCCCGTCCGGAACGGTGATCACCGTGACGGCGCGCGAGGACAAACCCGCCGACGTGCCGTATCTCTCGACGGCGGACCTCGAGCACTTGGCAACGGCGCCAGGCCTCGATGTCGATCCGGATGGCACCCCTGGCGAAGCTCTGCCCGTCGTCCGCGACGTCGTCGACAGCGCGTGGACGCTCACAGCAGATGCGGGAGGACGCTTCTCCACTTTCAGTGATCCAGGTAGCGGCACGGTGCCCCCGCTGGCGTCCGGGGTCATCGACGCGGGCGGAGTCACAGTCGTGTCGGTGGGCCGACTCGACCGAACCACCGGCGCATACGACGACTCGACCTTGCTCGGTATCGACACGGTGACGGGGGTCGTGCGGTGGAGAGCACCCGTGGAGGATCTCGTGTCGTGCCTCGACACGCTTCTCGGCACGACAGTGGTGTGTCTGCGAGCCGATCCCGACCGTGCGTCTGAGACTTCCTTGGTCGCCGTCGATACGAGCACCGGGGATCTGCAGAACATGCCTGGCGGGGACCCGCTGGTGGGGATAGGAACCGACGGGGATGCGCTGTACTCTGTGGTCCAGACAGTGACGCCGGCGGGCGAATCCGGCCCCACCGTTGTACGTAAGGGAACGCTCGACGACCCTGCAGCCGACTGGGCCGTGTCGACGCCGATCACGGGTGGCTATCCCGGCTATCCGGGCGAGGTCGTCACGGTGGGCAAAGACGTCGGTATCGTTCGATTCGGCAGTGAGGCACTGGGTTTCGACCCCGTGACAGGCGCCACCAGGTGGTCTCGTGGACGCCCCGACTCCTGTGTGTCGGGCGCGACCGTGTCGGCGGGTGGAGTGACGACGGTACGCAGGATGACGTGCGACCAGTTGTCGGATCCCGTCACCGGCTACGAGGCGATCGCAGTGGACGGCCGTGTCCTGGCGGTGGTTCCCGGGCCGAGCTATTCCTACGACGAATGGGATTCTTCGACCGCCGACCTGCCGCTTCTGGTGGGCTCATCGGCCATCGACAGAGTCACCGGGCAAGTGTTGTGGTCGAACGATGCGCTTACCGCGACCAACGGGACAGCAGTCGTGGGAGACGTGGTGTTGGTCCGAGCGCCCGGAACCGCCGAGGTTTCCGCCTTCGATCTGCGGACCGGGACGCGCCTGTGGCAGCAGGCAGCGGACGACTTCGATCCGGTGACAGCGGAGGTCGGTGGCCGCGCCGCCAGCGTGGTGGCTGGACCCGACGGCTCGTTGTCCGTGCAGTTGCTCGACGTCCGCACGGGAGCGATGACCGGGAGAGATCTCCTCGGCCCGACCGAAGATGCCGATGCGGACGGACACGGTTCCGTCGTCGACAGTTCCGCCGGACTTCTGTACGTCGGTAGCGATCAGGTGGCGTTGCTGGAGTGATCCGCGCCAGGGTGCCGCGGAACTACTCGTCCCGTGTCGGCGGTTCGGGGACCAGGACGTCGTCTGCCGGCAGCGGGACGGCGAGTTCCACCATCCGCTCCGGATACGACGGGTAGGCGGGACGGATCCACACCTTGGTGTCGTCCAACTGCGTCATGACCATCCGACGCCACTGCCATTCCGGTGTCGCACGCCGGAGATCCAGCTCGCCGACAAGCGGTAACGGCGCACGCGCCCAGTAGGGCACGGACAGCGAGCTCAGCCCGCGCGCTTCGAGAACGTCGATTGCCGCCTCGAGCTGCACGTCTTCGGCGATCACGTGGCCGACAGGGTTGACGGCGTCCACGAGTTCGCCGTCGTCGCGAGCCATGTCGGAGACGGTCCACCCCACGAGTTCACCGTCCGATGCTCTGGTCACGGGGAGTCGGCTACGCCACCGGTCGATATCCACTTCCTCGACGGTACCGATGTCCGCGTCGGCTCATGATTCCCAGGACCGCGCCAACTTCCGTGCCGAGGCGATGATTGCGCGTGCCTCGTCCCGGTCGACGCGTGCCTGCAGAAGTGCGCCCGAGCTCATCGTCACCAGAATGCGAGCCCGATTCTCGGGATCGTCGTCACCCCGGTTCACCAGGGCGTCGGTGACCGCATCGGTGAGGCGCCGACGGTAGGCGTCGACGACGGCGGCGAGGGTGTCGTCGTGGGCGGCGGATCCCGCAGCAGTGTTGACCAGAAGACAGCCGCGACGTGGTGCTTCGGCATCGAGGTTCTCGAGTTCGACGTCCATCGACGCGAAGTACGCGTCCAGACCGTCGTCGGTACGCAACAGGGCGAGCCGCGGTGCCACCACCGTGTCGAGATAGTCCTGCACCGCTGCGTCGAACAGGCCGCGCTTGCTGGTGAACGCGTGATAGATGCTGGACCGGGACAGCCCGGTCGCCGCCTCGAGTTCGGGCAGAGATGCGCCATCGAAGCCTCTGTGCCAGAACACATCCCGCGCATCAGTGACGACCTGCGCCGCATCGAACGTCGCTCTCCTACCCATCTGTCACCTTTCGTCGGTGAGGCGTACGGTATTTACTGTACCGAACGATCCACAAAAGGAGTATTTCGTGAAGAGCACCCAGATCCAGTTGGTCTCCCGTCCCACCGGATGGCCCACCGAGGAGAACTTCCGCACCGTGGAGACGGAGTTGCCCGAACTCGGCGACGGCCAGGTGCGCGTCGCCAACGACTTCCTGTCCGTCGACCCGTACATGCGAGGGCGCATGAACGACGTGCGGTCCTACGTGCCGCCCTTCGCACTGAACGAGACCATGACGGGTGGCGCCGTGGGCCGGGTCGTCGAGAGCCGTTCGGACGAGCATCCCGTGGGCAGCGTCGTGGTGCACCAGCTCGGGTGGCGCGACGTCGCGCAGGCCGAAGCGTCGCAGTTCCGCGTGGTGCGCGAGATCGACGGTGTCCCCACCTCGGCCTACCTCGGCATCCTCGGCATGACCGCACTCACCGCCTACGTCGGACTGCAGGACGTGGCGCGCCTGCAGGAGGGCGACACGGTGTTCGTGTCCGGTGCAGCGGGCGCCGTCGGCAGCGCGGTCGGGCAGATCGCACGGATCCTCGGCGCGGGACGCGTCGTCGGTTCTGCGGGATCACCGGAGAAGGTGGACTTGCTCACCAGCAAGTACGGGTTCGACGCGGCCTTCGACTACAAGCAGGCTCCTGTGCGCGACCAACTGCGTGAGGCAGCCCCGGACGGCATCGACGTGTACTTCGACAACGTCGGCGGCGACCACCTCGAAGCGGCGCTCGACGCGTTCAACGACGGTGGCAGGACCGCACTGTGCGGAGCGATATCCGCCTACAACACTGTGGGAACGACGCCGGGGCCGGACAACATGTCGAACATCGTGACCCGCGGTCTCACCCTGCAGGGATTCACGGTCGGCAACTACCTGCACCGGTTCCCCCAGTTCGCGGAGGACATGGGGACGTGGCTCTCCGAGGGTCGCGTGACCTTCGACGAGACGGTCGTGCACGGCATCGAGAACACGGTGGAGGCGTTCCTGGGGATGCTGCGCGGGGAGAACACCGGGAAGATGGTCGTGGCGGTGGGCAACTCCCGCTGACGGAGTGCCCTACCGGACGAGCCCCTCTCGGGGGCGGCGACGAGCCGCTACGCTGCACCTTGTGGACCCCGTCTATCGCACTGTCATCGGAATCGCTCGCACCGTCTTCGCGGCGCAGGGGCTGAAGTTCGACGTCGAGGGCGCGGAGAACATCCCCGCTCGGGGTGGCGCCGTGATCGCCATCAACCACACGGGCTACCTGGACTTCACCTACGCCGGCCTGCCTGCGCGGAAGCACAAGCGGTACATCCGGTTCATGGCGAAGAAGGAAGTGTTCGACAACCCCAAGTCGGGGCCGATCATGCGCTCTCTCAAGCACATCGCGGTCGACCGCGCCGCCGGCGCGGAGTCCTACCGGGCTGCGGTCGACGCGTTGTCGCGAGGCGAACTGGTGGGGGTCTATCCCGAAGCCACGATCAGTCGCAGCTTCGAGATCAAGGAGTTCAAGTCGGGCGCGGCCCGGATGGCGATCGAGGCCGGGGTCCCCGTGATTCCGGTGGTCATCTGGGGCGCGCAGCGTGTGTGGACCAAGGGGTTCCCGAAAAAGCTCGGACGCACGAAGACCCCGATCTCCATCGCGGTGGGAGAGCCGATCGCGCCGACCATGTCGGCCGGTGACCTCACCGCCCACCTGCGATCGACGATGCAGACCATGCTCGCCGACGTGCAGAAGAACTATCACCATCCCGCCGGCGAGTACTGGGTACCGGCCCGTCTCGGGGGGACGGCACCGACCCTCGAGGAAGCCGACAAGTTGGATGCCGTCGACCTCGAGGCTCGGATGGCAGCGCGAGACGAGCGCAAGCGCGCCTCGGACTGACTAGCTGTTGGGACCGGCGATCTCCAGGGCGATGTTGTCGGGATCCCGGAACTCGAGGATCGCCATGCCGGCGTCACCGAGATCCTTCACCGGCTCGTGCTCGATGCCCAGGGTGTCCAGCAGTGCGGCGGCGTCGTGCAGATCCTGCAACGACGCGACACTGAAGCTGAGATGGTCCAGGCCGGCGCGGTCCTCGGCGAACGTGTCGTCGCTCGGCGCGGTGGGACGAAGTCCGAGTAGACCGCCGGCGAACTTGTAGATGACACCGCCGAAGAGGAAGCCGAGGGCTTCTTTCGTCTCCGCGTCCGGGTTCGGTGGCAGCTCGAACGCCACCTCGAAGCCGAAGACGTCGTCGTAGAACTTCTTCGATACCGCGATGTCACTGACCGTCAGGCGTACGTGGTTGTAGTCGACTGCTGCGATGGGCACGAGCTACTCCGTTCCGGTACGCCTGCCGACACGACCATCGGGCCGGCTCGGGCGCACTCTGGAGGTATTCGTGGCCGTGCATGAAAGCGATGTGCCGGCCTCTCGCACTGTTCGACACGCCGTGACCAGGCGATTTGCATCTCGCGAATCACTCACGTAACTTTCTTCGAGTCAGAGCGACACGGACACCGACCGAAGGCCTTACGGGGCTGGGCGAACGAGGTGGGACGGAGTCGCATGGCCGATCGGACAGAAAAGGTTCGTCTGCACCTCGTGTAGGCTGAGCGTACAGTCCAACTTCCTGATCTACGTGGTGCCTGGTGTTTGACTCGGGTGTTGCGGTGTGGTTAGGCTGGAACGGTTGCCCCGGATCCTCCTGCTTCGTGTGGGTGGTGGTGGTGTGTGCGTGTTCTTTGAGAACTCAACAGTGTGTCGATGAATGTCAGTGCCAATATTTTGTTTTGGTTTGCTGGTT